>CAZOPE010000005.1:0-126747 GCA_964581625.1 uncultured Cellvibrionaceae bacterium
TCATGTAACCTTCACGGCCGCCCCAGAATACGTAGTTTTCGCCGTTCAATGCGATGGTTGCATCCAACGCGTCTTTCAGTTGCGCACCAGCATAAGCCACTACGTTGAAATCTGGGTTAGTAGAAGCACCGTTCATGTAACGTGGGTTAGAGAACAGGTTTGCAGTACCCCACAACAATTTCACGCCAGAAGCAGCTTGTTTTTGTTTTGCGTATTCAACGATAGCTTGCAAACGCTTTGAGGTTTCAGCGCGAGTTGCACCTTCATCAATCAAGTCGATATCGTGGAAGCAGTAGTAAGGAGTGCCAATTTTGGTGATGAACTCAAATGCTGCGTCCATTTTTTCTTGCGCACGGGCAACTGCATCGCTGGTAGCAGACCATGGGAAAATTTTGGTGCCTGGGCCGAAAGGATCGTGACCAGCGCCGCAGAAAGTGTGCCAGTAGCAGGTAGCAAACTTGAAGTGATCCTTCATAGTCTTGCCAGCAACTACGCGGTTTTCGTCGTAGTATTTGAATGCTAATGGATTATCGGAATCAGCGCCTTCAAAAGCGATTTTACCGACACCGGGAAAATATTCTTTGCCACCAAGAACAATACTCATAATTTTAACCTCTTAATTATCTTTAAAGATTTAAACAACAATTGATTACTAAAAACCATTTCTACACATTAACAATTCAATTTCTTAGTATTTATTGATTATTCTGCAGGTAAAAGCGCAACCCAATTTTGATAAGCATCTTGGTATTGCGCCAGTAAACTAGCATTAGGTTCAATCACACCCAAACGTGTCAGGCCACCGAAAGCTTCTTTTTGCGATGCATAAAAACCAACACCCAAAGCCGCCGCACGTGCAGCACCTTCGGCACCATCAGTTTCATATAATTCCACTGCAGCTTGAGTCGTGTTTGCAAAAGCCTGCGTAAATACATCACTCAAAAACATATTGCCTTTACCTGCACGCACTACATCACAACTGCCGCCCAAAGATTTCAATACATCGAAACCTTGGTTCAGCGAGAACACGATACCTTCTTGCGCTGCACGAACCATGTGGCCCAAGCCGTGGCGGTTAAAATCCAGATTACGCAGTTGCGCACCCAAATTTCTGTTTTGGAAAATACGCTCAGCGCCGTTACCAAACGGATGGAAAACCAAACCATCACTGCCTACGGCAACTTGTTCAGCCAAACCGTTCAATACTGGGTATGAAGGAGTAGCGCCAGCAGCGCTGATAGTTTGACGCAACCATGAATACAAACGACCGCAACCATTCACACACACCAAAACACCGTTGCGATTTTTCTCTGCAGTACTGGTAACGTGCAAGAAAGTGTTCACACGTGATTCAACGTCAGCAGCAGGCTTATCTGTAACACCATAAATAACGCCAGAAGTTCCCGCCGTTGCGGCAACTTCACCTGGCTCCAGCACATTTAAGCTGAAAGCATTGTTGGGCTGATCGCCACCGCGGTAGCAAACCTTAACATTTGAACCCAACCCTAAAGCGGCAGCTACATCGGCGCGCACTGTACCTTGCTCACCAAAGCTTGGCACCAAATTCGGAATAACAGCTGGATCAATGCCCCAGTGATTTAATAACTCGGTCGCAACGCGTTGCTCTTTAAAATCCCACAAGGTGCCTTCAGACAAGCCTGACGCTGTGGTAGTGATTTCACCGGTTAACTTCATGGCGATGTAATCGCCCGGCAACATAATTTTGTGAATTTTACTGAAAATCTCTGGCTGGTTCTGTTGTACCCAACGCAATTTTGCGGCGGTGAAGTTGCCCGGAGAATTTAATAGGTGACCAAAGCAGTAGTCGGTACCCATTTCCGCAAGAGCGGCGTTGCCCAAGGGAACTGCACGGCTATCGCACCAAATAATGGAAGGACGCAGTACTTTCTGGTCGGCATCTACCACCACCAAACCGTGCATTTGGTAAGAAATACCAATTGCCTGAATCTGCTTACTGTCGAACTTGCCGCTCGCAAACAACTTTGCCGCGCCTTTTTGAATACAGTCCCACCAGACTTCAGGGTTCTGCTCTGCGAAGCCTACTTCGGGGCTTTCAATCGCCAATTCGGATTCGGGATAAGACAACGCACCCACGCATTTGCCGGTTTTACCGTCGAGTACAGATAACTTGGTGGATGAGCTTCCAACGTCAATGCCTAGAAACAACATAATGAATCTCTTTCAGTGAAATAGTGTAAGGAGCAACAAATTCCATTCGCTAGCAAAAACAACAGAGCTTTGGACACTTATTAATTTTTGATGATTACAGCATATCTTATTGTCCCAATGACCACAAGCTTATCTTATTGTCTTAATGACCACAAGCATCTTTAGTCAAAAAACTTAACTCCTTATTTTTTATGGACAAAAATATGAGCATGGTTACAATGAGGCTTCTGGCCTGACGTAAAAAGAGTTTCCACGCCATTTTTACAATATATTACCCATGGGTTCTAGAATAGCCGTTTAATAATAATTCGCTCAGGAATTCACTGTGACAAACATCGCGACGCCACCCAATAGTCATGTGGAGCCCGTTCAGTCGCCCCAAAATGTGATTAAGGCCCTTTCCATTGATAACCTTATCTTTGGTTTGGATAACGATCAGCTAAAAATCCTGCTGGTTAAGCAAACCGACCCCATGCACCAAGGCAAGTGGGCCCTGCCCGGCGGTTGGATTCGCTATGACGAGAACCTGCGCGATGCAGCTTACCGTTTATTGGAAGAACTTACCGGCGTTAAACAGCTTTATCTTGAGCAATTAAAAACCTTCGGCCGCGTTGATCGCTTCCCAACCGAGCGCGTGGTGACAATCGCCTACTATGCCTTGGTGAGCGCTGAACATTACTCCTTGGTAGCAGGCCAAAGCACTGCTGATGTGAGCTGGCAAAGCGTTAACAACTTGCCCGAACTCATCTATGACCACGCTGAAATCATCGATTACGGTACGAAGTTTCTGCGTCATCAGGTTTGCCACAAACCAATTGGCTTCAACCTTTTACCGGAAAAATTCACCCTGTTGCAGCTACAAGCGTTGTACGAGGCGATTCTCAATACCAAGCTCGATAAGCCTAACTTCCGCCGTAAGATTATGAAAATGGATTTGCTGACACCCTGCAACGAGAAACAGCAAGGTGTTCCTCATCGCGCCGCTAACCTCTATCGCTTTGATGCAGAAGCCTACAAGCATCTCACGGAAAGCGGTTTCTCCTTCGAAATCTAAACAGCGCCTCGTGCAAGGGCAGTGGATAAACTATTGGTTTATTCACCTCCTCAGACCATATAGTCATAAAAACCCTATTGCCTTACCATGAACCTATCGCACAGACCTCAAGGAATGCCAGCCCTAGCAAAATAGCTAACAAGCACCGGCAAATAAGCGGGTTTTGCGACTCCAAACCCTATGCTAAAAAGTTGTCATTATGGTATGGTCGCGCATCCCTATTTTCAGCCGCTGAGGCTGAGCCGGGAGCCCCAACAGACAACTTATTAATCATAATTTCAATAAACCCATAATTTAAAAAAGCAGGTACCACCATGCATTCATCATCCTCAAATAATGAGGTCGGCATTTCGCTGGACGCTAGCGAAAGAAATATGACCTCCATTGTTATTATCAGCATCATCGCCACCATTGGCGGATTTTTGTTTGGTTTTGATAGTGGCGTAATCAACGGTACGGTTGACGGTCTTAAAATTGCGTTTAACTCGGAATCTGCTGGCACTGGCTTTAATGTGGCATCCATATTATTAGGTTGTGCCGCCGGCGCTTTCTTTGCGGGCTCTTGGGCAGATACCTATGGGCGTCGCGGGATCCTTATTTTAGCTGCAGCCTTGTTTATTCTTTCTGCGTGGGGCTCGGGGATTGCTTCTTCATCTATGGAGTTCGTGATCTACCGCCTAATTGGGGGCC
Organism: uncultured Cellvibrionaceae bacterium; assembly: GCA_964581625.1. Lineage (GTDB taxonomy): Bacteria > Pseudomonadota > Gammaproteobacteria > Pseudomonadales > Cellvibrionaceae > Cellvibrio. The sequence continues at coordinate 3,935 of CAZOPE010000005.1, forward strand.
TTGCCATTGGTGCAGCGAGTATTATTTGCCCAGCGTACATTAGCGAACTGGTTCCAGCGGAATACCGTGGAAAGCTCAGTTCTATTCAGCAAATTGCGATTATCTCTGGCTTAACAGCTGCCTTCCTCAGCAACTACTATCTGGCCTCAATTGCCAGCCATGAAGTGTGTGCTACTGCCAATATTTCTATGGATGCTTGTAAGGCCTATATCACCGAGAACAATGTTAAAGGCTCGACTATGCCTTTGTGGATGGACTATGCATCTTGGCGTTGGATGTTCTGGGTGGGCATTATTCCAGCGGGCATATTCCTTTTAACCTTGCTATTGATTCCCGAAAGCCCTCGTTTCCTCGTTGCCAGCGGCAAAAAAGAAAAGGCGCTGAGCGTATTAGCCAAACTCTATGGCGCTAAAGCGGCTGCACGAACTGTTGAGGAGATCTACAAATCTATCGCTCACGACCGCAAGCCCGCTTTCTCTGACTTAATTGATAAAACGAAAGGCCGCATTCGCCCTATTGTATGGGTGGGTATTGGATTGGCAGTCTTGCAACAGTTTGTAGGGATTAACGTGGTGTTCTACTACGGTGCCGTGCTTTGGCAAGCTGCAGGCTTCTCAGAAAATGATTCATTATTCATCAACGTTGGCTCGGGCCTTGTTTCTATTGCAGCCTGCTTTATCACATTCTTTTTTGTGGACAAAATTGGTCGCAAGCCTTTGCTGTTGGTGGGCTCCATCGGTATGACTGTTACTTTAGCGCTGGTTGCCTATGCCTTCATGGGTGCCCCGGTGGATGCAAAAGGGAACCTGATCCTTAGCAGCAGCATGGGTGTGACAGCTTTAATCGCTGCCAACCTTTATGTGATCTTCTTCAACCTCTCATGGGGCCCTGTAGTATGGATTATGTTGGGAGAAATGTTTCCTAACCAAATTCGCGGTACAGGCTTGGCGATTGCGGGCTTTGCGCAATGGGGTGCCAATTTCCTTATTACATGGACATTCCCAATGTTGCTGGCCTCTAGCTTAGGCTTGGTCGGCGCTTACAGCATCTATGCAGGCTGCTCGCTCTTCTCTGTATTCTTTGTAATCTGGTGGGTAAAAGAAACAAAAGGATTGGAATTGGAGAAGATGGAAGGTTAATACCCAACGTCATCAATCACATTAAAAAGCCGCCCCAGATCAAACTGTGGGCGGCTTTTTTATTGGTGCGACTAGTCGTGGCAAAGACGTTAATTTAATAAATCCTTACACTTTCATCCTTTCTTCCGCGCAGACAAACTGACACCCTTATGGTGCGATGGACTAGAACATCGCATCCACATAAAAATAATGGGAGTTATCAAAATGCGTAACCTATCTTCGTTAATTGTCGTTGGTTTAATTATGTCCGCGTGCGGCGGCGGGGGTGGCTCAAATACACCTCCGGTCACAAGCTCGTCTGTAGCAACAACAAGTAGTAGTTCAAGTAGCAGCAATGTCTCCAGTAGTTCTTCGAGCTCCAGCGTCGCAACATCATCCAGTTCAAGCAGCAGCTCTAGCTCCGTTGTGAGCAGTGTCTCATCGAGCGCGGCTGCACAAACCTTGATTATTGATATGACCAGCGGGTGGCGTGGCAACTCAACCGGCAGTAACGAAAACTCCGGTGTGACCTACAACAATGGCGTTGTCTTTACCGCAAGCGGTGATGGCGTGGGCGCTGTATTTGATGTGGCCAAGCCCACCCAACTTGAAAAAGCTGTGGTGGATATGGTGGTTAATGTAAGCAGCGAGTTCAAAACGAGCGGCGCGAACTTACAAATTTATGCCCAAGTAAAAAATACTTGGGCTGGCGAGTGGGATTGTTGGAGCGGCAATGGCGACTTAACCGCAGGCACTGATAGTAAAGTTACCTGTACGATCAGCGAGGCTGACAACCGCTTTAACCAATCAGTTAATGACGTTCAAGTGGGGATTCAAGCCAAGGGCACCCCAACAGGAACTGTCCTCATTAAAAGCGCCAAAATCACTTTGGCCCCAGCCCAAACTAGCTCAAGCTCCACCTCTACCAGCTCAGGCAGCACATCGTCCTATTCTGCTAATGTGGCTCGTTTAAGAGATTTGGCGACCTTTCCAATTGGTGCTTCCGTATCCAATACAGATGCCCCTGCCTACAACATTCTCACCAACACGGCAGAGCAGGCAGTCATTGAAAAACACTTCGATCAAATGACTGCAGGCAACATCATGAAAGTGAGTTACTTGCACCCCAACAACAATGGCAACGCAAATGACTTTACTTTCACCAATGCAGATGCATTTGTAGATTACGCGAAATCAAAAGATATTAAGATTCACGGCCACGCGTTGATTTGGCATGCGAGCTACCAAGTCCCCAACTTTATGAAAAACTGGGCCGGAACCTCGGAAGAGTTCTTGACCATGTTGGATACTCACGTAAACACCATCGTCACTCACTACAAAGCCAAGGGTAACGTGACAAGTTGGGATGTGGTGAACGAAGCCCTTACCGATGGCTCGCCATCTACATTCCGCTCGTCAGATTCTACCTTCTACATTAAAAGTGGGAACAGCGCTGTGTATATTGAGCGAGCGTTTAAAGCCGCAAGATTGGCCGACGCGACCGTAGATCTCTACTACAATGACTACAACATCGACCAGAACAACGCCAAAACCACCAAGCTGGTGGAAATGGTGACGGACTTCCAAGCGCGCAATATTCCGATTAGCGGCGTGGGCTTCCAGATGCACGTATTCATGGACTACCCAAGCATTGAGAATATTAAAGCGGCGATGAAAAAGATTGCCGACAAAGGCTTGAAAGTAAAAATTACGGAGTTGGATGTAGCCATTAACAACCCGTACAGCGGTGGTTGGTCTGTAAGTACAGCTACTCAATACAACAACACCTCAAGCCTCGCTCAAAAGAAACGTTATTGCGACATTGTGGCTGGCTACAAAGAAGTAGTACCTGAAGCACAGCGCGGTGGTATTACCGTGTGGGGTACAACCGATGCAAACACTTGGTTGACCACTGCAACATCGCAATACAACGGTCAGGCACTTGCGTGGCCACTATTGTTTGACAATAACTACAACGACAAACCCGCATTGCGTGGTTTCGCGGATGGTTTAACCGGTACAGCCTGTACTAATCTTTAACCCTTAAAGGCTGTACCTGGATCGCTGGTTTCTCTAACGATTTTTTGGAGAAACCAGCGATTTTTATTTAATAAAAATACTCAGGACATGCCTATGAAATTATCTCCTTTAGCGTCACTTTTTGGTGGATTCCTATTAACGCTCAGCGGTTTTTGCGCCGCCGAAAAATCTGCCACCTTTTATGATTTTACCTACGAAGGCAAAGATGCCATCTTTTCCCAACCCTTAGCAAAAGGGGAATACCAAAACCCAATTCTTGCAGGCTTCTTCCCCGATCCAAGTATTACGCGCGCAGGCGATGATTATTACCTTGTTAATTCATCCTTTTCTTATTCACCCGGCGTGCCCATTTTCCACAGTAAAGACTTAGTACATTGGGAGTCCCTCGGACATGTGCTAGTCACCCCCAAACAATTGCCGCTGAAAAATCAACGTGTATCGCGCGGTATCTATGCACCTACCATCCGTTATCACGATGGTGTGTTTTACATGATCACTACGCTAGTCGATGTGCGCGGAAATTTTTTAGTGACTGCGACTAACCCTGCTGGTCCATGGTCTGATCCAATTGAGCTACCTGAAATTGGCGGAATCGATCCGGATATTTTCTTTGACGATGATGGTCGCGCTTATATCACACACAATGAGGCACCGATTGGCGAACCGCTTTACCAGGGGCATCGTGCTATTTGGCAATGGGAGTTTGATTTAAAATCCAATAAGGTCCTTAAAAATTCTGGCCGCCTTATCGTTAATGGCGGAACTGATATCGCTAAAAAGCCCGTGTGGATTGAAGGCCCACACATTTATAAAATCAACGGCTGGTATTATTTGCTCTGCGCGGAAGGCGGCACTTCATTCGATCACTCTGCCGTAATTTTCCGTGCGCGCTCGCTGAAAGATAAATTTGTTCCTTACGAAAATAATCCGATCCTTACGCAGCGCGGCCTGGACGATGCTCGCTCAAATCCAATTACTACCGTTGGCCACGCCGATCTCGTTCAGACGAAAGAAGGCGAATGGTGGGCGGTATTCCTAGGGACACGCTCTTACGAGAAAAAATATTTCAACACTGGCCGTGAAACCTTTTTATTACCCGTAACCTGGAAAGACGAATGGCCAATCATTTTGGAAAAAGGCAAAGAAGTTGCCTACCGTTTGCCTGCGCCACGCACCGAAAAATCAACAGTTGCTTCTCAACCAACTACGGGCAATTTTGTGTGGAAAGATAAATTCACCACTAACAAATTGCTAGTAGATTGGAACACCTTAGGCACCGTTGAAACGGATTGGTACAAGTTAAATCCGGAAAAGAAAAATATCATCATCAATGCGGTGGAAAATCGCCTTACCGGCCTAGCGCAATCAGCCTTTATTGGTCGCCGTCAACAACACATGCATTTTGATGCAAACACAACATTAAAATTACCTGATGAAGATGGCTTCTCTGCCGGTATTGCTGCATTCCAAAGCCACGAGGCGCATTATTACTTTGCGGTTCAACGACAAGGCGATCAATACACCGTATTTGTTGAGCAAACCAGCAAGAAAAATATTCCAAAGATTATTGCCAGCACCACACTGACTAAAAAAGACCTCGGTAAAAATATCCTTTTAGGAACAGAGGGCGATGCAGGTAAAATAGATTTTTATTATCAAAACAAAGCAGGGAAACGCATCAATATAGTAGAAGGAGCGGATGCCAAATTGCTAAGCACAGAGATCGCTGGTGGATTTACAGGAACCTATTTGGGAATGCACGTACGTACAGAGCCAAAATAACCTGAAACTACCGGTGCCACTGCAGTTAATAAAAAGGCAAGGTAAGAATGAACTCTTATAAATCTTTCTGTGCGAGCTTGGGGCTCGGCGCGCTGCTTTTGTGCGCCAGTTCTTTAAGCTTTGCATTGGGTGAAAAATCCTATATCAACAGCTCTGCGAAATCAGGCGACCTAACCCTCGTCTCCGCTACAAGCACTGCATCGCTTTACGTGGATAGCCGGGATTATCCCGGCGTTCAACGCGCAGTAAAAAACCTGCAAACCGATATTGAAAAAGTAAGTGCACAAAAGCCGTCACTTATTCAATCCACAACTGAATTAAAAAATCAGGCTGTGATAATCGGCACACTTGGCCGCAGTCAATTGATTGATGAGTTGGTGGCACAAAAGAAAATCAATATCAGCGGTATTAAAGACCAATGGGATGCGTACCAGATCTCCGTTGTTCAAAACCCGTCCGCTAACATAAAGCAAGCTTTAGTGATTGTGGGCAGCAACAAACGCGGTACCACTTATGGTGTTTACGATTTAACAGAGCAGATCGGTGTTTCACCTTGGCACTGGTGGGCAGATGTTCCTGTGAAAAAGAAAAGCGCTATTTATGTAGCCAAAAATACCTTCGTACAAGAAATGCCAAAAATAAAATACCGCGGCATTTTCCTCAACGATGAAGCCCCCGCGCTTACCAATTGGGTGAAGAAAAACCACGGCAACTACAACCACGAATTTTACGAAAAAGTATTTGAGTTGCTGTTGCGCTTGAAGGCAAATTTTTTATGGCCCGCCATGTGGAACAACGCCTTTGCCGATGATGATATTCAAAACATGATTCTTGCGGATGAATACGGCATTGTGATGAGTACATCGCACCACGAGCCCATGATGCGCGCCGACAAAGAATGGAACCGCCACGGTAGCGGCCCTTGGGAATATTCAAAAAATCAAAAAAACCTTTACGACTTTTGGACAGCGGGCGTTAAACGCAATAAAGATTACGAGAGCATTTACACGGTAGGCATGCGCGGCCAGCAAGATGAGCCCATGAGCGAAGGTGAAAATATCCAACTACTTGAACGTATTGTTCACGACCAACGCGACATTTTGGGCAGTGTTTTCGGAAAAGAAAAAGTAGCCGAAGTACCGCAGGTTTGGGCACTTTATAAAGAAGTCCAAGGTTTTTACGAGCGCGGTATGCGCGTGCCCGATGACATAACCTTGCTGTGGTGCGACGATAACTGGGGCAATATTCGCCGCTTGCCCACCGCAGAAGAGCGCAAGCGCGTGGGTGGTGCGGGGGTTTATTATCACTTTGATTACGTAGGCGGCCCACGCTCCTATCGTTGGATTAACACCATCTCCATCGCCAAAATTTGGGAGCAAATGAATCTCGCTTACCACTATGACGCCAGAAAAATCTGGATCGTAAACGTCGGTGATTTAAAACCTATGGAATACCCCATCGAATACTTTTTGCGTATGGCGTGGAACCCCGAACAATGGCCAAAAGAACGTATCCCCGAATACAGCAAGCTCTGGGCTGAGCGCGAATTTGGCAAAGAACACGCGCAAGAAATTGCAGAGATTATGACGGGTTACACTCGCCACAATTTACGCAGAAAGCCGGAGCTGCAAGATGAGAAAACCTATAGCCAATTGAATTACAACGAGGCTGATCGCGTCACATCGGCAATTACGAATTTACGCGCGAAAGCGGAAAAGCTCTATACGCAAATGCCAGCTGAATCAAAAGATGCATTCTTCCAGTTGGTGCTTCACCCCACAAAGGCCAGCGCTATTATCACTGAGATGTACGACAGCGTGGCCAAGAATCACCTCTACGCTGAACAGGGCCGCAATAACGCCAACGAGTATGGCAATAAAGCTCGCGAGTTGTTTAAAGCCGATGCAGATTTGCAAAAGCAATTTGATACCGAGCTGAGCAATGGCAAGTGGGAGCATTTCATGGACCAAACCCACATTGGTTACACCCACTGGAATAACCCACCGGCGAATACCATGCCCATAGCCTATGATCGCCAACCTCATAGCACCGCCGACATGGGTGTCGCGGTAGAAGGCAACCCTACCGCTTGGCCCGTACCCGGCGCATACGAGCTACCCAAGTTTGACCGCTACGGGCAGCAAACGCGCACCATCGACGTTTTCAACAAAGGCACCGAATCTTTTAAGTTTTCCGCAAAAACTAGCGACCCTTGGATAAAAATTGGATACACTAGTATACAAGTGGATTCCACCCAGAAACTCCAAGTAAGCATTGACTGGAGCAAGGCACCAAAAGGTATTGCAACCGGAAAAGTCAGCATCACCGGCACGGGCTGGGGAGGTGCGGCAGTGAAGGTAACCGCGGTTAACAATGACGAAGTCCCCAAAACCTTTAAGGGGTTCATTGAAGCCGATGGCTACGTGGCAATAGAAGCTGAGCATTTCAGTAACGCGCAATCTGCACAGGGTTATTCGTGGCAGAAAATTCCAGAACACGGGCGCAACCTTTCGTCCATGTCGGTTTTCCCCGTTGCAGATGATTCCTTTGCAGAGTTTAAAAATGCGCCTTACCTAGAGTACAAGGTTTACCTGTATACAGCAGGATCACTGAGTGCTGAGAGCATTTTTGCACCAACATGGCCATTCACACCGGGGCGCGGTTTGCGTTACGCCATCGCCATTGACGATGAGGAACCGCAAATCGCAAACATTGTGAAAGATATGAGCGATGCGGCTTGGGAAGAATCAGTACGCACTAATATGCGTAAAATCACCACTACGCACCAAATCGCAAAAGCTGGTGAGCATCGCGTACGTATTTACGCAATTGACCCGGGCGTTACACTTGAGCGTATTGTGTTAAATACTGGCGGGCTCTTGCCAAGTTATTTGGGCCCTCAAGAGAGCCCACGTAAAAACTAGTTGGGCATTGTAAATTCGCTTTATAGAAAAAATATCGCTTTATTAAAAGCTGCGGCGCATAAAAAATTGCGCCGCAAAAAATTGGCAACACAGGGGTAGTTATTTACTACCCCTTTTTACATAAATTTTTTGAAAACGATTGAGTAGTACCGATGAAAATTATTGAAGCTAAAGTGATTGTCTCCTGCCCCGGCAGAAATTTTGTAACGCTTAAAATTGTCACCGACCAAGGTATTTACGGCATAGGCGATGCCACCTTAAATGGCCGCGAAAAATCAGTTGTCTCTTACTTGGAAGATTATTTAATTCCCGCACTGATTGGCCGCGACCCACACCAAATTGAAGATATCTGGCAATTCTTTTATCGCGGTGCTTACTGGCGCCGCGGGCCAGTTGGCATGACCGCACTTGCCGCAATTGATGTTGCTCTGTGGGACATCAAAGCCAAAGCAGCCAACATGCCGCTTTATCAATTGCTGGGTGGCCGCAGCCGCGATCGCATTCTCGCCTACACACATGCGAATGGAAAAGATTTGGAAAGCACGCTGGAAGCTGTCGCAAAAGCAAAAGCAAAAGGCTACAAAGCCATTCGTGTGCAATCCGGCATTCCCGGTATTGCAAAAACCTATGGTGTATCCACTACGCAAAAAAATTACGAACCTGCTGATGCAGATTTGCCTTCTACCGAAGTATGGTCTACCGAAAAATATCTTAATTTTGTACCAGAACTTTTTGCAGCAGTACGCAAAGAGTTTGGCAGTGAACTACACTTGTTACACGATGTGCACCATCGCCTAACTCCAATTGAAGCAGCGCGTTTAGGAAAAGATTTAGAACCCTACCGCCTGTTTTGGATGGAAGATGCCGTGCCCGCGGAAAATCAGGAATCGTTTAAATTAATTCGCCATCACACTACGACTCCAATCGCAGTGGGCGAAGTATTTAACAGCATTCACGATTGCAGAGACCTGATTCAAAACCAACTGATTGACTATATTCGCACAACTATAGTTCACGCAGGCGGTATTACGCATGTACGTCGCATCGCCGATTTTGCAAGCTTGTTTAATGTTCGCACCGGCTTCCACGGTGCAACAGATTTATCGCCCGTGTGCATGGGCGCGGCGTTGCATTTTGATTACTGGGTACCGAACTTTGGTATTCAGGAACACATGGCGCACAACGAATTAACTGAACAGGTGTTCACACACGCCTACGAATTTAAAGACGGATTTTTTACACCGGGTGAAGCACCAGGACACGGTGTGGATATTGACGAGGCTCTTGCCGCTAAATATCCCTACAAGCGTGCCTGCTTACCGGTAAACCGTTTGGAGGATGGTACTCTTTGGCATTGGTGATCATCGTTTTCTAAAACAACGAAACGAGGTCAGACATGAAAAATTTCCAAAAGCTCAGCTTAGCGAGTGTGATTGCAAGCGCAATACTTTTTGGATGCCAAAAGAAAGAAGCTGAAGCACCTGCAGCGGTTGTTGAATCTGCTCCCGCAAGTTCCGCCGCTGCAGCAGCTGATGCTGGCGCAGCTGAAAAAAAGCCCGAGCTTGCGTCTGAACCTCTGGTTAAACACATCTACACTGCCGATCCATCCGCGCATGTCTTCAACGGAAAAATCTACGTTTATCCCTCACACGATATTGAAACAGAGGTAAAGCAAAGCGACTCTGGAGATCATTTCGATATGAAAGATTTCCATGTCCTATCGATGGATTCTATCGGTGGTGAAGTCAAAGACAACGGCGAAGCCATCAACGTCAAAGATATTCCCTGGGCAAGCCGACAACTCTGGGCACCTGATGCCGCAGAAAAAAATGGCAAATATTATTTGTATTATCCGGTTAAAGATAAGCAAGATATTTTTCGTATTGGTGTATGTGTTAGCGATTCGCCAGTCGGCCCATTCAAAGCAGAAACTGCACCCATTGAAAATAGTTTTAGTATTGACCCTGCTGTTTTTAAAGATAGCGATGGCAACCACTACATGTATTTTGGTGGTATTTGGGGCGGCCAATTACAACGCTGGGTAACAGGCACCTACAATCCTGCAGATACTTACCCGGACAATGACAAGCCCGCACTTTCTCCCAAAGTGGCAAAACTCAAAGACACAATGTTGAGCTTTGCCGAAAAACCGCGCGATCTGCAAATTCTTGATAAAGAAGGTAAACCCATTACCGCTGGCGATAACAACCGCCGCTTCTTTGAAGCAGCTTGGATGCACAAATACAACGGCAAATATTATTTCTCCTATTCCACCGGTGACACTCACAACATCGCCTATGCGATGGGAGACAACCCTTACGGGCCATTCACTTATCAAGGCGTAGTTCTAGAGCCTGTACTTGGTTGGACAAATCATCATTCGATCGTGGAATTCCAAGGTAAATGGTATTTGTTCTACCACGACAGCTCCCTCTCCGGCGGCAAAACACATTTACGTAGCGTGAAACTAGCGGAGCTTCATTACAACCCCGATGGCACGATTCAAACGCAAAGCGCATTTAAAAAATAGCTTTTATTCCGCGAGAAAAACGCCCAGCTTTTAGAGCTGGGCGTTTACATTTTTTAACGTACAAAAGTTCTGTAGGCTAATTTTCTGCGTTTGACGTTTGTTAACCTCTTTGAAACTATGGAAATTGATTTATGAATAAATCTCATCGATAACTAATAACAAAGAGAGGTAGCATTTATGATGTGCTCCATAAATACTTTAGTGTCCTAAAAAAGTTAGATCTGCAATATCAACATTCGTACCCGCACTGACCTCCAAACGTAACTTTTCTGAATCCACTGTTGCAATATTAAATCTGCACCGTTCATCTGCCATGGTGAATGTTGCTTGCAGTTTGAGGTGATGCAAGATACATCTTGGTTGGCACAATTAGCTAGAGAACTGGCATGATCCAATGGCGTGAAGTACCAAATTTATATACATACACTCCGGTGGTTTTTCGAAAAGTCGATTAATGGGCCTTTGATAATTGGGCAAAACGATATAGCGTTGTCGTCTTTTTCGGGATTACTATTTTTTTTCGGTAAAACCAATCACAATAACATCAAAATTTTGTACTGAGTAAGGCGGCGTTTTTTGTGATACCAACGATTGGAGAAAGATAAATTCAACTAGCCACTCATCGGTGACATCAGTTTGAGCTTTTCGGCAGAGCAATTTTCATGATTACTACGAGGATTAAATATTGCCAAATTAAAGCCGCATCAAGGAAAAAATAACCGTGTCAAAATTATCGAAGAATATATTCACTAACTCAAACAAAAACAGTTTAAAGAGAAAGTGGCCGCTAATATTGGCAAATATGAAAGTTTAGCTATTCACATAACCAGGGGGCATTTGCAAATATTAGCAGAGGGCGAATAAGAGTAAGTTAAAAAGCAAGATCCCTGTAATTTGTTGACACGAAAAAGTCACGTCATTTTTTCCGCCTTACAATTCTCTGCAATAAACTGCTCATGAGAAGGCATATAATCTACAGATTTGTCGATAACACGTTTTACGCTTTCCATTTTGTTAAGAATCTCTTCCTCATGCATGACATCAACCAACGCATGATATCCTTCAGGTTGCAGCCCCTGTCCGTGCATTACCTCTAGCCAGCTCAGGTCGCTGAACATTTCGTTACTAGTGCGGAAAATACGTCCATTTCGTTTAAATTGTTCAATTTTCTGAGTAAGCGAATCTGGTATTTCCATGTTACGACAGTAACGCCAAAACTCAGAGTCGTTTCGATTAGTTACTTTGTAATGTAAAATCAGAAAGTCACGAATTCGATCAAACTCAAAGTGAGCCTGGTTATTGAATTCATCAATATCTTCTTGCGCAAAGCTTTTATTTGGGAAGAAGGTCATTAAGCGGCCAATTGCTGACTGCACCAAATGAATGCTTGTAGATTCTAGCGGCTCCATGAAGCCACTAGCCAAGCCGATAGCCAAACAATTTTTATTCCAGAATTTTCTGCGTTTACCCGTAACGAATTTTAACATTCTAGGATCAGCTAAAGCTTTGCCGTCTAAATTGTTCAATAATATTTTTTTCGCATCTTCTTCACTCATGAACTTACTGGAAAATACATGACCATTCCCGATGCGGTGTTGTAATGGAATACGCCACTGCCATCCAGCTGCATGTGCGGTAGAACGAGTGTAGGGTGTCAAGTTTGCTACACTCTCACACGGCACCGCCCAAGCACTATCGCAGGGTAACCAGTGGCTCCAGTCTTCATAACCGGTATGCAATGCCTGCTCAATAAGTAGACCACGGAAGCCAGAACAATCTATAAAGAAGTCTGCACTGACTTTCTCTCCACTTTCAAGTATTACGGACTCAATAAAGCCAGTATCGGGATTCAATTGAGTTCCCATTACAGTTCCCGCAGTACGAATCACACCGCGGGTTTCCGAATATTCTCGTAGAAAACGTGCATACAATCCTGCGTCAAAGTGAAACGCATAGGCAATGTTTGACAGCGGTGAATTTCCAGCATCAAATGGTCGCATAAACTTTCCACGATCCGATGCTACGTTGCTTATTGTGTACTCACCCAAATCCAGTGCTTTTCCCTTTTTTACCATTTTAAGCCAATAATGATAAAACTGAATGGCATCCATATCCTTTCCTACGTCGCCGAAAGCGTGAAAATACTTGTGCCCAATTTGCTTCCAGTTTACAAATTGAATTCCAAGCTTAAAAGTTCCTTGGGTTTTACGCACAAACTCATCTTCATCTAAATCCAATAATTTGTTAAAAACCTGAATCTGAGGAATAGTGGCTTCCCCTACGCCTACAGAGCCAATTTCTTCGGATTCTATCAATTGAATTTCGCAATACCGGCTTTTTAGCACCTTGCTTAAGGCTGCAGCGGACATCCATCCTGATGTACCACCACCAATGATAACAATTTTTTTTATACGATTATCTTCAGTCATTCTTCCACCTTAATTTTTTATCAATCCTGCGGTATATACCCTACATTCAGGCATCTTCGTTGCACAGTCAAACACTGAACTTTTTAGCCTATGATTAAATGCCTGCACTTCTTTCTCATTCAGAAAACTCGCGTCATAATCACATACCTCTGGAACAACATTGTTTCCCAGCATAAAGGCAGCCCATTCTGTATCTGTTAAAAATTTTGCCTCATCATGCGAATTACGGCCATGTGCCCTGAATAGATTCAAGCGAGATTCGGCTCCTTGGGATAAATTATGATTGGAAAAATACTGCGCCAATGAGCCCAAACGATTTTTCGCAAAGAATAGCTGTAACTCCAGAGTCTCCCGAATATTCTCGAGTTCAATTCGTGAAAGACGGTTATATTCATCGCGTGATGCTTCTATATGATCAAAGTCAGTTAGCAAATCTAAAAAACGAACAATAGAATTTCTTACCCTGCGCAAAGATGATACTAACAACTCGGGATATTGCGCACTAGAGCAGCCCAATGATATACAGTTGTTTACCCAGTTTTTTTCAGTTCGATAAGCGAAGTGATCTGATATCTTTATATCTTGAAAGCCAGCCTCAACCATCAGTATTTTAAAAGCTTCATCCTGAACAGCCCGATCAGAAAAATAGGCAGTAATAACTTCCCTATCCTTTAGTGGAACAATTTTAAATACTGCATACTCGCTGCTTGTTAACTGAGTGACGCAAGGTAAGTTTTTAAGAGTAAGCCGATGACCGATAGCAACCTTATTAAACATCAGATCAAAGTCGTCTTGCACATAAGAGTCGTCAGAGTTAGTTTGCTGCAACACCCTCGCTGCGCCGGAACAATCAAAAAACAAGTCAGCGAATACCGTTTCCCCTGTGGTTAGTAGTAAGGAAGTGATATTACCGAGGGTATCGACCCGCACCGACATGCAATCCCCCTGCAACGAGTTTACACCCAAGTCTATTGCGTGGCTTTTTAAAAGCTTTGAGTAACTTTCAAGCTGCAGATGCAAACCATATTTTATAGAGGAATATACAGATCTGCTGTCCGAAGAGGGATGAACAAATCTTCCAAGGCGCGCCGCTACGGCACTTAATGAATAATTTTCAAAAGAATCCTGTGCGCCAGAAAGGATATTTTTAATATATAGATTCTGAAAATTAATTCCCTTATAAGATACTCCGTAGGGTTCTTCTGACAAAATAAAATCTTGCGTATCAAAGCCCCAGTCTTTATACATTACACCCAACCCAAATTGAGTGTAATGATCAAACATGCATGTTTTTTCCTGCAAGCCTATTAAGTCATGAAAGCGATGAATTATTGAGCTTGCATTTTCAACAGCATTTTGATCAATATGGGAAGTCTCAATCAATTGAATTGAGACCAATTCACGCGGTAGCTGGGCTCTTAAATATGCAGCAACAGACCATCCTTCCGAACCACCGCCAACGATAATAATTTTTCTTTGCTTCATACAGACCGACCCGAATTTTTTGGGTCAACAACTCTATTGAAATAATCCTTCGCCACTGGCATCGCCGCGACGGTATTTTTTATATCACTACGAATTTTTTCAAGGTAAGCTGAAATACTCTCACTTGAATATTTATTAATTTTAAAATCATATTTTTCAGGATAAAGCCCCTGCCCCATGCAAACAGCAGCGTAAACACCATATTGCAGATGGTCTACATAACCGACGGCCCCAAATAATTTTTGTCTGTGCGCCAACCCATCCGGTACTGACATATTTTTGCAATCTATCCAAAATTGGGAGTCCACTCTTGAATTTTCTTTATAGTGCATAATGATAAAGTCACGAATACGAATATATTCTGCATCAAGCTGCCGATTAAATTCATCAGAGTTTGATTTTTTGAAATGTTTATCTGGAAAAAAATCCAACAATTTTTGAATCCCAACCTGAATAAGGTAAATACTCGTAGACTCCAAAGGTTCTAAAAATCCACCAGCCAAACCTATAGCAACACAATTTTTTTCCCAATTATTCTTACGCTGACCAGCCCTGAACGTAAAACATTTCGGCTCTGCCAATAACTCGCCATCTAGCCCATCTAGAAAAATAGCTGTGGCCTCATCATCACTTAAATAGCTACTCGCATAAACGTGACCGTTCCCAGTCCTATGCTGCAATGGAATCCGCCACTGCCAGCCTGAGCTTTTCGCTGTTGACAAAGTGTAGGGATGTAGAGGCTTAGCAGACGGGGCACACGGAGCGGCTATAGCCTTGTCACAGGGCAACCAATGATTCCAGTCTTCAAATCGAGCCTTTAAAACTTTATCGATTAAAACGCCTTTAAATCCTGTGCAGTCAATGAAAAGATCGCCATCAATTCGCAAACCGGAATCCAAAATAATTGCGGTAATAAATCCACTTTCCAAATTCAACTCAGTGGTAGCTACGATACCTTCGATTCGCTCGACACTCTTTAATTGGGAATATTTCCTTAAATATTTTGCATAGAGCGCCGCATCAAAATGAAATGCATAGTTATACTTAGATAACAATGAATTAGGATCATCCGTTGGGAATTGGAACTTTCCCGCCCGCGCAGCTGCGGCAGCAACTGAATAGTCATCGAGCGGGTGAACCTTGCTTTCGCGTTTCATTCGCAACCAATAGTGGTGGAACTCTACGCCGTTGATATCGTGTCCCAGCGGACCGAATGGGTGTATATAGTCATTTCCCAAGGCGCCCCAATTCTTGAAGGCGATACCTAACTTAAAAGTTGCTTTGGTTTCAGCAATAAAAAAAGCTTCATCAATTCCCAAAAAATCATTAAACCCTCTGATATGAGGAATAGTTGATTCACCAACTCCGACAGTTCCAATCGCTTCACTTTCAACTAGCAAAATCTTCATATGTTCAGATGAAAACCGTTTAGCTAAAGCTGCCGCCGTCATCCATCCGGCAGTCCCTCCCCCTACAATAACAATTTTTTTTATCAGGTGTTGATTCATAATCAGGGTATTGTCAGGTTGTTACTCAAACCATATAACGTTTTATGTAGCTATCGTAATCAGGTAATTTTTTTACAATATTATCAACTTTATTTTTTTCACGTTGTGCATATTGCATATAAATATCATCCGCATGATGGCTGGCAATACAATCATAATGGTCTGGCCATATATCCATTCCCATTAAAAAATTAAGCCATTGCGTTGGATGCAACAAGGTATTCTCATCCGCAAGAGATCTGCCACAGTTTTTATATAAATCCAAGCGATACTGCAGTGATGGTGGCAGTTCAAAATGGCTTAATACATTCAGTGACCGGTTTTGCATTTTTATCAATGCGTAGTGCAGACAATGAAAGTCCCGGATCGATTTATAATCCACGTACATAATACGATTGAATTCTTGTTCTAATGCATCATATGGCTGGAGGCTCGGCCAATATTCCACGAAACGTGCCAGAGTTAACACGGCCAGATAGAAAGATGAATAATTAAAGTTATCCAAACTAACACCAGATTCACCTATCGCCAGACAATTTTTGTGCCATATCTTTTTTCTCATTCCAGGCTCAAAATCAATGCTTATACTGTCAGCAAAAAAATCATCAAGTTGGCTGTTTTCATGGATAGCGGAGTTATATACATATTCACATACCACTTTATTAGTAAGGGGGATGCTTTTTATCCAGCCTTGCTCAACCCATTGAACAGAGCTAAAAGGAATTAAACGGGAACCTTGTGGTGGAGCTGCAACGATCTTCCTATGATTAAATGGCAAATATGCTGACCAGCACTCGTATTCTACTCCCATGGATTGCCCAATCAATCTGGCTTGAACCCCAGTCGCATCGAAATAAAAATCGCTTTTAATTGAGCCATGATCAACCGTTATTACAGCATCAATATTATTGTCGGAATCAAGGATAACAGACAGTACTTCATCATCAATTTTATTTATGCCGAGTTCTAACGCATATGAAATAAGCACTTTTTCCAACTCACGTGCGTCGAAATTTAGTCCAGCTTTTATACCACTTTGCGTATCAATAGCAGCCCTGCCAGATTTGGCAGCTTGAGCAAATACAGAATAATCATTTATGTTTTGTCCATAACCGGCTTTACGCAGCTTTAACATCCATTGGTTAAAATCTATCGCGTCATAGGTGAAATCCAACTCTTCTTCGGTATGGAAATATTGGTGCTGTGGGTGCTTCCAATTCAGGTATGCTTGAGCACTGCGAAAATTACCATCAGCATACTTAATGATATGCTGTTGCGTTAAACCTATTAGTTGTAAATATTCATAAAATGCCGGCTCTGTGGTTTCTGCAAGAACGCTATCCATTCTCGTGTTTAGCACAGTGACATTAACATTCGCCACATTTACCTTTAGAAAAACAGCAGTCCACCATCCTGCAAGGCTACCTCCAGTAACGAGTAGGTCTTTGGCAGGAATTGTCATCTCAGCCCCCTGCCACCGTATAAACTCATATTTACATTTGCATATTGCTTTATTTTTTGATCGCCAAATTTATACATCTCCATGCAGGCTGATGGCATATATTCAGCTATTTTTTTCAGTTCATTTTCAATACTGCGTAAATGCGGCTCGACATCTTTATAGCTATCCACGCGTTTATCATAGGCTATAGGGGGGCTAGCCTGCCCCAAATATACTGCCAACCAACTAGGCTCCATAAACAAGCCGTGTTGATAAGTTTCTACATGTGCAGATTGGTAAAAAAGAGTCTTTTTTCGTTCCAGGCTTTCAGGTAATTCCATGTGCGCACAATACTTCCATAATTCAGAGTCATTACGCTGGGTAATGTTGTAGTGCAGGATAATGAAATCACGCACCTTTTCGTATTCATTTTTGATTTGGCGGTTAAACTCATCTCGCTTTATAGATGCGTTTATCTCCTCTGGAAAAAATTCCAGCAACTTCATAATAGCAATTTGGATAAGGTAAATACTGGTAGATTCCAATGGCTCTAAAAAACCGCTTGCCAAACCTATGGCAACACAATTTTTATTCCAGCTTTGCAAACGCCTACCTGGAGTAAAACGTAGGAAATTTGGATCACCAATTGCTTTACTTTCCAAATTTTCAATCAATGTCTTGTGAGCAACATCATCTGACAAAAATTGACTGGAATAGACATAGCCATTGCCAGTTCTATGCTGTAATGGAATCTGCCATTGCCAACCAAATTCGCGTGCGATAGCTCGCGTGTACAAAGGCGCCTTTGTCTGCAGCTCAGTAGGCATAGCAATAGCCCTATCACATAGCAGCCATTGGCTCCAATCTTCATAGCCTGTCTTTAGAGTATCTTCTATTAGCAATCCCCGAAAACCTGAGCAATCAATAAATAAATCACCTTCAACGGATAACCCGGACTCAAGGATAGCTTTTTTTATATTCCCATCTCCATCCTGCACAACTGAACGAATTTTCCCTTCAATTCGCTGCAATCCACGACTTTCAGCATAACTACGAAGATAGGCAGCGTAGGCACCCGCATTGATATGAAATGCGTAAGTAAAAGTTGACAGTGGAGAGCTGGAATTCTCAGATGGATAATCAAATTTGTTTTTCTCGGCGGCAATAACTGCCATAGAAAACTGATCAAACGGTAGGACTTTATTGTCGTGTCGCAATTTGATCCAATAGTGATGAAACCTGATTCGGTTTATCGGGTAACCATGGCTACCAAAAGGATGTATGTAGGAATCACCAACTTTACCCCAATTTTCAAATTGAATTCCCAGTTTGTAGGTGGCCTGAGTTGCAGTGATAAATTCACTTTCATCAATACCGAGCATGTTATTAAACGAGCGCAGATGGGGAACGGTAGCTTCACCCACACCCACAGTCCCAATAGCATCAGATTCTATTAATTGAACGGTATAATTTTCTTTTGAAAAAAATCGCACCAACGCGGCGGCAGCCATCCAACCAGCGGTTCCCCCTCCAACAATTGTTATTGTTTTTATGCGCCGCATAAGTCTCACCGAGCGTTTATTTTTTAACAAGCATATACAAAACAGTATGCACTGTAATGAGTTAGCAACATCAACCCAAAAAAAACGCGCCACGTTCGTGGCGCGTTAACTTAAAATACAAGCAGCTTGGGTTAGAAGTTGCCTTTTAACTGCAAAGAGACACGACGATCATTTACAAACCATGAGCGACCTGCTTCTAAACCTTTACCATCCAGTATCATGATGGTTTTGGTAGTCGCATCAGTCAGGTTGGTAAACTGAATACCAGTGCTGAAATTATCATTGATTTTATAAGTCAATGAAGCATCAACAGTACCATAATCATCGTTCCACAATGGGAAACGACTGATCACATCACGTGTTGTCAACAAGTAGCGAGAACGCCAGTTGTAGGCAATACGTGCGGACCAATCATTTTTCTCATACATGGCTGCAATGTTATACGTACGTTTTGATTGCCCTCTCAGCGGCAAGCCAGATAAATCTACACGAGCACCAGTATCAGTGGCACCACTGGTATCCTGCGCAAAGCTTCCAGCATTTGGAATCGATTCAGAATCAATGTAGCTGAAGTTAGCTTGCAAACCTAAACCATCAAATGGAGCAGGCAAGAAATCATAGAATTGCTGATAAGCCAATTCGAAGCCTTGCAATTTACCTTCACCATTATTAATTGTTCCTGTCACTTCTGCAGTTTGCGTCACGTTACTTACCGAGTTGGTATAGGTACGATCAAAAGTTCCATTAATAAAGAACTTGGATAGATCTTTCTTAAACACAGTAAATGTTAACGAGCCAGCCTTCGCGAAATACCATTCCAAGGATGCATCAAATTGTTTTGACTCCATTGGATCCAAACCTGGATTACCAGCATTACCACCCCACTTGGTAACATCAACAGCAAGCGTAGTATTTCGTGGCTGCAAGAATGGTTGCGGGTTTGGAGTGATGCGTTTGGTAGCAATTGTCTCCAATGCGCTCAAGTTCGTGGTGTAACGCACATCTTCCATATCTGGCTGAGCAATAGCTTTGGATGCAGCGAAACGTGCTATTAACTCGTCCGTAACATTAACAGCCAAGTTAAAGCTTGGCAGGAACGCATCATAGGTATTAGAGGCGCTTTCCAAGGTGAACGCGTTGTTACCAAAACCTTTGTCAGTTGCATCAAGGAAATTGTTGTTTGTATTTCTATAAGTCATTATAGAATTCAAACCCACAACGTCTGTTGTGCCGTTTTTGAAGCCTTGGTTAACAGCATCTTCCCTTGCTCTTGCTGCATCAATTTGCGCTTGAGTAGGGGTCACGTTTGGATCAGTTATTGGCGTATATGCCCCATGAATGCTGTCATAGATGGCTTCAATTCGAGCACGTTGAGATTGTTCATAAGCATCAGACGCCGCAATATCGGTTACTGATGGCGCTCCTGCAGGCACTGGTGTTGTAGATACCAGATTAGGATATTGGGTAGAGCCTGAAGCGGTGCGATCCAACTTAACGTAGCGTAAACCGATATTACCTTTTGCGGTGCGATCACCAATATCCGCTTCAAAGTCAAAACGAACATAGGCTGCTTTATTCTCTTCTTCTGTAATATACACTTCGGAAGGAAGGAATCTGTTTCCTAAAGTCGCACCAGCACGTTTATCCATGCGCTCCCATGGATTATCAAGGAAACCGACAGCTGCAGGCAGCTCACGCCCCTTGATCACGTCCTCGAGCAATGAGACTTTTGGATGTAAGAAACCATTGCCCTGTACAGTAAGTGAATCGCCACGTTGGAAATTACTCCAATCTACAAACTCCCACTCACCATTAAGATCACCAACCGTAGGAGTGTCTACCCAACCCAAACCAGCTGCTGATGAAGCAAAAACAGGGAACAATGCACCCCAGTTATAGGTTGTTGACCTTACTGTTTGCTCGCGATTTGCATAGCGAACACCCGCTTTGATTTGGGTGAACAAATCGCCATCAAGGTGATAAACGACATCGAAGCGAGCAGCTTTAGAGTCACCCTCGGAGCGCTCGTAGTGATCGATTGCAGACTGCCAGTTGTATCCATTCTTATCTTGGAAATAATTGCTATCACCTGCTGGATCATCAGAGAAACCTGGGAACGCATTGCCGTTGAACTTCACACCGGCGCCTGCTTTTCCGAAAGGCCCGGTACCTGCAGAGTTAGGGCAAACTTCAATTTGGTTAGGGCCACAATTGATTTTCAGGTTGTTATCACGAGCACCGGCCCATGGCTCAATGAACGTCAAATGAGGCAGATCACCGCGGGTGTCATAGTTCTGAATTGCGTTCATCGCTAACATCGCGCCTGCGTCATCATCGTCCGTTTTAGCCTTGATGTATTGCAGGTCTGCGGTAAATTCCCATTTATCGCTAGGTGTCCACTTAAAGTTGGTGGAAAAGTCATCGATAACGGTATGAGTGTCTTTTATACGTGTTGCTGTCTGAAATTGGCTACCAAATACACGTAGCCCTGGATTACCCCAGTTGGCGCCAGTAGGAATACGAGTGGCTCCAGGAGTTTCGTTATCACGGGAACGCCAACCGTTTGAACCGAAACCAGCATCGTTTGTGATAGTACCAGCTTGGAACAAGCCGTTGTCATCGAAGGTATACTCTGTGCCAGGAAGAGGCAAACTGCGTCGCCTGTCGTAACCTGATTGGTAACCGATAGTGTTTTCTGCCCAGCTCAGGCGTGCATCTGAACGCATATATTGAGTTGTACTCAATAAAGTACCGTCAGTATTTTCCCATTGAAGAGCCGCTGCGAAACCTTTACGGTCGCGGTCGTCATTTTTCATGGACGCATTTGAACCACCTGGCAACCAAACACCTTGACCAGCAGCAGCAAATCGTTCCGCACCTTTGATGTCATTTGGACCTGCGTGATTACCTGATGGACCATTACCCGAATCAAGGTTGCGAGGAAATTTGGTGTAATCATCAAGATACTGAACATATGCATCGCTTTGGATACCGTTTGAGGCACTTTTCAATTTTGAAGATGATGCATTAATCAATACGCCGAATTCACCAGCTGATGTTTCCCAACGATCACTGAACAAGCCCGATACTGTCGGGGTCCAGCCTTCAGCCAAGTCACCGTATGAATAATCCAGAGTGAATGCTGTCACGCGATCTGGAGAGTCGAAAGGCTTACGAGTACGCAGACTTACCGTACCGCCAATACCACCTTCAATCATGTCGGCAGATTGGTTTTTATAAATATCCACACCAGCCATTAATTCTGGCGGAACGTCCTGGAAACTCAAACCACGGCCAGAGTTGGCAGTGAATGAATCACGACCATTGAACTCTGAACGAGTAGCGCTCATACCACGAATTACTGCACCTGACCCTTCTACACCGAAGTGATCTGGATCGTTTGCCGCAGCGAAACGTTCGATAGACACACCTGGGATACGAGACATAGCTTCAAGTACGCTACGATCGGGTAAAGACCCAATGTCCTCGGAAGAAATAGAGTCTACGAAGGTACTAGCGTTCTTTTTAATTTCTTGCGCGCTTTGCAAGTTTGCACGTTGCCCAGTGACAATAACTTCATCAACAGACGTTTCATCTTTTGTTGCATCTTGAGCTAACGATGGTGCGCTTAGCGCCATCACACACATTGCCAGCACCGATCGTTTGAATCTCACGCTTTTGAATGCTTCGCCCTGATTACGTTTTTTGTAATCCATAGCCAACCCCTTTGTTAACATTATGATTTAGATAATTATTTTGTTTATTACAAATGGCTTAAATGGCAATTTATTGAATTTATCTAAGCCACTTATTGCAAGATATTTGCTACTTCTGGCAACTTTTCCATGTTATAGGTGTCTTTGGCGAGGTTCAACAAAGCCCTAAGTAAAGAAATGATTAGACCAATGAGGCTTCTGTAAAAATTTGTAAATCATTTCATTTGTGAAAAAAACATCGCCAAGGAAAAATAATGGCGCCAAATTCAACATACAATAGTATTAATCGACAAATGTACCGGTTACATTTTTGGCGATGTTTCACCACGCCAATAATGACGCTATAGTTGATTAACTACCGGTAATTCACGAGCACAAGCTATGAATCTAAAGTCCCTTTTAATGGTCAGCGTTGTTTGCGTTATGACCGCTAGCGCGATGGCGGCACCCAGCAAGGTTTACAAATGGACAGACAGTAAGGGGCAAACCCACTATTCCCAACACCCTCCGTACAATACAGATACAGAAGTAGTAAAACCGCAAACCGGTCATAGTGATCCAGTGGATTATTCAGCCGCAAATGCGAAACCAGAGAAGGAAAAGAGCGAGGCAAATTCAGCTGTAGCTGCTACTGCCATAGACAATGAGCGTTGTGAGAATGCCCGCAAGAACGTTGAAACGCTAAAAACCTACGCACGTATACGAGTAAAAGGTGATGATGGGCAGTTCCGTTACATAACTCCAGATGAGCACGCTCAAAAACTCGCAGAGGCTAACAAAGCTATTGAAGAGAGCTGCGAATAACGTAGATAGCGACTAAAAATAAAAAAGCCGTCGGTTGACGGCCTTTTTATTTTTAGATGAAACCTACTGCAGCCGCTTAGACTCAAAAACCAGCCTATCGCCTCGTAAGGTGCCATGAATAATTGATCCGGGTACAAACTTGCCGGACAAAATATCGTTCGCCAAGGGGTTCTCCACCAGTTGTTGGATTGCTCTCTTTAATGGACGAGCACCGTAAACCGGATCGAATCCTACCGCTGCCAATTTATTCATAACAGCTTCATCCAACTCCAAACCCAATTCGCGCTCAGCCAAGCGTTTGCGCAGCAGCTCAAGTTGAATATCCGCAATACCTCGGATTTGCTCACGACCCAATGGATGGAAGACCACCACCTCGTCGATACGGTTGATAAACTCGGGGCGGAAGTGACCACCCACAACTTCCATCACAGCGTCTTTCATGGCGTTGTAACGGTTCTCGTTGTTCAGCGAGTTATTCATGTCGCCGGTGACGAATGAATCGAAACTCACGGTATCGAAAGACTTGTCTTCCGCCAATTCCTGAATGCGATCTGAGCCCAAGTTGGACGTCATCACTATCACCGTATTACGGAAATCCACTGTGCGGCCCTGGCCATCCGTTAAGCGACCATCTTCCAACACTTGCAACAAAATGTTGAAAACATCTGGGTGCGCCTTTTCAACTTCATCCAGCAAAAGTACCGAGTACGGCTTACGGCGAACAGCTTCGGTGAGGTAACCGCCCTCTTCATAACCCACATAGCCTGGTGGCGCACCAATCAAACGAGCGACGGAATGCTTCTCCATAAACTCGGACATGTCGATACGAACCATGGCATCGCTGGAATCAAACAAAAATTCCGCCAGTGATTTACAGAGTTCTGTTTTACCAACACCGGTTGGGCCTAAAAATAAAAATGAACCGTTAGGGCGATTTGCATCACTCAAGCCCGCACGCGATCGACGCACCGCGTTAGCAACGGCGACAACAGCTTCATGCTGGCCGATAACGCGTTTATGCAAAGCCTCTTCCATACGCAGTAATTTTTCGCGTTCGCCTTCCAGCATTTTGGAGACGGGGATTCCAGTCCATTTAGAAACCACTTCTGCAATTTCTTCGTCGGTGACTTTATTGCGGAGTAATTTCATTTCCATCATTTCCGCTTGGCTCGCCATATCGAGTTGCTTTTCCAGTTGCGGAATAACACCGTATTGCAATTCACTCATGCGCGCCAAATCGCCTTTACGGCGTTTTTCTTCAAGCTCTAAGCGCGCTTGCTCCAACTGACTTTTAATTTCTTGCGAACCGTGCAACGCGGCTTTTTCTGCGCGCCAGATTTCCTCCAAGTCGTTGAGCTCGCGCTCATACTTATCAATATCTAAATCGATTTTGGCGAGGCGTTTTTTACTGCCTTCGTCTTCATCTTTTTTAACCGCTTCGCGCTCAATTTTTAACTGAATGAGGCGACGTTCAAGACGATCCATTTCTTCCGGTTTGGAATCGATTTCCATGCGAATACGGCTTGCGGCCTCATCGATTAAATCGATTGCTTTGTCCGGCAATTGGCGATCGGTAATGTAACGTTGCGACAGTTTTGCTGCAGCGATAATCGCGGAGTCGGTAATATCCACGCCGTGGTGGACTTCATAGCGCTCCTTTAAACCGCGCAAAATCGCAATGGTGTCTGATTCATTAGGTTCATCAACCTGAACTTTTTGGAAGCGGCGTTCAAGCGCTGCATCTTTTTCAATAAATTTGCGGTATTCATCTAGCGTGGTTGCACCCACGCAATGCAACTCGCCGCGTGCAAGTGCAGGCTTCAACATATTACCTGCATCCATAGCACCTTCGGCTTTACCAGCACCAACCATGGTGTGGATTTCGTCGATAAACAAAATGATTTTGCCTTCTTGTTTACCCAATTCGTTAATCACAGATTTTAAGCGCTCTTCAAAATCGCCACGGAATTTTGCACCCGCTAATAAAGCACCCAAATCCAGCGCGAGCAAGCGCTTATTTTTCAAACCTTCGGGCACTTCACCATTCACAATGCGCTGCGCTAAACCTTCAACAATCGCCGTTTTACCGACGCCTGGCTCACCAATTAACACAGGATTGTTTTTAGTGCGGCGTTGCAATACCTGAATAGTGCGACGAATTTCGTCGTCGCGACCAATCACAGGATCTAGCTTGCCCGATTCGGCTCGAGCGGTTAAATCAACGGTGTATTTTTCCAAGGCTTGGCGATTACCTTCTGAATCCGCATCATCCACAGATTCGCCGCCACGAATTTTATCAATCGCTTGTTGAAGACGTTGTTCGTTACCAAACTGCTTCAGTAATTCATTGATGCTGCTTTGCGGATCTTTCATGGCAACAATCAGAACCGCATCACTGGAAACAAATTTGTCGCCAATTTTTTGCGCGTAGCGATCGGCTAAATTTAAGAGCCGGCCCATATCCGGCGACATGCCAACTTCGCCAGTCGGATTTTTAATGCTGGGAAGATCGCTTAATTTTCTGCTGAGCGCTTCGCGCAAACCTGCAACATCAAAACCCGCTTGATTCAACAAAAGGCGAACACTGCCCGGCCCTTTTTGTTCAATCATTGCGAAGAGCAAGTGGAGCGGTTCAAGCTGGCTATGGTCACGCCCAACGGCAAGTGATTGAGCATCCGCGAGTACCAGCTGCAATTGATTGGTTAAACGGTCGATACGCATGAAAACCTCTGAATGAATTAACTGTTGGTACAGACGTGGGGGCGCATGAACACATTTCAAGCGTAGCGGGTTTTGAGTATAGAGGCGATGACGAGAACTTGTAGCACAAGTTGAGCTAGATCAAATGACCTAATGCATAAAGTGAGGCTACATTTTAGAGAGACAAATCACTTCCCCAAGCCCTTTTCGCAAAGGGAGGGGAAATAAAAGAAGAGCAAGAGAAGCGGCTAAAACCTAATGCGTAAAAATGCCCTGCGAACGTAAATACTCTTCGTAGGTACCGCTAAAATCCACCAAGCCGGTGGGTTGCATATCGATAATGCGCGTAGCCAATGAGGATACAAACTCCCGATCATGGCTCACAAAAATCAGAGTGCCCGGATAGTTTTCTAAAGCGAGGTTAAGCGCTTCGATGGATTCCATATCCAAGTGGTTCGTCGGCTCGTCCATCAGCATCACATTAGGATTAATCAAACTGAGCTTGCCGAACAACATGCGTCCCTGTTCACCACCGGATATCACTTTTACGGATTTTTTCACTTCATCGTTGGAGAACAACATTCTGCCCAACGCGCCGCGCACGAGTTGCTCATCGCCTTTTGTCCATTGCTTCATCCAATCAAACAGATTTTCGTCAGCAGCAAAATCATCGGCGTGGTCTTGAGCGAAGTAACCTATCTCAGCTTGTTCTGCCCATTTAACAGTTCCACTGTCTGCCGTTAGATCACCGTAAAGGCAACGCAGCAAGGTGGTTTTACCCGCACCGTTAGGGCCGATAATGGCAATGCGCTCTCCTGCCTCAACCTGCATGCTCAGATTGGTAAACAACGGGCGATCGAACGCCTTGCTGATACCTTCTACGGTTACGGCTTGGCGATGCAGCTTTTTGTTTTGCACAAAGCGGATGTAAGGGCTCACGCGGCTTGAAGGCTTGATATCATCCAACTGGATTTTGTCGATTTGTTTAGCGCGGGAGGTTGCCTGCTTGGCTTTGGAGGCGTTCGCAGAGAAGCGACTAACAAAGGTTTGCAGCTCGGCAATTTGTGCTTTCTTCTTGGCGTTTTCAGAGAGCAATTTCTCGCGTGCCTGAGTCGATGCCATCATGTAATCATCGTAGTTACCGGGATAAACGCGCAGCTCGCCGTAATCCAGATCCGCCATATGCGTGCACACCGCATTCAAAAAGTGACGGTCATGCGAAATGATAATGATGGTGCTGTTGCGCTGGTTGAGAACATCTTCCAGCCAGCGGATGGTGTTGATATCCAGGTTGTTGGTAGGTTCGTCGAGGAGGAGTACATCTGGGTCGGCGAACAAGGCTTGCGCCAGCAACACGCGGAGCTTCCAACCCGGTGCTACTGCACTCATGAGGCCGGTATGTTGCTCAATGGGGATTTCCAACCCGAGTAGCAACTCGCCCGCGCGCGCTTCGGCGGTGTAGCCATCCATCTCGGCAAACTGAACCTCTAGCTCGGCAACTGCCATGCCGTCGTCTTCGCTCATTTCTGGCAAGCTATAAATACGATCGCGCTCGGCCTTCACTTTCCACAGTTCTGTGTGGCCCATGATCACCGTATCCAGCACAGTAAATTCTTCATAAGCGAACTGGTCTTGCTTCAGCTTACCCAAGCGAACATTGGGCTCCAGCATCACTTGGCCGCCGGAAGGCACCAAGTCGCCCCCGAGAATCTTCATAAAGGTAGATTTGCCGCAGCCATTGGCGCCAATTAGGCCGTAGCGATTGCCATTGTTAAATTTGACTGAAACGTTTTCAAACAGCGGCTTGGCGCCGAATTGCATGGTGATATTTGCGGTGGAGATCACGAGAAGATTACCTAAACGAGTGATGAAAAAGCCGGGATACGAGCTAAGGGCGGCCATTCTACTGAAATTGGGTGACGATTGCCCCTAAAGTCGCAATTAAATGGCAGCGGGCTAAATCTACGGACCAAGCTTTCCGCCCAAGCCGCATGAAAAGCAACTAAGCTTAGGGATAACCTAATTACCACTTGGACTCGAACTCGCGCATGCGCTCATTTGCTCACTTCATATCTCGGTTTTTAGCGCTGGCAATTTTATCTGTTGTCACCCTAGGTGCCTCTGCTGCCCGTTCGGCAGAAGTGTTGCGAATCACGATTCCCCCTATCGAACAAAGTGCGCAAACATCGGTGTTCTTTCCCAAGCTCTTGCATTTGGTTCTCACGAAAACTGAAGCTACAGATGGCGCCTTTGAAATCACAGCATACCCCACGCTCTTAACTAAGGCGCGCTTTGAAGCTGAACTAAAGCGCCCCACCAACGGTATTATTGATGTACTTTGGGCAACCACGAATCAAGACTTGGAATCAACACTGATACCTATTCGAATATCGCTCTTAAAAGACCTGACGAGCTACCGTATTTTTTTAATTCGCAAAGACGATCAGGAAAAATTCAATCGAGTTAAGAACGTAAACGATTTACGCAATTTTAAAGCTGGCCAAGGCGTGCGATGGACAGATACCAAAGTCTTGGTAGCTAACAATTTACCAGTGACGACATCCCCTTTTTTTGAACCCTTATTCAATATGTTACTGGGAAAGCGTTTTGATTATTTCCCAAGAGGGCTTTACGAAATATGGGCGGAGGAGGAGTTATTCAGACACAAAGGAATTGCTATTGAGCAGCGCCTTATGCTCAGTTACGTGACGCGAAAATATTTCTTCGTCAACAAAAATAATCCCAAGCTCGCAAATAGAATTGAACGCGGATTAAAAATGGCAATCGCAGATGGCAGTTTCGATCAGTTGTTTTATAGCATTCCCGGATTTAAGAGAGGGTATGAAGAGATTACAAATAAGGATCGTTTGGTACTAAAACTCGAAAACATTCAATAATCAGATTGAAAGGACAGTTTGCACTGCCCTCTCCTCTTCAAGCTCTAGGAAAAATCATTTAACGCCCGTAATCGCACGCTCCAATCCGCTTGGGCCCGCAGGTTTTTTAGGTTTCCACACCCACATTAAACCACGTACATAACCATCGCCTTTCACACTGGTATGATCAAGTCGATCCATTGCGTAATTCATAAGTTCAAACCCCTTATACTGACGCGCAGCTAATTGCTTTTGCAATTGAATAATTGGGTCGCGGAAGGACGGGTATTCGGTTGTGCCATAGGAAATAAACATACGGCCATTTAAGGATTTGTGTTGCTTTGCGTAATCTTCATCTAACTTAAATAACGCGCCCTTATCCCAACTGGCCGCAGGACTAATGGCAACAAATCCAGAGAAGAAATCAGGAGCCTTATAAGCGGCCGCTACGGTAAAAAGACCACCGAGAGAATTGCCGGAGAGCACGCGGTCAGTCGCTAGCCCACGGAACTTTGTTTCAATAAGTGGAGCCACTTCTTTCTGAATAAAATTCAAAAATAAATCGGCTTTACCTGAGTTCTCTTCCGCAGCGGTAATGGTGTAATCAATTCGGCGTTCTTTATCGTAGTTAGCGGTGGAGGGATAGGATAAACCCACCATAATAAATTCCGGTACCACATTGTCGTAAACTAAATTGCCGTAAGTAGAAGCCAATAAGGGCGTATCCCAATAAGCATCCAGATAATAAAGAACAGGGTATTTTTTATCGGGGTTGGATGAATAACTGGAGGGCAGCACTACAACCAGCTCATGGTCCCGCCCAGTAAACTTTGAATGTATTGGCACTATTTGCGTGTTATTGATGACAAAGGGTTTGTAGTTATCAGCCCAAGCAGAAATGATTCCCGCTACAAACAATACAAACCCTATAAGCAATTTATTACACATAAACCCTCCGCACAGATTTGATTAAGAAAGGCAGTGTAGAGTTAGGCGAGAGGTTTGGGGGGATAACTTACGAAAATTTACGGAGGGAAATGAATGGAAAAACCTAGGGCGCATTTATAAGAGAAGCGTAAGGCGCCGGATGGATTTAATATTACAGTAAAAAAATATCAATTAATGCGCATAGATTGGGTCAAAGAACAAGGCGCACCACGCTTTGCTTTAGGTGCGCCCTACTGTGTACTTTTTACTTCCCCCAATTTTCCTGAGCGGATGTTTACTTGTTTGGGAGTGAATACTGCAAAAGCCAATCGTAGATTGATTTGTCTTGAATGGTGTAATTAGGATCACCTTGACCTATGTAAAGATCACTATCAATCAAGTCAATTATTGTATGTCCACCATTTTGCACCACAGTGAGTAAGGGTGTTGGTGCGGGTTTAATTGGGCAATTTTTTAAAACATTAAAGGCGTAAAGCGTATCTGCTAAGGGGACGGTCTTATCACTATCGCCATGGAAAGCCCAAATAGGCATTGTCTTCATAGCACTGCAGAATTTTTCTATCGCGTCCGCATTTTCCACTGGCCCACCAGCGGACATAGGTGCTATTGCCGCCACTCGATTGGGGAACAAAACCGGATAACGATAGGTAAAATATCCACCAGCACTTAAACCCATCATATAAACGCGGCTGGAATCAATCGGATAAGTCGCTAGAGCCCAATCAATAAATCGATCCACTTGCGTCCATTCATCATCACCAACATTCAAACAACGCTGTGGCTCTAAAACAATAAACGGCCGTGAGTTTGGCCATAAATCTTCTTTAAACACACGATAAATATTGGAGCCAAACATAATGCCCAGCAAGGTGTCAGGCGCTGGAGGAGACTGCTGCACAAAATGCTCCCACCCATGGGCATAAATAATTAAAGGGTACTTCGCTTGCGGATCATTACCCATATATGTTGGCAAATGTTCAAGAAAACCCATAGGAGAATTTGATTGCCCAAAAATTCGCTGGGTATATTTGGGGGTAATACCGTTGTTGACACGAATAACTCTATGTTTGGATTGAGCAGCATGCTGATCTTTGTCAATCACATCATAACGAACCAGATAATCCGCAGCGATACGGGTATTTACATTCTCCAAACCAGTTACCTTAATGGCCGCACTTAAATCTCCGTCTTCGGCGTCCATCGCCGTGGCACCAGCATCCATATATGTAGCACCAATGGCTACCGTCACAACGCGGTCGCCTAGCAAACTTATGACCGGAGCTTGGGCATGTGTAACAATTTTCGGGTTAACAATACACTCTTTTGGTAAGGGTATCGCGACAGAAGAGGACGCAGATGTGTTGCTCAATGGCGGGGCACTTGATGAGCCACCACCTCCACCGCCACAACCGCAGAGGCCAAGCGTAATCGAAAGAAAAACACTAATTGCTAGCAGTAGCTTTTCCATTAAATGGATTCCCTTGTTATTTTAATTAAACCCCAAGCATGATTGGGGTGCAGGGTAAAAATGAAGACCTAAGGTATCTCAGACTAAAAAATCTCTCAATTTAATTTCAATCCCAGCCCAATCGCTTTGCTCCCAGTTTCTCCCACGAACCATTAAGAGTTTCTATTTTTCGCTTCTATTTTTCGCTTCTATCCACTGCGACATATATTGGGTGCTTTTTAGCAAATGGTGGCGAAGCATAAGCCCTATAAAATTATGTTTACGCTCTGCTTCAAGGTTTTCTTGCAATTTCGTCAAGCGGCTCACTAATTGCTGGCGATGGTCTGTTTGATGAAAGTAGTTTTCCACGTTGCGGGAGCCATTGCTTTGAGCTTGGCTCCAGGCTACTTCATCTGTATAAAGTTTTATTGCGGCGCGAGCAAAATCTTCTGCATTATTTTCAACTGCGCCACCCCACAACATTCCTTCACACATGGCCTCCGCACCTATGTATGTGGTCACGCTAGGCGTACCACATTGCATTGCGTCCATAAGCTTACCTTTGATACCGGCACCAAAACGCAGGGGCGCAAGGCACACTCTGGCCTGTTGCATAACCTGAAGCGCGTCATCCACCCAGCCTTTAATGAGAAACCCCTGTTTTGAATTGTGAAGCTGCGTGGCTTTGGGTGGAGGATAGGCACCATAAATATGCAATTCAGCATGTGGAAGTTGCGCGCGAATTAAAGGCCATATTGCGTGCTTTAAGTAGAGTACTGCATCCCAATTGGGTTCGTGGCGAAAATTTCCGATGCTAATAAAATGCTGACGCTCGGTAAAATTATTTATTTTTTTCGGTTTAGCAACAGATAAAAAAGGGCAGTAATGTAACAGCTTTGCAGGCACCGAAAATTTCTGAGCAAGCAATTCAATTTCGAAGGCAGAAATCATCAAACTGAGATCACAACGAAAAATGGCTGCAATTTCCCGTTTCGCCATATCATCATCAGCCATTTGCCGATAAATTTCATCCGCAGCTGCCGTTACCGGCCCTACACTCTGCCGCGCCACCTCGCTTTCGCAGCTTTTCTGGGATGCTTTAAGTAACTGATGGCGCGCATGGCGTAAGCTGTGCAAATCTTCGGTATCTAAAATTCGTAATGCGTTGGGGCAAACCTGCTCTACACGCCAAGCAAATTGTTCTTCTGTGAAAAAGCGATCAAATAGAACGGCATCTGGTTTTAGATCCGCTAAATAATCATTAAAACTGGAATCGTTTAATTGAATGGATTGCTCATGAACACCTATGCTCGCCAAATCAAATCTGTGTTCAGAAAGCGCCGCGGCAGATGCAAAAATTACATTCCAGTTTTTCGATAGAAATAGTTCTATGAGCTCCAGCATGCGGCTGCCCGCAGCAGAAGATTTTGGCTCTGGCCACACATAGCCAATTATTAACAGCTTACTCATGTTGTGCTCGCAAATAATCAACCACACCAAAACCTGCTGCACGACCCGTTGCAAAACACGCTGTTAACAAATATCCACCCGTTGGCGCTTCCCAGTCCAACATTTCACCTGCACAAAATACACCGGGTAAGTTTTTCAACATGAGTTGTGAATCCACTTGCGAAAACTTGACGCCGCCAGCAGAACTTATTGCCTCATCAATAGGACGAAATGCGACAAGAGGCAAGCATAAACATTTTAATGCTTTAGCGATCTCCTGATTGTCTTGCCAAATAGCGGGCGATGTTAACTCGCGGATCATTGCCAATTTTATGGGTGGCAAATTAAATTGTTTACGCAAAAAATTGCTAATAGAATTTTTACCACGTGGCTTATTGAGTAGTGCGATTATTTTCTCTTCGGGCAAATCAGGCAACAGATCTATAACAAGCTCCGCAGACTTACCTGCAAGAATATTGTTACGCAACACGCTAGAGAGAGCGTAAACGCTTGTACCTTCAATTCCCGTTTTCACAATCATGGCTTCGCCGCGAACACTACGGCTCACACCCTGATTGTCCTTTGCCGTTAAGCGCACAGTTTGCAAGGGCACACCGCTGAATTGTTGTTGGAAATGCTCACTCCACGAAAACTCAAAGCCGCAATTGCTGGGCAACAACGCTGCAATGTCTACAGCTTTTTTCTGCAAGATATCAACCCAAGCGCCATCTGAGCCTAAGCGCTGCCAACTCGCGCCACCAAGCGCGAGAAGAAGCGCATCGGCTTTAATCGCTTTTTCGTTTAGCAGGCTGCCATTTTTTTCCACTAATGTCAGAACACCTTCACCGCTCCAACCTAACCAGCGATGACGGGGGTAAAATTGCACACCTAATTCACGCAGTCGGTGTAGCCAAGCGCGCAGTAGGGGGGCTGCTTTCATATCGTGAGGAAAAACACGCCCAGAGGACCCGACAAAGGTTTCTACACCTAAGCCGTGAATCCACTGACGGAGATCATTTGCGCAAAAACTATCGAGAAATGGTTTTAAATCTTGCGAAACTTGGCCATAGCGGCCGAGCAGTTTTTCATGCGGTTCGGAATGGGTTATGTTCATGCCGCCGACACCCGCAAGCAGAAACTTGCGCCCAACCGATGGCATTACGTCGTAAATTGAAACGGAGAAACCGGCACTGGCAATAACTTCTGCCGCCATTAAACCTGCAGGGCCGCCACCAACGATGGCGACCTGAGAGTGCGATGTATTCGATAAATGAGGCAAGGGCATTACCTTTTGCGTTATTAATGCCCAGCCCAGAGATTATTGCAGAGATAACTCGAACGGCGATGCAGGCAAACCAGCTTTATTATACAGGTTTGCGCCTTCTGGGTTATCAGCCCACGCGTAACGCACACTGAATGGCTCGGTAACATCGTCACTCCATACCACTAGCTTGTCGTTCTGGATTTTTGCTTTAGCCCAAACGTATTTTTTGTCGGCGCCGGCAATGGCAATGTGATGTAAAAACCCATCTTTAGTTATCGCTAAATCACCACCCGCTTTATCAAAACCAATAATCAAACTCTTTTTATCACGCTTGATACTGATTGCATTTGGGCCTGATGCAATAATTTTTTTATTGCCGTAAGCAACACGTTGAGCACCCAGCGCCAAACGCTCGCCAACGGATTGCTTGTTTAATGGATGGATATCGTTCCATTCACCTAGATCAATGGCCACCGCCATGGCGGTATTTTTTATGCTCAAATTTTTGCGCTGGGATTCACGGGTTGCAGCCCAGTCACTTTCACGCGGCTCAGAGTAAGCATCCATAAAGTTGGCCAGCTGAACGTAAATAAAGGGGAAATCACCTTGTTTAAACTGACCACGCCAATCTGTAATTAAATCTGACATTAAGCCTTCATATTCTTTAGCACGACCGGTATTAGATTCACCCTGATACCAAATCACGCCTTTCATTGCGAAACCTAAAGTAGGTGCTAGCTTCGCATTGAATAAAGATGCAGGTTGATAATGGAGTGTTGTGGTTTTTGGCATATCGCCGGTGCGCGCAGCAATTTTGTATTGCCATTCGCCAGCCAAAGGAATTGACTCTTTACCTAAATCTAACTCATAGCGTTTTTCTTTTACGAAACCCGCATTTGCTGTGTAGCTGGTCACTCGAATACTGATTGTATTTTTGCCTGCTTTTAATAAGCCCGTGGGAACACTATAAATACGTGGCGGATATTTGTAGCCAGTTTGGCCAATGTCTTTGCCATTTAAAAAGACTTGGTCGCCATCAACAACTACACCCATCCACAGGGTTGCCGCTTTGCTGGCTTGTTCTGCAGTTAAATCAAACGTTTTGCGGAACCACACAGAGCCTTGCACAAAATCACTACCCTGCTCTTTTAAATAACCGGGTACGGTAAAACTCTTCCAATCTTTCGTATCCAGAGTCTCGTTCGACCAAGCGCCCTTTAAGCCCTCATCTTTCGAAGCCAAATCAGAATACCAAGCGGCGCTAGCGGCCTTATCTGTGGCGATAGTTTTGGCTACATGCTCATCGCTTTTAAATGGTTGGAGTTGCGCCAGATAGTGTGGATATTTTGCCAAGCCCGCTTCACTAACCCAAGCTTCTGCTGGCGAACCACCTACAGGAAGCGTGATTAAACCAATAGGCGTATTTTGTTTTTCGTGAAGATAGCGTGAAAAGAAAAAACCGACTGCAGAAAAGCCTGCAAGGTTTTCTGGCTCAGCTTTTTTCCAGGCGCCTACCGAAAAATCATCGGCTGGCCCTTTGAAGTTATAAATAGTGGGAACATTAAATTCGCGAACTTGAGGCAGGTGTGTTGATTCAATCAAATTGGGGTATTGATACTGAACACGTCTTAAGGGCAACTCCATATTCGATTGCCCCGATGCAATCCACACATCGCCCATTAAAACATCTTGTACCTGCAAATGGTTTTTACCTTGGATATCCAAAACGTAAGGGCCGCCTGCTGGCAAGGGTTTCAACTTCACCTGCCACCGACCACCTTGGGTTGTTGCGGTTACTGTTTGCTTGCCTAGCGAGACTGTCACTTGCTCGCCCTCGTCGGCCCAACCCCAAAGGGTTGCAGGCTTATCGCGCTGTAAAATCATTCCATCACTCACCAGACGCGGCAGCTTTACATCAGCAGTAGCGCCCACGGCAAATGCGGTCAGGGAGGCACACACAACACGCAGTAGTAGTTTCATTCTCAGCTCTCTTTATTATTGATCCGAATTTATTGACCCAGTTTTTAAGGTTGATTTTGCAATAGCCAACTAGCCTTGCATACAAGATATGCACACTTTTACACTTTCGCAAATTTAAGAGGTAAAAAAACCAGCACTGGGCTGGTTAGATATTAGTGTCTTCATCATCGGGGCGAATGTAGACTTTAAAATTGTCACGGTAGTCGTCCAAATTGTCTCTGACCAATTCGGCGTAGCGACCCGTAAGGTATTTTTGGGCGCTCTCGATTTCATCGATAAATTCTTTGCGATCTATAGATGAGTTTGCTACTACGAACGCATTAAAACGGGCCGCCGCATTGAGAAGTGCGGCACTCACCACTCCAGGATCAGCCTCGTCACAAGCGTCATTAGCCTTTTCAATAAAAGCATCCACCAAATCCCAAAATTGAGCTTCTTCAGATTTATTCATAATTTACCTATGGGAAGAAAAAAGCACCGCTTTATAAGCGGCGCTTAATTATAACGATAAATCACGTGGAGTTAAGGTTTTAAAGGTGCAAAAGACGCATCTTTAAAATTAGCCCCCCGAGTTTGCAGCAGCATGCCGGAGCTTTTATCGTTTAGAAGCAAGTCTTCGTAAATCTTTACAATGTCATCTTTTGTTAGCATTTTTAGGGCGGTTAAGTGGCGATCTCGCCCATCGAACGCATACTTTGCAAGCCAAAACTCGCCCGCATACCTTCCTGCTTCTTTATAAAAATCAGTTGGTTTCTGCATGATATTGGCAATCATGGCCTGTTTGGTTGCATCAATAGCAGCAGGATCAATTAACTTCACCTCCGCCAAATAGTCCTGACGGAATTTATCAATTCGCGCTTTAATTTTAGCCAGATCTGTGTTTGAGCTTTGCACCATCATGAGATAGCCTGGAACATCATCCACTGGGTAAGGCATGCTTTGTACTACATAACCTAATTGATCTTGCGTGCGTAATTGTGCAAAAAAAGCTTTATCTAAAAAGGCATTCAAAACAACTAATGCGGCCTGCTCATCATCAGATTTTTTATCTTTAAACCACGCCATCATAAGACCATTGTCAGCCAAGTTTACAGAGTCGCGAAACTCCAGCACTTTTCCGTTTGAAGGCGCGGAGTATTGTGCAATAACACGATCTTTTGGCAGACGCTTACCCGGCAAAATATGTACAGCAGACTGAGACATTTGCTGCACTGTTTCTTCGCTATAGTTACCTACAAACAATAGGCGAATAAGCGGATCATTCTTCACTAACTTATAATATGCGACTACATCTTTTAGCGAGATTGTCTGCGCAGCATCTAAATATTCCTTGTCGGTCCATTGCAGTTTGTTGGTAAGCCTTCCCAACTGCCCATACATTTGGCGATAAACATGATCCTTAGTTTTATTGGCGCGCTCTTGTTTATAAGTTGCCAAGGCTTCATCAAACTCAGACTGAACAAACTCAAGCTTTGCAAAATTCTTCAGCAGCTCTTCTAGTAACAACGGGTGCTTAGTCGTGTAGCCGGAGATGGTGATAGCCGTTGAATTTGCACCACTCAGTGAAATAGCAATACCTAAAGAAGCATTATGAGCGCGATCCATGAGTGATGTATTTTGCTTTTTGTAAATCTCCGTTAACAGATCAGCCAATACGGCATTTTTCGGATTTTTCACTCCATACAAAGAGTTTATTTCGAGGGAGATTTGACCTTTATCTTCACGATAGTATTCGGCGTGCTGCAAAAATGCCTCCACGCCTGCGGCACTAATCACCTGATGAGGTCTTAAGTATTTACTTTCTACAAGCGGCGCAGATTTATCTGTAAACAAATTGTTTAACGGCGGCAAATTGAATTTGAAATTCTTAGCTAAATCAGAAAGCCGAGAGAATTTATCAGCATCTATAGTTTTGATTTCGTAGCTACCGTCGAAATAGCTAATAGGCTTGCTAACCTTTTCTTGTTGGCTTATGTGCCACACGCGCACTCGTTTGGTATCT
Organism: uncultured Cellvibrionaceae bacterium; assembly: GCA_964581625.1. Lineage (GTDB taxonomy): Bacteria > Pseudomonadota > Gammaproteobacteria > Pseudomonadales > Cellvibrionaceae > Cellvibrio. The sequence continues at coordinate 41,940 of CAZOPE010000005.1, forward strand.
AGCTGGTCTAACACATCTTTAACAGCTTTCTCATCATATTTTTCGTAAACAAAATCGGCGTTTAATAAGTTTTCCACAGGAAAATCGAATTGTCGGGTAGTAAGTTGAATAGCTTGCTGGAGAGGATTAGGCTTACTCGCATTTACAAAATCTTTAGCTCGCATAGCTTGCAGCTCGCGGAAATAATTTTCGTTAAGCCCCTCACGCTTAATTAATTCAACGTAAGAAAAAATTGCTGCAACCACGTCATCCTGACGCTTCAGGCCAATATCACTGAGCTCTACCTGAACACGCATAAAGCCGTCAAGCCCGTAGAGATCAGATGCGAAGAAGGCTGTCGTATTTATCGCTAAGCCTTTTTTTCGCAACTGTTCACACAACGTACCAGCCTCTTCTGTTGTCAATAAATTACGTATGTATTCGTTTGGCTTCAAACGCCATTGTTCTTTATTAGATTTAACCGGGAAATCCACATACAGCGCTTTAATATCTTTATTGGGTTTGTAGTAAATATTTTTCGCAACTTCGGCGTCGGTTACGCCCTGAACGTTTACCTGCGGCCTTTGAATATTTTTGTTGGGGATATCAGAGAAGTATTTTTCGGCCAGCACTTTGAGCTCTGGAATTGACTGTTTTCCCACGAGTGTCAAGCGCATAATATTTGATGAGTAGTACTGGCTGTAAAAAGACTTCATTGCATCGTTCAACTTGGATGTTGGGGTATCGACGAGAGTATCCAAATTACCAATATTAAATTTTGCACGCGGGCTTTGCGGGTTGCCTGTAATTGCATCCAAACGATTTAAAATCCAACCATCTTGCTGTTTTTGCATAGACCATTCGTTATTAACCGCTTGACGCTCTTTATCTGAATAATGCGCATCAAAGGTCGGTGATTTGAAATAATCGCTAAATCTATCCAGTGCTTCGTCAAATTTGTTGGCATTTACCTGAAATAGGAAATTGGTTTTATCAAAGGCCGTGAAGGCATTCGTCATACCCCCGTTAGTTTGGGTAAATTTCATAAAGCCATCCGGCTCAGGAAATTTTTGGGTTCCTAAAAACAACATGTGTTCAAGATAATGAGCTAAACCTTGGTGCTCGATTGGATCTTGCGCACTACCAACACCAACAGCGAGCGATGCTGCAGAATTCTCTAATCCCGGATCTGACACCAGTACCACCTGAAGATTATTAGCCAACATAATGGCAGCGTAGGTGCGGTCGTCATTGGGGCTTTTTTGAATAGTGGTCGTATTAATGGCAGCAGCCTGAATAGAGACTGCAGAGGGTTTTGCCTTGATCTCGTGTTGACACGAGGCTAGCAATCCCCCTACGAAAATCGCAGCTACCCAACCTAATTTATTCATTTTCATACAGCATCCTTTTTAATGGTTTTGAACAACGGGTGGAATTTATCGGTTGCACCTAGGACTTGCAAATTATCTTTTAAGGTAAAGCCTTAAAATGCAAAAAGGCTCCGGTTTTTATGCGGAGCCTTAGTCTTAACTGCTGTTAGAGAATTGGGTTAACAACCCGTTCCTGCCGGGGCGGCGTGCTGGCTGGAGGCATACACACCCATAAAATAACGTAGGTAATTAAACCTAAGCCTCCGATAAAAAGTGATACCAGAAATATTACTCGCCACATCCATGAAGGCAGCGGTGTATATTCGCCAAAGCCGCCACAAACACCCGCTATTTTGCAATCTGCTTCAGACTTCTTTAAATCTCTAAATTTGGGTTCGCTATTCACAAAGGATCTCCCGGATGCCGGTGCTAGAGTTTTTTGTCGTTCAGACCAACAACTACGTTGTCGCGAAACACTATACGAGTAACCTCCCGATCAACCACTTTGTCTGAATCAATATTAAACAGAAAGATAAAAGATTTATTAGATGTTGCGGTATGTTCATTCACATACTCAAACACCTCCAAGCCATCTTTCTCCACTTGAGTACGTTCGGGAATTCCAAAATTGGTGAGAACCCATTGTTTGTTGGTTTTCCCAATTTCAATAGCAGCGATCTGTTGCGGGCTGATATTAGTTCCTTTGCGATAATCCTTTGTATGTTGGTTATACACACACGCGGACAACATTAAAAATGGAATGAGCAATAAAAAGCGTTTCATAATAAAATCCGACAGTTTTAGATTAAATTTCGTAGCGATTATTTCGCAACCAAATAGCACCAGCGGTAAATGCTGCCCCCACAAGAACACAACCTAATAGCGGGGCAATCATAGCCTGCGTGAAATGAAGTGGATGCTGAAGCAAAAAAGCATCTTGCGTAAGCACGAGCGCTTTACCATATGCTTTAAATAGCGCGCTTAAGCCCACATTAAATCCGAACACTGAATCCAGAACTCTATCCGCACCTAAGAGTAGAAAAGGTATAACAAAAATAAAGAAAGGTGTTTTACGTGCATAAGCTGAAGAAAATAAAGCAAAGCCTATTACAGGAGAGAGCATCAACAAACTGAAAATAAGCTCATAAAAAATTTGCAGCGGAATATAGTACATTCCTCCATTTATGAGGGACGTCAGTAAAGAACCTAATCCAATACCGTGATAGGTGAAATAGCAGGCGCCGACCATCAAAGCCACCAAAACAACCAGAAGGTTTAGCAACAAGATAACAAGAGGCCCAACCACATAAATCATGATCAATTTCACTGCAACGTTAGTAGTTTCGCTGACGGGCATTGACCTCCAAAATAAAATATCTTTGTTCTTTCTGTCATCAAACAAACATCTCAAAGCGTACGCACCCAACACAATTGAAAAAACCAAATAAAGCATCACACAGTTTGAATACATTATTCCGCTAATAAACGCATGAAAAATGCCAGAGTCCTTAGCGGCCGCAGCAATTAAATCAACTTTTTGATGATTTACGCTTTCTTTGTCCGGAAGGTGGGCACCCATACCTTCATCTACCTTTACACCCATTTCAATCGGCATGCCGTTCGAAGTCATATTGAAATGTACGCCATCGCCATTAATAGCGCCTTTAGTGGAGAGCGCAGCACAGGCAACAAAAGCTAATATAAGCAAGGTGATGGCAAAAGGGGTGTAAATAAAACTTACTTTGTTTTCCCACAATTCTCTTTTAATTTGCGTTTTATAAATATTCATTGCTTGCACCTTATGGTTGTACTCTAGGCTGTATTTTTGCCACAAATAAATCCGCCACGCTTGGTGTTGTCACTTTACCCAATGCCTGCAACTGCGAGATATCCACATTTTCAAAAATCATGCTAAAGCCACCCAATATTGTTCTTATATGAATAGGATTAAATGTCATTGCATTATCTTTATTGGCAGCATCCACATGCAATTCACAAAACTTTTCTGACAAAGCTTCCATAGAACTTTCTAAAATAATTCTTCCGTTGTTGATAAAAACCAAGTCCGTTAAAATTCCTTCAATCTCTTCCACTTGATGAGTGGTGATCAAGATTGTTTTTTGCGCATCGTAATAATCATTGAGCAAGGCCTCATAAAATTGTTTGCGATATAGAATATCCAAGCCCAAAGTGGGTTCATCCAGCACTAACAACTTACTATCAATTGCCATAATTAACGCAAGATGTAATTGCGTGACCATGCCCTTGGAAAGATCTTTCACTTTGCTTGTTAGCTGAATTTGAGTTTTAGCCAAAAAGCTCATCGCTTTTTCTCGACTAAACTTTGGATGTACACCTTCAATATATTCCAGCGCCTCACTCACTTTTAGCCATCGTGGCAGAATCGCCGTATCCGCAATAAACGAAACATTTTCCAGCAGTTTGACTCGCTCGCTGAAGGGATTCAGATCTAAAACACGTAACTCACCGTCAACCGAAGCCAATCCCAATATACCCTTGAGTAGCGTGGTTTTTCCTGCGCCATTGGGGCCTATTAACCCAACGATTCGTCCAGCAGGAATGCTTAAATCAACGTGATCTAAAGCGATTTTTTTGCCGTAGGATTTATAAATTCCCTTCGCGTCTATTACTGCACTCATCTACTGCTCCTCATCGGCTTTCATAATGGCCTTACACAAATCACCCGAGCTAATGCCTAGACTTTTAATGCGGGCAAGTAACGCAGGAAGCTCCGCATTCAAAAACTTGTCTTTTTCGATTGCATGTAATTTTTCTTGCGCACCAGGCACTACATACATGCCCATACCGCGCCTCATTTCAACCAATTGCATATCGACCAACTCCTGGTAAGCCTTGCTTACGGTGAGATGATTAATTTGATAATCGCTTGCCACTTGGCGCACCGATGGCAAAGGATCGCCCTCTTTAAAAACACCCGCTAACATCAAGCTGACAATCCGCTCGCGTAGCTGTCGGTAAATCGGTTGATCGTCATTCCACGAATGGGTCATAAATTACCTACAGAAAAAGAGCAGCAAAAAGATATAAATCATGCAGCGGTATCATTAAGCGACCTCACACCAGTGGGCCAACAACTGCTGCAACTGCGCTCGCCCGCGGGAAACATGTGATTTAACAGTGCCTACCGGGATATTCATGAGCACTGCCGCATCGGCGTGACTATGCCCCTCTTCCAAACAAAGGCGCACTGCGATTTTTTGTTGTTCGCTAATATTGCCAAACGCTTTGGAAAGATCACCGCGTAAATCACTTTGGTACAGTAGCGAACAGTTGCCCGCTATACTTTCGATAGAATCAAGATCACAGTAATCCAATGTTTTTCGTCTGAACTTATCCGCAACCAAATTAAACGCTATGCGATAAAGCCAAGTGGAAAATTTCGCCTCACGCCTGAAATTGGCAAGTGATAAATAGGCGCGCAGAAATGTCTCTTGCACGACATCTTCAACCGAATGACGATCCTTAAAGCAACAGCGAGTTACCAAATTGCGTACGCTCAATTGATGGCGAAGAACCAGGTGTGTAAAGGCCTGCTGATCATTGAAAGCCAAAATACGCTCAACCAATTCCTCGTCTGAATTTATGGTGCTCATCCCGCTGCAAGCCTCTTTTAGTTAGCCTTAGCCGAACCATACTGATTCAGCCACCGAATTACTGCTATACATAACTATAACACCAAAACAATGAAATACAAGCGTTTAATGCACGGGTATCTTCCAGCGGCGAATTTGGAGGGGGTAAATCAGAAAGAAGGTGAATATAAAGAGGCAATAAATTCGTTTGGCGACCTTACTCAGGCCGCTCGATCACATAACCCTTGGCCGCCAATGCAGCCAGATATCCGTCCGTTTTATAAATTTCTGCCATGGGTAGCATCGCAAATGTAGACTCGTTGTTGCTCAGCGCCGCTTCCGCAGCAGCCAGCCACTCCTCTTTCAACACTTGCTTTATATTTTGGATTCCCACGTCTTGCGCAATTTCTGAATTAAGCACGGCTGATTCGCAATCTTCGCGCTCGTTGTGATAGGGCAAGCTCCGCAAGGTTTCCAAGTCGCCTTTAGCCCAAGCATTCGCTCTTGTGCGCATAGCCCCCAAGTCAGTTTCTAACCGTTCAATTGTGCGCGTAAAGCACTCTGTATCATCCAGCGAAGACTTCTTAAATTTTTTAACTGTGGCGCGTGCGTTTTTTAATTCGTGGCCCAAGGTAGGTTTTGTTGTTTTGATATTGTGGACGCGAACTATATTTTCGATCGCCCAGCGAATACTGTCGTCCGGTGCCATATCAGATTTATCGATGGACTTTTTAAATAATTCAGTCGCCACAAAAATGGGCCGATTTTTTTCGATATCCGCATCTTTGCCAATATATTTTTCTTTTAATAGAGACCAGCGAGCGTAAATATCGGGTGGGAGAACATCCGCTAATTTTTTTCCATCAGGATTGTGTTTAATCCCTATCAACGAAGGCAACAATCCTACCTTGCTCCAAAATCCAACTTCTACTTTTACTCTTGGCGGCAACAAAAATTCCTGCGACTCAGCAACAACCGTTTCAACTTTCTTTGAATGCCATTGCATATTTTTGGGTAGAGGAGAGATGGTTCCCATAACCCAAAGCACGTGATGATCTTTATAGACCCGCCATAAACTTGGGCCGGGCTGTTCGCCTACCACCAGCACCTCGTCCACCTCATCATTCGTAATGCTTGTTGATGTAGATTCAGTATCAGGCATGGGTTCTTGCGCCGCCGATAAACTGCTTACAAAACTCAGCGTTAAGAAAAAAAACAGAGGAAAAATGGAATTCAAGCTCTTGGATAATCGCATTACGTAACCCAGTCAAATATTTTGCGCAGGTTAACACACAAACATGACACAAAAAAAAGCCGCTAAAGGTGCTTTAGCGGCTCACAGAAAACCTCTTCGTGTTCAGTTAATCAATGGGTAATAAATCTCGCGCTGGCAGGGGTTCAAACGACATTTTTTGCATTCCCCCTTCACGACTCAAGGACGTCAAGTTAGTGCACCAATCCACACCCGTTAACATAGAGCGCGGCGCAGGCAAAGCTGCAAAGTAGGCTGCGGTATTATTAAGGCCCAGTATTTTTTGCACGATAATTTCCGCACGTGATTTCACCAGTGGGTTACCTATGCGATTTCTCACGCCCCAACGCACCACGTAACTGGCGCAACTTGCTCCAGTTGCGGGTGGCGCATCGGTAAACGCCAGCTCGCGGTCTATGTTGTAGTGATATTTCATCATAACTTCTTCAAACAACATGGCAGTGTCTTCATATTGGCTAGAGTAGCTATAAGAATCACTTGCGCCATCCGCCGAAAAATCCAAGCCTACCTGTTCAGGTAACAATTGCTTTTGTGCATCTGTTGCTTTTACACCACGGTACATTATTTGAGCCAAGTTGTACTGCATTTGCGAATTAAGTGGAGACTGGATGGTTAAACCTGTTGAAATCCGTACGCTAGACAAGTCATTAATGGCATTGAGAGCCGTTAACTGAGGGTTAAGCTGCCCAACAAAACCGGGTGGCATAAAATCGTTGGCATGAGCTAACTCATGGAAAAGTAAAGCGGCCATGGGGCGCACAATGTCATTAATTGAACGCGAGCTGACCGGACCATCTAGCGGGAAATAATCAAAGGCATTTGCTTTACCTTGTACGTAACGCCACAAACTGCGAAACGACAAACCGTTAGAAAAACCGCTGCGGAAATCTTCAACTTTGGAGATAGTGGCGCGCTCGTTAGCATTGAGCCACAAATCCGCTGGATCTAAATAAATCGCACCTGTGTCTGAGCGGTAGTGTGATGGCCGAATATCGGCACCAATCACCACCGCAGTCACACCGCGAAACAGCAAAAAAACATCTTGCGGCATTTGATCAAGTAATTGCCCAAACCGAGTTGCCATCCAGGGATGCGAAACAACGGTTTGCGCAAGAATATCGGCCTTGGTAGGCGCAGCACTTTTTTGACCAATAAACGGCAGAGTGTTTAACTTGCACGAAACCACTGGCCTATCGTTAACGATTTTTGAGCAGTTAACGATATCGGTTTTATAAGGCGAATCTGCAACAGCAGGCCTAAATATTCCATCGGCAGGAGTACCGCCCGAATTAGTTGCCGAAATGTTGCTACCAAAAGAACCTGACGAGCTGCCACCACCTCCGCCACCGCAGGCGGTGAGGAATGTAACTATGACAAGGGGTAGGCACGATCTAATAAGCGGAAAATGCATCCTGTATTCCCTTTCTGTGAGTGATATTTGTACTGGCTGCGTATGATAAGCGCGGCCTGCAATGCGCTCAAACTATAGCAGCCACAAAACAACTACAACAGACTACGAGCTCACAATCCAATGAAACACATTTAGGTAAAATTACTTTATGGAGTTGATATTACTCGCCCCGCTGGAATTACTCTCAAGCCTTGGCTGCCCCAAATAACGCACATTCGAAGCACCACTGGCGATTGCTTTTAAAAATTCCGTGGCGTTCACTTCGATATTTGAAGCCCCACTCGCATTCGCATCAGCCTGACCAACCGTTAATAATTTTCCACGGAAATTACTAGCACCACTGCAGCCTACTTGAAGAAACGTTGCTTGGCTTTGCCCCTTAATATTGGCATTCGCCGCTCCGGATAGCTCAAACTTTAACTTTTTTGCACTCACACTTTGGATATTGCTGTTACTCGCACCCGATAAATCAACAAACAAATCCTCAACCGAAAGGCTAGCAAAATTTGCTTCACCTGCACCGCTTACGCTTACTGCCATATCTTTGTCTTTCCAATTACCCAGATTTGCGTGCGATGCACCGGATAAACCAAGATACTTCAAACTCTTCACTTGCAATATGTAATGCACCTTATCGCTTTGATTGAAAAAGAAGTTCAACAAACCGCCATTGCCTGATCCTCTTTTTATGCCGAGGCTAAGACGATTCCCGCTTAAATCTACTTTAACTTTATCAATAACATCGGCGGCCGCTTCAACCCGCAAACTCTCGGAATCGCCTTGGGTGATTTGAATTTGGCCACCATCACCAACCACAACTTCGGATACATTTTTAATATCGTAGGAACGCGCCACGGTTTCAGCCGCGTAAGTAGATTCGGCAGCCATTAACAGCGAAATCAGTGTAATAGAGGCGAATTGATGGAAAGAGATACGTGGGATAGAGAGAGCTTTCATAGAGTTTCCTGTTCAAAGATAGATTCGTTAATCGATACCACTAAGACACACCTACCCAGCTTTTGGATTCAACTCTTTGAAAATTTGATTCACTTTCCAAAAATAGGATTCGCAATTCAAAAAAAGCCCCTCTAGCAAAAAAGCAAGACTGGCGGGCAACCGCAATTTAGGGATAATGCTTGCCTTCTTTTCTACCGCAACACGAGTTAGCTTTATGACCAGCCCAATCAGCCTACCCAGTATTTTTAAACGTATTGCCGATGAATTAACCGTTCAGGAACAACAAGTTAGCGCAGCTGTTCTGCTTTTGGATGAAGGTGCAACCGTGCCCTTTATCTCCCGCTACCGTAAAGAGGCCACCGGCGGTTTGGATGATGGCCAGATGCGTACATTGGAAGAACGCCTGCGTTACTTACGCGAGCTGGAAGAACGCCGTGCGAGCATATTGAAATCCATCATCGAACAGGAAAAGCTCACGCCGGAGCTTGAGCGCGACATTAATCTTGCCGATACCAAAAACCGCTTGGAAGACCTGTACTTACCCTATAAGCCCAAGCGTCGCACCAAAGGCCAAATCGCCAAAGAAGCGGGCTTGGAGCCTCTGGCGGAAGCGCTTATGGCAGATCCTTCACTTAATCCAGAACTGGAAGCAGCCAAATACCTTAACGCTGAACACAAAATCGACGACACCAAAGCGGCTTTGGACGGCGCTAAATACATTCTCATGGAAAAATTCAGCGAAGATGCCGAACTGCTTGGCCGCTTGCGCAACTTCCTCACTCAGGAAGGCACATTGAGCGCACGTGCTGTTTCAGGCAAAGAGACCGACGCAACACAAGAAGTACAAAAGTTCCGTGACTATTTTGAACACGATGAACCGCTTAAATCTGTCCCTTCGCACCGTGCTTTGGCAATGTTCCGTGGCCGCAACGAGGGCGTATTAACGCTCGCCATTAAAGTGGGCGACGAAACAGCGCGAGTTGGCCACCCCTGTGAAGCTATGATTGGTGAACACTGGCAAATTCAGGATAAAGGTCGCGCGGCGGACGCATGGCTTGCCGAAGTTGTACGCTGGACGTGGCGAGTGAAATTATTAACGCATCTTGAAACGGATTTGCTCAGCGAATTGCGCGAAAAAGCAGAAGACGGCGCAATCAAAGTATTCGCATCCAACTTAAAAGATTTATTGTTGGCAGCACCTGCCGGACAAAAAGCAACTATCGGCTTAGACCCCGGTATGCGCACCGGCGTGAAAGTTGCCGTGGTGGATGCAACCGGCAAAGTGCTTGATCACACTGTTATGTACCCAACGCCCCCACTCAATAAAATTGCAGAATCTGAAGCAATTTTGGTTCATCTCTGCAAAAAATATGATGTAGGTTTAATTGCAATTGGCAACGGTACCGCATCGCGCGAAACGGAAAAATTTGCGAAAGACGTACTGAAGGCACACAAAGATATTACCGCAACTACCGTAATTGTGAGTGAAGCAGGCGCATCGGTTTATTCAGCCTCTGAATACGCCGCAAAAGAATTTCCTGATTTAGATGTAACCATCCGCGGTGCTATATCTATCGCACGTCGCTTGCAAGACCCGCTTGCTGAACTCGTAAAAATTGATCCTAAATCGATTGGTGTGGGCCAGTACCAACACGACGTATCACAATCACAATTAGCGCGCTCACTTGATGCCGTTGTAGAAGACTGTGTGAATGCGGTAGGCGTAGAGGTGAATACTGCCTCGGCTGCGCTGCTCGCTCGTGTTTCAGGTTTAAATACAACCCTCGCCAATAATATTGTTGAATTTCGCAATCAGAATGGTGCATTCGCTTCGCGCTCTGCGCTGAAAAAAGTGCCACGTTTCGGCGAAAAGACCTTTGAGCAAGCTGCGGGCTTTTTACGGGTCGCTGGCGGCAATAATCCGTTAGATGCATCGGGCGTTCACCCAGAGGCTTACTCGGTTGTAGAAAAAATTGCTGACAAGCATTCGCGTGAAGTAAAAGGTTTAATTGGCGATTCCAGTTTTTTGCGCGGATTAAAAGCCGCTGATTACACCGATGAAAAATTTGGTGTTCCTACTGTTACCGACATTATTAAGGAACTGGACAAACCAGGCCGTGACCCGCGCCCTGAGTTTAAAACGGCAAATTTCCAAGATGGTGTAAATGAAATTACGGATTTGGTTCCCGGCATGATTCTGGAAGGCACTGTGACCAACGTAACTAACTTTGGTGCGTTCGTCGATATTGGCGTGCATCAAGACGGTTTAGTGCACATCTCAGCGTTGTCGCATACCTTTGTGAAAGACCCGCGCGAAGCCGTGAAAGCGGGCGACATCGTCAAGGCAAAAGTAATGGAAGTGGATGTGCCTCGCAAGCGTATCGCATTGTCATTACGCCTCGATGACACGCCCGGTGAAAAAGTGGAAAGCAAGAAAGGCGGCGAGCGCCCGCAATCGCAAAACCAGCAGCGCAACGCCCAACGCAACAACCCAGCTCCCGCCGCAATGGGTAGCATGGGTGCGTTATTGCAACAGGCACTTAAGAAGAAGTAAGCTAAGGCCGGATTTTTATTGATAATTAACCATGAGGTGCTTATGAAAAAGGTATTTATTGTTCTGATTTCAACTCTGTGTGCATTTGCCTTCCAAGCCGAAGCACGCGAATTAAAAAACATTTCTATTCAAGATGCGCTTAATTCAGACGATGCCAAATTGGGATTGCCTGACGACATTAAGTTTTATTTTGGCGATGCGGTACCTACCGGCAGTGTTACCAAAACCATTGGGCAATACACGTTTGACCGTGAGATTAACGCCTCATTAAAGTCACAAATTTCTGCCTGCCATTCAGCGTTGGTTGTGGCTTTAAAAGAGTTGCGTGAAGCGGCTAAAAAAGAAGGCGCAACAGCAGTTATCAATATTAAATCAAACGCGAAAGGCAAAGCCGTATCCAGCAAAGAAATCTATGCTTGCGATTCTGGCATGTTGAAGTCTGGTGTTTCCATCTCTGGTGATTTAGTAGTTACTGAGTAAATATAGCGCTATGCAATTGGAGCAGGTATGCCCTGCTCCTTATTGCTTACTCCTGTTATTTAATTCCGCCCGCAAAAAAATCATATTTTGTTAAAGTTTTGTCGCGCAGCGGTGATAGTTCTTTATATAATGGATCCGCAACATAAGCCTTAAAGCTTTCTGCGTTATTAATAAAAAATATTTGTATTCTTTCTGGCAACACCACATTCGCATCACCCACAACAGCTACCGCCTTAAATGGTGCCAACTGGTATTCGATATACATACCGTGCTTACTAAATAAACCAGACTCTATTGCTGCGTTATTGAAGCGCTCTAACCCTTGATCGTCGCCATTGATGAAGGCGGCAAAGCCAACCATGTACAATCGCTCGTCATGGGGAGATACAGGTTCAATTTGTTTAGGAAGGCTTTTCTCATGGGCGAAATACCCAATAACGCTGCTTGTAGACTGGGCGCGCAACGCACTGACGTCGGCATAGCGTTCGTCCGTCATATAAGCCTTAAAATTTTCCAAAGATGAAACGCGAAAAATGCTAATGAAATTCGGCTGAGGGATATCATTTATCCCTGCAATCTGACCCTTCGCTTTTATTGCAATACTTTTTATTGGCGTGATCTGATGCTGCGCTAATAGCGGTGAATTTTGTTTTGCAAAATCTGCAAATACAGATTCTTGCCCCGATTTAACAGTTACGAGCATAACCAAAATAATAGAATTATGAGTTGACATGGACTTTATCTCCCGAACATGATGTCGGAATTATTGTATAGCCACCTATTCGCTGGATATAGCGCATCAAAAGAGAAAGACTTTCTCATTATTCTGTGTAATAGGGCTAAGGATTTTTTTGACCCTACTACTTTTTAGCCCTTTCAAGGGGAGAGCAATGAGCTTTAATAATCTTGATGAAATTAGAATTTTTAATCAGGTTGTTTTATCCAAAGGGTTTAGTGCTGCGGCTGAAATATTACGTATACCCACCAACATCGTCAGCAGAAAAGTGGCTTCCCTTGAAAATCAACTTGGCGTTAAGTTATTAAATCGAACGACGCGGAAAATTTCTTTAACATCAGAAGGAGAATTATTATTTAGTCGCTCAAGTGAGCTGCTACAGCATTTTGATTCCTTAGCAAATGAGCTATCAAACACACAAACTGATATCCGCGGAACCATTCGTGTGGCGGTGCGAACCACTACAGTTGAATTCGGCTTACTAGATGCTATTACTGCTCTTTTAGCAGAGCATCCATCGCTTGATATTCAATTATTAGTATCAGATACCCCACGCGATATTGTAGGTGAGGGAATTGATCTGGCATTGCTAATAGGAGATCTTCCAGACTCACAATTAGTAGCAAAAAAAATTGGTGAGGTAGTTTTTTGCTTATGCGCAAGCAAGAAGTATCTGGCTGATACAACGTGTATCTCAACTCCAGAGCAGCTCGCCAACTACAACTATATAATGCCATGGCAAAAAAAATTAGAATTTCGCCTTAGCCTACGACATAAGCATGGCGATGTAACTCAAATCACGCCCTATTCTCGTTTTCAGTCAAATGATGTGAGAACTCGCGCCGCCGCAGTTTACGCAGGCTTAGGAATAGGCGCGCTACCCATTGCCGAAGTTGAAAAAAATTCAATCGACAATAAATTAGTGCGCGTGCTGCCAGAATACACCTTGCCTTTTATTCCAGTTTGGTGCGTAAAAGCCAAAGAAAAAAAAGACGATCCACGTTTACGACTCATTGAGGATGTATTAATGAAGGTGATTACTAAAATGGGATCTGCCGATTCATTTCAGTAGCCCCATCTTTAAAATTTATATCACTTAATAGAAGCAACACGTTCGCCGTCACTAAATCTGGATAATCTTCCTGCAAAAAATGGCCCGCATCTTCAACATGCTGAACCTTATCGGACGACAATTTTAAATCACGTGAAAATTGTGCTGTAAGTTTTTCAAAATTTAGAACCTTATCTTTTGAACCCCACAAAATGCGGCTTGGCCCCTTATAGGCTTTTAATGCTTCTTGATAGTCTGGGTAGCGCTCCATAATTTTGTTAAATGATTTAGCCGTGGCGCGCATTGGCTGAGTGGTACCTTCACGCATGGGCCACCAATAGTTTTCTTCAGCGTCTTGGCTAAGTCGTTCAGGATGCCCCATGTTATCTTTCACAAATTTAGCCGTCAGAAATTTTCCCGTAACATGATTGGACATCATAAATGTTAGGAAGGCTCCCATTCTCCCCGCCAACATTTTCATTTCAGGTGGGGGCGTAAACCCATCGGTATATGCCGTAGTATTCAATACAAAAAAAGATTGAATCTCATCTGGATGGTTTATTAATAGCTCAAAGCCAACTAAACCACCCATATCGTGAGCAACGACACTGTACCGCTGAACATTTAATACTGATAGCAATTGACCTAGGCGGTTCGCCTGTAAACTCATTCGGTAAGCGGTAACATCCACAGGCTTTGTACTCGCACCAAACCCAATGAAATCCGGTGTAATCACAAAATAACCTTGTTCCGCTATTCGGGGCGCAATTTCGCGATAGAGATAACTCGATGTAGGTAATCCATGCAACATGACTACTGCGGGTTTTGATTTGTCGCCGTAGGTTCGATACGCCATCGTGTCGCCGCCGACTTGTTGATACCTTAATTCAGTTCGCCATTGCTCTACTGATTTAGGCGCACCTGAACATCCGCGCACAGAAGCAATCATGGTGGCGACAAAATCTAGCGTTAAAGAGTTCATTTATATCAACCTCATTTGAGTTTTATCATTGCTGCAACGTTATAACCACGGGGTAAAATCCCCAAGCAACCGTGCAAACAAAGTCTAAATTCAAACCATTGTTTGATATACGCCATATTGAGAGAAACACATTCTCTTTTTTTGTACTAATTTGCGCCTGAGCCGAATAACCCTTCCGTCAAATCGAAAGCTGAACCCTACCATCGTCTTCACTTTACAAAAATTATCCGCATGCATACTTGGACTGCTATAGTCTATCGGCGGCTTTAATTTCCATAAATTCCAATAACGAGGTTGAGTATGTTGAAACGTACCTTATCAAAATTTTCCCTCTGCATTTGCCTGCTGGGCGTTAGCCTCAGCAGCTATGCAGAGCAATTTAATGTTTTACTCTTCACCATGACCCAAGGATTTCACCACCAATCGCAATTGGAAGGTGTTGCTGCCATGCGCCAACTGGCTGATAAACATTTTTTCAAATTGGATTGGCAGGAAGACCCCGCTGTATTCAACGATAAAAACTTGGAAAAATTCCAAGCGATCGTTTTCCTCTCCACAACGGGTGACCTTCTGAACGCAGAGCAAAAAGCCGCCATGGAGCGCTTCATTAAATCAGGTAAGGGTTTTGTGGGAATTCACAGCGCGTCTGATACTGAATACAAGTGGGAGTGGTACACCAAGTTGGTTGGCCGTAGCTTCCACATTCACCCAGTTATTCAAACCGCGGAGCTGCAAGTCACTGACCGCAAATTTCCCGGTTTGGAGCGTATGCCAGATCGCCTGTTGTGGACAGAAGAGTGGTATGAATTTGGCCCAGAGAATACTAAAGGCTTAAATTATATTTTGGCGGCTGATGAAAAAACTTATGATCCTGTTACCGATTGGAAAGTGAAACAAGGTAAAGGGATGGGCAAATTCCACCCCATTGCCTGGTACCATCAATACGATGGCGGCCGCTCTTTCTATACCGCACTGGGTCATACGGCCGCAGATTATTCCGACACACTATTTTTGGAGCATGTGTACGGCGGCATTTATTGGGCTGCAACCGGTAAGGGTTTAAAAGCGAAATAATTTATTAGATCTCCCCATGTAAAAAGCCCCGCAACTGCGGGGCTTTTTACATGGGGAGAATTTTTTAGTTACATCAACTTGGCTTGCTTGGCAAACCAGTAAGAGGCGCCACTCAAAGCAAGCGCAGAGACAACCAAACCCATATTAAGCAAACTTGCGACATCCACAGCAACCAAAAATGTGTACAGCTTCACGCCAACAGCCAACAACGAAAATTGGCTGAGCACCAGCAAACTAATAACCACTAAGGGCAACGCAATAATTAAGCGCTCTTGCCACACCGACAATTTTTTCTTCGCTGGTAACTTAGCCATCACCTGCGCAGAGAAATTATCATCCATCAAATAGGGTTGCGATTGCTTAAGCTGCGCGCTTAAGAAATTTTCAAATTGCTCATCTTCGGAGAAATGGGGATCTTGTTTCATCATGCTACCTGACTCCAGGACGCCAACAGTGTTTGCAATTTTTGTTTACCGCGAGAGACATGGGTTTTTAAGGTGCCTAGAGGTACGCCCATAATACTCGCCGCTTCATCATGAGAAAACCCGTCTTCAAAGCATAGCCTGATTGCGAGCTGCTGGGCAGCAGAAAGATGCTGCATGGCGGCTTCTACATCACGTTTGGCGTCGAATTGTTTGAGTTCGCACAATTCGGCTTCTATATCCTCGTTATCATCCAACTCGCACCATTGAATTTTCTTACCGCGCCAGCGATTGGCGGCAATATTGAAGGCAATGCGGTATAGCCACGTTGAGAACTTGGCTTCTGCGCGAAAAGCACCTAAAGCCGCGTAGGCTTTAATGAAAGTTTCTTGCGCTAAATCGTCGGCCAAATGGGCATCACCATCGCATAAGCGACGGGCCCATGAGCGCAACTGCGATTGGTAGCGCAAAACCAGCTGCGAAAACGCATGCTGGTCTTTCTTAGCGACCACGCGCGCAATCAATTCCTGATCGGGAACTGACATTCAAATTAGTCCTGAACCCGGTTTACATCAGCTGTTGGGTGATTGCTAACGGGATTTGGGCTAGATAGTTTCCATATCACCACCTGGGAAATGCCAAGTCCGATAAAAACAAACCCAAAAGCACCAATCTTGATGCCAAACATAATGGTCAAAAAGATTAGCCAGCCTGCGCCCAAGCCTATGTTGCGCACGCCTTTACGCATATTTTCATCCGCACCATGATATACAGTCACCTCCCCTGCCACCGTACGTTTAACAGCCGCAGGTTCTTCTCCAAGCAGTAGCTCTACGGGAATATCCCTGCCTGCAGCCAGCAGCTTATCGATATTGGCGTTGATGTTTTGTTGGCGACGCGCTTTATTACGGTAATGCAGCAAGGCCAAGACGATAATCAAAAGAACCGGGCCACCAAATAAAAGAGACAAGACCAGTATCGGAATAATCATGGTTGAGTCCTCATCAAATCGATCAAAACCAGAGCCGAAATCCTGATGGAAATCACGGCGCATGTCCTCCATGGCTTGATGGACATCCTGCTGTGCCGATTGAATATCCGATGGACTAGGCGCCTCTGGCGGCACAGGCGCTGACGACGCTGTGTCCGATGCCACGCTGGCGGCAGAGCCACCGCCAACCGGAACCGGTTTACCTACTAGTTCGGCAGCATTGCTGAGCGAAAACGGCATTAGCAATAGGCCAACAATCGCCAAGGTGCGTATAGTTTTATGAGCCACATGAGACATTTTCATAAAATCACTCGTTTGAATAAGGTGTTAAATCGGGTTTCTGCAATCGCTAGCAACAATGATTAACGCTATAGACACAGCCTGAGCTAGTTTGGATTCAGCTGGAGCTTATTTTTATTCGGCCAACTGCTGGCGACTAGCATTACCGGAGTTGGTGCGTATCACAAGGGACATCGAGAATTTAGCGCGCCGCCTATAACTGCAGTGCAAGCTGGCTTTGCCCGGTTAAAGTAGCTCTGCTGGGTTAAGGTAGCTATGCCGAGTTAGTCTGGGCATACTGGCACCGCCGATTATTCAATAGTGTCGTTGATTGTTCGTGCTGCTTTGACCTGTGCTATTTTGACCCTGCTGTTTTAAAAAGGAACCCTATGATTTCCGCGCGCTTCACGCTGTTACTTGCTTGTCTATGTCTTCCTGCCTTGGCTGATTCGAGCTCATCCGCGCCTGCAACTTTAGCGAAGGAGGCAGATGTGCCAGCCAATCCCCCCTCCTCCACCGCCCAAGAACTCTACGCAGCCGCACAGAGTGATTTGCTGCAAATTCGCGTATTACTCAAGAATGGCCACAGCCAATCCGCGGTCGGTTCTGGTTTTTTAATTGGAACGAGCAATTTGGTCATCACCAACTTTCACGTGGTATCGCAAATTGCGTTGGAACCCGAAACCTATCTTGGAGAATTTAAAGACACTCAAGGCAAGAGCGGTGATATAGAGTTGCTGGCGGTAGATGTACAACACGACTTAGCCGTTGTGCGCGTTAACCGCCAAGGCACCGGCTTTTTTAAATTGATTGACCCGCCAGCACCACTTCAGCAGGGCGAGCACCTCTATTCCCTAGGCAACCCCCTCGATTTGGGATTCTTTATTTCAGAGGGGACATACAACGGTTTAAGTCACCGCGGTTTTAGCGATCAAATTATGTTTACCGGCCCCGTAAACCCCGGCATGAGCGGTGGTCCCAATGTGAAAGCCAATGGTCAAGTGGCGGGCGTAAACGTGGCGCACAGACGTGATGGCGAGCTGGTGAGCTTTTTGGTGCCCGCCATTTTTGCGCAAAAGCTGGTGGCGAGTATTACTTCCGATACCAAACCACCAACCGATTTTAAAGCCATTATTGGTGAGCAATTACTCGCCCATCAAAGCATCATGGTGAACACGCTTTTGGCTACGCCACTTACCTCAAAAAATGTGGGCCCTTACGCAGTTCCCGTGCGCGAATCTGAACAGGTACGCTGCTGGGGAAACTCTGATTCAAAACGCGAAAAAACTTACAAGACAGACCAGATTAACTGCCGCATGGAGTCAGAGATTTTCGTATCCAATGATTTGCAAACAGGGCAATTGTCCATAAACCATAAATTTGTGCAAACCGATCAATTGAACTCCCTTCGTTTTGCCAACCTTGTTGGCAAATCATTTAACAACCGCGTTAACAGCAATATCAAAGATGAAGACCTAACCACGCCGCGTTGTACTGAAGATTTTATCGCCAAAGAAAATTTCAGTGGCCGCGCCGTAGTATGCGTTCAGGCGTACAAAAAATTTGCGGGGCTTTATGACTTTATTTTGTTCACCTCAAGCACCGACGAACCTTCTATGAATTTACAAAGCCGCTTGGATGTGGATGGTGTGTCTTTCGAAAACGGCCAAAAAATGCTTTCGCAATTTCTCGCTGGCTTCTCAAAAACGAAAACAGTGCCATCATCAAAGGAGGCTAAATAATCATGAGCCTCTTTTATTTTGTGGAAATTCTTAATGCAAATGGCGACGTACAAGCACGCCATAAATTTTCGAGCCTGCCCATTCGCATCGGGCGTGGCTACACCAACGATATTATTTTGGATGATGACAAAGTTGCCGCTGAACATGCGCTGATTGAAACAAGCGAAAACGGCATGCTCAGCCTGCGCGATTTGGGCAGCCGCAATGGCATAACATTAAAAGGTAAACGCTTCACGCAATTGCACATCAACGGCAACACAATCGCGGGCTTAGGCCATACACAAATACGAGTGCGGGACAGCAACTATGTCGTCACCGAAGAAGCGAGTGATTCAGCAGGAAGTCATTGGAATGAATGGTGGCTACTTGCAAGCGCGGCCTTCATTATTTGCGCGCTATCCTTATCCGAAACTTGGATAAATGATATTAACGACAATAAAGCCAGCGATTACATCATGGGCATTTTCCCATGGCTAATTGCCAGCGCCGTTTGGTCGGGCGTATGGGCTTTGGCTAACCGAGTATTTGGTGGCGCCGCCAATTTCAACCGGCACTTATTTATTCTGTGCTGCGGTTTGCTTGTCGCACAGCTCGCCGAATACGTTTATACATTTTTGGGCTTCTCCTTATCGTGGGAAACACCAATTCTTTATAAAGGCCACATAGCTGTTGTGATTATATGCTCCATTATCTATTACCATTTGCGTTTAATCACACGCAAACGCTCTCTAATTAAATGGATATGCATTTGTTCGGTGCTAACAATTTCGGGTTTGAAATTACTTCACAATTATCAAACGACCAATAAGCTTGCCGATGAATTGTACATGAGCGAGACATTACCCCCAGCCATGCGCTTTAGCCGTGACCGCAGCATTCCGGAATTTGAGCAATCCGTTAGGGCGCTTAAGCAAGAAATTGATAGCGAACGGGATAAAGCTCTAAAAGAAAAAGCCGATAAGAAAGCCAGTAAACAACCATGATGCAGGAATCAAAAACGCTACGCTTAGTTACCCGGAATGTGCGTGAGCTTGCTCCGCGCATTCGCGCTTACGAGTTAGGTGATGCATCGGGTAACGAGCTGCCGTTGATTACAGCGGGCTCGCACATTGAGCTGCAGCTAGAAGACTGTCTGGGCAAAAAGCAAACTGCACAATATGCAATTAGCAGCAACCCCGCGCAACGCGATTTTTACGAAATCGCCGTTGCCTTAGAAGACGAAGGCAGCGCCTCGCACTTTATTTTTAATCACCTGCATCCCGGCACTCGCATCGAGTGCCGCCTGCCTACTAACAATTTTCATTTGCATGCAGATTCCAGCCCTGCTGTTTTAATTGCCGAAGGAATGGGGATCGCACCGATTAAATCTATCGCATATACCTTGGAATTGAGAGGCCGTAGATTTTCATTGCATTACGTTGGCACAAGCAAAGCTGATATGCCCTTTTTGGACGAATTGGAACACACATTTCCTCGCCAATTAATTTGCTACGCTGCCAACGAAGAAAAAAATATCGATGTGATGAATATACTGGCGAACTCACACAGCAACACTCTCATTTACGCCAGCGGTTCTACAGCATTGCTTAACGATATAGAAACGAGCGCGCGTTTGCTGGGAATACAAAAAGACCGAATTCAATTGGAGTATTTTTATGGAGTAGCCGAGGAAAAAGATAAACCTGTTCTCCTAGAACTCGCTTACACCAACAAACTAATCGCCGTAGACGCAAACCAATCTCTTCTACACGCCTTGCGCAGTGCAGGAGTTGATACTCGTTTCGATTGTTGCGTTGGGGATTGCGGAACCTGTGCCATCAAAGTGCTCGCTGGCGAAGCAGAACATCGCGACCATGTTTTGAGTGATGCACAAAAAGCACAAGGTTTGATGTGCGTGTGCGTCTCGCGCGCCAAGGGCGACAAACTTGTCCTCGCACTTTAACGCAGCGCGTTATTTCTGACCGGCAGAAAATGTGCCTTGGAGCTAACGGTAAATCAGTTCATCAATTACCGTCTCATCTCGCTTGCCACGGGCACTTAAATCCCGATATTCTCGCGCCACATGGATGTTGCAATATTCATGTAGATTGCAGCATGTAATTTCCATTCCACGCATTTATAACCTTAAAAATGACAAAGGATACTCATTATGGATTCGCTCTTTTCATTTCTCTCCAACCCAACATTTTGGATCGCCGCTGTTTTGCTGTTTACATTAAAAAAGGGCGTTCATTTCGTACCGCAAAACCGCGGTTATGTGATCTATCGCATGGGGAAATACACGCGCACTCTTAGCTCCGGCTTGAACTGGATTGTTCCCTTTTTTGATTCGATTGCAGCTGACCGCAACCTTAAAGAACAAACCTTGGTAGTGCCGCATCAATCGGCCATCACCAAAGATAACGTCGCGCTTATGATTGATGGCGTGCTTTTTATTAAAGTGATCGACGCAGCGGCGGCAACCAACAACATCACCGATTACAAACTTGCCACCACTCAACTGGCAATGACTTCTATGCGTAACGCGATAGGCACCATGGAACTTGATGAGTGTTTCCAAAACCGCGCCGCGATTAATGCCGAAATTCAAAAAGCCATGCTGGAAGCAACCCAACCTTGGGGCATTATCGTATTGCGTTTTGAATTGTTGGAAATCACCATCCCTGCATCGATTAAAGAAGACATGGAAAGACAAATGTCTGCAGAACGCCAAAAACGCTCTGCAATTTTGACCGCAGAAGGCGAAAAAGCTGCTGCAATTGCCAAAGCAGAAGGCCATAAAGCCTCTATCGTTTTGGAAGCAGAAGCAGCAAAAGAACAACAAGTTCTCGCCGCTATGGCCAGCAAAGAATCACAAATTCTCGAAGCAGAAGGTAAAGCGGGTGCGATCAAACTGGTTGCAATTGCCGATGCAGAAGCACTACAAACCGTCGGTGATGCTGCTGCCACTCCCAACGGGCGCGTTGCGGTTAATTTCAAACTCGCACAAAGCACCATTGACGCGCACAAAGCTATTGCGAAAGAAGGCACGATTGTTTTGAGTGATGGCAGAACTGGCGATAACGTCGCGAGCACGGTTGCGCAAGCCTTAGCAGTGTCATCAACAATCAACCATGCTTAAGCCCAGCAATTTGTAATTAGGAGCAATGCCATGATTGATTATTTCTCGCAGCATCAGGATTACTTTTTCTACGCCCTGGCAGGAATTTGCTTATTGATTGAATTGGCGCTGCTCGGCATAAGCGGCCCACTGTTGTTTGTTGCCTTAGGCAGCCTGCTCACCGGTGTTTTTATATCGCTTGGGCTGGTACACGCCTTCAGTGTCGCCATAGTTTTGCTCGCAGGCTTATCTGTATCCAGCGCCGCACTTTTATGGGGGCCACTGAAAAAGCTACAAAACAAGGAAGCGGGCCCAGAGACCAGCAGCGATATGGTGGGAAAAGTGTTATTGGTGACGGCTCGCATTAGCCAAATCGAAGGGCGTGTAAGCTATTCCGGTGTGGAATGGATGGCTCGTTTGGACAGCGCAAGCCTTGAGCCTGTAGAGGCCGAAAACCTAGTAGAAGTCACCAGCGTAGACGGAACTCTCCTTAGGGTGAAACCTCATTCTCACTGATAAATCGGCTTGCGGCTCAGCAGTCGCAAGCCTTTCGTTTTAACGATCCTCGCCGCGTTGCTTTTTCGCTTTAGCCTTTTTCCATAACCACCAACCATAGCCACCTAAAGCAGCCCCGAGCGCAGCTTGAGCAAGGCTATAGGTAGTCTTCTGATCAGCCGTTAGTCCGTCCATAAAGGTGGTGTAGGCATAAACGATTTTTGGCAAAACCCATATGGTCAGCAGGGTCAATACAATGGCCATGAGAGCCGCAAGAATTCGTACTTTTAACATGATAAGCAGACTCTGTTTTTGAAAGGCCGCAAGCTTAGTGTGTGATAAGAGCTAAGGCAACTGACAGCCCTGGCAATGACAGCTCATAGCACTTCAGAAACATCATCTTTGCACCAGAAAGGCTCATAAAAAATCCGCAAGAGCCTCATAAACGCAAATACTTAACAACGTAAATTGCCCCTAAAAATAACCAAACCGTGACCAGCTCACTTTTTTTGCACCACGAACTACCACAAATTCACTAAAGATTTCGCCTTTACGCAAGTTGGCAAGCAGCAAACCCCGCTATTTCTCCGGAAATCCCTCAATATAAAGACTTTTACGCTGATTTTCCCCCTGTGGCATACCACTTGCAAAACTCCTGACAATCCGGAGTTTCGTATTTATGCCTTCCAATCTTTTAAATCCTTCTGTCACCAAAACGGTTTCATCAGTCTGCCCTTACTGCGGCGTAGGCTGCGGCATGTTGCTGGAAACCGATGGCAAAAAAATCCTCAAAGTCAGCGGCGATAAAAATCACCCCACCAATTTCGGCCGCCTGTGCACCAAAGGCCAAACCAGTGCCCAAGCGCTACGCGATTCTGGCCGAATGGAAGCTGCCTTTGTGCGCCCAGACCGCGCCGCACAATCCGTACAAACCCCAATGGGCGATGCCATCAAAACCACTGCCAAACGCCTGAAGGCAATTCTGGATGAACACGGGCCGGATGCCCTCTCTTTCTACGCTTCCGGGCAAATGTCCATTGAATCCCAATACTTGGTCAACAAACTCGCCAAAGGTTTTGTGCGCACCAACAATATCGAATCCAACTCGCGCTTATGCATGGCCAGTGCAGGTGCGGGTTACAAGTTATCGCTCGGCTCCGATGCCCCACCCGGTTCCTACCAAGACTTTGAGCACACCGATTTGTTCTTCGTAATCGGCGCCAATATGGCGGACTGCCACCCTATCCTTTATTTACGCATGATGGATCGCATCAAAGCGGGCGCGAAGCTGATTGTGGTTGATCCACGCCGCACGTTGACGGCGGAAAAATCCGACCTATTTATGCAGATCAAATCCGGCACCGATTTGGCGCTGTTGAACGGCCTGTTACATCTGCTCGTCGAAAACGACCATACCGATTCCGACTTTATCGCCCATTTCACCCAAGGTTGGGAGGCGATGCCGGAGTTTTTGGCGGACTACACACCCGCCAAAGTCGCGGCTATAACGGGTATTCCCGAAGACGATATTCGCAAAACCGCCAAGATGATCGGCGAAGCCAAGAATTTCATAACCTGCTGGACCATGGGTTTAAACCAGTCCACCCACGGCACTTGGAACACCAACGCCATCTGCAACCTGCATTTGGCCACCGGCAAAATTTGCCAACTGGGCAGCGGCCCCTTCTCGCTCACCGGCCAACCCAACGCCATGGGCGGCAGAGAAATGGGCTATATGGGGCCTGGCCTACCCGGCCAGCGCACCTTACTCGCCGAACCCGACCGTGTATTTATAGAAGACATGTGGGGCATTCCGCGCGGCAGCATCAGCACCAAAGTCGGCAAAGGCACCGTAGATATGTTTGAGCGCATGGCCGCGGGCGAGATCAAAGCCTGCTGGGTGATTTGCACCAATCCCGTCGCCAGCGTTCCCAACCGTAAAATCGTGATCGACGGCTTACAAAAAGCGGAGCTGGTGATCGCGCAAGACGCCTTCCTAGATACCGAAACCAACCGCTACGCTGACATCCTCTTACCCGGCGCACTTTGGGCCGAAGCCGAAGGCGTGATGATCAACTCCGAACGCAACCTCACGCTGATGCAAGAAGCGTTGCCGCCACCCGGCGAAGCCATGGCAGATTGGGAAATAATCGCAAAAGTCGCCTGCGAAATGGGCTATGCCGATGGCTTTAGTTTTAACTCTGCAGAAGAAGTTTTCGAAGAAATCAAACGCAGCTACAACCCCAAAACCGGCTACGATTTGCGCGGCGTAAGCTACAAGCGCTTGCGTAAAAAATCCATTCAATGGCCGTGCGCCGATGAGGCCGCGAGCGACCGCAACCCGATTCGCTATTTGAATACCGGCATCAATCAAACGCTTAAAATCAGTGAGGATGGCAGTCAACCCAAAATCCTGTTTGCCACCGATTCCGGCAAAGCCAACTTCTTCGCCCGCCCTCATGTGGACGCCGTGGAAATGCCCGATGGCGATTACCCGTTCATCTTGAACACCGGCCGCCTGCAACACCAATGGCACACCATGACCAAGACGGGCAAAATCGCCACGCTCAATAAATTAAACCCCGCGCCCTTTGTCGAGATCCACCCCGAAGATGCCGCCGAATTGGGCATTAACACCAAAGACAAAGTAGAAGTGCGCTCGCGCCGTGGCTACGCGATTTTACCGGCAATAGTGACCGACCGCGTTCTGCCCGGCGCCTGCTTTGCGCCCTTTCACTGGAACGATATTTACGGCGAAAATCTTGCGATCAATGCCGTCACTAGTGACGCTGTAGATGCTATTTCGCAACAACCTGAATTAAAAGTGTGTGCAGTTACGCTCAAACGTGTAGAAGTCTTTGCTGACGATTCGCAAACACAACACGAGAGTTTAACGCACAAAAATTCCGCTCAAACCAGCATGGCCTTTGCCGCCTTGAGCGAGGAAGCCAGCATGACCTTGATCGACACTTTCGCCAGCACACTCGGTTTAAAAGCCGTAGTCGCGCCCGAACTTTCGGTGGACGAAAAAACTTTTTTAAGTGGCTTTATCGGCGGATTAACTGCCAGTGCAAAACATATCAACGCCGTGCCGACGTTACCGATCGATTGCCCCGTAAGCCCCGCCAATAGCGTTTATGTAAATGGTTTGCTCGCGGGATTATTTAGTAGAACTCTACCGATAGTCGTAAGCGCAAACGATGCACAAACCAAACCCGTACTCAATATTTTATGGGCATCGCAAACCGGCAACGCCGAAGCACTCGCAGAAAAATTCGCAGCGCAATTAAGCGGCAGCTGGGCAATTAATTTGCAAGCGATGAACGACTACAGCGTAGAAAAACTCGCACAAGATAAACACGCTATTTTTATCACCAGTACCTTTGGCGATGGCGATGCACCCGATAGCGGCGGCGATTTCTGGGGACAACTCAGCAGCGACTCTGCTCCCAACCTCGCGCATTTAGATTTCGCACTGCTCGCACTGGGCGATTCCAACTACGATCAATTCTGCGGCCATGGCAAAAAATTATTTGCGCGCTTGCAAGCGCTGGGCGCGAAGCCGCTTACCGAACGAGTGGATTGCGATACGGATTTTGATGCACCATCCAACGAATGGTTTACTAAACTCAATGAAGCACTCAAAGCATATTTGCCCACAGAGGCTTCATCCAGTATGGCCACCACAACAACTAGCAGCGCGAAAAAAGCCGAAGGCGGTTTCACAAAAAACAATCCCTATTTATCACGTTTGGTAATCAACAATCGCTTAAACACTGGCAGCAAAACAAAAGACACGCGTCAATTTGGTTTTGATTTAGGCGCGCTCGGTAACCAAGCAGGCGGCCCGAGTTACGAAGCTGGCGATGCGCTTGGCGTATGGCCACAAAACTGCCCAGATCTTATTAATGAATTGGTGGTCGCGCTCAATGTAAACCGAGAAGCGCCAGTCATTGTGGACTCCAACGAAAAACCACTGCGCGAAGCACTGCAACACAATTTTGAAATTTGTCGCCCAAGCAACGAAGCTCTGCAATTTATTGCGCAGCGTTCAGGAAGCAAAGAATTAACTGCACTTTTACATGCAGATAAAAAAGCCGATTTACAAAATTGGTTGTACGGCCGTCAATTAGTGGATGTTATTCATGAATTCCCCATTCGCTGCAGTGTGGATGAATTTATGCCGCTATTGAAACGCATTCAACCGCGTTTATATTCAATTGCATCAAGCTCAAAAGAACACGCACAGCAAGTTCACTTAACCGTTTCTGCGGTGCGCTATGAAAGATTCTTTAACGGCAAAAAAATTCGCAAAGGCGTTAGCTCAACCTTTATAGCAGATCGCGCAGACGGCGTAGACATCCCCATTTTTATTCAAGGCAATAAAAATTTCCGCGTACCCGCTGACGGCAATTTACCAATAATGATGGTCGGCCCCGGCACCGGCGTTGCACCTTTCCGCAGCTTCTTGCAAGAACGCCGTGCACGTGGTGACACCGGTAAAAACTGGTTGTTCTTCGGCGAGCAACACGCCGCAACCGATTTTTATTACAAAGACGAATTAGAAGAATTCCAAAAGCAAGGCGTGCTCACCGAATTAAGCCTCGCCTTCTCACGCGACCAGCAACAAAAAATCTACGTGCAAGATCGCATGCGCGAAAACGGCGAAAAAATTTGGCATTGGATTAACGATGAAGGCGGATATTTTTACGTGTGTGGCGACGCAAGCCGCATGGCAAAAGATGTGGATAACGCATTGCGAGATATCATCCAAAAATACGGACAATTCGACGAAGCAGAAACAGCAAACTACATTCGCAAATTAAATATGGATAAGCGCTACCTACGGGATGTGTATTAATACAAGGCAAACTTTCACACACTCACACACCAAACAAGAGCAATATTTTTTCCTGAAATCAAAAAAAGTTATCCGTGCGACACTGTAATTTTTACGCGATAAAACATATTCACCAGCAAAACAAAAGCACCGCATTTTATTGTTATAGTCATATTGACAATAAAAAATTTCACTCTTAGTATGAAGGTGCATCAGATGCTCTGAACCTCGTTCTTGATTTTCAGGCAACTGTTATGTAATGGAGAGCCTCCGGGCATTTGGAGCACCCATTTTGGGTGCTCTTTTTTCTTCAGATTCTTGTCGCATTCCTCATTAATTTGAAATACACTAGCTCTGCATAACACCCAGCTTATTTTGTACGCAAAAATAATTTTGTATTTGAAAAAGTGTTCGTTTTACGCGTTTCGCTTCTTTCGCAACTCTAGAAGCGATCCGAATTTACTGGTTTTGTTATTGACACCTACCTACAGTTATAGTATCAATGACCATATCAGAACTTACCCAAGTAATAGAAAGGTCACTCAACCTAAAGACCACATTACTTGTTGCGCTGCCAGGCGCAGAGAGAATTTCTATTAGATAAATAGAAGGGAAGTGAGATGAGCAGAAGGTCAATATCAAAAAATCATGCTCAAAAAGAACTTTGAATGCCAACTCGCAGAAGGGGGTGTTCAGGTAGTAAGGTTCCAATCCACCTGCACAATCCAATTGGAGCCTTACTTCTTGCTTGACCACTAGACCGGTCAACAGGAACAGTTTAAAGCCACGAGGTCAGTGGCTTTTAATCTAATAACAATCACTGGAGGCATAGTCTTATGCTTAACACTTTACAAAAAAACTTCAGAGTACGACCACTAACAGCAGCGGTAGCATCAATCATTTCCTTAACAGCGGGTTCAATGGCTTACGCCCAAGACGACGCTGAAGAAATCGTAGTAACCGGTATCAAGGCTTCTTTGCAAGCTGCAATGGATATCAAACGCGACGCAATCGGTGTTGTAGATGCGATCAACGCGGAAGACATGGGTAAATTCCCTGACACCAACCTTGCAGAATCTATGCAACGTATTACTGGTGTTTCTATCGACCGTACCAATGGTGAAGGTTCAAGAATTACTGTGCGTGGCTTCGGCGGCGACAACAACATGGTTACCTTGAACGGCCGTGTATTGCCAGCAGCAAGTATTTTCCCTGGCGCTGGTGGTTTCGGTGTATCACGTGCATTTGACTTCTCTAACCTCGCATCTGAAAGCGTAAGCGGCGTAGAAGTATACAAAACCGGTCGCGCAAGCGTTGCAACCGGTGGTATCGGTGCATCTGTAAACATTAAAACTGCAAAACCACTTGATAAAGATGGATTCAAAGCGTCTATCGGCGGTAAAGCTCTCTCTGACAGCACCAATCGTATTGGTGATGACGTAACTCCAGAAATTTCTGGCTTGGTAAGTTTCTCAGATACCGATGCTGGCTGGGGTGTTGGCTTAACTGCCAGCCATCAACAACGCGATTCTGGCTCTAGCGACATTACTGTTAACCAATGGAACATTCAGAAGTGGACTGACGAAGCCCTTACTGACAACTCCAAAGGTCTTTTCTCATTTGCTAAAGGCGCAAAAGTAACTAACAAACCAGCAAAAGACCAGCTATATGGCCGCCCAAACGACTTGCGTTACGCTTTCTCTGACAACACACGTACTCGTGATAATGCTCAGTTGACCTTGCAGTGGGCTCCATCTGACAAAATCACCGGTACTTTGGATTACACCTACGCCAAAAACAACCTTGAAGAGCGTCGTGGTGAAACTACCAGCTGGTTAGCGAACAACACCTCTATTGATGAAGTGATTTTTAATAACAGCACATCTGTGGCAACCCCAGTTTATATCCATGAAACTGCTGGTCCACGTGACCAAGGTTACGAGCAACAATACCGCGCGCAAGAAACCACCTTGAAATCAGTCGGCTTGAACGTTGACTTCCAAGTGACTGACGCATTGAAACTGACCTTCGACGCACACAACTCTAAAGCAGAGAGTTTGCCAGATGGCGGTAAGAGCGGTTCTAACGATATCGCGGTATCAATGGGCACACCAACCCAAATCTCTCACTCATTGGATTTCCGCAACGAAACTCCATTATTCAATGCAGTATTTGAAACCACTAAATATGGTAACAAAAACGGCAAAGACGATGCGGGCGACTTAGGTTCTCAACCAGTGCGTCTAGGCTACAGCGACCAAATTTCAAAAGTTGACGAGTACAGAATTGATGGTACTTACAAGTTTGACGATGGTCACTTCGATTTCGGCGTTCAGTCACGTGAAATGGAATCAACAAACAGTAGCTCATCACGCTACATGGCAATGGGTGACTGGGGTATTGCTAACGTAGGCGATATTCCTGCCAACATGATCACTCCATTCAACTTGGCAAACTTCGACAGCTTAAAAACTGGCGGCTCTTACCAAGGCGGCTACAAAGGTAATGCCGAGGAAATGGCGGAATACCTTGTTAATCTATACAAGCCAAAGAACCCAGGTTACTGCTTCTGTATTCAAACTCCATTCACCACCAATGACAAGCTCGCGGAAGATGTTCAATCTGCTTATATCCAAGTAGGTGTTGAGGGTGAGTTGGGCGGCATGAAAACCAATTTCTTGGTTGGCATGCGCTATGAAACTACCGATGTTGATTCATCTTCATTGGTACAACCACCTAAATACTTAGAATGGCAAGACAACAACGACTTCGCGACCTTCTACGGTGACAACGCGGTCGTAAATTTCAGCCAATCAGCTAGCTACGACAACTTGCTCCCAAGCTTCGACTTTGACATTTCATTACGCGATGACTTGAAAGCTCGTATCTCTGCTAGCCAAACTATCGCACGCGCGCCATACGGTAACTTGAGTGCATCTGTAGGCGGTTACGGTTCAGGTGGTGGCTCAACTGCTAACGGTGCGATCCGTGTTGCTAACTCGCAAAACCCACAATTGCTGCCATTGCAATCGAATAACTTCGATGTGTCTATTGAATGGTACTATGCAGATTCAAGCTACTTGTCTGCCGGTGTATTTGAGAAGCGCGTAAGCAACTTCATCGGTACAGAAAAAGTATCAAAAGAGTTGTTTGGAATCAAAGACCAAACTAGCGGTGACGCACCTCGAGTGAAAGCAGCCATTGCCGCTCTCAAAGCAGCCAATAAAGCTGTTGATGATACTAGTCTGTTCGTAATGATGACTATGATCGATAACCCAGGCACATTCCAAGGCAAAGACTCCGCAGGTGTTGTACGCACTTGGACTGGCGGCGCGGCGAACTACGACGGTTCAGCAGATCAAGCAATTGCTTTTGCTACCAAGTATGACCTTGTCCCACGTGCTGACGACCCGGTATCCAAGTGGTTAGTAAGCCAACCAGTAAACAACAGAGAAGCCAAGTTGTACGGTGCTGAATTCGCCGCACAACACTTCTTCGGTGACTCTGGCTTTGGTATCCAAGCTAACTACACCATCGTTCGCGGTGATGTTCACTACATTAATGATATGGATCCAACCGAATCTCAATTCGCCTTGTTGGGCTTGAGTGACACAGCTAACTTGGTTGGTATCTTTGAGAAAGACGGTTTGCAAGCTCGTATCGCCTACAACTGGCGCGGTGAGTTCTTGCGCAGTGCTAGCCAGGGCAGTTACAGAAACCCTGTTTACACTGAAGCATATAGCCAAATCGATGCTAACATCAGCTACGCAATCAATGACAACTTGACTGTTTCTTTGGAAGGCTTGAACTTGACCGGTGAAGACCGTCGTGATCATGGCCGTACTTACGAAATGGTTGAGTACATGATTGACTTGGGTCCACGTTACACCTTGGGCGCTCGTTACAACTTCTAATTATTTAGAAAGTAATAAGCTCTTGAAGAAAAAAGCCGCTGATTTCAGCGGCTTTTTTCTTTTATTGCAGACCGATTTAAATAGCGTTACATTCGTGAACAAAATGCTAATGCTTTATTCAGCACTTATAACGACAAGCAAAACACAGACGAGACATTTATGACCAATATCCTTCCTCTCAACAATGTTGCCCATAAAGATTTAAAAATCGTACAAAAATACTCAAAAGAGTTCGGCCACAATGTTGGCGCAGTTCTGGCTTTTCCTACCGAATTTGCTGATATCCAACGCGAATACCCAATACTGTTTCAAAAAAACCCAGAGACACAAAAATTTCAATCTGTGGCATTACTGGGCCTTACACCGAGTGAAAACTTATTTTTAAATGGTGATCAATGGAATGCCCGCTACATTCCAGCAATCGTTAGTCGCGAACCTTTTGTAATTGGCTTTGAAGATCAATCTGCCACAGGTGGAGAAGTAGATGCTCCTGTTGTGATGGTAGACATGGATAGCCCCCGCATTAACACTCAAGAAGGGCAAAACGTATTTTTAGAGTTCGGCGGCAACACACCCTATTTGGAAAACATTAACCGTATTCTTCAAGGCATTTATCAAGGCTCCGCAATCAGTGACGATATGTTTGATGCATACAATGCGTTAGATTTGATCGAACCCGTTGCTCTGGAAGTGAAACTTAATAACGGGGAGATTCATCGGTTAACCGGAAACTACACCATCAGCCGTGAAAAGCTAAGCGCCTTGAGTGCCGCTAACTTAGAAAAGCTCAATAAGGCAGGTTTTTTAGAAGGTGCATTCTTAGTTTTGAACTCTTTAAACAATATGAAAAACTTGATCGACATTAAGAATTCACGATTGTGATTGTGCGAAACTTTAGTTTTAAAAAGTCTTATAAGCTATCAAACTAATGGTTTCACCATGACAACAAATATTACAAAAAAAACAAAAGTGTTGGACGGATGTACTCCCGATCAAATACCTGATTACGTTTACACCTCCAACGAGCCTATTATCCTCAAAGGCTTGGTAAAAAGCTGGCCTTTGGTAAAAGCGGGTTTGGAATCCCCTGCTACTGCCGTAGATTTACTTAAATCTCACTGCAGCGGCGAGCCTACTTATGCCTATTTCGGCGAGCCGGGAACTAAACGTCTAGCTTACAATCCCGAAATTACGAAACTGAATTTTGAAAATCGTAAAATTGATATAAACACCGTATTGGATGAGATTCTTAGCAATCTCGACAACGATAATCCCCCTTTACGATATATCGCATCCAATATTATTGAGATTTCTTTTCCAAAACTGAAAGATGAAAACGATTTGGCATTTAATGCAGATCATTTCAAAACTCACCCTTTGGAATTTGCTGACCCCTTGCGTGGAATCTGGATCGGTACAAGAACTCTTTCGCCTTGCCATTATGATGCGCAAAGCAATATTGCTTGTTGTGTTGCAGGTAAACGTAAGTTCACCATGTTCCCACCGGATCAAGTGGCAAACCTTTATCCTGGCCCCCTCGAGTTAAATCCAGGTGGCCCCGCAATTACTCTCGTTGATTTTGACAATCCAGATTTTGAAAAATATCCACGATACCGCGATGCGATTCCTCACGGTCAGATTGCAGAACTTGAACCAGGAGATGCGGTTTTTATTCCCTGCATGTGGTGGCACCAAGTCGAGGCATTAAGTTCTTTTAATATTCTCATTAATTATTGGTGGAATACATTCCCCAAGATCCGCGGACAAGCAATGAACGTAATCTATCACGCGTTGCTAACAATGCGTGATAGACCCGAGCAAGAAAAACAAGCTTGGAAGCATCTACTCAACTACTACGTTTTTGATAGCAATACCCAAGCAGGCGAATTCCTACCTAATGAAACAAGAGGTTACTTAGGGGAAATTGATGACGCCGCAGCGCGAAAACTACGCGCTATGTTGTTACAAAAACTGAACCGTTAATACTACTGTTGGGAAAAAGCACGTGAATACCGAAGTCAAAAATGTCGTGATTGTTGGTGGAGGCACTGCTGGCTGGATGGCTGCGGCTGCGATTTCAAAAAAATTTAGCTCCTTGCTTAAAATTACGCTTATCGAGTCCGATGAAATTGGCACCATAGGCGTCGGTGAAGCAACCATTCCTCCCATGCGAACATTTCATAAATTACTTGATATAGATGAACAAGTTTTTATGCGCGCCACTGAAGCCACTTTCAAATTAGGAATTATGTTTGAAAACTGGGGGGCTCAAGGTGATAACTATATTCACGCATTCGGCCAAACCGGTAAAGAGACTTGGCTGAGTGATTTTCACCACTTCTGGTTACGTGCAAAAGAATTAGGCATAGCCAAAAGTTTTGGCACTTATTGCTTCGAGCACCAAGCTGCACAAGCCAAAAAGTTTTCAACTGCTCAAAATTTTAATTTAAATTACGCCTACCACCTCGATGCAACGCGCTACGCCAAATTCTTGCGACAAATGAGTGAAGCAAAAGGTACTACACGCATTGAGGGTAAAGTCGCTGAAGTTGCACAAGACCCAACTTCCGGCTTTATTAAAAGCCTGCGACTTGAATCAGGGCAAGTCATTGAAGGTGATCTTTTTATCGACTGTACAGGCTTTAGAGGCTTGTTGATTGAAGAAACACTTAAAACCGGATACGAAGACTGGTCACACTGGCTACCTTGTGATCGCGCAATTGCCGTACAAACAGAATCAACGGGGCCTGCGGTACCCTATACCCGTTCAATTGCCCACGATGTCGGCTGGCGTTGGAAAATTCCACTGCAACACCGTGTTGGCAACGGTTTAGTTTACTGCAGCCGCTACTTGTCAGACGACGATGCTCGAACAACATTATTAGAGAGCATAGAGGGTAAAACCTTAATCGAACCACGAGTTATTAAATTCCAGACTGGCCGGCGCAAAAAAACATGGAATAAAAATTGTGTTGCTATTGGCCTTTCAAGTGGATTTATCGAGCCGCTCGAATCTACCAGTATTCATTTAATTATGATCGCGGTAAGCCGCTTAATGCAGCTATTTCCGTTCAATGGTATTAAAGAATCATTTGTGAATGAGTTTAACCAAATCAGCCGCATTGAAATGGAACAGCTACGCGACTTCATTGTGCTGCACTACAAAACAACTGAGCGCGAGGATACGCCCTTCTGGTCTTACTGCAAGAACATGGAGATTCCTTCTACTCTGGCACACCGCTTACAGCTCTTTAAAGAAACAGGACATGCCTATCAGGCCGATGGCGAACTCTTTAGAATCGACTCATGGACTCAAGTGATGCTTGGGCAGCGACTTATGCCCGACCATTACCATCACCTGACCAAAACCATGAGCCAACGAGATTTGCAAAACTTCTTAAAGAGCTTGGAAGAAAATATCAATCGCGGTGTAGCTCAATTGCCATTGCACAGCGATTTTGTGAAAAGCCACTGTGGGATTTAATGTGTTGATGAGCGGCTCAATCAGAACGATGATTCGAACATAAGTAAAATAAAGGCCAATAATGTCACGAAGTTTAATTCCAGAGCTGCACCCCAATTTTGCTTACAAAGCTTATTATGTGGGAAGAGACAAAACGCCATTACTGGTCATCGATAATTTTGTTGAAGATGCTGAAGGGCTGGTGAAGTATTGCGCGGGACTAAACGATTTCAATCGTGTTGATACTTATTACCCCGGCATACGAATGATTGCACCTGAGCTCTACATGCATGCGGTGCATCATCACTTGGGGCGACTCTTCTTTACTATTTTTGGTTTGCGCCCCGAACAAATCGCGGGCGGCAAGGCTTACTATTCCATCGTTGACACTCCGCCGGAAAAACTCGAACCCAAGCAATGTGTTCCCCATATAGATTCCTTTACAAGCGGCAACTTAGCTTGCGTGCATTACTTGTGCGATAACAGCAAAGGCGGTACATCTCTCTATAGGCATAAAAAAACGGGGCTGGAAGTCGTCACCAAAGACACCATAGAGTTTTATAACCAAGCCGTTATCGATGATGGAATTCTGCAAAACGGTAAAAAATCCTACATGAATGGCAGTAACGATTATTTTGAACGCATTGCAAAAATCGACGCTCAGTTTAACCGCGTGGTGATATACCCCGGCAATATTCTGCACTCTGGTGATATTGCACCCGACTTTGATTTTGACCCAGATCCAACTCGAGGCCGCTTAACGCTTAACTCGTTTATTTATAAGAAACCTGAATAGCTGTTTTCGGTCTCGCGCTCAAAAACTCCCCTTAACTCTGTAGAAGCTCACCGCTATAATTGCGCGCATTTATCCTACGGAGCATTGGAGTGAAGACGTTATTTATTGGTGGGGCTTTGTGTTTGCTAACACATTCTGTTTGGGCGATATCCAATATCGAGAACGAGCGGCCCAATTTGCCGGAGAACGGGTTTTCTGGCGCAGTGAAAATTGGGCTAAATGGTAAAACAGGAAACCAAAAAGAACAGTCATATGCTGGCGGTGCAAAAATTGTTTATCGCGCAGACGATGAAATTTTTATGGCGCTGTTTGACCGTGAATACGGCACTAAACTCGATAAGAAAACCACCGACAACAGCTTCATTCATGCCCGCTGGATACACCTCCTAGACGACAAGTGGGCTGCGGAAGGTTTCGCCCAATGGGAAGAAGACGAGTTCGATAACTTGACCTCACGCGTGCTTGCAGGGGGCGGCGCACGGTACTTGGTAGCACAACAGCAAGATGTTTATTCATTCGCTGTCGGCTTCGGTGCTTTTCGCGAAACGGAAAAGCAAAACCTCGTCTCCTATGAAGAAACAAATCGTCTCTGGCGAATCAACACCTACTATACCTACAAGTACCAACTGAACAATCAAGTCACCTTGGTCAATACAACCTATGCACAACCCAGCACGCAGGGTTTTGACGATTATCGCCTGCTATTTGATTTGGGCTTGAACGTTAAGCTGACTAATAGCTTACAGTTGAAGGTGAATTACAAACTCTCCTACGACAGTGACCCCGCCAAAAACTTGTTGGTATCTCCGCCTATCGACAATTACAAAACCAATACCCAATATGAAACGGCGTTGGCCTATCAATTTTAAGTTATTCACCGAGAGTTTGTTGACGACGATTTGAACCCAAGAAATTGTGCAGTAGCGCACCCGCGATATCAGGTACCAAAATCAGCGGCAAAGCGTGTAATCCACTCGTAGGCAGCCTCCTCAGAGGTTAGCTTACGGCCAGCTTCTGCCAACTGCTGGCGATATTCCTCAATCTGACAAACCTGCTCTACCATTCGCACGCGAAAGTACTCATCGTCATTGGCGAAACGCACTCCCACCTCGAATCCTTTGGGTTGCTGGCTGCGGCGCCAAACGATCACACCCTCGCCTTGGTAATCTGGGTTCACACAGGGAATCGATAGATCCACCACACTGCCTACTCTTATAGGAAAGTCCGTCACGAAACTCAAACCGCCTGCACTTAGATTATTCACAATAACTTCAGCGCTGTTTTGCGAACCGGCTGAAACGTGAATTGGAATCGATGTGGGGTGACGAATGTAGTTACGCATGGCGAGCCCTCACCTGGTTATTAACGTCAGTGTAGAGGTAATACGGCTAAAATGTTAAACGCATCTTTGGATTTCGCATCGATAAGTTCGAAATCACAACACCACCAATTAAAACTAATTCAAATAAAAATTTAAACGACAATAACAAACTCCTCATACCTGAGTAGCTGGTACACAAAAATTTTTTATAACAATTCGCTTTTCCTGTACAGGCCCCGTTTGTGGGCTAGACTGAAAAATACCCTAAACAGCAATTGATTGACGGTAACGTGTTGACAATAAATTTTAAAAGCGAAAGCACTTCAACCGGGATGAATATCCATGGGTGAAGAAAGACGTGTCTTTGAACGGAAGTCATTGAAAGGCCCGGCCCGCATAAGTCGCGCGGGCCTGCCTTCACTGATCGGGCGGATGTCAGATATAAGTTTGGGCGGAGCCTGCGTTGTTTCTGATTCCAACATTCCGGTAAAGACCGTCTTCCAATTGGAGTTTAATATTTTGGTGCGCAAGACAAGTGCACTTGCAGGTTTTCGCGCCGCGGCGGTGGTAACACATGTTTCGTTTAGCAATGCTGATGGTGGGTTTCGTGTTGGCCTTCAATTCACAGGTTTAACCGATATTCAGAAGCAACTGATCGTTCAATATATGGATGTTCGTGTACCCAAAGCTCCAGCAGTAGAAGCGGCACCTACTGAAGAAAAATCGCCGGAAGAAGTAACATCTCCAGAAGAAGAAACACCCAGCGAAGCAGCGCAGTTAGAAGAAGCACCTCCAGAAGTAAAAGAAGCTTGATTTAATTACCGCGACAGGCAGCTTCAATCTTAGCTATATCAATTTTCTGCATTTCCATCATGGCGTTGAATGCGCGCTTGGCAACAGCTGGGTCAGGATTGGCAATCGCCTCAATTAATTTTACTGGCGTGATCTGCCACGACAAACCCCATTTATCCTTACACCAACCACAATCACTTTCTTGCCCACCGTTGCTCACAATGGCATTCCAATAACGATCAGTTTCTTCCTGATCATATGTCGCCACTTGAAACGAAAAGGCTTCGGTATGTTTAAACATAGGGCCGCCGTTCAAACCAATGCAAGGAATACCCAAAACCGTAAAATCAACAGTAAGGACATTGCCCTCTTTTCCCGATGGATAATCTCCAGGCGCTCGATAAACTCCGCGAACATAAGAATCAGGAAACGTTTTGGCGTAAAAATTTGCAGCTTCTTCAGCGTCGTTATTAAACCAAAGGCAAATTGTATTTTTGGGGTGATGGTTTGACACAGTTTTCTCCTTAATGATTTCCAAACGAATATTTGAATCTATCGACAACCTGTTCAACCAATAATTTCAATTGCATGGATAAGCAAGGTAATTAAACAGAAAGCATAAAAAGAATTGAAGCGACTAAAGCCAGTGCAATAACGAACACCATTAAGAGGGTTGGGCGCCCCGTACCACTTTTTTCTTGCGAATAACCGAGCGGCTCCCACGGCAGAGATGTTTTCCAATCATCGGTTTCGTGAAAATAGCTGATGAATGCCGCCATAACTTTTTGAACGGTTAATAGCTGTTCCACACATTCGAAATGCCCTGCTTCTTCCGTTCCTTCCCGATACTCCAACACATAAGTTCCATCACTGGCTTTCAGTGTTTGGATATAACCTGCACCATCTTTGGATAAAATAAGAAATGAGCCATCATCACTGCGTAAGGATTCTAAAGATCTAACGATTAAATCATCAGTCACGGGGCCCGCAAGTTCGGTGCCGCTAAGGTCTAATTTCATATACCACTCCTACTGTTATTATTTAATCCTATGTGCGTCAAATGCCTGTGTTACAACCCTTCCTTACCACGAAAATAAGCAACTAACGCATTCGCATGGCCGTGGCCAATGTCGTGTTGAGCTTTTAGCCAGCTCACCATTTCCATATGCTTGAGTTGCTTTTGATTTTTTAATAAATCAAACCAATGCTGAACCAGAAAACCATCCTTCTTCTCGATAGATGGAAAATAAGACGCTGGCGCACTGACTTTTGCTTCACCAGACATAAATGCCTCCCTCGTTTTTATTTCAAACCTTCAGCATAGCGCTTGAAGTTATCAAGAATTGCCTGCCAACCCTGTCGCTGTTGTTCAATAGAATGCGTTTCTTCGGTGTCAAATTCCACGCGCACTCTAATGCCATTTGCGAGGGCAGAAAAATCGACCTGAGCTACGCGATCACCAAAGGAATATTCGAGAAGTTTATTCGGCTCCACTTTGGTATAGCTGCCTGCAAAATCAAACCCAAAACTGCCATCTTTTGCCTCCATGCGAGACGAAAAGTTTCCACCCACACGCAAATCTACGGTTGATGACGTTGTATGCCAATCATCAGAAGCTGCATTCCATTTAACAATGTGCTCAGGTGATGTATAAGCGGCCCACACTTTTTCGATGGCCGCGCTCACAGTGGTTTCAACAGTAATATTCATAAATGCCTCTGCGGAATTAATTAAATTGGAATCGTCACTCGGCGGCTATTGTTTTACGCCAATATAAATTTCAATGTCGTTTTGGCTTTTGTAAAATTCAAAGTCAGTTGCATAGGCTCTGGTGTAAGGACATTTGGCATCGGCAAAGTAGCTCCATATTTTACCCCAGGTTTCAATAACAATTTGCGGAACCTGACCGCTGCCCGAGAACACAAGGTAATCACCTTCTTGTATTTTTACTTCGCTTAATTCTACTGCGGACGATTCAACTGCGTCGGCCCCCACCAGTACCGAATAGTCGCCGGTCACGTCTGATTCGTAATCATAATAAACGCTAAAAACTCTGGCGCCGCCCCGATAATCCACTTGAACGTTACTATCAAACGCGTGAACCAAAGGGCCGATCTTGCCAGTACTTGAATTCATTTCATTGGCGTTATTGGTTCTAGCATACAATCCAACAATAGCCTTTTCATTCAAGTGAACAGTATTCATATCAACTCCTTAACTCGCCCCCAAATAACATTAGGTAATGCTTCGCACACCCAGCACGATAATAAAAGAAAAAAGCTTGGTGAAAATAACAACCCACAGTGCATCTACAATACCGCAGTTAGACACTTTCATGATGGCAAAAATGAACAACAGAATGGCTGCAATCCACCCAACTACAGGGATTAGGGAAACAAGTGCAACAGCAAAAACAATTAATGCGAGAATTTTGAACTCGGCTTTTACAAAGCTAAATTTGGTGGCAACCCACATGCAAACCGTTGAGACCAAAACATCAATGATAAAGGCTATGGCTAAAAAACCCATTATTACCTCTTGCTTATACTTATTTCCCCAAGCGGTTTTAGAGCGGGTCATCGAACCGCTCTCCTTGACTATAGATATTAATTCTTTTTCAAATTCAGCCAACCGTTCGTGGTAAGCCATTCCATAATAGGGTCTTGCCAGCGATCGCGTGACATCAGGAAAAATCCGTGGTCGCCTTTTTCAAAG
The DNA here is from genome assembly GCA_964581625.1 of uncultured Cellvibrionaceae bacterium. Classification (GTDB taxonomy): domain Bacteria; phylum Pseudomonadota; class Gammaproteobacteria; order Pseudomonadales; family Cellvibrionaceae; genus Cellvibrio. The sequence continues at coordinate 82,291 of CAZOPE010000005.1, forward strand.
AGATGTGCTTGAACAGGGACTTTTTCTTTTTTAAGCGCTTCCAGAAATAGAATGGAATTTTTTACATCCACCAATTTGTCATCCACAGCATGGAGCAATAATGTCGGTGGAGTGTTTGCGGTTACTTGTAACTCGTTAGAGAAGTAATTAATACGTTCAGCCGTTGGCTTTTCACCCAGTAAAGCTTTGCGTGAATCTAAATGTGTAACTTTTGAATCCATGCTGATAACAGGATAAACAAGCACGAGGAAATCTGGGCGTAAATTAACATTCTCAGGATTTTCTATTTGAAGCTTATCGAAATGCGTTGCCAAAGTTGATGCAAGGTGGCCGCCCGCTGAGAACCCAACTGCACCCATTCTGTTTGCATCCAGATTAAATTCGCTTGCGTGTTGACGCGCAAACTTCATGGCTTGCTGCGCATCCTGCAAGGGGCCAATAGATTTATCGACCATCCAGGCATCATTTGGAATGCGGTACTTAACCACAAAGGCAGCAATTCCATGATCCACAAAATAAGTTGCTTGTTGAATACCTTCGTAGTCAAAGGTTAATCCCCAATAAGCACCGCCCGGAAATATCACCACACTGGCGCCGGTCGCTTTTACTTTTGCAGGCAAGTAAACCTGAATATAGGGCTGGGACACTTTTTGTATCCAGCCTTTGTCTGCACCAGTTTCTTCATCAGGCGTAGGTTTTGAATTGGGAACTGCAGCATCGCCGTATAATTTAAAGCTCTGCATTTTTGGAGGGAAGAAATAAGTCGGGTCATTCGCCGGCTTTTCAGTTTTTTGCTCAGGCACAGCCTTAGTATTTTTTTCTGCTGCATTGACGGCAACGGAGGCGAACGCCATTAAGCAGATTGCCGTGGTTGTTGTTAGCCATTGTTTCATTGATTCTCTCCAGATTATTCTTGATCAAAAATTATTGTAAGAGTGTAGCTGAGTACCATTGACTAGCATTTCATAAATTTGGCGCAGACGATACTTGCTTAAATAAGGGAATCGTCATCCTCGCGAAGCGGGGATCCAGTCATCATCAAGCCCAATCAAGATCCCCCGCTCCGCGAGGACGACAACTCACCTTTTGTAAAACTAAAAATCTTCTTTGGGCACAGACCAATTTAAGATTTTTCATTAGCCTGTTCAGGATCAGCTACATTACCGCGCAGCTTGATTTGTAAACCTTTTAAAAAGTTACGCAAAATTTGCGTTTGGCACTCGCGATAATTGTGATGATCCTGCCTGCGAAACAGCGCGCTCAATTCATGCTTGCTGATAGCAAAACCTGCAAGCTGCATTGCCTCTAAAATATTCTCTTCTTTAAAATCCAAGGCTATTTTTAATTTACGGAAAATAATATTGTTATTTAAACGCTCTTCAGCCTCAGGCTGAGGGCCGTCTTTTTTGCCGCGTCGTTTATTGATAAAGCCATTTAAAAAAGTCGCCAACTGCTTATCGCTCAACTCTTTAAAGTCTGGCTTATCATCCGTTTTCAACCAAGCACTCACCTGCTCGCGTGACGCTACAACATCCGCTTGTGCGAAGGCATCCATCATTTGGGAATCGCTTAAATCAAAAATAAATCGTATACGGCGCAATATGTCGTTGTTAGTCACAGGAATTTCCAAATAGTAAGAGGTTGCAAATTAGGCACTATGAGCGCCGGTTTTGCTGCGGAGCAAGCATATTACCACTACAACCCCAGCGTATTCATACAAAACACCTTGAGTCTATTAAACCGAGTGACTAATCAAACTGCAGTCAATCACTCAACTTTGCAAGGAGGCTTAGGGGAGGATTATCCCAGGGCACTCATGATTGAAGCTATGCCAATTCTTGAAGGTATAATCAGCTATGTATTTACCCTGAGCCCAGTTCTGCTAAATAGATGCCCGAAACCTCTACAGCTTTAATTTAGTTAGCAGGCTCTTACCTACAATGGCATGGACTTCCATCCCAACAACACGCGTCCGACAACTATCATTACAACAGAAAGAATAAAGTTGCCGATCACCATAAGGATAATGGCTGCGCCGTGTGCTATGGATTGCGGATACCCCACAGAATCGTAAAGATAAACCAGCCCGGGGAAAAATACGGCAACAGAAACCACCCAAATACCCAGCACCAAAAGCGAATATCTTTTTTTAGCGGAAGATTGCGTGAATCTCTGCCTGCGAACTTGCGACAGACATACGGTAAGCATCGATATCGCGCCTAGAAAATTAAGTAATAAGGATGTGTAAATTGCTGCATCTTCCATTTTTACACCTGTGGCTAAGACCGCGACTTAAAAACTGGCCAATGGAGGCTACCGACTTGTTACATAAAAATTCTGGCGCACTTAGTGAAAAGAACCAAAAACGGCTTTTCTACGAAATTAGCTTTTATTAGGTTGTGAATTTCCAAAGAACTGCGCGCCCGGCTCTTTTGTCTCACTGCGTTTGTGTAGCATTTTCACGTATAGATGAAGTAGAACGAGCGGCCCCAAAAGAAGGCCAAAAAAGAACATACCTATTTGAGCCAATTGAGAATAGCCCAGCTCCATAGCCCACTTTGCGGATAGAGCACCAAATAAGAATAGTACGCCAAATATTGCAAGTTCACTCATGATTTACTCCTTGATTGATTATTTGAAATTTCACTCTCTACGATTTTTAAGAAAGCTCATAACGCAACTAATTCTATTTAAAACTTAACCTAATAAATTAGTCGGCAGTAACTGCCTCACCATTTCTCACGGTCAGCTCAACCCAAACCAATTTTTTGTTTTCAGTTAAGTTTTCTCCATAACTTTTAACGCAACGATAGAGCTTTCCATTTTGCTTAATAACAGCACCGCGAGAATTGGCTAAGCCATTTGAATCTGTACAAAAAGCACCGTTTTCAATACCTTTTTGAACGTCTTCTTTAGATAGGGCTGGTGCTACACCAATAGGTTTTGATTCTTTAACGGCAGACTCACTAGCGTTAACACCTAAAGAACACAATATTGCAGCAGCTGATAAAAAACCAATTACACCATTCTTCATGATACGTCCTTTAATATTTACGACAGTTAAAACTTTACGGAAAATTTAACGCCGAACTAAGCGGCAGCTTTTAAGTGTTAGTTTTGTGGAATACTTTTTGAGCAGCGTAATGTTACTGCAAGAACATAAATACAACCTTAGCGCAGTTCTCTTTTCATAAACAAACTAAAGGGGTCAAGCTCATAATCAGCAAACGGCCCGCACTCCTCAAAACCAAAGCTTTTATAAAGCTCCACTGCGGGGCGAAAATAGTCTACAGGGCCAGTTTCTAAATAGAGAGTTTGATAATTTCTTTTGTTCGCTTCGGCCACAATGTGGCTTAACATTTGCGAAGCTACGCCCCTACGGCGAAATTCAGCGGAAGTTCTCATAGATTTTATTTCCGCTTCGGTAGCTGAAAGCTCCTTAATCGCACCACAACCGGCCAGCTTGTCATTCTCCCAAATAGACCAGAATGTAATTTTTGGATCTTTGAGCTCATCAATATCTAAGGCATGAACGCTTTCGGCGGGAGAGACAGCATACATATCCTTTAAATGTTCATTGAGTAAATCAAAGATTTCCTTACCATTTAAGTCATCAACAATAATCTTCATTTATTTATCCCTATTTATATTTTTAGCCAGAAAGGTGGGTTAGCCAAAACGTAACCACGCATGAGATTATTCCATGACTATTTCTGATGCTACGATCAAATACGCGGGTCAATGACCCGCACTACATGGCTTGTTATACATACTCAATATACTGGATCTTCTGAAAGCGAAGATTGAATTACAGGCTTATTGAGACCAAAACGCTTAACTGCATTTTCAACTAATTGATGAAACCAAGCCGGTGCTGTTGGTGAAATATAAACATGTTCAATAAGTTGCTCCAAGTTTACAGAAATAGAAACTCCACTGCCAAATGCAGATTCAGGCAAGTGTTTTATCAACGCCCTAACTTCACTCTCATGCTCATATGATTTTCGTTTATAAAGAAATGCCAAGTATGGATCATGCTCTGGCATGAAATCTTCGCTGTAGTCAATGTATTGAACAAGACCTAGCTCTGCTCGTTCACCTAGTGAATTCGATAGCTTTTCATATGTTGATTGAACACATACGGATTCATTAGACTTTGAGTAGAGCTCCCACATCGCTGCAGACTCGTGGTCATTAGCATGCCAGCAACTTACACCAACTTCTCTTTTCAAAACTTCCATATTTATAGAATTTTCAACATGTTCACGATTTAAAATTCCACGATACTCTACATTCTTTTTTGAGTATGAACCCTCAAACTTGTCTAAAAAGAGGTTGGCGCTGGGGAAATGTATCGCATTGCTATCAAGCATTGCAAAAAACTTTGTGAAATCTAAATACCGCCAAATTTTTTGTTGCACGTTTTTTGGCGCATAATATTTGTGAATATTATTTGCTTGTGCTTTATAAACACCTTGCTCTCTTGCAGCGAGAGCCATTTCAAAAGCTTCAACTTCACCGTATTTCTTTATTGAAAAGGTTGTATTTGCGAATTTTCCATTTCCGACAGGCCAATGCGCCTGCCAAACCTCTGCAAGATATTTCTTTCCCCTCTTTGTATAGTAATACGAAGTTCGGTTAACCCCAAGATATCCAGATCTATTTCTTGAAGTTGCCTTCCCTCTAATTTTTACATTTGTTTCACCTTCTTTTTCGATGTGCTCTTTCTTAATTGCGTCTCTAAATTTTTGTGCAGCAACAAGCCCGCTTTCTTTGCCACCATATTTAGTATCATTAAAAAAATGATGATATTTTTTTCCGTCTTTTAGAAAGCGGACCCACCATCCATGCTGCCCCATTTTACCAATGACCTTGGGATCTTGGTCTATCCTGGTTATATTTTTAAGTTCATTTATCATATATGAATTTTGCATAACGCCGAGTTCAACGGCAGTTTTTAAGTTGTGGCTTTATGGAACATTTTTGCGCAGAAAAACCATAAAACTGCGACTTAAAAACTGTCCAGCACACGCAGTGCGCGGTGCTTGAGCGATTAGTTAGAGCAAGCTTTGCCAGCGATTAAACTTCCTCAATGTAACGAATTGCAGTTTGCCTTAGGAATATTCTTTTTCCCGACTGCTGTTTCAGTACAAACATGCTTTCCCAGCCGGTAAAAGTGACCTGTCCATTTTCAGAACTTGAGCTACCAAGTATTTCAACTGCTAAAAACCTTCTTCCGTCACTAATGTGCACATTGTATAGGTTGCCGGGACTAATGTTATCTTCAATGAGTGGAATTGATTTTTCACGTAATTTGTTTTTCTTATTTTCTTTTATTTTTGAAGAAATATAGCTGTAAATTACCATTAATAAAATTACAGATACGATTACCGCCCAAATTTGAGACATTTCAAAATCCTTTGCACATGTTGATGATAGGCTCATTATTGCTTTGCTCTAACGCCGAGTTCAGCGGCGGATTTTAAGTTGTAGTTTTGCGGTAAAGTGAGCGAAGCGAGCCGCAAAACTGCGACTTAAAAGCCGTCCAACGAAGGCACGAAGTGCCGTAGTGATGCTGGAACGACTTGTTATAACCAGCAAGCATTCAGCTACTTTTTAGCCAATTTTAAAAGCGCCTCTTTTGCACAACTTATAGGAGCATCTTCGCCTTCTACAATTTCAAATATATATAAATACTCAGACTCCCATTTATACCCAAAGCTCTTAGGAGAACCGTCACTGTCTTCCATACTTGAACTTATGTACGGGCAGCTGGCTTCAGTTGAATCTAAAATAATTTCGTAATCAAATGAAGAGTTCGGCCAGATGGCTTTACCATTATCAGTAAATTCGTAGTGATTACCTTCTGAGTCTATATATTTTCCTGAAAGGATTTGTTTATTAACAAATGTAGGTAGGTTAGTCGGAATTCTTATGAAGCGCTCATTAACTTGCTCAACTATACCAGCCTCGATAAATACCAAAGCACCATTTTCATATTGAAAGAAAAATGGTTTAGCTTCTGAATCAAGTGATTCAGGTTCGGAAACCATTAAACGGTAAAGACTATTTACTTTTTCATACTCAAATATATTTCTAGAATATCCTTCATGATAATTTGTCCATTTAATTTTCTTTTCAATGATATTTATTTCGATTGACTCCGGATTTCCATACAATGGAGTTTTATTAACTGCTAATGTGGATAGATATTTTTCCGTGACCCAAAAACCGTCGATATTTTCTAATGTATTAGATTTTTTTGAAGATGAGGTGCTTTCAGAGCTTATAGTGGGATTTTCTGGGCGTTCTTTAGGAGCACAGCCAGCAAACAACATAGATAACACTAGCAAAGCGATAACATTTATGAAGTTCATTTACTATCCGTATGCGATTAGTTATAACAGTTTATTCAAACGTCCAAGCCGTATATTGGCAAAATAACTCCTGCAGACATTCACAAAATAATAATGAAAATACAGATTTAAATATATTGAGAAATATACGGCAGCATTCAAACCAGCAATTCACTTCAATCGACCATGCCGATACTAACCGCTTTAGAATTTGACGCAATTTCATACAATTACACCGATTAAACAGAAAAGGAAGACAGGTGACAGCTAACTAAACTGGCAGCCAAAAAGATGGGATCAAGAAATTGCAGGCAATAAAAAACCCGATGTTCTTGCGAACATCGGGTTTAAATATGGTGCCCAGTCCCGGAATCGAACCAGGGACACGAGGATTTTCAATCCACTGCTCTACCGACTGAGCTAACTGGGCGTGTCTTTCACTTGCAGGCTAGGCTGCAAGAGGCGCGTATTAAACCCGCTTGGGGGTTTTGAGTCAATACTCGGTTTAAAAAAAAGTCCTTTTTTATCAAGGGTTAATTAATTGCTGAACCGATTGGGCATTTATTGCGCAACTCTTTATGAATCTTTTCCATTAGGTTATAGGAACTTCACCATTAGGCTTTTGGCGGGGGAACGTAGCCGTCAGCTTGGTCGTAATGGTCGCCCGAGAGGAACTTTAGCATTTGCTCGTTGAGGTATACGCGGGTGCCCATGTCCATCATGTTTAGGCGCTTTTCGTTGATGAGCATGGTTTGGTGAGCCATCCACTCTTGCCAGGCTTTTTTGGAGACGTTGTCGTAAATGTCTTGCCCCTTTGCACCGGGGTATGGCGGTTGATCTAAGCCTTCGAGTTCTTGTTTGAATTTTCGGCAATAAACGAGTCGAGCCATGGGGATTCCTAATAAACAGTAATCCCCCTCTTAAGCAAAGAGGGGTTAGGGGAGATTTGAAAGACCTACTTACCACTTTAAATCCCCCTAACCCCCTTTTCCAAAGGGGGGAACAAAAAAGTAGGCCGCCATTGTAGGGCGATTAACCCTTAATGGCGATCATCTTCGAGGGTCTAACTGACTCAACTTCTCTAAGAGTTTCTTTACCGGCGCAGCCAAACCCAAAGCCTCTGGCGCATGCAAGCTGTACCAATGGCTGCCACCACTGGAAATGGCCCGCGGCGATTTGGCGAGCTGAATAAGTACGGGCGTTATATCTAAGTGGTAATGACTAAAGGTGTGCCTGTAGCTGTTCCAAGTTTCGGTGTGGGTGATTTTGCCGAATTGATCTTGCGCGTGGGTGTGGGCGTCCGCGTCTATTGCCAATTCTGGAAAGCTCCATAAACCGCCCCAAATACCTTGCGGTGGGCGCTGCTGTAAATAGATTTCGCCATTAGGATTGCGCAGCATTAAGAGTTGAACGGATTTTTGCGGCAATTCTTTTTTAGGCTTTTTGCCGGGGTAACGGGTTTGCTCTCCCTGGGCGTAGGCCATGCAGCCGGATTGCAGCGGGCATTGCTCGCATTTGGGTTTGCTGCGTGTGCAAATAGTTGCGCCCAAATCCATCATGGCTTGGGTGTATTCATTGCAGCGTTTTTTGGGCGTGTATTCTTCGGCAATTTCCCACAACTGCGCGAGCGTATCCGCTTGCCCCGGCCAGCCGTCGATGGCGCGATAACGTGCGAGCACGCGTTTTACGTTGCCATCTAAAATCGCAGCGCGTTTTTGAAAGGCGATACTGACGATTGCGCCTGCGGTTGAGCGGCCAATGCCGGTGAGTTCACTGAGTTCTTCTACTGTGCTGGGGAATTCACCCCCATATTGCTCCACCACGGCTTTTGCGCAGCGGTGCAAGTTGCGCGCACGGGCGTAGTAGCCTAAGCCAGTCCACAAATGTAGAACTTCATCAATGGGCGCAGCCGCTAGAGCTTGCACCGTGGGAAAGGTTTGGGTGAATCGTTCGAAATAGGGAATTACGGTCGCCACTTGCGTTTGCTGCAACATAATTTCTGACAACCACACGCGGTAGGGCGTGATGTTTTGTTGCCAAGGCAAATGTTTGCGACCGTGTTTATCAAACCATTTTAAAACTGCTTGCGAAAAATTGTTGGGCATCTATTGGTTTTCTTCTTCTGGTTATTTTCTTCTATTTGTCTTCTTTGGGTTTATCGTCTTTCTTTTTGAATAAACTTTTGAGTAAGTCTTTGGTTTTTTCGGCTTTGCCTTCGCCGCCGAGTTTTTCATCTAGCTTTTTTATCAACTCTGACTTTTTCTCTTCAATTTTTGCGCCGTGTTTTTCTTTTAATTTGTAGGCCGCAAAATCTTTAATTAAACGATTGAGCTGTTCTTTGTCTGGGCGGCAATCTTTTGTTGGGTCCATTTGCGCGTAAGCACCTTTGCAACGTAAGAGCGTCATGCTGCGCTCCACCCAATAATTGCTGGTGACTTTACAGCCTTGCGCACTGGTGGTGATGCTAGTGGGCGTGTCGTTGGCATCGCGGTTAAGTTTTAACGGAAGCAAGAAATCATAACTGCCACTCACTAAATTTATGGTGCCCGTGGTGCCCAACACCAACTTCTGCACATTACCGCTCACGCTTTCAACTGAAATGATACGTTTTGCAATAGTGGCTTTACCGGATAGAGGCTGAAGCTCTGTGTAAGCGTTCCAATTCGTTTGGGGCGACTCTTCACGCGTAACCAAATTCACCACCTTACAAAATTCCTGCTCAACATTAAGCGGCGCTAAACGAACTTTATCACCAGCGAAATTAAAGCTGCCCACTAGCGAATCCAAAATTTGGTTTAGGCTTACGCCAGTTGCTTGACCGTTGGCATTGGCTTGGATGCTACCGGTTAGCTGCATTTTTTTATCGAAGCCTTTGTCTTTTAAAATGGGGGCTATCTCAACACCTTTTACAATCACATCAAAACGCAATTGCGGATTGGCCGCGCGTACATCGACAGAATTTTTGGTGTGGATGCTGCCCGCGTAAGCATTGGCGTTAAGAGTTTGCTGAACAACGCCTTGTTTTGCGTTTACTTCTAGCAAGACTTTATCCATGCGCATTTTTGAAAACAAAAAGCTGTTGAGCGAAAATTTGGCATCAGCATTTAATTTGCGCAGCAATTCTACGGGAACCAAGGGTTCGTTGCCTGTCGATGCGGGTGCAGTACTTGCCGCAGGCGCTGTAGATGCTGGTGTTGACTGACCTGCGACGGGAACGGGTGTTGGCAAGGGTGCAGGAAGGTAATCATCGGCGTTGATGTCATCGCCTTTTAAATCCACTACCAGTGCTTGGCTGGCAAAATCTTTTACCGCGATGCTGCCGGTGAAGTGGGTTTTATCCAACTGCACATTTACTGCGTTAAACGAAATTTGCTTTTTATCGCCTGCGATATCGCTGGCGAAGCTGACTTCTGTGAAGGCTTTTTCATTGGCGGCTTTGTATGGAATGGCAAATGCAGACATAAATTGTTTGGCGTTAAGCGTTGGCACAACTAACTTGCCTTGGTAATGCAAATTATTTTTTATGTCATTTACGTTTAGTGAAAATTGCACTTTAACGCTGGCCGAATCTTTTGCGCGAATATCCAGCGCCAGCTCGCCCTTATCAAGTATGAGTGAGTCCATACTTTCTGCCAGTGCGATCTTGGTTTGCAATTTACTTTTCACTTGCAGCGAACTTGCAGGTTGCTCGCCCGCTGCCTGACTCATCAGCGTTTCCCATTCTGCATCGAGTGCGAAAGGTTTGCCTTCTAGGTTTACATCTTTCACATCTACATTAATATCTTTGAGCGCAAGCTTTGAATGTTTGGCAAGGTCGTCGTAAGTAATTTGGCTGTTATGCAAACTGATTTTTTCTATGGATAATTGCAGATCTTTTTTAGCGTCGGTTGCGCTCGCGGGCTCAGCAGTTGGCGCAACGCTTGGTTGATTGGCAGAAGCGTCTTTTTTCTTAAGGATATTCTCCCAATTGCCAACACCCTTTTCGTTTACCGCAAGATTAATGACCGCGCCGTCCACCAATACATGTTTGACTTGAATGTCGCCTTTCATCAGCGGGATAAACGCAACTAAAAAGCTCGCGTTTTTTACATCCGCTAATATTGCTTGGGGCGTATCGCTATCGGCAACGGAAACTTCATTCACAGAGAGACCAAGTGCCGGCCAAAAGGCCCAGCGCAAATCGCCGCGCATGTTGAGTGCTACGCCATGTTCAGCAGCCAGCGCCTGAATTCTGGGTTTGAAGGCATTGGCATCAATCAGAAATACCAAAATAATGATTGAGCTGATTAAAAATGCGAATAGGAATCCGGTTATTTTTACTACAGATTTCACACTCATCAGCGTGCTCCTTCAATCGGTCGGACGGGCAGTATACCGCGTTGATGGTTGCGGGCTAGCTCTTCAATGCGTTCTTTAATGACAACAGTAAAGCACATTAAGTGCCCAAAGCTGTTTCAGTAAATAAGGCTATACTTTTACAAATAATAATACGCGAGAAAGCTTCATGAGCTGGCTGCAAGTGCTAACACTTACATTCAAATACCCTTATTCACTTAAGCGCTTAGGCTTGTGGGCGGCGTTAATTTGTGCGCTCGCCACACCTTGCAAAGCCGAAGGCACCCTTGAAGTGGGTTATACGGGCACCGATTCTGTGGGTATTCAGGACGACCGCAATCTTTTCTTTATAGAGCTGCTCAAGCAATCACTGGCACGCTCCGGCAAACCCTACAAGGCAGTGATGAAAGTGCGCGGCGCAACCCATGCACGCCAAATGCAAATGGTGGTTGATGGTTTGATTGATGTTCTGTGGGATGCACCAGGCCCAGAGGTGGACAAACGTTTAATGCCTATTGAGATCCCCATTGATAAAGGGCTCATTGGCTGGCGCATTTTTTTTATTAATGCAGAAGACCAAGCCATGTTCTCCAAAATCACTACCGAGGAAGAACTCAAACAAATTCCTCTCGGACAAGTGAAGTACTGGCACGACACCTCAATTCTGCGTGCCAACCGTTTTAATATTGTGGAGACGCCCTCCTACACTGGCACCTTTAAAATGCTCACGTCAAAACGGTTTAATTATTTTCCGCGTTCGATTGTGGAGATTTGGTCTGAGCGAGATAACCAAAAATCCATGCTGAACAATATAGTGATTGAGAAAAACTTGGTGTTGCATTACCCCATCGCGTATTTTTATCACGTTACAAAAACCAATACAGTGCTGGCGCAGGATATTCAGCGCGGGCTGGAAATCATGCTGCGTGATGGCAGCTTTGAGCGGCTATTCCAGCGGTATAACGGCGAGCTTATCGCTAAAGCCAACTTGAAGAATCGCCATGTTATCCACATTAAAAACCCCTATATGAGTGACGAAACCTACAAGCGCTTTGAACACTTTTGGTTTAACCCAGAAACGTGGGATAGCACCCACCCCTCCCCCGCAGCGCGTTAACCCTCCATACCCAAACGGGTATAAGCAACTTCTGGCAGAAGTCGCGTCTGGTAGAAGTCAGTTGGCGCCGTTAGAATAGCGGCCTTTTCCTATCTACCTTCCTTTTTATTTGATGCAGAGGCACTTCATGGGCTTTAAAACCGCGCTTTACGCTACCCATCAAGCAATGGGCGGCAAGCTGGTCGATTTCGGCGGCTGGGACATGCCCTTGCATTACGGCTCACAAATTGAAGAGCACAATTACGTACGCCAAAACGCCGGTATGTTTGATGTTTCCCACATGACCGTGGTGGACGTTAAGGGCGCAGATGCCAAGGCTTACCTGCAATATTTGTTGGCGAACGATGTCACCAAAATCGAAACTGTTCTCGGTAAAGCGCTGTACAGCGGCATGCTCAACCCCGAGGGCGGCGTTATTGATGACCTGATTGTTTACAATATGGGCAGCTGGTTTCGCACCGTGGTTAACTGCGGCACCCGCGAAAAGGACCTCGCGTGGATGAACAAGATTGCTGCCGATTTTAACGTTGAGCTGACAGAGCGCGATGATTTAGCGATGGTCGCCATTCAAGGCCCAAAGGCCATTGAACTCACCAAAACCGTAGTTTCACCTGCCCGCGCCGCGCTGATTGACGGCTTGAAGATTTTCCAAGGTTTACCCGAAGGCGACTGGTTTATTGCCCGTACCGGCTATACCGGTGAAGACGGCTTGGAAATTATGCTGCCCAATGCCGAGGTAGAGGCATTCTGGAACGCACTCAACAAAGCGGGCGTTCCTGCCTGTGGTTTAGCGGCGCGTGATACTTTGCGTTTGGAAGCGGGTATGAACCTGTACGGCCATGAAATGGACGATAGCGTTTCACCCCTTGCCGCCAATATGGGCTGGACGATTGCGTGGCAACCAGCCGAGCGTAACTTTATTGGTCGCAGCGTGATTGAAGCTGAAAAGAACGCCGGGCCGGCCTTTAAATTGGTGGGATTGGTGTTGCGTGAGCGCGGCGTTATGCGCGCTGAGCAGCTGGTGTCTGTAGACGGCAGCGAGCAAAAAGGCGTAATTACCAGCGGGACTTTTTCGCCAAGTTTAGGCTATTCTATCGCCCTAGCCCGCGTACCGGCGAACATCGGCAGCCAGTGCCATGTGGAGATGCGCGGCAAGCAAGTTTTAGTGGATGTGGTTGCACCCAACTTTGTGCGCAACGGCAAACCTCTGGTTTAACGAGTCATTTAAAAGGGAATCGTCATCCTCGCTTGCGGGGATCCAGCTCTTGAATTTATAAACCGCTAACCATCGTGAACATCAAAAGCTGGATACCCGCTTCGCGAGTATAACGACGGATAAAATTTTCACCATAGCGGTATTTCATTAACAATTATCGAATGCATTTTTTAGAACACAGGAAAATATCATGAGCGACATCCGCAAAGAATTGAAATACCTCAGCAGCCACGAATGGGCTCGCGTTGAAGAAGACGGCACCGTAACTATCGGTATTACCGACCACGCGCAAGAAGCCTTGGGCGATGTGGTTTACGTTGAAACTCCAGAAGTGGGCAGCCGCGTATCTGTAGGCGAAGAAGCGGGCGTTGTGGAATCTGTAAAAGCAGCATCTGACATTTACTCGCTGGTATCTGGCGAAGTGATTGAAGTGAACGAAGCGCTGCAAGATGCACCGGAAACCGTAAACGGATCACCTTACGATGACGGCTGGTTCTTCCGCGTTAAGCCCGATGATTTGGCAGAATTGGAAGAAGCTTTAGACGCGCAGGATTACCGCGAATTGATTGAAAGCGAAGAATAATTTTTCGCTTTCGTTAAAAAGAAAACGCAGCTTAGGCTGCGTTTTTTATTTTGGGATTCACCCTGTTTCTCTTGTAAGCAAAACACTTTATTCCACAATCGAAAAGGTTTTTAAATTCGCCGCCGCTGCGCGCAAAATTCCCTGGTCTTGTTCGCCGCGCACACCGCTAAACGCAACAATTAATCGTTCACCCATTGCTGTCTTTGCTTCTAACCCGCCTAACCAACCGATAAATTCCGGGTGTGGAATGCCAAATTTTTCAGTATCAATTTCATCGTTATAAACAAGCTTCTCATAAGCGCCTGTCGCGTAGCCTGTTCGCCAAACTTGTAGCGCTTTTTTGGTAGCAACTTGCGCAATTTGGCGTTGGCGAACGGGGTTGCTGCCATACATGCGTGTCACCGAATCGCCCGCCGCGTTCATGATGCACAGCACGCAATTGCCATTCGCAATTTGCATTTCTTCTGGCACCTCCAAAACACTGGGTAACAAACGCGCTACTTCGTCGGCAATGCTGTTAGCCAAGGATTGGAATTCAAGAGTATTCATAGGGGATCCAGATTAAATTTTGATTTGCTTTTCCTCTCCCAAGTTGAAAACAAGAAGAGGGATTAAATTAGACAACTAAAAAATCAGCATTAGAGGATAAGCTAATTTTCCGACCAACACCTTGCACCTTAATATCAATCAGCACATTGGGTTTGGGTAAAACGCCCTGACCGCGTTCGGGCCATTCCATCAAGCAAATACTGCCTTCAGAAAAATAATCGCGAATGCCCATGTATTCCAACTCTTCTGGGTCACCCAAACGATATAAATCAAAATGGTAAACGCGGCGCTCCGCAAATTCGTAAATTTCCACCAGCGTATAGGTTGGGCTTTTTACTGCGCCCGTGTGGCCAAACGCGCGCAAAATGCCGCGCGACAATGTGGTTTTACCCGCGCCCAAATCGCCGTTTAAAAACACGCATTGAAATCCCGACTGGGCGCGCAAGCTGCGACCAAGGCGCTCACCAAAGGAGACCATGTCGGCTTCGTTGTCGATGTAAAACTCTTGCGTAAATTCTCGCGTACTTTCTTGAGGAGTCGGGGACACGTTATTCACTCAGCAATTGCGCAACGTAAGGAATGATATCGGTGGCGAGTAAACCGCGCCGACCGATTTTTTCTACTGCTAAATCGGCAGCACTTGCATGCAACACAGCGCCGAGTTGTGCAGCCTCTTCTGCCGCTAAACCTTGCGCAAGCAACGCTCCCAAAATGCCGCTGAGTACATCACCCATGCCGCCAGTTGCCATGCCGGGGTTACCCACCGTCACTACACCCGTCACGCCAGATTCACCCAACACCAAACTGCCAGCGCCTTTTAAAATCACCGCGCCACCCAATTTTTGCTGCAACTGGGTCACCGCATCAAACCGATTTTGATTGACGATCACATTGGTTGAACCCAATAGGCGACCCGCCTCAGTAGGATGCGGCGTGAAAACACAATTAGCTTGCGGAACCCAATTGGGAAGTACACGGCCTTCAGCAATAATGTTGAGTGCATCGGCATCAACCACCATGGGTAAGCCAGACTTGGCGGCAACTTGCAGCAACTGCTCTGACCAAGGTGAACGACCCAAGCCGGGGCCAACGACCAGCACGGTTGCGCGCGCCAGTAAAAGCTCAAGTTCCTGTCCCGATGCTACGCCACGCGCGATAATTTCGGGGCAGCGGGTAAGAATCGCGGGTACATGTTCCGGACGAGTCGCCACGCTGACTAAGCCCGCACCCGAACGCGCCGCAGCTTCGGCCGCCATAATTGCAGCACCGCCATAACCATGGTCGCCGCCAATCACAAGTACATGGCCGAAGTTGCCTTTGTGGGCATCCGCACTGCGCGGGGGTAACAACTCCAACAAATCAATTAAATGCAATTGCTGAGCGTTTGCCTGTTCCTGCTCGTAGATATGCGCGGGAATATCCAAATCTGACAACACGATTTCACCGCACACGGCAGGGCCGCGCCCGGTTAGCAAGCCGCGTTTAACGCCTATGAAGGTAATAGTGAGATCAGCTTTCACTACTGTGCCGTGATCTGCACCTGTGTCGGCATTCAAGCCAGAGGGAAGGTCAATGGCCAACACGGGCAAACCCGTTTGGTTGATTTGCTCAATCAAATACGCGCACTCGGGGCGAACCTGAACGTTTAAGCCCAAGCCCACCAGCGCATCTACCACTACGCCAACCTGAGGCGGTTGGGCAGATGTAGCCTGCGTTATGCTCACCCCTTCTTGTACCGCGTAGTCATACGCCAATCGCGCCTCGCCCTCAAACTTGTCCGGCGATGCCAATAAAATAACCTGTACAGGAAGCTTTTTTTGGGCGGCAAGTGCAGCCACGATTAAACCATCACCGCCGTTTTTGCCGGCGCCGCAATAAACGCTAATCAATTCTGGAGATGGATAACGCTCAAGCAACAATTCAAACGCCGCACGCCCTGCACGCTTCATCAACTGAATACCGGGGATTCCACTGGCGATGGCAGCGGCATCCAAAGCGTAGACTTGCGCGGTTGAGTAGAGGTTGGAATCCGGAGCGGTGATATTCATAAGACACTCAAATAGGCCAAACAGGCGCAGTTAAATAGCGAGATAGTTGTAAGACGGTAATGACGGGCGATTATACGCAAGTTACCCGCGCTACCGAAGCTGGAATTTAAATCCTCTGTGGCTACGGCATTTAGCAGTAGGTGAAACGGGTAAGAAAACCTATCGCCGAAAATTTACCAAGAGGTATAAGGATGGGCCAGAAACAAATGAAGCAAATCCACCAATGAAAAATCACGCAACAACGCACTTGGCGAATCAGAAATGGACAACGAGTTGCACATGTTGTTGCTGGATAATTTACACTCAAATAATTACACTAAAGCCAATCACAAACTGCCCGTAAAATAATAATGACAACAGATCCCACACTTATTCATAGCGCATCTTCCGACCTCACGGCGATTAATCCTGAATCACCGAACATTGAAAACGTGGTTATAGAGACACTGCCACAAACACCTGATTCTGCCACACCTAAATCCAAGAGCCCTGAGCCTGGCGATACGATTAAAGCCCGCTTTGTGTTGGATGAACTTTTAGGCAAAGGTGGAATGGGTTCAGTATACCGTGCATTGGATTTACGCAAAAAAGAAGCAGGTGATAACAAACCTTTCGTTGCCATTAAATTATTGGGCGACGAATTTAAGCACCACCCTCATGCGCTAGTAACACTACAACGCGAAGCACGCAAAACCCAAGAACTTGCGCATCCGAATATTGTGACGGTTTATGACTTTGATCGCGATGGTGATTTGATTTATCTCACCATGGAGGAATTACGCGGGCAATCGCTCGATGAATTGATCGCGAATTCAAATAACAACTTAACACTTAAACAAAAATTGGATGTACTTCAGCAAATTGCACAAGGTTTGGCTTACGCGCATTCAAAAGGAATAGTCCACTCAGATTTAAAACCAGCGAATGTTTTTATTACAGAGAATAACACCGTTAAGCTACTGGACTTTGGGATTGCGCGCGCGGCCAATCAAGAAATTTACGAAGACCACTTTGATGCAGGCAGGCTTGGCGCGGTGACCTTTGCCTACGGCAGTTTGGAAATGCTGAACTTTGAACCGCCGCACCCCAGTGATGATATTTATGCGCTTGGAATTATTGCTTGTGAATTATTGGGCAAAACGCATCCTTATCAACGTATTAACGCGCAACAGGTTTTGCACGATGCTGTAGCACCAGAACTACCTCCACTTAAGAACCCCTTTCTGCGCAAATTGTTACTGAAATCCATTGCTATAAAGCGCGAAGATCGCATTCAAACAGCCAACGAATTTTTGAAAAAGCTAAAATTTGCGCGCCGCGGTATTAAAACTTTCGCGAGTGCCGCGATTGTCCTGTTAGTGGCGCTCGCGGGAAACTTTAGTTACTGGCATTATTTTGGTAAACATGAAGTTGCTTTTAGTGATTTACCTATTAGCGCGCAAAAATCGTTTAACCAATATTTGCAAGAAGCAGAACTTGCCTTGAGCTTTAATGATTTGCAAGGTGCGGTTGTCAATATCGATCACGCCTTTAAGATTCACCAAACCGAAGGCCGATTAATAAAAGCACGGGATAGAGTTGTTGCCATTCTTAATCAAAATATCAAAACCGCTGATTCAGAAAGCTCTCGTCGTTTTTACGAACAACAATTGAATCAGCTCAAATCTTATCCCGCATTTGCCAAGAGTGAGGTGCGCTAATTATTCAGCGCACCCTCTTCAAACCACGTCAAAATCGTTTTGCCCAAACCGTTCAATTGATCAACGGATGATGGAGAGGCCCCACCCAAATCAGAGTTACACAAGCGGTTACCGCCAGTGTGATTTGGGTCACCACAAGCGTAAGCCATAAACGAAGACCCTAGACCACCGGCGCTAGAAGACAGCACCGAGTAAACTCGCCAGTTAGGACCAAACGCATTTGTATTTACTCTATGGCACGACGGACAGGATGAACCAATACTGCCACTGATAGAGGAGAAACTCGCCTTAGTATTCAGCGTTACCTGCACGGTTCCTTCGCTCATTTTATTAGTAAAAGAATTATCACGAATGCGGTAAGAGAATGAGTCACTACCCACAAAACCAAAGGGTGGGGTATAAGAAATAACCCCATTGCTCATGCTAACAGTACCACCTTTTACTGACACTTTATCGACTGAATCCAAATTGAGAGCCAAGCCTGGGGCCGCTGCATCATTAGCGGTTGGGTCTGGACAATTAACACTACTCATTTGAATTGGAAATTGGCTATTGTTGACAGATGTGCGTGCAGACAACACGCAAGTATCAGGCCCACCGATCGTAGGCGCAGCTAATGAATTTATAACAACATTTACCGTTTTAAACTCCGATAGCTCACCAAAGGAATCTTTAAGGGCCACTGAAAACTCACCATTTCCTGCTGATTTAGCTTCCGTGGATTGAAAGGTGATATTGCCATTTACACCATCAATATTTTTTACCAAACCGTGCTTGACCGTGCTACCGATAATAATTTGTGGCGTTTTGCCCTTTTGAATATCACCAAAGATAGACCTGCAAGCTTTATCATCCACAGGCGCATTAGGGCACAAGGACAAAAACAGATTCATCGTAACCTCCGCACCTTCTATAACAGACTGCGACGGAAGATCAGTGAGTTGGGGCTTGTTATCAAACACTGCAATTTGTCTGGTAGCAACGAGCGATTCCCCTTCACTGCTAGATACCTGTAACCCAATTTTATGACTTTCGCCCGGAGTTACCGGTTTAAATGTATATTTTCTACCGACTCCCACAGACCGGTCATCCAACATCCATTTGTAAGTATCAGCGAAGAGACTTGAGCTCCCATCTAAAGTGACAACCTCATCAAAATCAAGCTTCATTTCAGCGGGAGTATTGGGCGCTTGAGCGGGAAGAATAATCGCCACGGGTGCGCCAGGAATTAATTTGCTCGGTACGTCGTTCGCTGGGTTTGCGTCTGTATTTAGATGATCGCGCAGTAATTTCGCAGCCGAATCACCACCATTAAAGTCCAGCCAAAACCTATCCATTGTTAAACGAGACATAGGCATAAGGCCTCGTTCGTATACATAATTTTTTAAAGACGGGTGATTAACAAATTCGTCGTATTTATCAAAATCAAATTTTACGTTGTAGGTGAAAAGGTGACACATACGGCAGTTGCGCTCATAGACATTAGCGTAAAGCGACTCCTGTGTGCTATTACCCCTCCAACCGAGTGGAATATAACCTCCATCAAACTTACCAGACGGCAACATCTTTAAACTTTGCTGCAAGCTTGCAATTTTATCTGCGGGTAAATTTCGCAAGTCACCGCCAAAATCAAGGGCTTCCACATTCGCCCTCTCAGTTGAATTACCATACCAACCGTGTAACTGCTTAATGGCTTCAGTGTGGCGCAACAACCGGCTGGGGTTTTCGGTTAGCGTATGCAATACCATTTGGTTTTGCACCTTAAACAACGACTCCTGATTTTCGCGGCTATATTTGTTTTGATCTGCAGTATTAACGCCGGTTGATTTTGCTAAAGCTGCGTATGCTGGATCGATTAATTTCGCGTTATTTGCTTGGGTATATAAGAATGCGTCCAAATCCCACGGCATAAAGCCGCCACCTAAATCCGCGTATTCTGCCGGGATATTCCCTAGGGAGTTGAATTCCTTGGTATGGTTATCTCCTGCGTGACAGGCGGTACACACACCGGGCAAATATTTTTCACCACGGCCGTCAAAATTCATGGATTCAGCGCGAATGTATCCACCACTTTTCTGATCGGGAACATAGGCAAAAAACTTAACAATTTTTTTGTCGGAAACCGCGGCAGCTTTATCGCCACAAATTCCCGTAGGAGCAGGGCTATATTCCATAACCACAATTGCAAATTCATTGCGATTACTCAAGGTGTTTTCTAATGAATTGTAATTGGTCACATAAGAATAAACGTTTCCATTGGCATCTTGGCGCATATGCATATCTCGACCAAAGCCGAGATCATAATTATTAATATACTTGGTGTTTACATCACCATCATCTTTACCGGTAAAACCTGCACTTGCTAACCACCCCGAAAAGGTTTTTGATTTATCTTGGGGATCTATACATTTGTAATAGTTAGATGCACTCAACTTTGACTCAAGCGCTAACGCCTGACGTAAAATCTCCGCATCGACTACAACAGGTGCTGCACCCGCCACCGTGATAGGCTTACTCAATTTAACACCAGCGCCAGCTGATTTCTGTTTGCTGAAAACCGCACCCAAAATGTCTGCACCTTCCATATCTGTTAAATAAACATGTAAAGGAGAGCCGTTAGATTGTTGTAACTGAAAACTTAATGACACCTGGGCATCTTGCAAATGCTCAAACTCCAAACGAGCCAGACGCGAACCGCCTTTGAACTGCTTATTGATTTCATCAAGATTTAACTCAGGAATAGGAATGCCGAATGAAAGATTATTCGTTCCGCTAATGTCTTCTACTTTCCCTGCGGGGACTGTGCCGGTGAAACGCTTCTCCATGATATTGGTTTCGTGAATATTTCCATCGCGGCCCAACCACTTAGCAATACCCGTCACGGTTAGAACAACGGGGATATCATTTGGTATTAGGCTACCCTTCTCGCTAGTGATAACTGCCTGTAACTGATTTTCAACACCCGGCAAAATTAGAAAGTGATTTGCGTCCTTAATAGCTTGTACCAACGTGACAACTTCACTGGTTGCCTTTACGCCATCAGCATCTGTAACCGTTAACTGGAATTTAAGTTTTACGCCATCAGCATTCGCCATCGGAATTGAAGGTGCCGTAAACGCCGCTGAATTACTGGTGCGCTCATAAAGCTCAACTTTAAAACCAGACTCATCAATTTGCTGCCACTGATAGTGCAGAATCGGGTCATCAAAACCTTTACTGTTTACACCAGAGAGTACGACTTCCGTATCAGCACGCACATTTACAACGCCAGCATTGACACTCGCACCAAGAACTTCTGCCACTGCTACCGGTGCTGCATCGCTTGGAAGCTCTGCTTTACCCCCAGCTCCACCACCGCAAGCTACTAGTAGAAAAATGCATGCACTCAATACACAGCTGACTTGAATCTTTTTCCTGACCATCACAACATCAAACCTTTAATCTATTTCTGAAAATCAATTTAGAATTCGTAACGCAAACCAAGCTCAACCATACTGATGTCATAGTTCGTTAGATTTTTTATTTGCTTATATTGTGCAAACGCTTGTAGGCCTCCGGCCACATCACCGCCTGCAGCTTTTTGATGCCCTCCCATTAACACTGTAGATACGCCTAGAGTGCTTATGTTGTAGGCATCATCGGCTACGTCTGTTGGAATTGAAAAAGCGTTGGTTTCACTTGGAGCATAAAGATATCGAGCCGCAATTGCGTGCGGATCATCTTGGCGCTGTTTGACTAATTCGTAATTAGCATAGGGCGTTATAACGGCAAAGCTCGGCGTGAAGGTGTACCTCAAACTCGCCCCCACGGTTGTCATCGCAGAATGTATATGTTGCGCATCTACCACCAAATCAAACGCCGCTTTCTTTGCATCTCGCTCAACAAAGCTGTCAATTTTGACTTGAGTTGCGTTGATATTCACGAATGGCTCAAGGCTTATTTTTTTGTACGTGAGGTTATATCCTGCCGATAAAAACGCGGAAAGATTTTTTGCCTTTGTGGATGCGAGCGTTTCCGTATTGGGGCTTGGAATATCTGGATTCAATGACGGGTATCGAATTGCGCGCAAGCTGTCGAAGCTTAATTCCTGATAGCCCACCGATCCACTTGCATAAAAATGTTCGCGCTGGTACATCACAAAAGGAAAAATGCTAAACCCAGTGGCATCAACATGGCCCGACACAATACTTTTTGAACTGTCAAAATCCACGCGTTGATCAATGTAACTGACCAAGCTGCCTGCAACCCAACGCGAGTTAAACCGATAATCAAAACCACCATTGAACTGGTTTCCCGTAAAACTAAAGGCATCCTCTAAGCTAGTTGGGGCTTTATTACCCTTAGCTCCAGAGTAATTGATAAAGCCACCCCATGGGCTGTATTGCTCGCGCTCATCACCCGCACCACCGCCCTGAATCACTTCATCATTTTGTGCAAGTGATGCTGCACCATCGTAAAGCCCCATGGCGTTGAGATGAAACCCTTGCGCACCGAAACGCAACGCCGTCAGCCGAGAACCCAAATTTGAAATTTGCCCACGCAAATAATCGCCCGCTAAAGATCCTTGCGCCGAATATTCTTCTGCTGCATCCCAACGCAACGCCAAGCCCAAGCCACGTTTATCTAAACCTAGGCTGAATTGAGTGGGCCCATCATTCGTTAATTCATTAGCGGTATGCACAATAGAGCGTACGTTTTTAAAGAGCTGATACGTTTGCCCGGTACAGCTTGCTGTTGGTGTGGTGTTGCCGTTGGCACTTACAATGGCCGGTGCGCGCATTGAATCAAAGCAGCCTGCATTTGCGATCAAATCTTGATAGGTTTGTAAGGCGGCACGTGCGCTGCGATTCTCCAATTCATTGGAAAAAGTATTGATGAGTTGCGCCATACCGGCGTGCGATGTGGATGGTAAAAACAGCCCGCTAGTTGCAAGGCATAGTAATCCCGTTATCTTTTTCATAGATATCTTTTAATTTCAGAATGTAATCTTAAGTCGATGTTTATTTATGAACGAAGAAGAAATCACCAACCTCATGGCCAGTGCCTTTAATCGCTTTAAATTCTGGAAGCTGCACAAAGTTGACACTCTTAGCGCGCTCAGTAACCTGATCTTTTATTTTCAAGAAAAGCTCTGGCCCACTTACCACGCCTTTTGCAGATTCCAGCGCATCCAAAAACGCGCGAGCAAAAACAGAATGCCCATTGCCCGCATTATCGAGTACCGGCAAATCCCCACCGGAAGCCAACAGTAAACGTGACTTTTTAGGGAGCTTGTAACGGATGTAATCTTCAGAAAACGTTTGCTTATCACCCATAAATAAATAGCCAGGTTCAGATGATAGAAGACCTGCATAACAAGAATCCGCAACAACCAAAACACGTTTTGCTTTTAAACGCGCCAAATGGCGGTTAACAAATTCATTGGAAACCCAAAAGGTATCGTCTGGCGGCGGCGTAGCATTGCTGGGAAGCCAATATCCTGTTTCTATTCCTCCGGCTTGCACGCGGCTACCGTGGCCCGCGTAGAAAATTAATAAATTATCTGCATCACCTAAACGCGCATCCAAGTCGTTAATGGCTCGCATCACTGTACTGTTGTTTCCGTCTAGAACCATAGTGACTTCAAAGCCGTATTCATTCTCCAGAATTTGTTTTGCACGCTTGGCATCGGCATGAGGGGTTTTAAGGCTATCGATATGCTGATATTCCTGATTCGCAATAATAAGTGCGTAGTATTTTCCAAACTGCAAGTTGCCCTTCTTAATATCGGGCGCGTTTGTTTTGCTGGCAGTAACTGCGGCGGGATTAATTTGCGGTTCACGAATCTGAGCAAGCGTGTTTAGCTCTTTAATGACACCTGCTCGTTCAGTATCTATACCGGTGATCCATTTTTTGAGTTGTGCAACTTCCGCTCGGTGCTTCGCTTCTTCTTCCGCTTTTTTGGAGTTGATCGCCAACGCTTGTAATTGTTTATTCAGCAAATTGATTTGCGCACTTTTTTCATCGAGCGTTTTTTGCAGTTGATCACGGGTTTCTGCCTGCGCACGGTTTGCGGCAGATTGATAAATCAAATCATCTTGCGGCATACCCCAGGCTTTGCGATACCAGTTAAGTGCTTGCATTTTATCTTTGCCTACACCCAAACCTTGTTCGTAAAGCGTGCCCAAATTGAACTGAGCGCGCGCGTTACCTTGTTCTGCCGCTTTTTGGTACCAAATTAAAGCGGCTTGGTAATTGGGCTCACCACCCAAACCACGCTCGAAAATTTCGCCTACATTGATTTGCGCCTCTGCATCGCCCTGCTCGGCGGTAGGAAGCCACACTTGCAGCGCAGTCTTGTAGTTGGCTCTATCATAGGCTACATATTCGCCACCGCGAATGCGGCAATCTGCAGCGGTGGTTAACACAGGGCGGCGTGGTGTTAAATAGGTGCCACTGCCTAGCTGCCTGACTTGTCCCGGCAATAGACAATCCACCACATACAAATCCGCATCTTTGGGCGCACTTGTATTGGGAAGTGACTTAGCGACTGGAGAGGAGGAACAAGCTGATAATAGAAGACTCAACCCAAGAGCACCGACAGATCCTGCAACAAGCGCTCTTCCAGTATGAAAATATTCCATGATATTACCTTGACGACTTTGATTATTTACTTAAGTGTTGGCGCATTGTTCCGCCGGGTTAAATGTTAAACAAAAGCAGGTTAAAATGACAGCGCTATCAATATGACAGAGTTCATACTTTCAGTTAAAGATTTCGCGCTTTTAAGCAGTAAAGAGTTCAATTCGTCCATATGCACCTAAAAAACATTTTTGTCGTTTTTGGCTTATTAATCCTTACAGCCTGTCACAGCACGCAACTGCGGCAAGTGTTCAAGCTGCCCGAAAGCACCACGGTGGCATCTGCAGGGTTTAAGCACGTGCTTGTAAGCAAAAGTGGGGCAGCACCGCGTCTGCACGTCTATATCGAAGGAGATGGAATTCCCTTCGAAAGCCGATTTGTGATCGCAAAAGACCCAAGCCCATCTAACCCACTGATGTTGCAACTCATGGAACTGGATAAAACGCAAAGCCTTTACCTGGGGCGCCCCTGCTACTTCACCCGCTCGCACCCTGACATGAGCGACCCTAAGTGCAACACCACCCTTTGGACGAGGGGGCGTTATTCGGGCGAGGTGGTTGAAAGTATGGTGATGGCGCTACGCACACATCTTGAATCACATCCTGCTCAGGGCATTACCTTGATGGGTCACAGTGGCGGTGGAACCCTGGCAATGTTGATGGCCGCGCGCATGCCAGAGGTCGATCAGGTCGTCACTATTGCGGGCAATCTGGACACAGAGGCTTGGGCGAAACTGCACCATTACACTCCGCTCAAAGATTCACTTAACCCGGCAGATCTCAAGGTTAACCAACTGCCGCGCCTTCAATTACATGCAGCCGGTGACAAGGATGACAATATACCGCCAGCACTTGGCCAAGCTGTCTTAACCCGCATGGGATTACAAATGATGATCATCCGCAACGCTGATCATAACTGCTGCTGGGCAGCTCACTGGGCAACACTTCTTCGCCAAATCGACCAACAAATCGCGCAGTAACAACCAACATTCATTAACCACCCACCACAAATTTCCGCCACTCGTCATTTGTGGCGACCGCTCTCACGATTTATCACACCCTTTGCGCAACGCACTTTTAATCTACAACCTCAATCAACAGGCCAACGGGCACGAGGAGAAAAAGATGTTTTGCAAAAAAAACGGTGGGTACATAGCGATAATTATCGGTGTACTGGTTGCGCTTTCAGTTGCCAACAAATCCAATGCTGAAACCTTTGAAGGCGTAGATATAAAAGTTGAAGGTAGCGGCCCAGCCGTTTTCTTCATTCCCGGCTTAAACAGCAATTCAAGTGTTTTTACCGACGCCTGCAATGCAATTAAAGCGACTAACCAATGTCACCTACTAACCTTACCCGGCTTTGCGGGAGCCGCTCCTTTAGCCGCGGATGATGCAGATTTCTTAACAAACATGCGGGATCGTATTGAGCACTACATTCAAGCTAAACATTTAAAAAATGTAACTTTGGTTGGCCACAGCTTAGGCGGCACTCTTAGCTTGATGATTGCACAACACGCACCAGACAAAGTGCGTAGCCTCGTTATTATTGACGCACTCCCCTACTACGCCGCCATTCAAAACCCGGCAGCAACGCCAGACCTAATGAAGCCACAAGCAACCCAAATGCGCACCATGATGTTGAATCAACCCATGGATGACTACTTGAAATACGGCACGCAAAATTTAAGCGGTATGAGTAACAATCCGGAACGCTTTAAAGTGCTAAATGAATGGTTTAAAACCAGTGATCGCGCCACAACTGCCGCAGCCATGTACAGCATGATGGTGACTGATTTACGCAAATCGATTGCGAACATAAAAGCACCTACGCTGGTTTTAGGCTCATGGGCGGCTTATAAAAATTTCGGCGCGACCAAAGAATCCACTAAAGCAATTTTTACATCACAATACTCAGCGCTAAAGCAAACGGATATCCAAATGTCTGAAACCGGATACCACTTTTTAATGTGGGACGATACAGATTGGGTGAATAAGCAGATTGTCGGCGTGCTAAAAAAATAATATAAAAATCACACGGATGTGCAATGCCCCCTCGCTGCAATGCATAAAATGAGAGCCTACGCATGAGCAAGCTAATCATGAACAACATACCCACTACACTTGAACAACACCGCGAGGAATTTTCACAGCGCCGCTTTCTGGCCATGCCACTTGCAGGCGCTGCATGCTGGACACTCGCGGGGCTTATCAATTTATTTATACCAACCCACACCGCCGCTTGGGTACTTTTTATTGCAACGGGTAGCATTGTTTGTGTCGGAATGCTTCTGTCGCGCATTACCGGCGAAGACTTCTTTAGGAAATCAAAACCTAAAAACCCTTTCGACGCTCTATTTATGCGCTGCATGATTATGGCATTACTGGTCTACAGCATAGGTATTCCATTTTTTATGGTTGACCCTAGCTCGTTACCGCTCAGCTTGGGAATTTTGACGGGTTTGATGTGGCTACCTTTCTCATGGATAATCCAGCACTGGGCTGGCACTTTTCACGCAATAGCGCGCACGCTTTTTGTCGTAGCAGCGTGGTATATATTCCCACTCCAAAGCTTCATTATCGTTCCAGTGGTCGTAGTCATAATTTATGCATTCACCATCTGTGCACTGGAGTACCGCTGGAGAAAAATTATAACCACGCAAAATACTAAAACTACTGATTAAAGTGATTATGGAAACGCACTCAACACACTACATTCGCGCGCAGTTACTATTTTGGAGCACGTATCTTGTTTTGAATTTACTGCTCATGCGTTTGTGGGGAGCGCACTTAACACCCTTTATAGTATGGATGTTTCTAGCTTTATCCGTTGTGCTCGGCCTTATCACACATGGATTTCGAAAACTCTATAAACGCTATGCCAAAGATCGATCACTACTAAACACGAGCTTGCATCTTGTTTGGTTAGTCCCCGCTTCAGCTTTACTCGCACAAGTGCTTGTAAGCGGATTTATTTTTTCTCTCTACAAACTCGTACCCAATTTAACTGCAGGTGCCCAGCCCGTAAGCACAGGCGGCCTGCTGGGCTACACCATTAATTACTGTATATTATTGGGCTTGTGGTGCACGATTTATTTACTGCGCGCTGAGTTTAATAAGCGCCGCAGCTCTGAAATTGCCTATTGGCAATTGCAAGCACAGCTTAAAGAAAACGAGTTACAGTTTTTACGCAGCCAAATTAATTCGCATTTTTTATTTAATGCGATTAACAATTTACGCAGCCTTGTTAAAGAAGACGCAGAGCAAGCGCGCGAAGGTTTAGCTAACCTTTCCATTTTGTTACGCGGCCTACTGCATAACGACGGACAACAACTGGTAAGCCTGCGCGAGGAAATGGAGTGGGTGCGAGGTTATCTTTCACTAGAAGCCTTACAATTTGAAAATCGCCTAACGACGTCCATTGATCTGGATGAAAGCCTGCTCATGGCAAAATTACCACCCCTCATTTTGCAAACTTTAGTGGAAAACGCCATTAAACATGGTATTGCCGCACGCCGTTCAGGTGGGCACTTGCAAATCTCTATCCAAAAAATAAACTCCACTCACTGGCAAATAAAAGTGACTAATCCACCACCGGAATTTCAACCAACTCATGACGGCAATAAAATTGGTTTACGCAATGCGCGTGAGAGGTTGCAGTTGGCTTTTGGCAACAATGCAAAATTGAACCTCGATATTGCCGAACAGGTGACCTCCACCGTGGAAATCCCCCTATGAACATCTTGATTGTGGATGACTCTCGCCTTGCACGAAAAGAGTTGGCTGATTTACTCAGCCATATCCCCGACACAAACGTGGTTGCGGAAGCAGTTGACGTAAACAGCGCTGTTGCCGCGATTAATACGCATAAGCCAGACGTGGTGTTACTGGACATTCACTTACCGGACGGTGACGGCTTTGATGTATTGGAAAACTGCAACTTCACCCCACAAGTGATTTTTACCACAGCCTATGAACAACACGCATTACGTGCATTTGAATTCAACGCGTTAGATTATTTATTGAAGCCTGTCACTCGCGATAGATTGGGCGCAGCCATAGAACGCTGCCAAAGCAAACATCACGCACAGGAAGTGGCGCCAACCCTGCAAACTTTTAAAACGCGGAACGATCAAATTTTTGTACGCGACGGTGAGCACTGCCACTTTATCCGGTTGAGCGATTTACGTTTGATTAACGTAGAAGGAAATTATGTTCGCCTGTTTTTTCTTACTAAAAAAGCCATGCTAGCGCGCTCCGTAAGTTATGTAGAAGAGCGGCTCGACCCAAAAATATTCTTTCGCGCGAACCGACAGCAAATTATTAATATGGATTACGTAGCCTCTATTGAGCCATGGATTAACGAAGGGCTACTAATAAAGCTAAGCGATGGAACCGAAGTGGAAGTCTCGCGCCGGCAAGCGCGAGACTTAAAGCAGCGGCTTGAAGTGTAAAAAATTATTTCAGCAAATAAACCACATACACTTGCGCCTTAGCTTTCATAACACCAGGCTCAAAGGGTTCGCCAGCCTCCATTTTGGAAAGCCTTGTTTGTGGTGCTGCATCACTCGCAGAGTCACCTACGATTGCGCGGCTTACGCGCAAGCTGTAAGTTTCTTCTGCCCGCGTATTAAATTCCGAAATTGAAAATGGCTCGCCAAGCGCTTTACCTTGTGATGCCGCCAATCGTTCGGCGCGCGCTTTTGCATCTGCCATGGCGCTGACCAGCACTTTATCTTCCAAGGTTTTTTCATCGGTGAGTGATAATTTTGTGGTAATCGTTTGCGTAATTTTCGCGTCGACGAAGGCTTTCATCACCTGCGCGTATTTGGTGAGATCTTTTAGCTTTATATCAACTTGGCGTGATACGCGATTGCCGCTAAAAACCCGCTGCTGATCTTTATAATCGTATTCAGGAAAAATGGACAAAGCCGTTGTCGCAATCGCGTCGGTTTTGATGCCTAACTTTTTGCAGGTATTGATGAGCAACGTTGAACGAGAATCTACGTCTGCTTTTGCAGCGGCAAGATCTAAATCACTTTTTTCAATTAGTAAGCTAAACGTCATTAAGTCTGGAACAACTTCTACTTCGGCTGAACCTTCAACATATACGTGCGGTTTGTCGGGCAAAGGTGATGCAGCCACTACCTGACCGAACACGCACATGCTTACCACTGCAATTAATTTCTTCATCTTGTTATCTCCGTAATAATTTCAATGGACTATACCTGAGGGAAAAGACACTGTTTGTAAGTAAATGTTTCTCAAGGCGGCTCCAACAAGCACTTCCTTCGGCTATTTCTGGCAAAATAGCGCCCAATTAATTATTGAATCTCGTCATGTCCAATTCACTTAACCTTAACCAGCTCGCTGCCGACATTAAAATCTGGGGGCGCGAATTAGGTTTTCAGCAAGTTGGCATTACCGATATTGATTTGTCGCACGCAGAAGTTCGCTTGCAAGAATGGCTTGCCAAAGGCTACCAAGGCAGCATGGAATGGATGAGCGCCCACGGCAACAAACGCTCGCGCCCGAATGAATTACTCCCCGGCACGGTACGCGTCATTTCCGTGCGCATGGATTATTTACCCGGCGACACCAACCAAATCGCCATACTCAAAGACCCCACTAAAGCCTACGTGTCGCGCTATACCCTAGGGCGCGATTACCACAAATTAATTCGCAAACGCTTAAGCATTCTCGCCAAGCAAATTGATGATGCGTTGCCAGCCGATTATGAATTTAAAGGCCAGAATCGCGCTTTTGTAGATAGCGCTCCGGTGATGGAACGCCCGCTTGCCGAAAAAGCGGGTTTGGGCTGGCAAGGTAAGCACACTCTCATCATTAACAGCAGCGCGGGCAGCTGGTTTTTTCTGGGCGAAATTTTCACTTTTGTTCCACTCCCCGTCGACACCCCCAACCAACCTAATCAATGCGGCGAATGCTCTGCGTGTTTAAAAGTTTGCCCTACAGATGCCTTTATCGAACCCTATAAATTAGACGCACGCCGCTGCATTTCTTACCTCACCATTGAAAACAAAGGCGTAATTCCCGAAGAATTTCGTGAACCCATAGGCAACCGCATTTTTGGTTGTGACGATTGCCAGGCGATTTGCCCGTGGAATAGGTACGCGCAATTTACCGGCGAGACGGATTTTTTACCGCGCCACGGTTTGGCCGATAGCGATTTGGTGAGTCTATTTAATTGGACGGAACAGGAGTATTTGAACAACACCGAAGGCTCTGCGATTCGCCGAATTGGCTATGAAGGCTGGCTACGCAATATTGCCGTTGGGCTGGGTAATGCGCCGCAGGATGAACGGATTATCGCGGCCTTGACCGCAAAACGAGACGAGTGTTCAGACTTAGTTAAAGAGCACATTGACTGGGCCTTAACCCAACAAGCCAAGGTAAATTACCGCCGCAAAAGGAAGATTAAAAACACATCTCGCCAGAACGATTAGCAGACTAAATGTCGTTTAGACCATATATAGATTGTGAAAAACAATTGCCTAGATAGCGACAAGTCACCGCATTCTCACTAGGAATTTGCCCACTAAACGTGAATAATAGCGCCCCCACAAGAGCATCGCGCCGCACAAGAGAGTTCCGAGGTAGCGAGGCCGCATACAAAAGGGTGTTTAAAACCTTGCCAAAACACAAAGATTGACGCGCAAGAATTAAGCTTCGGTCGCACCCAAGTAAAACCCTGACGTATCAACCACAGACGATAGGCTACAAATTTTATGAAACCTCTTTCCGATATAGGCTTGGTTGGCCTCGCCGTAATGGGCGAAAACCTCATCCTGAATATGGCCAGCAAAGGCTACACCGTTACCGCGTACAACCGTTCCGTTGATAAGGTTGACAATTTCTTGGCTGGCCGCGCAGCTGGCAAAACCATTCGCGGCGCGCACTCCATTGAAGAGCTGGTTGCCTCCCTGTCAAAACCACGCAAAATTATGCTGATGGTAAAAGCCGGTAAGCCCGTTGATGACTTTATTGAGCAATTGATTCCACACTTGGAAGCTGGCGACATCATTATCGACGGCGGCAACACACACTTCCCCGATACCGACCGTCGCACCGCCTATTTGGCGAGCAAAGGTTTGCGTTTCATCGGCACCGGCGTTTCCGGTGGTGAAGAAGGCGCTTTGACAGGCCCATCCATCATGCCCGGCGGCTCACCAGAAGCTTGGCCATTTGTGAAAGATATTTTCCAAAGCATCGCCGCTAAAGTTGACGACGGCAGCCCTTGCTGTGACTGGGTTGGCGAGAACGGCGCTGGCCACTTTGTGAAGATGGTTCACAACGGTATTGAATACGGCGATATGCAATTGATTTGTGAAGCCTACCAAATCATGAAAGAAGTCCTCGGCATGAACGCCGATGAGATGCATGAAGTGTTCGCCGAGTGGAACAAAGGCGTACTCGATAGCTACTTGATTGAAATTACTCGCGACATCCTCGGTTACAAAGAAAATGACGAAGCTCTGGTTGAAAAAATCCTGGACACCGCCGGCCAAAAAGGTACCGGTAAGTGGACTGGCGTAATCGCATTAGATTTGGGTGTACCGCTGACCCTGATTTCTGAAGCCGTATTTGCACGCTGCCTGTCATCACAAAAAGACGAGCGCGTACAAGCATCAAAAGTGATTTCTGGCCCAGCTGTGAAATTTGAAGGCGACAAGAAAGCGTTCATCAACGACCTACGCGATGCACTCTACGCGTCAAAAATCATTTCCTACGCACAGGGCTACTTGTTGATGCGTGAAGCCGCGAAAGAGTACGGCTGGAACTTGAACTACGGTGGCATTGCTTTGATGTGGCGCGGTGGTTGTATCATTCGCTCATCATTCTTGGGCAACATTAAAGAAGCTTTTGACAAAAATCCTGCGTTGAACAACCTCTTGCTCGACAGCTACTTCAGCAAAACCGTACAAGACGCACAAGCCGGCTGGCGCCGTGTGTCTGCTGCAGCGATTGTGAACGGAATCCCTGCACCAACAATCACTTCAGCGTTGACTTACTTTGACGGCTACCGCACTGCCCGCTTGCCAGCTAACCTGCTGCAAGCACAGCGCGACTACTTCGGTGCGCACACCTACGAGCGTACCGACAAGCCACGCGGAGAGTTCTTCCACACCAACTGGACTGGTCGCGGTGGCAACACCTCGTCGTCGACCTACAACGTGTAAGAGCTTATCTGCACATAAAAAAAGCCCGGTCTGTTTGCGCAGATCGGGCTTTTTTATTGCCTTCTCGGGAACAAACAGGAAAAAAGCCATCCAATACCACAATGATTTGAGCTGATTGATGCTGTCAATAAGTCACAAACCACTTCCCATCGTTTCCCCACAGGCATATACTTTTAAGTCTTATGATTGCGCTATCTTTTTGGAGTTGAGATGACTATTTCCGGCAAACTGTATTTCGATGGGGCCTGGCACCAAGGCATGGGCGGCACCTACCACGCCGTTAACCCTGCTACCGCCCAAACCATCGAACCCGCCATGACCAAAGCGACCAAATTGCAAGTTGAACAGGCGGTTGCTGCCGCACAACGCGACTCACTGGCTTTCGCCAAAACCTCTGCCTCTCAGCGAGCAAATTTCTTGCGCGAATGTGCCACTCAAATTGAAGCTTTGGGCGATGAACTGGTTGATCGCATCAGCGCGGAAACCGGCTACCCCAAGGCTCGCGGCGAGGGCGAGCGCGCCCGCACCTGCGGCCAGCTGCGTATGTTTGCTGCATCACTCGACAATGGCGAGTTTGTTGATGCACGCATCGATACGGCACAACCCGATCGCAAGCCAGTTCCAAAGCCCGATATTCGTTTTATGCAGCAAGCCGTTGGCCCTGTTGCAGTCTTCAGCGTCAGCAATTTCCCTCTGGCCTATTCCACCGCGGGTGGCGATAGCGCGGCAGCTTTGGCAGCTGGTTGCCCGGTATTGGCGAAGGGCCACAACTCACACCCTGGCACCGGCGAACTCGTTGCTAGCGCAATCATTAAAGCCATCGAAATCTGCAAAATGCCCAAGGGGATTTTTGCTTATTTGATGGGTGATGATACGGAAGTTGGTGCAACATTGGTACAAGCACCCGCCGTTAAAGCAGTTGGCTTTACAGGGTCTATCGCTGGCGGTACCGCTTTGATGAAAATGGCAAACGCCCGCCCCGAACCGATCCCTGTATTTGCCGAAATGGGCAGTATCAACCCTGTCGTTCTCTTGCCTGAAGCGCTAAAAACCCAAGCGGCCACCATTGCGAAAGGTTTTGTAGCATCACTCACACTGGGCACCGGCCAATTCTGCGTAAACCCGGGCTTGGTGATTGCTGTTGATGGTCCGGAATTGCAGGAATTCATTACCGCCGTACAAGCCGAGCTGGGCGCTGTGGGCGCTGGTGTTATGTTGAACGAACGTATTTGCCACTCATATTCCAACGGCGTGAACCACTTTAAGCAAGTTCCCGGGGTGGATGTTCTGGCTCAAGGCCAAGCAGTTTCGGACGCGGCAGGTTTCAGAGCACAAGCTTATCTTTTGGGCACCAGCGGCCAAAACTTTGTGGCGCAGCCTGATATCCACGAAGAAGTCTTTGGCCCAACGTCTATGCTTGTGAAATGCAAAAGCATCGACGAAATTCCACAAGCCTTATCAGTACTGGGCGGTCAATTGACCGGAACCATTCACGGCACAGAAAGTGAACTCGCCCAACACGTCGAGATTATCGATGCATTGACCGCAAAAGCAGGTCGTTTGGTTATCAATGGATTCCCAACAGGCGTTGAAGTGTGCCCATCCATGGTTCACGGCGGCCCCTTCCCTGCGTCGTCTGACATGCGTTTTACGGCGGTGGGGACGGCGGCAATCCAGCGCTTCCAACGCCCTGTGTGTTACCAGAACTTCCCTGATGCACTCCTACCGGACGCCCTTAAAAACAGTAACCCGCTAAAACTCAATCGTTTAGTGAATGGCGCGACTTCTGACGCAGCCCTGAGTTAAGCTGAGCAACGCGATATGATGAGCCGCGTTACCAGCAAGCGGCTCAAAAATAACAAGCAAATCGATTCAACCAACGTCGGATTTTCAACATGAAGAAACCAGTAAAGCTGCGCAGCCAGGAGTGGTTCGGTGGCAAAGATAAAATGGGATTTGTGCATCGCTCATGGTTGCGCAACCAAGGCTATCCCAATGATTATTTTGAAGGAAAGCCCGTTATAGGTATTTGTAACACATGGTCTGAACTGACCCCCTGTAACGGCCACTTTCGCGACGTTGCCGAAATTGTAAAACGCGGTGTTTTAGAAGCGGGTGGTGTTCCCTTTGAGTTTCCCGTGATGTCGCTTGGCGAAACCATCATGAAGCCCACCTCCATGCTGTTCCGCAACTTGGCGAGTATGGATGTGGAAGAAAGCATTCGTGCAAACCCTCTGGACGGTATTGTGCTGCTCACCGGCTGCGACAAAACCACGCCATCGCTCATTATGGGGGCCTGCTCGGTAGACTTGCCCACCCTCGTTGTTCCCGGCGGCCCTATGCTCAACGGCAAATTCCGCGGCGGCGAGATTGGTTCCGGCTCTTTCAACTGGCAGATCAAGGCCAAGCAAGACACCAAAGAATTTACCGATGAAGATTTGCTAGAAGCCGAAATTGGCGCAGCGCGCAGCGCGGGCCACTGCAACACTATGGGCACCGCATCCACCATGGGCACCATGGCAGAAGTTTTAGGCTTAACCTTGGCTGGCGCATCTTCTATTCCCGCGGTAGACGCACGCAAAAAAGTCATGGCGCAATTGTCTGGCCGCCGCATTGTGGAAATGGTGCGTGAAGACATGAAGCTGTCGCAAATTTTAACGCGCGAAGCCTTTGAGAACGCAATTGTTGTGAACGCTGCCGTGGGCGGTTCCACAAACTTCATTATCCATTTACAAGCTATTGCAGGCCGCATTGGAGTGCAATTAGAGCTGGATGATTTCGATAAATTAGGCAGCCAAATTCCTCTGCTGCTTAACCTCATGCCTTCCGGAAAATATTTGATGGAAGATTATTACTACGCAGGCGGTTTAGGCGTGGTGATTAAAGAGCTCGGCGATTTGTTGCATCAAAATATTATGACCATCAACGGCAAAACCTTTGCAGAAAGTTACGCAAAAGCCGTTTGCTACAACCCAGAAGTTATTCGCACTCGTGCAAATCCCTTGAACCCTGCTGCAGGCATTGCGGTTCTGAAAGGCAATTTGTGTGAAAACGGCGCGGTGATAAAACCTTCAGCCGCAACACCTGCACTGATGAAGCATCGCGGCCGCGCGGTAGTGTTTACCAGCATGGAAGATTATCACGAGCGTATTGATTTACCGGAGCTCGATATCGACAAAGACAGCGTGATTGTTTTGCAAGGTGTTGGCCCGAAAGGCTACCCAGGCATGCCAGAAGTCGGCAACGTCGATTTGCCGAAAAAATTAGTGCTGCAAGGCGTGAAAGACATGGTGCGTATTTCTGATGGCCGCATGAGCGGCACTGCATACGGCACAGTTATTTTGCACGTTTCACCCGAATCATCTGTGGGCGGAACACTCGCACTGGTTAAAGACGGCGACGAAATTGAGTTGGATGTAGAGCGCAGACTTTTGCATTTGCACGTCAGCGATGAAGAACTCGCAAAACGCCGTGCCGCTTGGCAAGCACCCGAACCTTTAGCTGACCGTGGTTACGTGAAGCTTTATATCGATCACGTTGAGCAAGCACACTTGGGTGCGGATATGGACGTGCTGGTTGGAAAATCCGGATCAGTTGTAGAGCGTGATTTGCACTAAGATTGTTTAAATTTTCGCATCAAATTATATGTAGAAGGGAATCGTCATCCTCGCGCAGCGGGGATCCAGTAGTTACATGCTTCAACCAAAAGCTGGATCCCCGCTGCGCGAGGATGACGACTCCCCGCGAAACTAGATACACATGAAGCCATGGAATCAGTTGTTTTACGTGCTTCATGACAATTCATAAAATACGCAGGTGAGAGACATGAGAATTTATAAATTAACCAACAGCATCCTCATTGAAAACAACAACCAATTTTTCAAAGTGGACGGCAGCGATTGGGACAGCTTTATCAACGACGACGAGCTTCACGCAAAAGCATCGCGCACCATCGCAGGCTTAACGCCCATTTCTAACGCGCAAGATTTGTTAACCACTCAATTAGATGCGCCCATGTCTGGCCAGGAATTGTGGGCGAGCGGCGTGACTTATTTCCGCAGCAAACAAGGCCGTCAGGAAGAAAGCAAAAGCGCTGGCGGTGCAGATTTTTATGGCCGCGTTTACGAAGCAGAACGCCCAGAGCTATTTTTTAAAGCCACGCGTAACCGCACCGTGGGCAGCGGCGGTTTAGTTCGCATCCGCAAAGATTCCACTTGGGATGTACCAGAACCCGAATTAGTACTGGTGATGAGCAGCAGCGGCAAAATTATTGGCTACACCATTGGCAATGACATGAGTTCGCGCAGTATCGAAGGCGAAAATCCACTCTATTTGCCGCAAGCAAAAACTTATGATGGTTGCGCAGCCGTAGGCCCATGCATTCTGGTTGCCGAGCAACCATTATCCAAAGAAACCAAAATTGAACTGCAAATTAATCGCGGCGGACAAAAAGTATTTGGTGGCGATATTGAAATCAACCAAATCAAACGTGGCTTTGAGGAATTAGCGGGCTTCCTGTTCCGCGAATGTTCATTTCCAAATGGCGCACTCTTAATGACCGGCACCGGTATTGTTCCTGACAGCACTTTTACCCTGCAATCAGGCGATGAAATTGTCATTCATGTAGCGGCGATAGGAACCTTGACTAACAAGGTTGCCTAAGCCAATAGCATTGAGAAAGAAAACCCTCGTCCTCGCATTGCGGGGATGAGGAGCCCCAATAAAAATATATTTCTTAAAAATAAATACCCACTCTTAAACAAGCAATATTCAATTTGAACATGTAGCCTTTAGCAAAAAAATCATAGTTCTGCTTGTCCATAATAAATCTAGCGAGGACAGTTTGTATCATGGCAATTATCGCAATTCTCGTGGCAATTTTTTTATTAGTTGTCTTGGTCGGCTGGTTTAAAACCAATCCATTTTTAGGCTTTTTAGCCGCAGCCATAGTCGCGGCCTGCATATCCGGCATACCACCAGAACAAATTCCCGGCGTACTTGAAGCGGGCATAGGTTCAATGCTGGGTTCACTAGCCATTATTTTGTGTGTGGGTGCCATGTTTGGAAAGCTAATTTCCGAAAGCGGCGCTGCACAACAAATTAGCCGCACGCTAATAGCCGCCTTTGGTGAAAAACATATTACCTGGGCGCTCATGATTACCGGTTTTATTGTGGGTATTCCCCTCTATTACAACGTGGGCTTTGTATTGCTGGTTCCCTTGGTGTTTTCAGTGATGCACCAATCCAAATTACCCGGTGTGTATCTAGCAATTCCTTTGCTCGCTGGTCTCTCAACCACACACGGCTTTTTGCCGCCACATCCATCACCAGTCGCTTTAATTCCACAATTCGGTGCAAGTATTGGTGCCACTTTATTTTATGGATTGATTATCGCAATTCCGACGGTGATCATTGCAGGCCCCCTATTAGCAACTCGCCTTAAACATATTCAAGTAAACCCGCTTAAAACATTTTGCGCACAACCTTTACCGGAAGAGTCACTGCCTAGCCCATTCACCAGTTTTTCCTGCGCGCTGCTACCGGTTTTATTAATTGCCGTTGCAAGTTTATTGCCCGCAGTTGCGCCCGGCATTGCAAAAAATTCCTGGGTAGTCTTTTTAAGCAACCCATCCATTGTGCTGTTATTGGGGCTGATCGTTGCGACCTACAGCTTGGGCATAGCACGTGGAGTGAGTATTGAAAAAATCATGCAGTCTTTCACCGACGGGCTGAAAGATATCTCAGTGATTGTGTTAATCCTTGCGGGTGCTGGCGCACTCAAACAAGTGTTTGTTACCAGCGGTGTGAGCAATGAACTGGGCTCAATGCTGCAACAAATTCCGTTAAACCCGCTCGTTCTCGCGTGGTTAATCGCAACAGTTATTCGTATTGCACTTGGCTCAGCAACAGTTGCCGGTTTAACGGCAGCGGGTATTGTTGCGCCCCTGGTGATTAGCTCCGGCGCAAACCCAAATTTAATGGTGCTCGCCGTTGGCGCTGGCAGCCTCATGTGCTCACACGTCAACGATTCCGGTTTTTGGATGTACAAGGAATATTTCAACCTTAGCTTAAAAGACACCTTTAAATCTTGGTCACTTATGGAAACCGTTATCGGCATTATGGGGCTTATTGGTGTACTGATTTTGGATGCGTTTATTTAAAACCGGTTGCCATTCATCAATGTTTAATGTTTTGTAAATTCAGATCAAAAGCGCGCTTGCCTGAGTTAGGATTTATCCCACTCAGGCACCCGTGTTAAGTCAACGTGGGCGCTCTAAAGTTTGAATGAGCCAGCACTGAAATTCGTTAATAATAAGAATTGCCGCACTCATTCATCAGTTCGTTAGCACAAACCACCCAACAAAGGTAAACATCACCCATGCTTCCTTACTGCCCCAAATCCCGATATAGTTACACGCATATGTAACCGTTTACACTCGAGCTGAATAGCTACTTTGGGGCTTTACAATAACCAATGCTGCTTTGCACTGCTTAACAGCCAGATTCTGCCGAAATCAACTCTAATAAGCTCCACACATAACAACCGAGCCTCTCTTTTCAAACCGGAGAATGTCTATGCTTCAGAAGGATAAAATCAACCATGGCGCACAGGGCGAGGCCGATAATCCTCGCCGCACCGCCCTTAAGCAAATGGCGCTTATGTTCGGCCTATCGCTCTCAGCACAGTCACTTGATGCCTTGGCAACAACCGTAAAAGCGACCATGCCGCACACAACCAAATTCTTTTCGCCGGATCAATTACAGATGGCCGGCCTTATGGCGGATATCATTATTCCCACCACGGATACGCCCGGCGCTTTGGCAGTGAATGTTCACGGCTTTATGGATGCTTACCTTGCAGAATGCGTCAGTAAAGATGATCAGAAAAATTTCTTAGCGGGCTTGGATCGAATCAATAAAGTGGCGAAAGAAAAATACGGGAAAGTATTTTTTGTGCTCAATCAAAAGCAGCAGATTGAACTACTCACCGCTATCGAAAAACCTGATGTTGGCTTTACCAAAGACGATAAAGATTTTTTCAAAAAATTTAAGTCCCTCACGCTGTTTGGTTATTACACATCTGAAGTTGGCGCAACCCAAGAGCTCGCCTACCTTGCTGTTCCCGGCGGTTATAAAGGCAACGTCCCCTTTGCCAAAATTGGCAAAACCTGGGCATTAAATTAAATACAGATTCAGCTGTGTAGAGCGAGAAAAAATAATGGATAACAATGTTTATATTAAAAAATCCGCAAAAATATTTGATGCTATTGTCGTAGGTTCTGGTATCACCGGCGGTTGGGCTGCAAAAGAACTTACCGAAAAGGGTTTGAAAGTATTAATGGTTGAACGCGGCAGGCCTGTTGAACACCGCAAAGATTATGTTGGCGAAGGCGTACCCACATGGAAACTCCCCTTTCGCAACGCCATGAATTACCAATTGGTTGAAGACCAGTATTTTATTCAGCGCCAATGCTACGCCTTTGGTGATACATCCAAACAATTCTTCATGAATGACCGCGACTATCCCTACAGCACACCAGAAGGGAAACCCTTTAGCTGGATTCGCGGCAATCAATTAGGCGGTAAATCGTTGTTGTGGGCGCGCCAATCTTATCGCTTGAGTGATTATGATTTTACGGCAAACCTCAAAGACGGACACGGCGTGGATTGGCCGATTCGCTACAAAGATTTAGAACAATGGTACTCCTATGTGGAGCGCCATGCAGGCATTAGCGGCTCTAAAGAAAATATTCCCGTATTGCCAGACAGTGAATTTTTACCGCCATTTGAATTCAACACCGTTGAATTGGCGATGAAGAAAAAAATCGAAGCAACTTTTCCAGACCGCAAATTGATTATGGGCCGCTGCGCGCATTTGACTCAACCTGCACCGCACCATTTAGAGCAAGGCCGTATGCAATGCCAAGCGCGCAGCGAGTGTCACAAAGGTTGTTCTTTTGGCGCAAACTTTACTACCCAAAGTTCAACGCTGCCTGCGGCACTTAAAACCAACAATTTGAGCATTGCTACGAACGCAATTGTTCACAGCGTTATTTATGATCCAAAAAGCAATCGCGCTAAAGGCGTTCGTGTAATTGATAGCGAGACCCTGGAGACGACCGAATATTTCGGCAAAATGGTTTTCCTGTGTGCGTCTACATTAGGCACAACACAAATAATGCTGAACTCAACGAGTGAGCGTTTCCCTAACGGAATTGCAAATTCATCAGGTGTACTAGGGCATTATTTAATGGATCACCTATATGGTTCCGGTGCTACAGGGCGAATAGAGGGCTTTGAGGAAGATTATTATTCAGGCAGGCGCCCCACAGGCCCGTACATTCCTAACTTTAGAAACGTGACAGAAAAGCACCCGAACTTTTTGCGTGGTTATTCACTCTCTGGCGGCGCATCGCGCGAGGGCTGGGGAAGCTTTGCGTATAAAGATGGATTGGGAGCAGATTTTAAAAAGCAAATCCAACAAGGTGGCAGCTGGTATTTTAGTTTGCACGGCTCAGGCGAAATGCTTCCGCGTTACGACAACCAAGTTAGCTTGCACCCAACATTGAAAGATAAGTGGGGTATGCCGCAATTACACATTGAAGCCAGCTTCACCGAAAACGATTACAAAATGAATGAAGACATTGCTAATACCGCTGCTGAAATTTTAGAGGCCGTAGGCGCAAAAGATATTCAAAAGCACGTAATCCGCCGCAATGAAGATCGCCCTTTTGGTTTATCCATCCACGAAATGGGAACTGCCCGCATGGGCCGAGATCCAAAAACATCGGTATTGAATGGCAACAATCAAACGCACGACATTCCAAACCTGTTTGTGACTGACGGCGCCTGCATGACATCAAATGCGTGGCAAAACCCATCACTCACCTATATGGCGATTACAGCACGTGCATGTGATTTTGCAGTAAAGCAATTAAAACTTGGAAAAATTTAACTTGAAACTTTCTCAATGTAAGAATAATCATCAATAACTCCATTAGGACTCCTTTTATGAAATTAAAAACATTAGCCGCCGCTATTATTTCCACTGCAGCTTTGCTCGCAGCTAATTCTTTCGCAGCCGCACCAACCCAGCCACAACTGAGCGTTCAACTTTGGTCTGTAAAAGATGCAGTAAGTGCCGATTTTGAAGGTACTTTGCAACAACTTAAGGCTTACGGTTTTCAAGGCGTAGAATTTGCGGGAGTTTTTGGTAAATATGCGGACGACGCCAAAGGGCTAAAAGCTTTTTTAGATAAAACGGGGTTAAAGGCATCAGCCGCACACGTCCCCTTTGATAAGTTATCGCCAGAACATTTTGACAAGACTGTCGCGTTTTACAAAGCTATTGGCTGTAATTATTTAATTATTCCTATGGATAAACGCGCCTTTACTCCTGAGGGCGCCAAAATTGTTGCTGCGGAATTAGAAGCCATTGAGAAAAAGCTGGCCCCGCACGGCATGCACACGGGCTACCACAACCACAAACCTGAAATGGTTGGCGATGCAGGTAAAACACCTTGGGATGTTATTGGAACAAGCACATCTTCAGGCGTTGTTTTACAGCAAGATGTAGGTTGGACAGAAGCTGCAAATAAAAACCCTGTAGATATGATTAAAGCCTTCCCAGGCCGCACGATTACTACCCACTACAAAGCAGCAGCCCCAGGCGATGACAAAAACGAAAATCCGATCATTGGAAAAGACACTACCGATTGGAAAGCGTTGATCGATGCCAACCGCAAAATTGGCGGCACACTTTGGTTAACAGTAGAACAGGAGGTTTACCCCGAAGGTATGACACCCATGCAAAGCGTGGAAGCATCCTTGAAAGGTTTGCAAAAAGAAATTGCGGAATTGGATAAGAAAAAATAATCTTCAACCCCAAAAAGGCCAGTGGAAACACTGGCTTTTTATGCATGTAATTTTTGTTTACGCATCTAAAGGGCTTTTAACCTTTTCTCCCAGCTCATCCAACACGTGAAGATAAATTTCGGTTGTCCGAATATCGGAGTGCCCCATTAAGGTTTGAATTTGCTTCAAGTCATACTTCGCTTGGAGCAAGCGAGTTGCAAATGAATGCCGGAAAGTATGGCAGCTTGCTTGTTTGTGAATGCGCGACTCACGAATTGCATCTTTAACATGAGATTGCAAAGTACCGCTGTACAAATGATGCCGCCGAATTACATCTACTCGAGGGTCTTTGCTTAGCGACTCCGAAGGAAACATAAATTGCCACTCCAGCGCATGCCCTGCGTAAGGGTATTTGTTCTCCAATGAATGCGGCAAATAAACCGGCCCAACGTTGCGCGATTTATCGAACTCCAACAATTTAGAAACAACCATTACTTGATTTTTAAGATCGGCGATTAGACTCTTGGGTAACAAGGTTGTTCTATCCTTTGCGCCTTTTCCATCGCGCACCACTAGATACCCCATATTGAAATCAACATCTTTAACGCGCAACCGCAAAACCTCTGAGATCCTGAGCCCAGCGCCATACATTAGCTGAGCCATTAATTTATACGGCATTACTAAACAATCGATAACGGACATAGCCTCCTCATGGGAGAACACGGTTGGCGTGCGTGTTGATTTCTTGGCGTAGCGATATTCCAGCTTTTCAATTGGCCGATTTAAAAACCGGTTATAGAGAAACATAAGTGCATTAAGCGCAGTTTTTTGAGTATTGGGTGCAGTATTAGCCCTAATTGCCAAATGGGATAGATAGGCTGTTATATGCTCAGCACCAAGCTTGGCAGGATGCTGCTTTTTATGAAACACAATGTATTGATGAACCCAATAAACATAGGTATTCTCGGTCGAATAGCTTTTGCCATCCAATCGAATAAATGTGCGAAACTGATCGAGAAACTTAGTCGGTTTTTGCGGGAGAGGGATTTTGACGTTTTCCATAACACACCTGTATATAAATCCATATAATCAAAACTATAAACATAGATTCATGATTTTTCAAGAGTCCACGGCCGTATATCTCCAATTTTATTGAACCGTATATTTCCATTTTTATTTGGATTTGAATTTAAGTTGCTGTTATAAATGGGCTTTATATATCCGGCCTGCCGGAAATATAAAGTCTAAACTTTTGAATAAACTGTTATACAAGGAAAAAATGAAAACACCACAGGAATTTGACCAGGTGCTTAGCGCTTGCGCCGAACAATTGGTTGATTGTTATAGTTTTATTCAGGACTCAAAATTAGAGCCTATCAATAAGAATATTTACAGTATCGGGAAATGCCTTGCCGAAATTGGCTTTATTCAAACCGAGCTATATAAATCTTTTCCTGAATTAAAGCCTGCGCACTGGGGCAATCCAATTGGCGAGCACAATTATGAGAGTTTGCTTCAAGAAGCCATTTCCGTGGCTTCTGAATATATTGCTGAAGGTAATATTTCCCAAGCAATAAGTACACTTAATACATATTGTGCGGTTGTGGGGAATGAGGCATATATTAAGTTGGCTAAAGCTGAAATTGCTAGAATTGAAAATTCAAAAAATGTATAACAAGTCGTTCCAGCATCGCCACTTCGTGGCTGGACAGTTTTTAAGTCGCGGCTTTATGGTTTTGCTGCGCAAAATTATTCCATAAAACCACAACTTAAAAACTGCCGCTGAACTCGGCGTTACGTGGGCAAAGCCATTTTTGTTTGTGCAATGCTGCTAGTTCGCAAAAGCAAAAAGCAACGCGCTGGTATTTTTGTAGTTTTGGTTT
>CAZOPE010000006.1:0-110995 GCA_964581625.1 uncultured Cellvibrionaceae bacterium
GTTTTTTTAAAGCGAAAAGCTGGATCCCCGCTGCGCGAGGATGACGATTCCCTATGTAAATTTTATCTGCCCAAATCTTCCAAGATCGCCTTAGCAACTGCTTCTGCAACCTTAATCCCGTCCACACCTGCAGACAAAATTCCTCCCGCATAACCCGCGCCTTCACCGGCGGGGTACAAGCCGCGTGTATTCAAGCTTTGCAAATTGTCGTTATCACGCG
Source organism: uncultured Cellvibrionaceae bacterium (assembly GCA_964581625.1). GTDB lineage: Bacteria > Pseudomonadota > Gammaproteobacteria > Pseudomonadales > Cellvibrionaceae > Cellvibrio. Next base: position 221 of record CAZOPE010000006.1, read on the forward strand.
TGATGCGAATAGGTGATGAGGTTCGTGTTTCAATACCGGTAAGGATTGCATCGTCGCGATCAAAGCCGCGAATTTGTTTTCCAAATTCCGGTAGGGCTTCGCGAATCGCTTCAATCACATAGCTGGGTAGCGATGGCGTTAAATCGCCAAGTAACACGCCGGGTTTATACGAAGGTTCTACTTCACCAAACTCGCTCGACGCTTTATTGCGAATAAAATCCCCAACAAGTTGCCCCGGTGCGCAGTAATCGCTGCCGCCTAATTCGTAGGCGAGTGATTCTAGTTTTTCTTGTAGCTCTACGCCCGCGAGTGGGCCACCCGGAAAATCTTCTTCCGGTGTAATTCCCACCACAATACCCGCGTTGGCATTGCGTTCGTTACGCGAATATTGGCTCATGCCATTGGTTACCACACGGTTAGGTTCTGATGTTGCTGCAACCACTGTTCCGCCGGGGCACATGCAAAAGCTGTACACCGCGCGGCCATTTTTAGCGTGGTAAACGAGCTTGTAATCTGCCGCGCCCAATTCGGGGTGGCCTGCATATTTACCGAGGCGTGCTTTATCAATCAGCGATTGCGGATGCTCAATACGGAAGCCAACGGCAAAAGGTTTTGCTTCAATAAAAACGCCGCGTTTATGGATTTTTCTAAAGGTATCGCGCGAGCTATGGCCCAGCGCAAGCACCACGTAGCGGCTGCGAAGTTCTTCGCCATTCGCCAAGGTCACACCTTGAATGCGACCATCTTCAATTAAAAAATCAGTCACTTTGCTTTCAAAGCGAACTTCACCGCCCAATGCGCGAATTTCCTCACGCATGGTGGATACCACTCCCGTTAAACGGAAAGTACCTATGTGCGGCTTGCTCACGTACATGATTTCTTCCGGCGCACCTGCACGAACAAATTCATGCATCACTTTGCGGCCGTAAAATTTTGGGTCTTTGATTTGACTATAAAGCTTTCCGTCAGAAAACAAGCCCGCACCGCCTTCACCAAACTGCACGTTGGATTCAGGTGTTAACACTTTGTTGCGCCAAAGTGCCCAAGTGTCTTTGGTACGGCGACGGACGTCTTTGCCGCGCTCCAGCACAATCGGTTTAAAACCCATCTGCGCGAGCGTTAACGCGGCGAATAAACCGCAGGGGCCAAAGCCAATGACTATGGGGCGTTCTGTTAAACCGTCCGGTGCTTGTGCCACGGGATAGTAGTGAGTGTCCGGCGCGGGGCGAATATGAGTATCGTCCTTAAAGCGCGCGAGTAGGCGTTCTTCGTTGTTGGCGCTTAGGTCGATAATGTAAACAAATTTGATTTCGCTGTTTTTTTTGCGGGCATCGTAGCTGCGTTTGAAGACGGTAAAGTCGAGCAGGTCGGTGTCTTTAATCTTCAAACGTTCAACAATGGCTTTGCGCAAGGCATCGGCGGGGTGATCAAGCGGTAACGCGAGTTCGGTAATACGAATCATGGGCTGGGTTCCTGGCCGGGTGATCCGGCAGAGGTGATTTAAAGGCGCGATTCTACGCTGGTTGGTTTATGGCGTCACCGCTTGTTTAGCCGTTTGCACCTAGTGTTTGCGGGTGGTAACACATACAATTGCGGCCTTTCTGTGAATTATTCCCTTCGCTCGCACAATCTCCAATCAAGAATCATTATGGCCCGATCAAAAAGCAGTAACCGTTGGCTCGAAGAGCACGTCAATGATCCCTACGTAAAACGCGCGCAAGTGGACGGCTACCGTGCGCGCGCCGCTTACAAACTGCTTGAGCTAAACGACAAAGACAAGCTGATTCGCCCCGGTGATTTGGTGGTGGATTTGGGTTCGGCACCCGGTAGCTGGTCGCAAATTGCAGGGCGTTTGGTGGGTGTGAAGGGACGGGTGGTCGCCTCGGATATTTTGCCCATGGACTCGCTCGAAAACGTGGATTTTATTCAGGGCGATTTTACCGAAGAAGCAGTTTTTAACCAGATTATGGATCTACTCGGCGGCAGCAAGGCAGACGTGGTGATTTCGGACATGGCTCCCAACATCAGCGGTATCGATGTGGCTGATCAGGCGTCATCCATGTATCTGGTTGAATTGGCATTGGATATGGCGCGCTCGGTGTTGAAACTCAAGGGTGATTTTGTTGCCAAGGTGTTTCAGGGCGAAGGCTTTGACGATTACGTTAAGGAAGTTCGTACCAGCTTTGACAAGGTGGTGATTCGCAAACCCGATGCATCGCGCCCACGCTCGCGTGAGGTTTATGTGGTGGGTAAAGGCTTTAAGAGCTGATCTAATGGCTATTTGTTAATCGTTTCAAGGCTTGTTTGCTGGTTGTGGCCAAGCCTTCCTGCAATATGCGTTTTCTTTGCGCATTTCTTTACAGTTCCACACATTAAAATCTCCCAAGGTGCATCTAAACTGCACGCAGCTATCGTCTAAAGACTGTCTCAACCCATTTATTTACTCAGTATCTACTACACAGATCGACTTTTAAGGAATTGTTATGCCGAATAAAACGCTAATTGCTTTGGGCTTGGCGGCGCTCTTGTCTGCCTGCGGTGCGTCCAAAGAGGCGCCTTCCAAAGACACCAAGCCAGCCATGCTTATCGTAAAGGAAGATTTGGTTGCTATATCGGCTGGCCGCGTTGCGTCAGGCCCCATTATTTCAGGCTCTTTGGAGGCGAAGAAACAAGCAGATTTACGCGCGGAAGTGTCCGCCATAGTCGTGCAGGTGCTTAAAGATAACGGTGACAAGGTTCAGGCGGGCGATCTTTTAGTGCGCCTTGACGATACGATTTATCGCCAGGCCTTGCTTTCGTCGCAAGAGGCAGAGCGCGCCGCGCAACAAAGCTTTGACCAAGCAGAGCGCCAATTTAATCGCTTGAAAGCCTTGTCTACCAGCGGTGCCGTTTCTACCCAAGCGCGTGAAGATGCCGAGCTGCGCCGCAACGCTGCACAAAGTGAACTTGCGGCCACACGTTCACGTTTAGCGCAAGATACCTTGCAATTGGCTCGTACCCAAATACGCGCGCCTTTCGCCGGTGTTGTGGGCAATCGCTTGGCATCCAACGGTGATACTGCGCAGGTCGGCAAAGCACTGCTTAAAGTTATCGACCCTAGCAGTATTCGTTTTGAAGGTTTCGTTCCCTCTGAGCAAATCCAGCAGGTCAAAGTAGGCCAAGCCGTTAGCTTTTATGTGAACGGTTCGCGCGATCAAATGTACGAAGGCAAAGTTGAGCGTATTAACCCAGTTGCCGATGTCAGCACGCGTCAAGTTGGTGTTCAGGTCAGTTTAAAAGACACCAAAAATTTAACCGTAGGTTTGTTTGCGGAAGGGCGTGTGCAAAGCCTTTCGCAACAAAGTCTAACCATTCCCGAAACCAGTTTGATTCAGCAGGGTGATCACGCGTACATCTGGCGCGTGCAGCAAGGCAAATTAAATAAAGTTGAAATTCAGTTGGGCGCGCGCGACATTCAATCGGGTGATTACGCGGTAGTGGCTGGTTTGGCTGAAGGCGACACTATTTTGCGCCACCCACGCGGCATTTTGGTTGAAGGTGCAACCGTAAGTTTGGAAAAAACACCTGCTAAAGCAACTAACGCGGCGAGTACAGCTCCAGTTGAAAATAAAACGCCAGCAGCTAAGCCATCTGATAAGAAGGAAGGATAAGACTTATGTTTTTATCTGACTTTAGTATTAAACGCCCGCTGGTGACCGTGGTATTAGTCATTGGTTTGATGGCGATAGGTTGGCTTGCCTTAGGGAAGTTGCGCGTTAATGAGCGCCCAGACGTTGCTCCGCCAGTCTTGCGCATCACCATCCCGTACCCCGGTGCTTCACCAGAAACGGTTGAGCGTGAAATTGTTGATCGTCTTGAAAAAGCCATGCAGGGAATTCCCGGCGTTCATCAAATGCGCGCGTGGGCTAACGAAGGCAACGCGACGTTCAGTATTGAATTTGAATTTAACAAAAATTTAATTGAAGCGGCGGATGAAGTGCGCAACTCCATTGCGAGTGTGCGTTACAAGTTGCCGATTGAAATGCGCGAACCGATTATCAGCCGGGTTGACCCAGATTCCTGGCCGATTATGTCGCTGTCTTTATCCTCATCAAGCCAAAGCCATATTGAATTATCCATTCTGGCGGAAAAAGAAATTGGCGATAGATTGCGCGCAATTCCCGGTGTCGCCATCGTTAATATTTCCGGCGATTTAAAGCGTGAACTTTCGGTGTTGTTGCGCAGTGAAAAATTGCGCATGCACAATATTTCTGTGGTGGAAGTTCAGCGCAGTTTGCAAAGCCAAAACCTCACAGCACCCGGTGGAAAAATTCAGGGCGAGCTGGAAGATCGCAGCATTCGCTTGTTAGGACGCCTCGCAACACCAGACGATTTTCGTCGTATTGTTTTGAAACGCAATGGCGATGAAGTTTTGCGCTTGGGCGATGTGGCCGATGTGGTGGACGGCAATGCCGAACAAAACAGCATTAGCCTTTATAACGGCCATGTGTCTGTGGGTATTAATATTATTCGTACGCGTGATGCGAGCACGGTTTCTGTTTCAAAAGCCGTACGTAAAGAACTCACAGAAATTCGCAAAAATCTAAAGCCCGGTACTGTGATTGAAATTGCTAACGATGGTGGCGAATGGGCCGAGTCAAGTTTGAATAACGTCATTGAAGCGCTGATTCTCGGTGCGGGTTTAACCATATTTGTGGTTTACGCATTTTTGAATTCATGGCGTTCAACACTGATTACTGCGCTCTCGCTTCCAACTTCCGTACTTGCTGCGTTTATTGCGGTGTGGCTGTTTGGTTTCTCGCTGAATTTTATGACGCTGCTGGGCTTGTCACTTGCCATTGGTGTGTTAATCGACGATGCGATTGTGGTGCGTGAAAATATTGTGCGGCATATGGAGCGCGGTTCAGATCGCGTGACAGCATCACGCGAAGGTACAAAAGAAATTGGTTTGGCGGTAATGGCGACAACCTTTTCGATTGTTGCTGTGTTTATTCCTGTTGCCTTTATGAGCGGTGGCCCCGGCCAATGGTTTAAACCATTTGCTTTAACGGTTGTGGCATCGGTTTTGGTTTCGCTGTTAATTTCATTTTCGCTTGACCCTATGTTGTCATCGCGTTGGGGTGATCCCGTCGGTTATCAAGATCAACCAAAGCGCGGTTTCAGTGCTTTGCTAAAACGTTTTAATGAATGGTTTGATCATCAGGCTGACCGTTACACCAATGTGATTCGTTGGGCGTTAGGGCACAGACGTTCCATGGCAGCCATTGCTATTGCCACTTTTGTAGGAGCATTGGTGCTTCAGTCTGTGAAAGGCGGCACCAGCTTTTTGCCTGCGGCAGACAACGGACAACTCGTTGTAAACATTCGTTTGCCTTCTGGCGCGAGCTTAGAATATGCACGCATCAAAACGGAACAAGCTGCGGAAATTGCACGCAAACTGCCAGAAGTGAAATCGGTGTTTAGCGATATTCGCCGCAATAACAGCCGCTTGGATATTGATATTGATAAACCGAGCACACGCAAACGAACCGCTGCAGAAATTGCAAAAGAATTGCGTGCAAATACCAATCGTTTAGTGGGTGCGGAGTACACCGTTCAAGACGATACGAGTAACGGCGGCAACAAACCAGTGAGCATTAATTTCTACGGGCAAGATTCACGCAAGCTCATGGAAATTACCGACGCCTACATGGAAAGTTTGCGCAAAGTAAAAGGTGCGGTTGATGTTGGCCTTGCTGACCAAGATGCAATGCCCGAATTGCAAATTGAATTGGATCGTGGCTTGGCAAATAGTTTGGGCATTGTCGTAAGCGATGCAGCACAAGCTTTGCGTCTTGCGTTTGCGGGCACGGAAGTTGGCGATTGGGTAGATCCTAACGGTGAGACTCGTGACGTGGCGATTAGATTGCACCCAGATGATCGTGCTGACGCAACAGCTCTTGCACGTCTGCCTCTCGTTCCCGGTGGAAGTAATTCGGTTGTGCCGCTCGAACAAATTGCGAATATCCGTATGGATAAAGCGCCATCGCGTATCGCGCACTCAGACGGTAAACGCACTGTAACAGTACAGGCAAACGTAGAAGGCGCTAACCAAGGCCAGGTAATTGATCAGGCCATGAAGCTCACCAAAGCTATCGATTTCCCACCCGGCTACGGCATTCAGTTGCGTGGCGCAGGGCAAGATCAGCAAATTCTGTTTAGTGCAATGTTTACCGCGCTTATTTCGGGTATCGCCTTAATGTATTTTATTTTGGTGATTCAATTTGGTTCGTTTCTGGCACCTGTGCCGGTAATGATGAGCTTGCCGTTGAGTTTGATCGGTGTGGTTATCGCGCTGGTTTCAACAGGTCACACGCTTAACCTGATGAGTTTTATCGGCATCATTATGTTAATGGGATTGGTGGCAAAAAATGCAATCTTGTTGTTGGATTGCGCACGCGCAAAAGAACGCGAAGGTTTCTCGCGCGAAGAAGCGCTTATGCACGCGGGGCGCTCGCGTTTGCGCCCCATTTTGATGACAACCTTTGCATTGATTGCCGGCATGTTGCCGGTTGCAATTGGCATGGGTGAGGGTGGTGAATTTTATCAACCCTTGGCCGTGGCGATTATCGGCGGAACTATTACATCCACCATTTTAACGCTGTTAATGATTCCAACGTTTTATGACAGTATTGAAATTGCGCGGGATCGTTTGATTGTGAAATTCCATCGCCGAGCTGGTGAGCGAGGCACGTTTGTTAGCGCTATTTTGATTGGGTTGGAAACACTTGCAACATTGACGTTTATGCGATTGATCTATCGCCTCATCAAACGAGTGCTTGGCAAGGGTTCACGCTCTGCAGTGCCAGCGTAACCTACCGTTTTTGGTAAGCATTGGAATAAAGCCGCGCGAGCGGCTTTATTTTTTTAGGCGGATTATTTTGTTTCGAACTCGCTAATTTCTCTATCCCAATAAGCGGGTTCACCAAATTCACTTCGCAAGTGGGTAATAAATAATTGCGCTTTCGCCGCGTGCGAACGCCCCGGCATTCTCACCGCGTGAATAGCGGGTGCAATTTTTGCGGGCAGGTCTTCATCGGTAAACAGCGGAACCAATTCACCGGACACAATTTTGTCTTTCACCAACCAACTGGCTAGATGGACTATGCCAATACCTTCCACGGCAGCGTTTAACAGCGAGTAAGTATCGTTGCTGATCAAAGAACCTTTCACCGGCAGTGCTGTGCCTTTATTTAGACTGGCGAAACACCACAGGCCATAAACTGGTTTGACATTGCTGGCTAAAAGGCAATTGTGGTTTAGCAAATCTTGCGGTGTTTGGGGGCGCCCGTGTTTTGCGATGTACTCTGGGCTTGCGCAAACTAACCGTTTACTGGGCGCAAGTTGTGTAGCCACCAAATCGCTGTTTGGCAATACGCCAATGCGAATCGCAACGTCAATGCGCCTTGCGGCTAAATCAATAATTTCATCGCCAATGTGCAAATCAATTTGCATTTGTGGGTAGCGTTTTAGAAAACGCGCGACGGCGGGTGCAACGTACATCCGCCCAAACGACGAGGGTGCTGTTATCGTGAGTAAGCCTTTTGGGTCTGAACTTAACGCGGAGAGATCGTGTTTGGCTTCTTCAAGTTCCAGAAGTATGTTTCGGGCGCGGGGCAAGAATTGTTCGCCAGCGTCTGTGAGCAATAAACGGCGGGAACTGCGGTTAAACAGTTTGAACCCAAGATCAGCTTCCAGCGTATCGAGCTTGCGGGATACGGACGAAACAGCCAAGTTCTCATGCCGGGCAACTCTAGAAAGGCTGCCGCTTTCGGCGATTGCAAGGTAAATCCGAATGGCATCGATCATGTTAGTGCTCAGGTAGATTTGCGAATAAAGCAAAGATGATTTGCATTTTTAATGATTGTTCTGATCTGCGCAACACCATACACTTTTTTCGTCCGCATTAATCGGCAAACATCCCAGTCCCACAGCCCAAGTCCTAAGAAGACCAAATGGAGAATCTATGTTTAACCAAAAATTTAAGAAATTGTGTGTAACCCTCGCGCTTGCTTCTGGCGGCATGATGAGCACCGCTGCTATGGCGTCTGCGCCTTTTGCTAAAACCTCAGCACCTGGCTATTTCAGAATGATGTTAGGTGCCTATGAAGTAACTGCTTTAAATGACGGTACTGTGGATTTGCCCGTTGATAAGTTGCTGATGGTGCCGGAAGCGCAAACCAAGGCCGCCTTGACGGATTCATTCTTAAAGGCTCCCTTGGAAACCTCGGTGAATGGATACCTTATTAATACGGGTAGCAAGTTAGTCCTGATTGATACAGGCGCGGGCACCTTGTTTGGCCCAACGGTTGGCAAGCTAGTGGCGAATTTGAAGGCCTCGGGTTATGAGCCGTCACAAGTTGACGATATTTTCATTACTCATATGCACGGAGACCATATGGGTGGTTTGGTCGCTGCAGGTGCGGCGGCGTTCCCTAATGCGACCATTCATGCTGATAAGCGCGATGCGGATTATTGGTTGAACCAAACCAACCTCGATAAAGCGCCTGCCGATAAAAAAGGCGGCTTTCAAGGCGCTATAAGTTCATTTGCGCCCTATGTTGCCAGCAAAAAGTTTGTTCCGTTTAAGGGAAGTGCAGAACTTGTCCCCGGCGTTAAATCCTATTCCGGTTACGGCCATACGCCCGGGCACACGCTTTATGTTGTGGAAAGCCAAGGGCAAAAGCTGCTCTTGATTGGCGATTTAATTCACGTGACTGCAGTTCAGCTGGAACATCCTGAAGTGACAATCGCGTTCGATTCCGATGCCAAAGAAGCAGCAGCTGCACGCGATAAGATCTTTACCGAGGCTTCGAAGGAGGGTGCTTTAATTGGTGCTGCCCACATTCAATTCCCAGGCTTGGGTCACCTGAAAAAAACGGGTGCTTCTTACGAGTGGCTACCGGTGAACTACACTCAAATGCGTTAAGGGTTAGTCATCTAAGCCTAATGAGAAGGAATTAAAAAGAGCGCTTTGGCGCTCTTTTTAATTATCTTATTTATCAAATCAATTCACTGCCTGCTAGAATGCGTACATTGTTTCTTGTCTTGAGCGCACCATGCTGAACGAACTCTTTGCCATCTTGGCTCCCATCATGATTTCAACGGGCATGGGTTATTTATGGGGAAAGAGCGGTGCAGAATTTCCCACCGCATTTATCTCCCGCATTGTAATGAACATAGGCACACCCTGTTTAATCATAGGGGTAATGGCCAAAGTTGAAGTAAAACCTGAAGTGATGGGTAGCGTTGCACTGGCAACGGCCATCGTTATGACCGCTATGGGTTTGCTTGGCTGGCTCTGGTTACATCTTCAAAAGCTGTCTGTTCCAACCTATCTTCCACCGCTGATTTTTCCCAATAACGGCAACATGGGTTTGCCGTTATGCTTGTTCGCCTTCGGTCAAACCGGGCTTGCGCTAGCCTTGGGGTCTTTTATGGTGATGATGATCGCCACTTTTACCGTGGGCTTGGTGTTAGTGACGGAAGGTGGATGGCGAGAGCGTTTTACCTCAATTGCAAAACAGCCTGTTATCTACGCCATGGCAATTGCAGTTGGATTGTTAGTGACTCACACGGCGTTACCGCGTTGGATGGCTAACACGGTTGATTTGCTTGGCGGCATTGCAATTCCCTTAATGACCATTGCTTTAGGGGTATCTCTTGCCACTTTAAAGATTCAATTCCTGTCCCGCAGTATTGCCTTTAGCCTCGCCCGTGTTTTGGGCGGTTTAGCACTGGGTTTTTTGGTGTGCGAACTCATGGGGTTAACGGGCGTTTCTCGCTCCGTGGTGTTGCTCCAATCCGCAATGCCCATCGCTGTTTTCAACTACCTGCTTGCGCTGCGCTATAACCGCCAACCTGAAGAGGTTGCTGCAATGGTGTTGGTATCCACTCTAATAGCTTTTGTGGGCTTGCCGTTTTTGTTGGCGGTGATTTTGTAAGAAATGAATGAGTTTTTGTTGTAACAGTTCCATTCTGACGAGTTTTTACAAATCACATAATTCCCCGGCCACCTTTCATAAATGGGTGCTGCCCACATTAAATTGTGCTGCCCCACATTCAATTGAAGTTTTAGCAAAGTAATACCATGTAATGCCAAATAAGCCCGAACCGGTGTGAAAACCGGTTTGGTTTTTTTTATAGCTGTAAAATAGTTAGGAGAATTATTTGGCTTCCCATTAATTAGAAATTCAAACCGCAACTGCAAGAGCGTCTACACTTTTTCATATCTTCTTTCAAATCTTAACTAAACAGGGATTAATATGAAAAATTATTGGCATGCTTTTTGCTCTTAACATGCTGTTTTTGTTCGGCCCCCCTATGGGCAGCCGCAACAACATTGACATTTACCGCTAACGATAATGTTAATTGGTCTGACGGCATTGCCAATGATGGTGAAGGTGGTTCTACCAACATCGGCGGTATCACGATAGAGATCATCAACATCAGCGATACCAGTGGTACTAACTTGGGTCCTCCCATGGAGTGGCGCAGTGATGGTGACTTGTCGAATTCCCAAAGTTTTTCCGGCCTTACCACATTCGATATTTCGATTCAGGGGTCTGGCTGGAAAGGTATGTCCATCCGTGGCGCCAGTGGAGCTGAGTTCCAGTTGGATCAATTCCGTTTTTTTGATTGGGGGGCGTGGGTGGGTGCTACGGTGAATGTGGTTGGCTATCGCGACGGTTCACAGGTCAGTTCGACCAGTTTCACTGGCAATTCCAGCGATGCCATAGTCACCGTCAACCTCAGTAGCTCGTTCGACAATGTTGACGAGGTTCGTATTACCTACAACAGTGGTAATGGTTGGCCCGCCATTAACGACATCATCATCGACACTGCCGTTGTACCTTCCCCTACAATCACCTCTGCCACCTACAACGCCAGCACTGGCGCGCTAGTCGTTACAGGCACCAATTTCACCGCAACCGTTGGCGCAACCAATGATGTGATTGCTAACAAATTTACCTTTACGGGCGAGGGCAGCAGCACCTATACACTGACTGACACCGCCAATGTCGAAATTTCCTCTGCCACCAGCCTTACTCTGACACTCAGCGCCACCGACCGCGCGGCAGTCAATTTAATTATCAACAAAAATGGTACGAGTGCTACCGGTGCTATTACCTACAACATTGCCGGTGCAGCCGGTTTTATTGCAGATTCAGCGGCCACGGCAGATCTAACGGCAAACGGCATTACCGCTTCCAACATTGCTGCCCCCACAGTAACGTCGGCTACTTATGATGCTAGTACGGGTACATTGGCTGTTACTGCCACTAACTTGAAAAAACTCAATGGTGCCGCTAATGAAATCATCGCCAATAAATTTACCTTTACGGGTGAGGGCGGTAGCACTTATGCCCTGACCGATACGGCGAATGTGGAGGTTACTTCGGGCACCAGTTTTACCTTAACCCTGAGTGCAACCGATAAAGCAGGCGTTAATCTGATTCTCAATAAAAATGGCACTTTATCTACGGACATATCCACCTACCGCCTTGCTGCCGCTGAAGATTGGAATGCCGGCGCGGATTCGGCAGTTGTCATTGCCGATCTCACGGGCAATGGCATCACCGTCAGCAATGTGGCCGTTCCCACAATTACGTCTGCCACCTACAACGCTTCAACGGGCGCGCTGGTAGTGACAGCGACAGGATTGTTAACCTCAAATGGCGCTGCTAACGACATAGTGGCCAACAAGTTTACGTTCACAGGGCAAGGTGGAAGCACCTATACCCTCACCAACACCAGCAACATAGATATTACTTCTGGTACTAGTTTTACGATGACACTGAGCGCAACCGATAAAAATGCGGTTAACCTGATCCTTAATAAAAATGGCACCAGCTCAACGAGTGGGACAACCTACAATCTTGCCGCTGCGGAAGACTGGGCGGCAGGTGCGGGCTCAGCCGTGGTAGTCGCAGATCTAACCGGAAATGGCATTACCGCCAGCAATGCCGTTTCTGCACCCGACGCTCCCACAATTGGTGCTGCAACTGCAGGTGATGAACAGGTGTCTGTTGCCTTTACCGCGCCTGTTAGCAATGGTGGTTCAGCGATTACGGGTTACACGGTGACCTCTAACCCGGGTGGATTTACGGGCGGTGGCAACGGCTTTACCGGTTCACCCATTACGGTGACCGGCCTCACGAACGGAACTGCTTATACCTTTACTGTAACGGCAACCAACGCGATGGGTACCAGTACCGCATCAGGCTCTTCAGGCTCAGCCACGCCTAAAGGCGCTCAAACAATTACCTTCACCCAGCCATCTACGCAAAATTTTGGCACTACGCCAACCCTGACGGCCACAGCGCACTCTGCAACGGGAACGGATAATTTAACCGTTGCGTTTAGTTCATCCACCACGGGGGTTTGTACCATCACAGGCAGCGGTGCACTCACATTTGTAACTGCGGGTAGCTGTACGATCGATGCAGATCAAGCGGGCGACTCTGCTACTAACGCGGCATCCACCGTTAGCCGCACCTTTACGGTAAACCCTGTTGTTCCAGGTGCGCCAACGATTGGCGCTGCAACCGCCGGTAATACTCAGGCGACAGTGGCCTTTACGGCACCGGCCAGCACAGGTGGCGCTGCGATTCTTGCTGGCGGCTACACCGTTACCGCCAACCCTGGTGGTGCAACGGGCACTGGGTCAGGTTCGCCAATTACGGTAACTGGGTTAACTAACGGAGTGGCCTATACCTTTACCGTGACTGCCACCAACTCGGCGGGGACGGGTACAGCATCGGCTGCGTCCAACTCGATCATTCCGGCATCACCGCAGACAATTACCTTCGCTAATCCAGGAACGAAGAACTTTGGTACGTCGCCAACGCTGACCGCAAGTTCGTCGGCAGGTGGTGGTTATGTTGTCACTTTCACCTCATCTACCACTAGTGTTTGTACTATCACCAGTGGCGGTGTGTTGACCTTTTTAACCGCAGGAACCTGTACGATAAATGCGGATCAAGCAGGCGATTCGTCTTTCCTGGCAGCACCGCAGGTGAGCCAGTCTTTCAGTGTTAGCCCTGTAGTTCCTGGTGCACCAACCATAGGGACTGCTATTGCCGGTGATACTCAGGCAAGTGTTGCCTTTGTTGCCCCAGCGAACATTGGTGGCTCGGCGATTACTGGTTATACCGTGACCGTAACCCCGGCGGATGTCGTTCCAGTACACGGTGGTTCATCTCCGATTATCGTCACTGGTTTAACGAATGGGCAGGCTTATACTTTTACGGTGACTGCAGATAATTCTGCTGGTACCGGGCCTGCTTCCGGCGCATCTAACGCTATTACACCGGCAGCAATCCAGACCATCACGTTTGCCAATCCTGGTGCTAAAAGCTTTGGTACTGCACCTACTTTAACGGCAACTTCAGATTCTGGGTTAACGCCGGTATTCAGCTCGTCAACGACTGGCGTGTGTACGATCACGAGCGGAGGCGCGCTCACGTTCTTGAGCGCGGGCACCTGTACGATTAATGCGGACCAAGCGGGTAATGGAACCTACTTGCCCGCGCCCCAAGTGACTCGCAGCTTCACCGTCAATGCCGTGGTACCTGGCGCACCAACTATTGGCAGTGCAAGCGCTTCCAATGGGCAGGCGAGTGTTACCTTTACCGCCCCTGTTTCTAATGGTGGCTCTGCTATTACCGGGTACACAGTGACAGCCAGCCCCGGCGGTGCGACTGGTAGCGGTGCGGCTTCTCCTGTGAGCGTCAGCGGTTTGACCAATGGGACTAGTTATACTTTTACCGTGAGGGCAATTAATGGAGTAGGCACGGGAGCACCCTCTGCTGCGTCAAATGCAGTAACGCCAAAGGCCTCTCAATCCGTTAATTTCACCACTGTAACCGATCAAGTTATAGGGGCGACCGTAACCTTAAGTGCTAGCGCATCGTCCGGTAATTCGGTGTCTTTTAGTTCCTCTACGCCGGCAATATGTTCAGTAACTGGTTCGCAAGCGAAAATGCTCGCTGTAGGTACTTGTACCTTGGGTGCAGATGCAGCGGGGAACTCAACTTACGAAGCGGGAAGCGCCTCGCAGACGTTCGCGGTCAAGCCTGAACCTAATAAGGTTCCGGTAATTACCCAGGGTGGAAGTTTCGCGGCAACAACTGCAGAAGACACCAAAGCAGTCTTTAGCCTGAGCGCTACCGATGCTAATAACGAGCCGCTGAGTTGGTCGATTCAAACTCAACCGCAACACGGTACTGCGGAAGTTGGCATAACCGGCGGTACTAGCTATACGCCAGAACCTAATTTTGAAGGCACAGATAGCTTTGTCGTTGCAGTCACCGACGGAAAGGATACTGCTACAAATACGGTCATGGTTACGGTAACGCCAGTGAACGATGCTCCGTCAATATCAGGTGTCCCGGTTGCAAGCGTTAAAGTCGGCGAGTTGTACAGCTTCGCTCCTGTTGGGAAAGATGTAGACAAAGGCGCGGTGCTGACTTTCACAATCAGCAACAAGCCAAGCTGGGCAAATTTTGATCCGGCGACAGGTGTTCTTTCGGGTACCCCCGCTGCGGCTGATCTTGGGTCCGCAAAAGATATCGTCTTGAGTGTGAGTGATGGTACAGAGAAAGCCAGCTTGCCTGCATTTAGCATCAACGTTTTATCTGCCAATCCCGAGCAGCCCGTTCTCACGGTTCCTGCGGATATGAGTCTTAAAGCAAACGCACTCTACACTGCGGTTAATCTGCGTCAGCTGTTGGGCTTATCAGCGAGCGCTTCCCAAGCGGAGTTAGATAAAGCACTCCAAGCACTGGCAGTGGACGGTACAGGTAAACCCTGTTGTACAGTAAAAGTAGAAGGCGCAGAGGGCGATGTAATTCAACTTGCGCCAGGCAATCATGAGCTTAAGTGGATTGCAAAAACCGCGGGTGGTCTAAGCGCTTCGGGTACACAGCGTGTAAGCGTGCAACCCTTGGTATCGCTTACTCAATCGCAAATTGCGGTGCGGGGAACCGATACCGAATTTAAAGTTCTGCTGAATGGTGTTTCACCGGTTTATCCATTAACGATTGCCTACGAAATTGACTCAGCAACAACTGCTACATCAGCGGAGTATTCGCTGAGCAATGGCACTGTTACGTTGACTGACGGGCAAACGGAAGCGGTAGTTCCGGTTGCCTTGAAAAACGCAAATGTCGCAAATGAAACCCAAATTGTCGTTAAGTTGGCAGGTGATATAAACCGAGGCTCGAATGCGAGCCACACGATTCGCTTAAGATCCAGCAACCTTCCTCCCGTTGTAAATTTGTCACTCAAACAGGGTGGGGTATTAACCAGTTTAGTGTCGCCATCTGGCGGGGCTGTAACAGTTACTGCGGAAGTCTCTGATGCAAACCCAAGCGATAAGCATACCTTTAACTGGTCTGCTACCAGCGGCATGGCGGATACCGACGGAAAACCCAATGATGCCAGCAGGACATTTGACGTCACAAGTTTAACGGGCAGTCATCAGGTTTTGGTAAGGGTAACTGACTCCGCAGGCGCTAGCGTAGAGTCATCTGTGTATTTCCGTGTTGTTGCTACATTGCCAGTATTAAGCGAAGTAGTTGATACAGATAAAGACGGTCTGGTCGATAAACTTGAGGGTACGGGAGATACCGATGATAACGGCATTCCTGATTACCTGGACAATATGCCCTCAAGCAATATTTTGCCGCAGCAGGGCGTTACTACAAATGCTTACCTGATTGAGTGTGATCCAGGAGTGCGTTGTGGGCTGGGCTTGTTTGCACGCTCAGGTAACTCTGGAGGCGTGCAGCTTTTGGATTCGGAAATTGGTACTTTGAAAGACTTAGTGACTGATCCAACCTTTGAGCCCGTTGGGGGCGTCTTTGATTTCGCCATCAGTGATTTGCCAACGCCGGGGCAATCTGTGCGTGTCGTTATTCCGCAACGCGTCGCCATACCGGCCAACGCTGTGTATCGTAAGTACCAGCGCGGCCGTTGGGTGAATTTTGCTGTGGACGCCAACAACGCAATACATACGGCAGCGGGAAATCCTGGTTATTGCCCGCCCCCCGGTTCAGCCGAATGGACACCTGGTTTAACCGCAGGCCACTTTTGTGTTCAGTTAACCCTACAAGATGGTGGCGCAAACGATGACGATGGCTCAGTGAACGCAGCCGTTGTCGATCCGGGCGCCGTGAGTACAGTAAAAGTTACCATACCGCCCGAAGAACCGCCCTCAAATGGGGGTGGCAAGAAAAAAGGTGGTGCAGTAGATCTTTTGCTTTGCTTATTGCTGGTGAGTAGCCTATTAGTTCGGAGCAGAAAGTTTCGTTAATCAAAATTAAGATTTAGTACAAATACTACGCCCAAGCTCCAAGTGGACTTGGGCGTTTTTGTTTCTATTTGCACCCCAAAATAACAGCACGTAGAATGCAGCGCTTGCCCAATAATCAAGAACTTACAAAATCTTTGTGGAAGTTAACTTATGCCCGGTGTTCAAGAAATTGTTTTAACCTTTAGTTGCCAAGATTCAAAAGGCATAGTTGCCGCCGTTGCAACGCTATTTGCAACCTTGGGTTTTAACATCAAAGAATCTTCACAATTTGAAGATGTTGAACAACGCCGCTTTTTTATGCGTACCGTGTTCGAATGTCCAAGCGGTTACAGCCTCAGTCAAGTACGTTCGTTGTTTAAGCCTTTGGCCGAGCAATACAGCATGGATTGGCAAATTTCCGATAGCCAAGTAAAGCCGCGTGTTTTAATTGCCGTTTCCCAATGGGGGCACTGCTTAAATGCGCTGCTTAACAGCTGGAAAAATGGTTCGCTGCCGATTGATATAGTGGGGGTAGTTTCCAACCATAATGTAATGCGCGATTTAACGGAGTGGTACCAATTGCCGTTTCATTATTTGCCCATCACTCCAACAACCAAGGCGGAACAAGAAGCTCAACTTTGGCAGCTTATGCAAGATTTGCAGTCGGATTTTTTGGTACTCGCGCGCTACATGCAGATTTTGTCAGATGACCTTTGCAAAAAATTAAACGGTCGTGCGATTAATATCCATCATTCCTTTTTACCCGGTTTTAAAGGTGCAAAGCCTTATCACCAAGCCTTTGATCGCGGCGTAAAACTGATTGGCGCTACGGCTCATTTTGTGACAGCGGATTTGGATGAGGGGCCGATTATCGAACAAGCGGTAGAGCGCGTATCTCACATTAATTCGCCGGAAGATATGGCCGAAATTGGCCGCGATACTGAGGCTGTTGTGTTGAACCGTGCGGTGCGTTGGCATGCAGAGCATCGTGTATTGTTAAACGGCAGCAAAACCGTTGTGTTCTCCAAATAATGACCATTCTCTTATTCAAACTTAAAGATGTCCCTGACGACGAAGCGGAAGATATTCGCGCGTTGCTCGCTGAAAACGACATCTACTTCTATGAAACCCATGCGGGTTTCTGGCGTTTGGGGGTGGATGGTCTTTGGTTGCCGGACGATACCCATCTTGAGCGCGCCCGGGATTTAATTCGCAACTACCAAACCGAGCGCACGGCGAAACACCAAAAAATTTATGCTGAGTTGGTTGAGAGCGGGCAGGCGCCAACACTTTGGCAAAACTTTCTCTTGTCTCCATTGCGTTTTATCGCGCTCATTATCGCGGTGTTTTTCATTCTCACGCTCACACTCGCCCCCTTCGGGTTTATGGGAAAGCATTAATCCCTTGGGGCGTTTGGCCTTAACCGCTATCTCATGTAGAATGCCCGCCTCGAAATTTACCGTCCTAATTCCTGTAAATTGGGCACAAATTAAGGTTTATCAGTCACTTCCATGGAAATTAATCCGCTATTAAATGTCCTCAAAGACCTCACCGAGCGTACCGATGTGCTCCGGGGGTATCTTTGACTATGCCACCAAGAAAGAACGCTTAACGGAAGTTGAGCTAGAACTTGGCGAATCCAACGTTTGGGAAAACCCCGAGCGCGCCCAAACCCTCGGCCGCGAACGCTCAAGCCTCGAAAACGTCGTAAAAACTATTGATGATCTCGACAGCGGCGTGGCTGATTGCCGCGAACTGCTGGACATGGCGGTTGAAGAAAACGACGAGGCTAGCGTTGCAGATGTTCAATCTGAAATTGAACGCCTCGATCAACAACTTGCCGCACTAGAATTCCGCCGCATGTTCTCCAACGAGATGGACCCCAATAACGCCTACCTCGACATTCAATCCGGCTCCGGTGGAACCGAAGCACAAGATTGGGCAGAAATGGTGTTGCGCATGTATTTGCGCTGGGGCGAAGCGAAAGGCTTCAAAGTAACTTTAGAAGAATGTTCTGCTGGCGATGTGGCAGGAATAAAAAGTGCGACCATTCGTTACGAAGGTGAATACGCGTTTGGTTGGCTGCGCACTGAGACTGGCGTGCATCGTTTAGTGCGCAAATCGCCATTTGATTCGGGTAATCGTCGCCATACGTCTTTCTGTTCTGTATTTGTATCGCCAGAAATTGATGACAATATTGAGATTGATATTAACCCGTCTGATTTGCGCATCGATACTTATCGTGCAAGTGGTGCGGGCGGCCAGCACGTAAACAAAACCGATTCGGCAGTTCGTATTACGCATATCCCAACCAACATTGTTGTGCAATGCCAAAACGAACGCTCGCAACATGCTAACCGCGACCAGGCGTACAAAATGCTTCGTGCAAAAATGTACGAACATGAAATGCAAAAACGTAATGCTGAAAAGCAAGCGATGGAAGACAGTAAATCCGACATCGGTTGGGGTAGCCAAATTCGCTCCTACGTTTTGGATGATTCACGCATTAAAGATTTACGCACAAGCGTACAAACCAGCAACTGCCAAGCTGTGTTAGACGGCGCGCTCGACCAATTTATGGTTGAGAGCTTGAAGGCGGGTCTCTAATGAATAACTTACTGATTTTTATCTTGGTCTTTTGTTATTCGTCGATTGGCGCTGCTCAAGATACTGCATCTCAAGCTATTTCGAGTGCGTCGTCATCTTTAGCGTCGCCCAAGACTCTAGATGTCTATGAAGTGGTTATTTACCCAAACAATAAAATCTACACTCCAGAGCTTGCTGCACAAGGTGTTCAAGGAACTGCACTTGTCGCGCTAAATCTGGATGAAAGCTTTTTAATTGTATCATCAGAAATTTCAGAAAAATCTCGTGATGAACTTATCGATTCCATGGCTCTTTCATTGCTCAAGCCCAAGGTAAAAGTAGGTTTCAAGATGGATGATAAATATCGCCATGATTTGATAAAAGTAAAGTTCACCAAAGATGAGTTGTTAAGTCTTCGCAATAAAACCTGTGGTGACGTGATTGTTGATGGGCAATATTTTAAAAAGATTTATCCTGAAAAAGATGAGTCAGATTTGGAGTTTTGGTCGGTAACTGGAGGATTGATGTATATCAATTATCTAGATAAATCAAAAAGGCCGCTAAATACACAAAAAACTCGAGAGCTAGTTATGGAAGAATGCAGGTTGCATCCTGAGAAAAACGTCTTTCAAGCCTACCAGCGTCTCGCACAATTTAATTAGTAAATTTTTAGACAATCAGTGACCATTATGACTAACGAAACAACTTCTTCATCAGCGCACGATGAAAACAAATTGATTGCCGAGCGCCGCAGCAAGCTCGATGCAATTCGCGAAAAGGGCAATGCATTCCCCAATGACTTTAAGCCAGCCAACAAAAGTCAGGAATTGCAAGACGCGTTTGGTGAAAAAACTAAAGAAGAATTGGAAGCTTTGAATCATATTGTCAGCGTTGCTGGTCGTATTATGGCTAAACGCGGCCCATTTTTGGTCTTGCAAGATGGTCATGGCAGCGTTCAGTTGTATTCCGATAAAGCTGCACAAGAAATTATTAAAGATAAGTGGGGCGTGTGGGACATTGGCGATATCGTCGGTGTGAAAGGCGCACTGCATAAGTCAGGCAAAGGGGATTTGTATGTAAACTTGGAAGAGTATCAATTGCTCACCAAAGGTTTGCGTCCGTTGCCGGATAAATATCACGGCCTTAGCGATCAAGAAATTCGTTATCGCCAACGCTATGTGGATTTGATTGTGAACCCCGAGGTGCGTGACACTTTCCGTCTGCGTTCAAAGTGCATTAACTTTATCCGTCAATACATGGTTGGCCGTGACTTCATGGAGGTAGAAACACCCATGCTGCATGTAATTCCTGGTGGCGCTTCTGCAAAGCCATTTATTACGCACCACAATGCGCTGGATATGGAAATGTTTTTGCGTATCGCGCCAGAGCTGTATTTAAAGCGCTTGGTGGTTGGTGGTTTTGAACGCGTGTTTGAAATTAACCGTAACTTCCGTAATGAAGGTGTTTCTACTCGCCATAACCCAGAATTCACCATGATGGAATTCTACCAAGCCTACGCTGACTACAAAGACTTGATGGATTTAACTGAAGATATGCTACGCAAAATGTGTCAGGAAGTAATGGGCACAACCACGCTGAAATATCAAAATAGCGAATACGATTTTGGTAAGCCATTCGTTCGCTTAACCATGTTTGATTCTGTGCTGCACTACAATCCGCAAATCACTGCAGAGCAATTGAGCACCGTAGAAGGCGCAACTGAAGCGGCAGAAGCATTGGGTTTAAAAATTAAACCAGGTACAGCGCTTGGCAAAATTCAAACGGAGATTTTTGAAGAAACCGTTGAGCACAAGCTGGATCAACCAACTTTTATTACTGAATATCCAATCGAAATCTCTCCTCTCGCACGCCGCAGCGATCACAACCCTGCAGTGACAGATCGTTTCGAGTTTTTCATCGGCGGCCGCGAATTAGCAAACGGTTTCTCAGAGTTAAACGACGCAGAAGACCAAGCCGAACGCTTTATGCAACAAGTGCGTGAAAAAGATGCGGGAGATGATGAAGCCATGCATTACGATGCTGACTTTGTTCGCGCGCTCGAATATGGTTTGCCGCCAACGGCAGGTCAGGGTATTGGTATCGACCGTTTGATTATGCTCTTCGCAAATGCACCGTCCATTAGAGATGTGTTGCTGTTCCCGCATATGCGACCAGAGTAAAAATAAAAAGCGCCGAAAGGCGCTTTTTTTTGCAAATCACCATAGCACTACAAAAGACTGTAGAAATTAAAACCGTTTTGGCGCGAGCTTTCAGTGGTGGCTGATCGGCACTTTTGCCAGCAGGTGCCACTTTAGAGCGGGTCATAAGACCCGCATATGTTGCCAAGCCCATCAGCCTCGCTCAAAACTTTCCGAATTGGCGCTCTCTATTTTTTGATCAATGGCTGCCACTTCAAATAAGTGGCTGATCGCCACAACCATTCCACCGGCCCGTAGTTGTAACGCGCAAGCCAGAACTTGCAGAAAGCGACTTGGATAGCAAATACCACAACGCAAATTACAGCGTTTATCGCGGGTGATGTTAAGAAAAATAAGCCCAATCCAAAGTGAAAAAACAAAATCACACCAAACAGTGATTGGCTTAAATAAGAAGTTAGCGCCATTTTTCCAATGTACGAGAGCGGCGCTAGGCGCGTGTGCCATTTTGGTTTAAGCATTAGCAAACAAACGGAGGCGATGTAAAAAATTGTCACGCTGGCGTTAAGCACATCGACAAGTGATCCGCCGAGCCAGCGAAGCCACGGAGCTTTTGACACATCTATTGATAAAGCTTGTAGGCTAATGCCGAAAATAATGCTCACAACAGTTGCGCCAATAATAATGAACCCGGCTTTTTTCCATACCTTTTTGAAAAAATCTTTAGATTTTTCGATGTCTTCGAACCACTTTAAGCGCCCCGCTAGCATACCGAGCATAAAAAATCCAAAGGTGATAAAGAGACGACCGGAACTAAATTGGTAATCAATTTTTTCCTGAATTGCGTAAATGTTATGTTGGACGACTTCGATAAATGAACCTTGCGTTATGGCGGCGTAATATTTTGCGCCGTTCGCAACAAATGCATCTGCAATAAACTCTGGTTTGCCTTGAGCAAATATAGAAATAACTTCGATAATTTTGGTGGGAATATTCAGAATAAAGAGTGCAGCAATAATGGCGGTGGCTTTATTGCTCAGGTGACGCGCAAATAACAGTAAGAAACCGAGCGGAACGTAGATCGTTAAAATATCTGCACGCCAGAATAAATGATGCAAGGCGCCAATGGCTCCCAAAATCAGCAGTCTCCAGGCAAAACGCAAAACAGGATTATCGTGTTTGGCTTCCAAGCCTTTTATTTGAATGTAAAAACTTAAACCAAACAAAAACGAAAATAGTGAAAAGAACTTAGCATTAAAGAATAAAAAATTGAGGGCAATCGCAATGCCGTTGGGGATGTCCATATAAGCGGTGTAAACGTATTGCGGAAGCGGGCCGCCGGAATACCAGAAAATCATGTGCGCGTACAAAATACCAAAGAGCGCAAAGCCTCGCAGAACGTCGATGGTGAGAATTCGCGGTTGTACGTGCGCGGTGAGCGGAGGTGTTTGTTGTGGCGCTTGCGGTGGTGTTGTTTTGAGGATGCTGACATTGCCCATAATGGTTCCTTGAGTTCTTGTTTTATTACAGCGTAAGACGTGGTTTTTATGGCTTTGGATGCAGCGCCCTAACGATTTGCCGTTGGGCGCCCACCGCTTTATTCCAGCGTTATGTTCTTATGCATGGTAAGATGCGCGCCCGCTATTATTTTGCTCGGCGCGCTTAAGCGCAAGCCGGTTAGTTTTAAAGGTTAATCCATGAAAAAGACATTCAAACTCCATGTAGAAGGTAAAAACAGCGATCGTCTGTTAGATACTATTAAGCATGAGGTTCGTAAATACGTTAAGCGTGAAAAACGCAAAATGCTGCCACAAGGCGCAAATTATTGGGCATTTGACTGCAAGTGTGGCGTAACGGCGGATGCTGCCGAGCCACTGCATTTGGGTGAAATCACCAAGCAAATGGATGTCGTCTTTAAAGCGGGTGGCGAAAGTTTCTACGTGGAAATTTTGGCTCGCCCAGCTGTGCGTACCCCGCGTGAGCGCTCAGTTGTTCAAGATGAGCTTGACGATGACGATATGTTTGACGAGTAAATTCATTAAAACGCAAAAACTCCATTCATCAAAACCAAATAACAAAGCCGCCAAATGAAAATCCGGCGGCTTTGTTGTTTGTGGGGTTGGCTTAGGCTTTAGGTCTTTTGGGGGCAGCTGTTTTTGCTGTGGTTTTGGCGGCATAGACTTTTTTTGCCGGCTTATTAACGGTTTTATCTCCGCCACGCCGAACTTTACGCGGTGCATCGGAACGAGCAGCCGGTTTTTTTGGGGCGGGGGCTGCTTTTACTTTTCGTTGGTTGAGCGGTGGAGATTCGGTGACATCGAACCCCTTTACTCGCACACGTTTAATCTTGCTGCCAATAAGATCTTCAATGAGTGTAAGTTTGTATTCTTCCGCTGGTGACACCAGAGAAATGGCAGTGCCTTTTGCACCTGCGCGGCCAGTGCGGCCAATACGGTGAACATAATCTTCGGTAAAGAAGGGCAGGTTTAGGTTCACCACATAATCCAGGCCTTGGATATCTAACCCGCGAGCGGCCACTTCTGTAGCAACCAAGACTTGCAGTTTCCCGTCTTTAAAATCTTGTAATGCGCGGCGACGCGAACCTTGCGTCTTTTCGCTGTGAATGACAGCGGCATCCACGTTGTCTTCTTTGAGTGCAGCAATAAGCTTGTCTGCTTCTTCGCGCGTACTGCTGAAGGCCATCACTTGATACCAGTTTTGGCTGCGCAACAGGTGAACAAACAATTCGTATTTGCGCGCGTCATCCACCGGGTAAACCACGTGGTCAATGGTTTCGGCTACTGCATTGCGTTTTGAAACGGCAATCAGAGTTGGTTTATTCATTGCCTGTTTGGATAGGTTAGTGACCAAGGGCGAACTGGTAGCAGAGAAGAACAAGGTTTGGTGTTTGCGCGGAATACCGGTCAGGATTTTGTGAATATCGTTGACGAAACCCATATCAAGCATGCGGTCGGCTTCATCCAAGATGGCAAACTCAATTTTAGAGAGATTGATATTGCCCAGCTCAACATGTTCGAGTAAGCGGCCTGGTGTCGCTACCAAAATATCTACCCCAGCCCGCAATTTGGCTGCTTGGCTGGTGGGTTTTACGCCGCCGTAAGCGGTAGCCACTTTAAAGGGTAAAAACTGGCAGAGCTGTTGAACGCTCTCAGCAACTTGCTGAACCAGCTCGCGGGTGGGGGCGAGTATAAGTGCGCGCGGGTGCAAGGGTTCTGCAGCTTTGGGTTTGTCCAGCATTTGCTGAAGCACAGGCAAAGCATAAGCAGTTGTTTTGCCTGTACCTGTTTGGGCTGTAGCCAGCATATCAGTGCCGCGGCGGGCAACAGGAATAGCCTGCTGTTGAATAGGAGTCATCTGCTTGTAGCCAAGTACTTTAATGGCATGCAGTAGTTCAGGGGCAAGGCCTAAGGAGGCAAAATTCATAATCGTGTAACTAACTAAATTAGGGGCGAGCAGTATAACAGTATAAGTGCGGACGATTGGCTTTGAGGGAGCGGTTTAGTTTTTAAGCATCGGCGTGTAAAACAATGTAAAAGCGTTCTGATCTTAGGGGCTTAGGTGTGTGGGTCAGATAAAATAACGCTGCCTATAAAACCATAAATCAGGCCATTACGTTTCAGTTGCCGCGTACCAAGCGGTATTTATAACGATAAAAAGCTATACCCACAAAACCGTTTACAAAAACCTATACCTACAAAAACGAGAGAACCTCTATGCAATTGTCCAAACAATTACTTATTTTCTGTGCAACCTCAATTCTCGCTGTTGGCTGCGGTGGTGGAGGCGGCGGTGGAAACACTACGCCAACTACCAGTGTTGCTAGTTCGTCTGCCGTAAGTTCATCTTCATCTTCCTCCAGTTCAAGCAGCTCTGTAGCATCTTCATCCAGCTCCAGCTCCAGCTCCAGCTCCAGCACGGCTTCTGGCTTTGCGTTCTGTGCGCTGCTTACGTCTGACCCCGACGGGGACGGTATTGGATTGGAAAACGATAAGTCTTGCCAAATGCGCACCGGCTTCGATATTACCGCTGAAATGGGCATGGGCTGGAACCTGGGTAACACCATGGACGCCAGCGGCAACAAAGCTAACCCTTTGGATGACGAAACCTATTGGGGTAACCCAAAAACGACTAAAGCCAACATGGCTGCCTTGAAAGCAGCGGGTTTTAAAACATTGCGTTTGCCGGTGAGTTGGGATGACCACACAGGTGCATCGCCCGATTTCACCATTGATTCAGCGTGGATGAGCCGCGTGGAGGAAATTGCCAATTACGCTTTGGATAACGGCATGTACGTCATTGTGAACATCCACCACAACACCGGCTGGGAGAATCCAACCCTCGCCAACGAGGCTAACGCAAAGGCTCGCTTGCAAAAGCTGTGGACGCAAATTGCCACTCGCTTTGAGAAATATGACCATCACCTAATATTCGAAACCATGAACGAGCCACGTGACCAAAAAGTGGAGTCGGATTCAAGTGACGACGATTGGTGGGGTAACGATTCTAATTACTTCACCGTGCTCAACCGCCTCAACGCAGCGGCGTTGGACGTGATCCGCGCAACTGGCGGAAACAACAAAAAGCGCTTGGTGATGATGCCGGGTTATACCGCTGGTGTTGCAGAGCATCAGCTCAGCGCCGTGGTTATTCCTAACGACAAGATGGTTGCTTTGTCGGTTCACTCTTACACGTCTTACAACTTCGCCCTGAATTTAGGTGCGGGTAGTGTGAGTACTTTTGGCGCTGGTGATCAAACAGAAATAGATGCCATTTTTAACCGCATTGATAGCAAGTTCCTGAAGAAAGGTATTCCGGTCATAATGGGTGAATGGGGTTCCACGGATAAGAACAACTTGGCGGAGCGTATCAAGCAAGCCAAATACTACGCGCAAAAAAGTAGCACCTACAAAGTGCCACTTGTAGTCTGGGATAACGGCAACTTGGCTACCTTTGACCCCAACAAAAGTCAAGGTGAAATCATGGGTTTGTTCAATCGCAACAATAACACTTGGGTCTTCCCAACTATATTGGATGCCATTATGGGTGGCGGTAAATAAAGTTTGGTTGTATGGAAAAAAGCCCGGCAAATCGCCGGGCTTTTTTGTTATTGTGCGCGCCTTCCCCAATGCTTAAGCAGCGCCAAACTTTCATAAGGATTCATTGTGAGCCCATTATTCTTATCATCGAATGCAACCTATTGGTTGGACAAGATTGCAGACTCCTACACCCCCTTACTTTTGATTATTGCGGTGGTAGAGATTTGCCTGAGTTGGCGACGCGGCCAGCGCACTCATCTCGCTAACTTAGTTGTTGGGGTAGCAATTGTTTATTCGTTAATGTTTGCGGATAAGCGCTGGAACCTTTGGGCAAATTGGGGGTTGGATTATTCCACCCATTCTGCCGCCGCTTTCTGTTTGGTTGTAGTGATTTGTTTGTACAAAAATGCAAGAGCATGGATTATTGCTCTCGCCACACTCATGGCTTATGGGGTGATCATGTATATCCTGAATTACCATAGCTGGCTGGATATGTTCACCACTGTTTTGGCCTGCGCCGTGTGTTTAGCGCCGGTAGGAATTGGGCGACTTCGGCAGCTTAGGGCAGCTAAACCCAGTAATGCTATCTTGGGTGCCGAATAGGCCGCGGATTGGCTGGCATTACCCGAAGGAGCGCGAGAAACCGGCAATTTTGTGGTATTCTGCGCGCCCTTTTAGTGAAACCCGAGTGTGCATCAGAGAGTCATATGGCAGTAAAACCCGTTTACCGTGTAATTTTCCTCAATCAAAACCAGGTTTACGAAGTCTTCGCATGCGCTATTTACCAAAGCGAAATGTATGGTTTTATTGAAGTAGAAGAATTCGTTTTTGGTGAACGCAGCCAGGTGTTAATTGACCCGGCAGAAGAGAAACTAAAAAACGAATTCGCTGGCGTAAAGCGTTCCTATATTCCCATGCACGCGATTGTGCGTATTGATGAGGTAGAAAAGGAAGGCCCCGCAAAAATTAGTGAAGTAAAAGGCGGTGGCGATAAAATCGCGCAATTCCCT
This sequence comes from uncultured Cellvibrionaceae bacterium, assembly GCA_964581625.1. GTDB lineage: Bacteria > Pseudomonadota > Gammaproteobacteria > Pseudomonadales > Cellvibrionaceae > Cellvibrio. The sequence goes on from CAZOPE010000006.1 coordinate 27,366, forward strand.
TACGGTGGATTTATTCCTAACCCAAACTTGGGTGAATAGAAATCAAAGCGGCTCAGGCCGCTTTTTTTATGTCTACAATTAAGAAAACTAGATTACAAATTTTTTTATGACATCACCTCTCATCCTCGCCATCGACCAAGGCGGACAAAGCTCCCGTGTTGGTGTTTATTCACTCCAAGGGGAATTGCTGCATTGCTTTTCCGCTCCCTGTGCAACAACGCATAATTTGATCGGCGGTGTTGAGCATATTGAACAAAATCCGTTGGATATTTTGAACGGTGTTAAGGATTGTTTAAGCAAAGTTCAAATGGCTTTGGGTAAACATGTTAATGGCATTATTGCAGCAGGTTTTGCTGGGCAGGGTTCTTCGCTTTTGTGTTGGGATACGAATACCGGCGAAGCCTTGTCGCCCGTTTTAAGTTGGCAAGATATTCGTGGTAAAGATTATTTACATTCAATTTCTCTTAGCCATGAGCAAGCTCAATCCTTAACGGGTTTACGTGTTTCGCCACACTACGGCGCAAGTAAAATACGTTGGTGTCTAGACAATAATTTTCGCGTACAAGCGGCGCTTGACTCTGGTTCTTTAGCAATTGGCCCTATTGTAAGTTACATTTTTTGGCAGCTGTGCGGCGAACTTGCTGTTGACCCAGGTCATGCACAGCGAACTTTGCTATGGAACGTGCAAACAAAAAATTGGGATAAAAATTTATTAAACCTGTTTGAGATTCCGCGCGGCATTTTACCCAACTGTAAATTTCACAATAGTTACTTTGGTAGCTTGCCATTGGGAGATTTTAAAATTCCATTTAACGCAAGCGCGCGTGATCAAGGTGCGTCTTTATTTGCGCGCGGCTTGCCTGATAAAAACGCCTGTTACGTCAATATAGGTACTGGGGCATTTATTCAGCGCGTGAGTAACACCTTAACAGCGCCGCAAGGTTTGCTCGTAAGCCCCTTATGGATTCCTAAAAATTCTGTGGTAGAAAAACCTATCGGCGTTTCTTCACCGGTTTGTTATGCAGATAAATTTGATTCGCCATCGCCTAATGCATTATACGCATGGGAGGCCACTGTAAATGGAGCAGCATCCGCGATAGGGTTTATTGAAAATATAACCGGCTTAGTTGTTTCCCCAGAATTAATGAATCGCGCGCTTGAGCAAGTGCCCAACGGCCACTGTTATTTTTTGAATGCTGTTGGCGGCTTGAGCGCTCCTTATTGGCGAACTGATGTGGAATCGCGTTTTAGCGAAGCACTGTCGGCCGAAGAAAAAGTGCTGGCATGGTTGGAGTCGGTGATTTTTCAAATCGTAGTAAACATTAAGTTGATGGATGAGCTCGGCCCACTGCAAAAAATTTATGTGAGTGGCGGTATTAGCAGGGCAGATGGTATTTGCCAGAATCTGGCCGATTTAACCGGTGTTGCGGTTATCCGCAGTGAAAATACAGATGCAACCTTGCAAGGCATTGCTTACATGGCGGCAGGTTTGCCGCAGCAATGGAGTCAAACTTCACAGGAAAATGCTTTTTTGCCTCAAGCAAATCCCCGCTTATTAAATCGTTATGGCGTGTGGCACAATGCGCTAATTGATTGGCTTAGTGCATAATTTTCAAAATTCGGCAAAAATTAGGCCTCAAAGGCATATAAAACTCAGCTAAACTCCACCTATCTTCGCTTGGATTCTACGTGATGAAATACGATTTGGTCGTGATAGGAGCAGGTATTCAAGGTGCGGGAGTCGCACAAGCTGCAGCAGCAGCAGGTTACACCGTGTTGGTATTGGAGCAATCTTCACCGGCCGCGGGTACGTCTAGCAAGTCTTCAAAGTTAATTCACGGTGGTTTACGTTATTTGGAAAGCGCCCAATTTGGTTTGGTGCGTGAAAGCCTGCGCGAGCGAGCGCTCCTCCTTAAACTAGCCCCTGAGTTGGTTAAACTGCAGCCACTGCATATCCCTGTTTATAAAGATTCAAAACGTAGCCCGCTCACTATTCGCGCGGGTTTAAGTCTTTACGCAACACTCTCCGGATTTGATCCTAACGCTCGCTTCCGCAGTTTATCGCGCTCCCAATGGGGCGAATTGGAAGGGCTAACACAACATAATCTGCACGCCGTTTTCCGTTACCACGAAGCACAAACTGACGATGCAGCCTTAACCAGAGCTGTTCTCCACTCGGCTATGGAATTGGGTGCCGATTGCGAGGTTCCTGGCCATTTTGTAAAAGCTCACGTGAACCCTGCCTCCTGTTTAGTTGAATACGAAAGCGAATACGGCTTTAAAACCGCCAGCTGCCGTGTGCTAATCAACTGCGCAGGGCCTTGGACTAGCGATGTGATTTCCCGCATTGAACCAGACATGTACTTACCAAAAGTAGATTTGGTAAAAGGCAGCCACCTTATTCTCCCCCCATTACTAAAAGACTACTTCTATCTAGAAGCCCCGCAAGACAAACGCGCGGTTTTCGTGCTGCCTTGGCAAGGCAAGTTGATGGTGGGTACTACCGAGAAAATGCACTACGGCGCGCCGGAAGAAGCGCAATGCTCGCTAGAAGAGCGCGATTACTTGCTGCAAGTGCTACTGCATTACTTCCCGCATCTTTCTATTGATATGAACCAAGTGGATAGTTTTGCAGGCTTACGTGTTTTGCCACGCAGCGACCTTAACGCCTTTTCGCGCCCACGCGAGGTTTTATTAGAGGTTGATAACGAAGACTGCCCACGTGTGCTTTCGGTCATGGGCGGCAAACTCACCACCTACCGTTCAACTGCCTTGCAAGCCTTGGCCAAAATCAAAAAATCTTTGCCCGTGAAAGAGCGAGTTGCAGATACCAGCCGAATTCCGCTCTCGCCGGTTAACTGGCATTAGCCAGCGCCGTTCATAAATCGCTACTTTTCATGATAAAAATCATTGGTGGACTGAGCATCTGCCGTTAAAATGCGGGCACTCCATTCCGGCAAGCTTCACCGCTTGCCCTTGTCCACCCTCAGCATTAAGGACTCACCGTGAATTTTACTGGCGCCCACATTCTCTCCATCAAACAATTTGAACGTGCTGATATCAAACGAATCTTCGACGTGGCCGACGCCATGGAGCCTTACGCCTTACGCAAAAAAGTCACGCGGGTTTTGGAAGGAGCCATTCTGGGTAATATGTTTTTTGAGCCGAGCACCCGCACGCGCGTGAGCTTTGGCGCTGCCTTTAATTTACTGGGCGGCAACGTGCGCGAAACTACCGGTTTTGAAAGCTCATCCATCACCAAGGGTGAATCACTGTACGACACGGCACGCGTACTTTCCGGCTACAGCGATGTTATTTGTATGCGCCACCCTGCGGGCGGTTCCGTTGCAGAATTTGCCGAAGGTAGCCGGGTTCCCGTCATTAACGGCGGCGATGGCCCCAACGAACACCCCACGCAAGCGCTGCTGGATTTGTACACCATTCGCAAAGAAATGCGCTCAAAAGGGCGCGGGTTAGATGGTTTGCGCATTGCCATGATTGGCGATTTAAAACACGGCCGCACCGTGCACTCCCTGTGCAAATTGGTGAGTTTATTTAGTGATATTCAACTCACCTTAATTTCGCCCAAAGAATTGGCCATGCCAGAATATATTGTTGAAGAACTGCGCATGGCGGGCAACAAAGTCACCATCACCGACGATTTAACCCACAGCATTTCTGATATCGATATTGCCTACTCAACGCGCATTCAAGAAGAGCGCTTCAGCAACAAACAAGAAGCCGATATGTACCGCGGCCGCTACCGTTTGAATCAACGCATTTACACCGAACATTGCCAACCTAACACCGTCATCATGCATCCGTTACCGCGCGATTCCCGCGAAGAAGCCAACGAGCTGGACAACGACCTCAACCAAAACCCAAACCTCGCTATTTTCCGCCAAGCCGATAACGGCGTGTTGGTGCGCATGGCGTTGTTTGCGCTGGTATTAAACGTAGCGGACCAAGTGGATAAATATTCGCGTGAAGTGAATTGGCATAGCTCCTTGCGGGGATGATTTTATTTCATTGATAGAATGCAAAATATGTCACGGCGCTCGACGTTTGCTGCGTTTTTTTGAATCAGTTGTGGTAGATAATTTTTATTAGTCTGAATATTAATTAGTAGGGAGTCGTCATCCTCGCGTAGCGGGGATCCAACTCTTAAAAAGCTAATTCAAAAGCTGGATCCCCGCTGCGCGAGGATGACGACTCCCCGTTTAATACTGTGTTGCGTGACGATTAAAAAAATAATTAGAAAGACCATCTAAACGCGTGATATTTTTTTTCGCGTATTCAACCTCAGCGGAATCCTCAATGAAAAAAATAATAATTTATGTTCTCGGCACCGGTGGTGATGTTGACCCTATGGTTGGGGTGGGTATTGAATTATTGCGTCGAGGTTTTGCGGTTACATTTTTGTGTAACGACTATTTCAAACCGAGAATTCTGGCAGCCGGTTTAGAGTTTGTATCGGTTGGCACCGTTGAGCAATATCATAAAGGTAATACGCCAGAAGCTTGGGAACGCACAAATCGTGGGGACAATTTTGAGCATTACCATGCACCTGCATTTGAGCCAGCCTTTGAGTATGTAAAAAACTTAGCTAACGAAAAAGTATTGGTTTTGGCTTTAGGCGAAGAAAGCGGGGCGAGGGTAGCTGCAAGAAAATTCAATCTTCCGTTTATCGATTTTGTTTTGTCTCCCAACGCTATTTTTTCTGCATTTAAACCACCTGCACCAACGAGTTGGGTAATCCCTTCCAGTATTCCCGGTTTTGTTATGCGTTTTCTATTGCGGCGTAATCGCTACGCAAGATTCAAACGATTTTGTAACGCGCCGTACACCGCTACGTACCGCGCTGTACGAAAGCGATTAGGCTGTGCTCTACCTTTTCGAAGCAAAGCTACTGCGCTATTGCACATTGCTTTCTTCCCTGAGTGGTTTGGAATGCCAGCAAAAGATTGGCCAAAGAATATAAAGATGGTGGGTTTTCCTTTATTAAACCACGCGAGTAGTAGTAGCCGAAGTGAGTTTGATGCCTTAATTGACAAGCAGGGCGCGCCTATTATTTTTACGTCTGGCACAGCCGTAAAAGATGTAGAGGACATATTTAAAGAAGGGCGAAAGATTTGCGAGCAATGGCAAGTGCCGGGGTTGTTTGTGGGTGGAAACATCGGTGTTGAATTTTTGCAGGGCTCTAGGTTTTGCGCGCATATGGACTATATAGATTTTGAATACGCGCTACCAAAAGCTTTAGCGATTGTTCACCACGGCGGAATAGGTACAACAGCTCAGGCTATTAAAGCAGGTATTCCGCAATTGATTCGCCCGCTTAAATATGACCAGCCGGATAATGCTGACCGCATATATAAACTAGGCTTGGGCACCTATGTAGTGCCAGAAAAATTTAACGCGGAGCAGGTAGCTCCGATAATTGGCAATATGATACAGAAAGGTAAAACATCGAAAGCTTTAGCGCATTACGCGGCGGAGGTTCGTAAGAGTGCGGCGATTGTTGAAGCGTGTGATTTGATTGAGCAAGAATTTAGAAATTTGGAACAGGATAAAAATAAATGATTTTTAAAAGGGAGTCGTCATCCTCGCGCAGCGGGGATCCAGCTTTTGATTGTAGTCTGTAACAACTGGATTACTCGCTTCGCTCGCCCTTCGGGTCAACCTGCGTTGTTCAAAGCGCGTCGCGCTTTAGTCCCGCTACGCGAGGATGACGACTCCCTTTTTAATTAGATTTTCAGATCTGCAGGAAGGGTGCCTAGGATTTGAGGCAAAAGAATTTAGCTAACAGAATTAAACAGAGGTTTTATTGAGCGGGGAATTGTGGTCAGAGTAAAAATAAAGATCTAAAGTAATTCAGCTAGCGAAACTCTCAAATTAATTTTACTCTGCCCCCAATTTTGCTGAAAACAAATAACTTTGCTCTGTTCTAAAACCTCATGTACGAGCGTAAAAATGCAGCAGCGTTTAATGATAGCTAACAGTGACCTCCGGGTCTAAGTAAAAAGCTGCATTGGAGTCGCCGGTTTTATACATTCCCAGTAAATGGAATACCCAAGAGCCTACCCACGAGTCAGTTACTGTAATGGGTTTATCGAAGTCATCACTAAAATCTAGATCCGTTTCTTTTTGAGAAGTTGTAACGTTAAATTGAGTAAGTAAACAGCTATCCATTGTTACATTGGGGTTAGCTTGTTGGTAAGTAAACGTTAGTGTATCACCTACGGCAATTTGCGCTGGCATTTGGTTTTGATCTAGCGGCGGTTCAATAACAGGGTCGCCTGTAACTTGAAAACCAACTTGAGTGACTTTGCTTGAATCAATGCTCTGTGGAAATAAAAGAGTAAATAGATATTTGGTCATGTTGAATCCTTTAGGTGGTGACTGTAAGACTTCATTATCTGAATTAGAATTTGCCACTTGCTCGGCGTAACGCTAATAAGTCAGGCTCTGCTTGAATAAACTTAATTGGGTAACCCAGTTCTACAGCAGCGGTAAGTGCTGCAATTGCCGAGTCACGTTCGCCTAAGAGTTCATAGGCTAAGCCTGCACGAAATTGAACATTAGCATTCTTTGGCGCGATTGCAATTACATGTTCTAACAAAGGCTTTGCTTCCGTGTTATCACCCACTCGAGCTAGATAAAGTGCCATGCGCGAAATCAATGTAACATCGTCTTTTTTGCGCTCCAGTAGTGGAGTTAATAAATCAATCGCTTTTGAATAGGCTTTTTGCGCTTCGGTTTTTCGTCCAGGAATCCACAATAAAGTGTCCGCTAAATTTGCCCAAGCAAGGTGGCTTTTCGGGTTGCCACTGTTGGGTGATACGGCTGCCTCAAATGAAGCTGCTGCCCCGACATAATCTCCTTTGTTGAACAAGATGTTGCCGAGGTTCCCATGTAGCTGTTCGCTGGAGCGTATCTGTAAGCCTTGCTGCAAAATTTGCAGGGCTTCATCAGTTCGGTTTTGGCGAATAAAAATATAACTCAAGCCCGTATATGCGAGCACTGTGTCAGGTTGCACTTGGATACTTAGTCGAAATGCTTCTTCTGCTTTTGCATCATTTTTTTGATCAACGTAAGTCAAACCTAAAGCATCAACAAATAAACTTTCTCTAGGGAATTTCTCTAGGGCACGCTGTGCAACCTGAATTGCTTCGTCCAAACGATGCAAGGATCTTAGTTCATATATTTTATCGCGCCATGCAAAAATATTAGTTGGTTCCAGTGTGAGAGCTTTTTCAAACGCGGCCAATGCTTTATCGCGTTCAGATTTAATGCTAAAAACACGCCCTAATGCAACATGAGTCAGTGCTAATTGGGGATTCAACTTCAGTGCTTGTTGCGCGCTCGCGTCCGCTTTTTGCATCCAAATCGGATCTTGGAAATCACTATGGTATCTTTCGCTATACACCAGTGATAACCCTGCAACTGCTGCCGCGTTTTCCGGCGAATGAGAAAGAATAGTATTAAAACTTTTCTCTGCAGCATCCAAACTCCCGGGGCGATCATAGAATTTGAGTGCTTCTATCCCTTTATTAAATTCTCGAGTTTGGGAATAAGGCTCCCCGGAATTCTGTTCCTCAACAATTACTTCGTTCTCAACCTTGGGCTGCATCTTCCATATCAACCCACCAACTGTACCCGCCAAAATCAAACAAAACACCGCAAAGGTTGCAATGTTATTGCGTAGGTAATTTTTAGCGCGAACAGAAAAGGGTGCAGACTTTTTCAGCAGGTGTGTTTCAAAGGTTGGGTGCTCTTGCGTGCTGTTGCGTTTTGGGTGAACGCGAATGCCGGAATCGCCCGCGCTACTCAGCGCTACCGTATTGTCTTCATCCACCTTGGTATTGGCGAGAAACCATTGATAAAGTTTTTCGCACTGTGCGGCTACCCAGTGAGTGTTGGCTGGGCGGTTGTCCGGGTTTTTGCTGAGTAATTGCCCGAGCAGTTCAACCGCCTCTACGGGTAGATCAGGGTTGTTTTTGGTGGGCGATATGGGCGGGTGAGAAATAATGCGCTGCATAATTTGCAGTTTGTTTTCCGCTTCCCCAAAGGGGTGAGCACCGCACAACAATTGATAAGCGAGAATACCGAAGGAGAACAAGTCGCTGCGGAAATCAATGGTTTCGCCCATGGCCTGTTCGGGGGACATGGAGGCGTAACTGCCGGTCACGTGATCGGTTAGCGTCGCATTAAAGTCTTGGGATTTAGCAATACCCAAGTCGGTAATTTTGGCGAGCTTGTGCTTGTTGATTAGGATGTTTTCGGCTTTTAAGTCGCGGTGAATAATGCCTGTATCGTGCGCGGTGGCCAAACCTTGGGCAATTTGAGTGAGCCATTGCATGCGCAGGGTGATGGGCGCTATGTGCTCACGCAGGTGTTGCTGTAGGTTTAGGCCGTCTACATATTCCATCACCAGCGCGAGCTGGTCTTCTGTCTCAATGTAATCGTAAATTTGAACGATATTGGGGTGGTTCAGTTTGGCAAGGAGCAATGCCTCGCGTTTGAACCGCTCGCGGTATTGGGGTTCGTACAAATCACTGCGCAAGCATTTAATAGCAACTTGGCGATCCAACCGTGGGTCATGCGCAAGGTAGACCAACCCCATACCCCCGCGCCCAAGGGTGCGGAGAATGTCGTAATGCCCGATATGGGTTAGGTCTTTATTCTGTTGTGGCAATGGATTCATTCAATCTCAGTTGTTATTCGTGGCCTTGCATGCACGTTTTCAATTAGCGTTTAAGGCGAGCTCAGCGTTAGGGTTTCGCCTTTGTAGATTTTAAATTTCTCACACCCGAAGCGGATTTTGCCTGCGCGCCTTTCCAGCAAAGTTTGCTGCCCAAGTATAGTCGGCAAACTGTCGGCTATCTGCTTACGGAGGCGGAAAATGTGGATATTCATGTGGGTTGTATCTAAACCCAGCTCGCTCGCGAGTACATCGGTATAAATCCAGCCACGGCTTTTGCTATCCAGCCCTTTTTCCGCATCTGCCGCACGGTGGCGGGCGAGTTGCGCCAAGAGGTAGTGATGATTGCGCACGGCCAAATCGATCTTTTGTTGGCCATTTACCAATTCAAGCTGGGTACTTTCTTCATCCAGGCTGAGGTTGAAAATAAATTCCATATCGCCAAGCTGCTGCGATGCAAAGGAATGTGCTTCCGTTGGCCCCACAACTTGCGCGCGAATCAGCTGCCAATGCTGGCTGCCCAGCTGCACGAGATCGCCATCGTTTATGGCATAGGATTGATGTTCCTGCTCGGAGGTGAGCGTTTCCATTTGCCATTGCTGGGTTTGCTCATCATAAAAAAGCGCAAGCTCTGGCGTAATGCTGTCTGGCAACAGGTGGTAACGCGATAAATACACGGGCTCTGGCTTGGTGCCTTTGGGGATATCCAGCGGCCACAACATATCGGCTGGTGGGTAAAGATCTATCACCACAAAACCGGGGTCATCTAATTTGGCGAAATGAAGCCGGTCATTCACATTCAAGTGGAGAAATTCATTCGCGGCAAGGCTTACGCCATTTACCCAGGTTCCATTCAAGCCTAGGTTTTTAATGCGCCATTCTTTGCCGCTCCATTCAATGGCGGCGTGAAGTTTGGATATATAGGGCTTGTCGATATGCGTATCAACGGAGTTCGCCAAACGCCCAAAGGTGTGGTGCGGTGCGAGTGCAACGTAGGTTTGGGTCGTAGAATTAAAAATATGAGCCATAAATCGTACATACAGGGTTAGCGCTGAATAAGTAAGTCCCTGTTTTATCATCCACTGAAGCCCAGCTTCTCATGTCATGTCATGTGACGTTATGACATGTAATAGCGTGTAATGGGCAACTTATTAATAAGCACATAGAGTGCCACAGACACGGCAAGGTTTCACCCGTTTATAGCGCTTATTGCAGGAATGGATTCTTGCGCCCCCGCTAGCGCCATTAAACGGGTGAAATCTTCGCCTTTCTGGAGCAGCTCTCATGATCTCGTTATTTAAAAATAATAAATCGAACAAGCCGGTTGCCAAGGCTGTGTATGCCTTGGACGAGCAATCTGGTGCTAAGTGGGTTCCGCTCAATAAAAGTTTTATTACATTGATGAGCATGGTGCTGCACACCGCCGCTGATCGCATCGGTATAAGTCATCTAGCTGTCACATTACGTTGCATTCATCACCAAGGCTATCGCCACCTTTTGCTAGCGGGCGATGATCTGGGGCCAACAGGTAGCGCTTTGGGTTTGGTAGAAGAATTTATTATCACCAATGATCATAACATTGCACCTGCAACGGAATATTTAAAAAACGACGACGCTATTTCAGTGCCCATTGATTATCAAGGCCAGCGCCTTGGTTATTTGTTGGCCACCATGAGCAGCGATGATTTCGTTGAAGAAAGAGCTAAGCAATCACCGCGGGTAATCGAATCTGAATTGCATTTAGTGGTAAGCGAAATCAATTCTATTGTCACCCGCTACCAAACGCGCTACCGCGCCATTTTTGTATATGGCGACCAAAACTATTGGATTGGAAACAGCGCTGCATTGCGCCAAGTTGATAAACGGATTGAGCAATTAAAGGAGGCACGCCAGCCTATTTTAATTCGTGCAAATAAAGGATCCGGAAAAGCCATTGCAGCGCGCAGTTTGCATTGTTCTCGTCACCAAGGGGTTTTACCGTTTATTGAATCGTCGTGTAACGAATGGCAAGAAGGCGCTGCAACCAGCGTTTTGCAGTCGCTTTATACTTACGCCAAAGGTGGAACCTTGTATTTGCGAAATGTGGATGCATTGTCGCAAAACAACTTTCGTGTGCTGCAACGTTTTTGGGCAACGCTCAAGCGTGAATATGCATCGAAGGGCGTGAGCGAATCTGTCAGTATTATTTTCTCTGTAAGCAGTAAGCATTACGCGAAGGAATTTGAAATTGCATCTTGGTTGAAAGAAACCACACTTGAACTGCAATTGCCCGATTTGGCCGAGCGTAAGGAAGACCTGCGGGATTTAATTAGCTTTTTTATTAAAGAATACAAACTTTCGGTGGACTTTGATTTTACCGAACACGCTTGGCGCTTGTTGGAATCTTATAGCTGGCGCGAAAACGTAGATCAACTCAAACGAGTTATTCAAAAAGTAGCGCTAGTCGCTGACGAGCCATTAATTAGCGTGAGTTTGTTGGAGCCATTGATAAAGGATTGGTAGGATTTTGTAAAACGCCGCGTCAGGAAGGCGCGGCGTTTTATTAGGGCTCAATTATTCTGCAAGCTTTTTAATGTGCAATTCAGTTTGCGGGAAAGGAATAGTAATGCCATTTTCATCAAACGCGAGTTTTATTTTTTCATTCAAGGCAAACTTCACTGCCCAGTAATCTTCTGCTTTTGCCCAAGGGCGTACCACAAAATTCACACTGCTTGCGGCTAATTCGCCCACAGCAACTTCTGGTGCTGGGTCTTTTAATACGCGTTCATCCTCAGTAACGACTTTCAAAATAATATCTTTGGCTAAGCGAATGTCATCGCTGTAGCTCACGCTGAAAATCATGTCGATGCGACGCGTTTTGCGTGAGGAGTAGTTAATGATATTGCTGCTGTAAATGGCACCATTGGGAATAATAACTTCCTTGTTGTCGCCTGTGTAAAGCTTGGTTGAAAAGATGCCAATGGAATCGATGATTCCTGATGTTCCCGCTGTCTCCACAAAATCGCCCGCCTTAAACGGGCGAAAAATTAGCAACATAAAACCGGCAGCAAAGTTTTGCAGCGAACTTTGCAAGGCTAAACCAATCGCTAAGCCCGCTGCACCCAGCATTGCAATGAGTGAATTGGTGTTTACGCCAAGTTGATCAAGCGCGGCAACGATGATGACAACCAAAAGCAGCGCACGTACAACAGAACTTAGAAAATCGATAAGAATTTTATCGAGCTTGGTGTGTGCTAATAGTTTGGAAATTACACCGCTAACAATTTTGGCGATGACTTGACCTATCACGAAAATAGTCAGCGCGACCCCAATTTTCATCATCCAAGGGACAACATGGGCGTGGAAAAAATTTAAGAGTTGTGCTTGTTCGAACATGGTTTTCTCTTTGATAATGTAATTTATGACAAATTAGATCGGCTGATTAATTTGGGCGTCGTCATCCTCGCGTAGCGGGGATCCATAAGATTCAGTTGTTCTGAGCTAACATTCAAAAAACTAAAAGCTGGTGCGCCAGCTCGGTGGATCCCCTCTGCACGAGGATGATGATTCCCTATTTACGAGTGTGAGTATCGGTAGGCTATGTATCCAACCAATAGTTAAACAATCTGGCCAGTTGTTCGCACACGCTTTCCGCCTTTGACAATTTCTTTGCTCCCAGCTTTTGCAAGTGCACGTTTTTTCATCTGCATATCCATGACATTCTTTGCGGCCATTAAAAAGCCAACCACAATAAACGCACCGGGTGGCAATATGGCAAGAATCATACCTGGGTAATTATTGCCTAGTAAGTGCAACGTCCAATTAGCAGCCATGTCGCCAAACAACAATTGCATGTTGTTAAAAATAGCACCGGTTCCTAAGAACTCGCGAATTGCGCCAACGCACACTAATACTAAGGTGAAGCCTAGCCCCATCATAAATCCATCAATTGCGGATGGGATGACTTTATTTTTGCTCGCGAAAGATTCTGCGCGCCCCAGCACCGCACAGTTGGTAACAATTAAGGGAATAAAAATCCCCAAGATCAGGTACAGCTCGTAAGTGAAGGCTTTCATCAGTAGCTCAATACAACTTACCAAAGATGCAATAATCATAACAAAAGCGGGTAGGCGAATCGTATCGCTAATGTGATTGCGAATTAATGACACAGCGATGTTAGATGCGGTTAATACCAATAGTGTGGCTAAGCCTAAACCCAGCGCGTTCACGACAGATGCACTTACCGCAAGCAGCGGGCACAAACCCAAGACTTGTACCAGGGCCGGGTTATTTTTCCACAAACCTTTTTCGATAATATCCTGATAGTCCGCAGACTCTTTGTTGATATTCTCGCTCATTTTATTTCTCGGTTGGTTTGGTATTTTTGGTAAACAATTCGTCGCGGTGCGAATCTACAAATTCTAAAACTTTGCGAACTTGGTTAACAACAGCGCGTGGTGTGATGGTCGCCCCCGCAAACTGATCAAAATCACCACCGTCTTTTTTCACTTTCCATTTTGAGGATTCAGGCGATTGCAAAGATTTTTCGTTAAAAGATAATATCCACGACGATTTATTTAAATCAATCTTATCACCTAAGCCCGGGGTTTCGTGGTGATCGATGATGCGAATGCCTGCAATGGTGCCATCTGCATTAATGCCGATCAGCATGCGAATATCGCCGCTGTAACCATCGGGTGCAACGGCTGGCACTATGAGCGCGACTGCATTATCGGCTCGCCGCGCAACATGAATATCACCACCGCTTTTTAAACCCAAACTCGCCCAAGCATCTGCCGGAACCTGAATGACTTCGGTGAGAAGATCATTGTCATGGCTGGTGCGCGGCAAAATTTCAAACAGCGCTTTTTGTTGTGCCTCGCGCTCTGCCTGAGCGATACGCTCTTTGGTGAACTCCGCGGTTAATGCGAGTAGTGCAGTGGTTACCATTGCAAATATGCCCAGCATGATGCTGTTTTTGCCAATAGATTTCGCTGTACTGCTATTCACGGGATTCTTATTCACCGCGTTGTGATCTGTCATGATTATTTTTCCGCTTTTTCTTGTTGAATAACAACACGAGCTTTCTTGTGCCCGTAGGTTCGCGGAACTGTGTAGTAATCAATGAATGGCGCAGCAAAGTTGAGAAAGAGCACAGCGAAGGCAACACCATCTGGATAACCTTTGCCCCAAACACGAATCACATAAACCAAAATACCTATAGCCGCACCGTAAATAATTCTGCCTTTTTTACTCACGGCAGATGTAACAGGGTCTGTCACAATAAAAAATGCGCCTAGCATGGTGGCCCCAGACAACAAATGGAAAATGGGTGATCCACCGCTTTGAGAGCTGCCGTTGTCATAAAAAATGGTTGCCATGAGCGCAAGTGCAATCAACATGGAAACGGGAGCATGCCACGTATAAATTTTGCGATAGAGTAAAAATAATCCGCCCACCAAAAACGCAATATTAACCCACTCCCACGCGGCGCTTGCAAAAAAGCCAGCTTTTAATAGATGCTCTTTCTGGTAGATTTCTTCTAACGCGAGCGATGAGTTTTGTTTCATTACATCCAATACAGTTGCGGATGCATAGCCGTCAATTGGTTGCGCTAGAAATACTTTATTGAATGCTGCGCTGATGCTCGGGATATGAGATGCGTCTAAATTTGCTGGGGTGGCCCATTGCGTCATGGGAATAGGAAAGGACACCAACAAAATAACGTAGGCCACCATCGCGGGGTTAAATGGGTTTAAACCCATGCCACCGTAAAGTTGCTTTGCCAATACAATTGCACAAAAACTGCCCGTAACCACCAACCACCAAGGGCAATAGGGTGGCAAAGAAACGGCCAATAAAAATGCAGTGACTAAAGCGCTGTAATCTTGTAAATAAAAACGAATATCTCGATTGCGTAATTTTAGTACGAGCGCTTCAAACGCCAAGCAACTGGTACTTGCTAAGATCACATTAATAAACACGCCCACGCCAAAAAAATATGCCAAGGTAAAAATGCCGGGCACGAGAGCGTAAATCACCAAGCGCATAATCTGCGCGGTAGATAAAGGCCCGTGGGTGTGGGGTGATGTGATGTTTAGTAGTGCCATGTTTGTTCGCTTAGTTTAAAAGTCAAAAGCTGGATTACTTGCTTCGCTCGCCCTTCGGGTCAACCTACGGTTGTTCAAAGCGCGAGCGAAGCAAGTAATCCAGTTTTTGCTCCTAAAGCCCCTCTAGTTTTTCTTCAATATTCAATACGGCTTTCTTAAAGGCCGCCACATTTTGATCATTTTCCGCTTCTGCCCTTGCTAAACGCTCTTTAGCCTTTTGCAGGCGAGCTTCCAAGGTTTTAATTTGGTCTGCACGTTTTTCTTCGTCGTTCATATTAGCTAGTGCAATGGTTCTTGCCTTGGCTCTTTCCATCGCATCTGCAACCGCATTTTGCTCTTCCAGTGTCGGTTGCTTGGGTGGAGACTTTAAGAGTTCGTCTAGCTCGGCTTGGACATCGGCAATTTTTTCCTGCATTTTAGTTACGCCAAGTTGTAATGCGTTTGCAGTAGGGCTTCCTTCGGCATTTGCTTGTTCTACTTTCTCTTGCGCTTTTTGCAGGCGAGATTGCAACATTTCTAAGTTTGCGCGTAATTTTTCTTGTGGCGACTGCTTTATTTTTGCTTGCGCCCGCGCAATTGAGGGTGGCACACGTTCTTCGATAGCTGGTGTTACATCTGGTATTGGTTTGTGTTCAAGAAAATCCGCCAGCTTTTTTTCTGCATCAGCCAATTTCAGTTCAGCCTGTTTGATGCGCGATTGTTGGCGAACCAATTGTTCTTGGGTAATGGGAAATTCGGGGTTTTTGGGAACCAATGGTGCGCGTGCACTTTCCAAACTGTTTTGCGCTGCTGCGAGCATACGCTCTAGTTTGGATTTTTGTTCTTCAAAACCTAATTCAAGATTGCTGGCTTTTACAACGGCGGCTACAACTACATTAGTAACAGGTAAGTTTTCATCCGATGCGCCGCTTTGCGCTGCTACGCTCGCATTCTTTTCCGCTAATTTTTGTTTGGCTTCATCTGCCGCCTTTTTACGTGCAATACGTTTGGCTTCTTTTGCGGCTTCTTCTTTATCGATACGAGATTGCCTAAACTCAAAACGCTGGCGCGCGCGGTCGGCCTTTTCTTTAGCTGCAAGGTGTTTACGAATGCTACCTTTGGCTGCGCGGTAATATTGAACCAAGGGGATTTTACTGGGGCACACGTAAGAGCAGGCACCACACTCAATGCAGTCGAAGAGATTGTGCGCTGTTAATCGATCTACGTCTTCTGCTTGTGCGTACCAGAACAGCTGCTGTGGTAATAAACTTGCGGGGCATACTTCTGCGCACAACCCACAGCGTATGCATGCTTGCGCAGGTGGTGGGGGCGGTAATTCTTTTAGGCTAGGTGCAAGTATGCAATTGGTCGTTTTAATAACAGGTGCGCGTAAGTCTTTTAAGCTAAAGCCCATCATTGAGCCGCCCATGATTACACGCGATGCTTTGGCAGAATCAAAACCCTGTTGCTTTAATAGGAACTCAATAGGTGTTCCTATGAGTACGTCCAAATTGCGTTGCACGTTAAGCGATTCGCCAACCACTGTGGTGATACGTGAAATCAGAGGCTCGCCTGCATAAATGGCACGCCAAGTTGCGGCAGCGGTGCCAACGTTTACGCAGCAAACGCCTACATCTGCCGAATGATGTCCATGTGGAATTTCTCGGCCAGTTATAAGTTGCGTTAATTGTTTTGCGCCACCAGATGGATATTTTGTTGGAATACTAATGATTTCAATGGTGCAAGTTACATTGGCTTGCGCGAGTGCAGTTTGTAAAGCGGTTATTGCGTTAGGTTTGTTGTCTTCAATGGCAATCACAACACGCTGTGGATTGTGAAGTATATGAGCTAGCAGTTGTGCACCATAAATAATATCCATGGCGCGCGCTTGCATGAGCATATCGTCTGCAGTGATGTAGGGTTCGCACTCGGCGCCGTTGATAATGAGCGTATCAATTTTTTGTGTTGATTTAACGTTTAGTTTAACGGCGGTGGGAAAACCTGCACCGCCCAAACCCGCAACACCTGCTGCGCGAATTTTTTCGAGTAACAATAGGCGGTCTTGCTCGTAAATATGACTGCAACTTTCAAAAGCGATGAATTCGTGTTTGCCGTCTGTATCAATGCAAATACATTCACCGCTCATGCCTGATGGGTGCGGCAATGGGTATAAGCCTATCGCGCTAACAACGCCAGAACTTGATGCATGAACATTCGCGCTAAAGGTTCCATCGGCCGCGCCAATTAATTGGCCTGCCAGAACGCTATCGCCCACTTTCACAATAGCTTTCGCTGGTGCACCTATGTGTTGATGCAACGGAATAATTAATTGCGGAGGAATAGGCAAACTACCCAGAGGTAATTGCATAGATTGCGTTTTATTTTCCGGGGGATGAATGCCACCGGGAAATTCAAATAAAGAGATGAGGTTGTTAGGTTTCATCACGCCGCTTTTTCTCCTTGCTTAGGAGATGGCTCTTTATCGCTGGCGATAAGTTGTAGGGGCTTTGGTAATTCCCATGCCCAACTGTTCATTGTAGATTCAACAGCAATCATATCAATACAATCAACAGGGCAGGGTTCTATGCATAGATCGCAACCCGTGCATTCATCGGCAATAACTGTGTGCATTTGTTTCGCTGCACCCAAGATTGCATCAACCGGGCAGGCTTGAATGCATTTGGTGCAACCTATGCATTCGTCTTCGCGAATAAATGCTACTTTTTTTACATCAGACTCTACGCCGTGCTCTTCATTCAACTGCGGAGCGTCCACATCGAGTAAATCTGCAAGTGCGTTTATTGTGCTTTGGCCGCCGGGTGGGCATTTGTTAATTGCATCGCCATCAACAATCGCTTGCGCGTAAGGCCTGCAACCGGGGTAACCGCATTGTCCACATTGTGTTTGTGGGAGAATTTTATCGATTTGCTCAACAATCGGATTGCCATGTACTTTGTAACGAACCGCTGCAAAACCTAATACTGCACCAAACACACTTGCTAAACCAACAAGGGCGATCAATGCAGAAGAAATTGGATTTTGGAGAATTAGTTCGAACATATAAATATATTTTTCATGCCCCTTCATCCTCGCGTAGCGAGGATCCAGCTTTGAGTTAGCTAATTTAATTTCAATTCAGGGTTGGATCCCCGCTCACGCGAGGATGACGATTCCCTATTAAATGAGGTTGAATTTATTTGTCTTCATCGACTTAGTGCGTCACTAGTCCCGCAAAACCCATAAACGCCAAAGACATTAAGCCAGCCGTAATCATGCCTATGGCCGCGCCTTTGAAGGGAAGGGGAACATCTGCTGCGGCTAATCGTTCGCGCATGGCGGAAAATAAAATTAAAACCAGTGAAAACCCTACCGCACCGCCAAATCCGTAAAGTGTTGACTCAAAAAAGTTATGCGCCTTTTGAATGTTCAACAGTGCTACGCCCAAAACCGCGCAGTTAACCGTAATTAGCGGCAAGAATACTCCGAGCACGCGATACAACAAGGGGCTGGTTTTTTCCATGAACATTTTTACGAATTGAACTACAGCGGCGATCACCAATATAAACGCAATGGTGCGCAGATAGCCCAAATCCAATGGCGCTAAAATCCAGTGATCAACCAAATAAGTGCAGACAGACGCGAGCGTCATCACAAAAGTTGTGGCCGCGCCCATGCCAATAGCGGATTCGAGTTTGTTGGAAACGCCCATAAATGGGCAGAGGCCAAGGAACTGCACCAGCACAAAATTATTGACTAGCACTGTGCCTAACAGGATGAGGAAGAAATCGTTGACGGACATGAAACCACCTTGGCGAATTTCACTGCGAAGCAGTGTGGATTAATGCGGAGACGATGAAAAATCATCTCCGCATATTGCACAAGATTACATTACACGCTGGCCGGGTTTTGCACCTGCGTGTGGCTCCAGCAAATAAATTTCTTTATCACCGGGGCCTGCTGCCAATACCATGCCTTCGCTCATACCGAATTTCATTTTGCGCGGCTTTAGGTTGGCGACTACAACGGTTAATTTGCCGATAAGATCTTTTGGATCGTATGCGCTTTTAATGCCTGAAAATACATTGCGTGTTTCGCCACCTAAATCCAAGGTTAAACGCAGTAATTTATCGGAGCCTTCAACATGTTCAGCGTTGGCGATTAATGCGATACGTAAATCCACTTTTGCAAAATCGTTAAATTCAATTTCTGGCGCGAGCGGATCGTCAACCAATGGGCCTGTTGCTTTTGGTGCGGCTGCCGCGGCAAGTGCTGCTTTAGTTGCTTCAAGCATTGCATCCACCTTTTCTTTTTCTACACGTGTTAACAAAGGTTTAAATTCGTTAATAGTTGAATTTCCACGGAAGCTTATCGGCGCAGTCCAACTTAAGGTTTCACCCAAAAATTTTTCTGCGTCAGCAGCAAGCGTAGGAACCACGGGCTTTAAGTAGGTAAGAATGGCGCGGAACATATTGATGCCGAGTGTGCACACGGCTTGTGTTTGCGCTTCTGCACCTGCTTGTTTGGCAAGCTTCCACGGCTCTTGTGTTGCAATATATTCGTTAGCCAAATCTGCCAGCGCCATAACTTCACGCAGTGCTTTGCTGTATTCGCGTGCTTCGTAGTGCGCAGCGATAATTTCGCCTGCATCTACGAATTTATTCCACAAATCTACATCAGCAATGTCGCTTACCAAATTACCGCCAGCGTTGTTAATAAACTTGGCGGTACGGCTGGCGATGTTGACGACCTTGCCAACCAAATCGCTGTTTACGCGTTGAATAAAATCTTCGAGATTCAGGTCGATGTCGTCCACTGCGCTGGTGAGTTTTGCGGCAAAGTAGTAACGCAAATATTCGGGATTCAAATGATCTAAATAGGTTTGCGCATTAATAAAGGTGCCGCGCGACTTGCTCATCTTGGTGCCGTTTACGGTGACAAAACCGTGTACGCAAATTTTGGTTGGTGTACGCAGCTTTGCCGAGTCCAACATGGCGGGCCAGAAGAGCGCATGGAAGTTCACAATATCTTTACCGATAAAGTGATACACCTCGGCGGTGGAATCTTGTTTCCAATAATCCATCCAATCTATGCCGTGTTTGTCGGCGTAGTTTTTCAGGCTCGCGATGTAGCCGATAGGCGCGTCCAACCATACGTAAAAGAACTTGCCGGGTTGACCGGGAATTTCAAAACCAAAGTAGGGCGCATCGCGGGAGATGTCCCATTCTTGCAAACCACTGTCCAGCCATTCGGCCATTTTGTTGGCGACTTCATCCTGCAAGTGGCCGGTACGCGTCCAGCTTTTCAGGAAGTCATTGAAGGCGGGCAGGGTAAAGAAGAAGTGCTCTGAATCTTTGGCGATAGGCGTCGCGCCGGAAATAGTCGATTTTGCGTTCAACAAATCCATTGGCGAATAAGTGGCACCGCACTTTTCGCAGTTGTCTCCATACTGGTCTTCGCTCTTACATTTTGGGCAAGTGCCTTTAATGTAGCGATCTGCCAAAAACAGTTGCTTTTCTGGGTCAAAGGCTTGCGAAATTTTACGGCTGGCGATGTGGCCGTTGGCAAGCAAACGCTCATAAATCATGTACGACAGCTCGCGGTTCTCGTCTGAATGCGTGCTGTGAAAGTTGGTAAAGTTGATGTTAAAACCGGCAGATACGGATTCGTGATCGCGCTTAATGTTGGCGATGTGTTCCTCGGCGGTAATGCCTTTCTCTTCTGCCTTGAGCATGATGGCGGTGCCGTGGGCGTCATCCGCGCAGAAATACAGGCAATCGTTGCCGCGTAAATTCTGGAATCTCACCCAAATATCCGTTTGGATTTGCTCGAGCATGTGGCCGAGGTGCAAATCGCTGTTGGCGTAAGGGAGGGCGCTGGTAACGAGGATTTTACGGGCTTGGGTCATAGTTCTTACAGGGTCCGAGTACTGGTTTGCAAAAGGCGCGCACTATAGCATTTTGCATGAGACTCGTCTGTAGAATCAGGCGTAGCGCCTAGGTTTTGAGCTTTTCTTGCTCGGCCGTAATCTCATCAGCAATTTTGCTAATGGCTATCGCAAAATCCGGGTCTTCTCCGTGCAATAGTTGGGGTAGCGCCCGACGAAAATCTTCGCGTGCACACCATTCGCGCATGAAGTCCTCCCAGCTGAGCCACATGCGCAGTTGTTTGCGATTCATCTTTTCTTCATGGACAAGTACATAAGCCCGTTCGAACAAGCTTACTAAAATTGAGAAAAGTACAATTCGTCGCTCTTCCTGATCTGGCGACAGGGGCGGGGCTACGTCGGTAGAGCGCAAGCGCAGGTCGGCGTTTTGGAGCACAAGTTCCATAAAGCGGGTGTAATCGTCGGAAAGCTGAAGATAGATTTCTTCTTCTTCGTTGGCGCGTTCACGTCGCTGTTCCAGAATAAACACGCCGATACCGAATGGAAGGCCAACGATAGTGACCACAAAACTAGCCATTTCGAATAATTCGTGGAGATTTTCCATAGTGCGATCCTAACAAGCCTGTGCTTGGCATTACGTTGAATTATAGCCTGCCAGATCTGTGCCGTACCCCAGACATTTGTCAGCAACCGTAAGAATTCCGTGGTGAAATCGCAGCTTTTTTGCCGTTTTATGGCTAGGCGCTACTCGTTAGAGTAGCACTTCGAGCAGTTTCCTAAACCCCTATTCAAAGAGGCACTCTTATGGACGATCAAACGTTTTCAACTCCGGTTTCGGTTCCCTCTCAGGATTCCAAAAATATAGGCATGCTTATGTGGATAGGCACTATCTTCTTCGGCTTTATTCCGGCCCTGATCATCTACCTTCTCAAAACAGATGATTCTTACTTGGCCGACCAAAGCAAAGAAGCGCTGAACTGGGCGATTACTGTGGTTATAGGTGTTGCCTTGGCTTGGGTGTTATGTTTGATATTGATTGGTTTTTTAATGCTACCCGCCATAGGCATACTCAATGTGGTGTTCTGCATTATGGGTGTTGTGGCTGTGTCTAGCGGTAAGTTGTATCGTGTTCCTTTCGCGCTTCGTCTGATTAAGTAATCTCTCCGTAACAAAAGAGCACTTTTTGTGCTCTTTTGTTTTTCATGCACCAAATCTTTTGCTTGCCGCTTGCCGCTTTCCCATTCTTTTTAAAATTTGCCTCAAAAAAGCACCGAATTGGCGTTTATTTTTGTTGTTGCCCTTATGTGGTGCATTTGTTGTCATAAAGCCCCGCAAAAATAGTGAATTTATTGGCACGTATTTCGCTCCAGTGAAAGTACCGATAATAAACCTTTAAGGGTGTGTAATGGCTAAACCCGTTTTTTACGATGAAATGTACTCCGCTCCAAATAGCTTACGGCCTCACTACGACGTCTACGGCCAATGGCTGAAGACCTTGCCGGCAGAGCGCTTGGCTCGTAAAAAAGCAGAGGCCGATCTAACTTTTCACCGCTTGGGTATTACCTTCGCCGTGTATGGCGAAGAGGCAGGCACAGAGCGTTTGATACCGTTCGATTTACTTCCCCGAATTATTCCTTCCCATGAATGGAAAATGTTGCAAAAAGGTTTGGAACAACGCGTAAGAACGCTCAACCTCTTTTTGCACGATATTTACCACGATCAGGAAATTTTGAAAGCGGGTTTGATTCCGCCAGAGCAAATTCTGCGTAATGCTCAATACCGACCAGAGATGCAAGGCGTTGACGTGCCCAACCAAATCTATGCGCATATCGCGGGCGTAGACATGGTTCGCGCGGGGGCCGGTGAGTTCTACGTGCTAGAAGACAATTTGCGCGTGCCATCTGGTGTAAGTTATATGTTGGAAAATCGCAAAATGATGATGCGCTTGTTTCCAGAGCTGTTTGCTAAGCACGCTGTCGCACCTGTACAACATTATCCTGACATGTTGCTCGACAACCTGCGTCAATGTGCTCCGCAAGGCGTGGATAACCCAACAGTAGTGGTGCTTACCCCTGGCAGTTTTAACTCTGCCTATTTTGAACACGCATTCCTCGCACAACAAATGGGCGTGGAATTGGTTGAAGGCCGCGATTTATTTGTGCGCGATGATTCGGTTTATATGCGCACCACTCAAGGCCCAAAACGCGTGGATGTTATTTACCGCCGTTTGGATGATGACTTCTTAGACCCGCTCGCATTCCGCCAAGATTCCATGTTGGGTGTTGCAGGTTTGCTTTCCGTTTATCGTGCTGGCCGCGTAACTCTCGCTAATGCGATTGGAACCGGCGTTGCGGATGACAAATCCATTTATCCCTATGTGCCAGACATGATTCGTTTCTATTTAGATGAATCCCCCATTCTCAACAACGTACCTACACATATGTGTAGAAAGCCAGAAGAACTGGCTTATGTTTTGGATAACTTGGCTGATTTGGTTGTAAAAGAAACTCACGGTGCAGGTGGTTACGGAATGCTCGTCGGCCCCGCTGCAACCAAAGCAGAGATTGAAGAATTCCGCGCACATTTAATTGCAAACCCAAACAAATATATTGCGCAACCAACCTTAGCGTTATCCACTTGCCCTATTTTTGTTGATGCGGGAATCGCGCCGCGTCACATTGATTTGCGTCCTTTTGTTCTCTCTTCGGGAAAAGATATTCGCATGGTTCCTGGTGGGTTAACGCGAGTAGCCTTACGTGAAGGTTCGCTCGTGGTGAACTCATCCCAAGGTGGCGGAACCAAAGATACTTGGGTATTGGAAAATTAATTGTTGCATTGATTCGATTTAAACGCGTGGATGGAGAATATTATGTTATCGCGCACAGCAGATCATTTGTTTTGGTTGGCACGCTATATTGAGCGCGCAGAAAATATTGCACGTTTGTTAGATATCACTTGGCAAACCTCGCTTGCCCCCCAATCAACTGAAAGTGCTAGCCGCAACTGGCAAGCGGCACTTTTATGCAATGACCAATTACCAACCTACTTGAAAACCTATCCAGAAGTGACTGCGGAAAATGTGTTGGCTTATATGGTGTTTGACCCACACAATCCGTCATCGATTTATTCGTGTTTAAAAACAGCGCGAGAAAATGCGCACGCCGTACGCGGTACGCTCACATCAGAGATGTGGGAAACCATAAATTCAACGTGGTTGGAAATGCTGGCCCACAGTAAGCGCAAATTGCAGGATGAGGAGTTTTCCAGTTTTTTTGAATGGGTAAAAACACGTTCGTCTTTATCCCGTGGCGTTACCTTTGGCACCATGTTGCACGACGATGCATTCTGCTTTATTCGTTTGGGAACCTACCTTGAACGTGCTGATAACACGGCACGCTTGTTGGACGTCAAATACTATTTGATTGCTGAAGGTGAGCCTATTGGAACGGCTGCTGATTATTATCAGTGGGGAGCATTGTTGCGTTCGGTATCTGCCTTTGAAGTTTATCGCCGAGTGTATCGCGACAGCGTTTTACCCAGCAAAGTGGCTGAGCTGCTAATTATTAATGCTGAATTGCCGCGCTCGCTAAATACTTGCATGACTGAAGTTGCTTCCATGTTGAACAAATTGTCGAATCAAAATTCCTTTGAAACACAGCGCTTGGCAGGCCGTATAAGTTCGCAATTGCGTTATGTCACTATCGATGAAATTTTAGATGAGGGTTTGCACCCGTTTTTAGAGAAATTTCAGAGCCAGATTTACGATTTAGGTATGCGTATCAGCCATGATTTCCTCATGCCTATGCGTGCCGCCTAAAGAAAGCCCTGAAGCATAAAACCAAAGCGAGAGGGAAATTTATATGTTGCTCAATATTCAGCACGAAACAGTTTATCGCTACTCCACACCGGTGGATTACACCATCCAGCATTTGCGCTTAACACCGCGCCACGAGGCGCAACAACAACCGATAGATTGGAAAATAAACGCGCCGGGTAAATACCAGCGTCACTTAGACGCTTATGGAAATGTGGGGCACATTTTGGTTTTGGATAAACCTCACGAAGAAATCCGCATCACTGTTACCGGGCAAGTGGAAATCGCCAAAGAAAATGCGCATTTGCCGTCAGATGGTGGTGAAGTACCTTTGTTGGCTTATTTGCAGCCAACCATCCTGACTACTGCTGATTTGGCAATTCAAGATTTAGCGAAAACGGCCTGTAAATCCAAACGCGGCGCTGTGGATTCTATGTTCAAATTGATCGATTCCATTCAGCAAGCCGTGGCCTATATACCGGGTACGACTCAAGTGACCAGTACCGCAGCAGAGGTTTTAGAGGCGGGAACAGGTGTTTGCCAAGATCACGCCCACGTTTTTATCGCCTGCTGCCGCGCATTAGATTTGCCAGCGCGTTATGTGAGCGGCTATATACATCCTGGTGATACGGATCATGCCGCCAGTCATGCGTGGGCAGATGTATGGTTGGAAGGTTTAGGTTGGGTAAGTTTTGATATTACCAACGCAAACTTCGCTGCTTCAGAGCACTGCCGTTTGGCAGTCGGGCGTGACTACTTGGATGCTTGCCCTGTTCGGGGGGTTCGTCACGGCGGTGGGGCAGAGGCAATGGAGGTTATGGTGCGCATCGCGCATCCCGATTCCGCAGGTGTGCTGCTACAATCTCTGGTGACCTATCCACCGCGCGAAGCGGTAAGCAAGAAAGGTCTTCAACAACAGTAATTTTCGCGCTCTAAGCCAGGCCTTGGAGCGCAACTCCAAGGTTCAGGTTATGACGTATTGTATTGGGCTTCAAGTTGACTCGGGTTTGGTGTTTTTGTCGGATTCCCGCACAAACGCCGGTGTTGATCACATCAACACCTTTCGCAAAATGACTGTGCTCGAACGCCCCGGCGACCGCGTTATGGTGTTGTTAACATCAGGGAATTTGGCGATCAGCCAGGCAGTGATCAACGAACTCAAGCCAATAGAGTCCAGTTTATTGGTTGATGCCAAAAACATGGTGGAAGCCACTCGAGTGGTTGGCGATGCCTTGCGCAAAGTATACAGCCGCGATGCTGAAGCCTTTAAGGAGTTTGGGCTGGATTTTGCAGCCAGCTTTATTTTCGGGGGACAAATAGGCCATGAACCACCAAGACTGTTCCAGATTTATGCAGCGGGTAATTTCATTGAGACGACGCGTGAGACACCTTACTTTCAAGTAGGTGAATCAAAATACGGCAAACCTATTATTGACCGTGTGGTTGAGCCCAACACGAGTTTGAAGGATGCTGCTAAATGCGCGCTAATCTCTATGGATTCAACCATCCGCTCAAATTTGAGTGTGGGTATGCCGCTTGATCTTCTTATCTATGAAGCAAATAGTTTGACTGTTAAAACGCATGTGAGTATCGGCATGGACGATCCTTACTATAAGCAGCTGCGTTCAAGTTGGGGCGATCGTTTGCGTCAAGCATTTAACGATATGCCTGATCCATCTTATTAATTGTCGTTATGACAATATCTCTATCTATTGTCCGCTTGTCGCAGTGCGTTAACAAAATGCACACGCAAGCGGATAAGTCTCTTCAGCTTCTGCATTGAACTTATCCCTATAACATGTAAGGGGATAGTGTTTTGATGGAGTTGTTCTTCTTTATATTTCTCATTTGATTTTTAGCTATTGGCTAATAAAGGTTTGTATCAATTCATTAAGGTGTAATGGCTCGGTGTTAATGGTGCTGCGCGCCGAGGAGATTGGGGTGGCGTTTTTATGCTGGCTTAAAGCCAATCCCCGATGAGTACTTATCTAGTTACAATTAGTGACATTTGTGAATTTTTGTTTAGTGATTGGCTATGACACAATTCATTTTAAAATTTTTATCTATAAATTCGTCATCGAGTGGTCATTTGTAATGAAAAAACATAAGTCGATATTAATTGCCATAGCGGCAGTTGTAGCAATATTCCTGATTTTAGCGCTTACAAAATTCACCCAGATATTTGCAATGGTGCAAGCGGGCAAAGATTTCACGCCACCACCGGAAGCCGTGGGCGCTTACACCGCGCAATATCAAGATTGGCCTAACAGCTTTACCGCCATGGGTACTGTAGAGGCAGATGAAGGCATTAATATTTCTGCTGAAGTTGCCGGTAAAGTAAAACAGATTTCGTTCAAGTCTGGTGAGTACGTTAAATCCGGCACTGTGATTCTTGTGCAGGAATCAGGCAATGAAACAGCGCAATTGAGTGCGGCAACAGCTCGCTATCGTCTTGCTGAGGCCAACTACGAACGTATGGTGCAGTTGCGTAAAAAGAACACCGTATCGCAAAACGAGTTAGATACGGCGTTGCAACAAAAGGAATCCGCACAAGGTGATGTTGATAACTTAAAAACAACCTTGGAGAAGAAAGTTGTACGTGCTCCTTTCGATGGCCGCTTGGGTATTCGTAAAGTGGATTTGGGGCAAGACCTTGCTGTTGGAACCGAAATTGTTTCGTTGCAGGCAACAAATCGTGTGCGTGTTAACTTCCCCGTACCGCAATACTGGTTAGTCAAAATGACTAAGGGCTTACCGGTGAAGGTGCAGTTGGGTGATGGCTCAAATAATGTAGTGAGTGGTGAAGTGACTGCTGTAGGTGCAGATATAGACCCAGGTACACGCAGCGCAACCGTTCAGTCATCGCTCGAAAATAGCAAGAATCAATTTATCCCCGGTATGGCGGTTCAAACGCAAGTGACTTTATCTAATCCGCAAAAAGTATTGGCTGTTCCATCGGCCGCAGTTATCTTTGCGCCCTTCGGCGATACTGTATTTGTGATTGAAAAGGATAAAGAGAAAAATGTACTCAAGGCGCGCCAACAATTCGTTCGTTTGGGTAAATCGCGTGGTGACTTTATTGAAATTGCTGATGGCCTTAAACAAGGTGAGCAAGTGGTTAGCGCAGGTGCATTCAAACTTACCAACGGCCAATCAGTTGTGTTGAGCAAAACTGCTCAGCCAGAATACAAAACTGAACCAAATCCAATTGATCAATAATTTTTAATGATGTTGTGGGTGCGTTTGTCCCCATCCACTTAAAACGAATTATTTCACTTGAGTTATTGATATGAAATTTACCGATATTTTTATTAAACGACCCGTGCTTGCCATGGTCGTCAGCCTGCTGATTTTATTGGCGGGTATTCAAGCAGCATCGTCTTTGTCTGTGCGGCAATATCCGCGCAGTGATATCGCTGTTATTACTATTAACACTGTTTATGTTGGTGCGAACGCGGAATTAATTCGTGGGTTTATCACTACTCCTATTGAGCGCGCAATTGCATCTGCTGATGGTATTGATTATATCGAATCAAGCAGCGCCATGAGCATGTCTACTATCAAAGTTCATTTACGCCTGAATTATGATCCGCTCAAAGCGATGACGGAGATTAGCGCCAAGGTGAATCAGGTGCGTGGTAATTTGCCGCCTGAGTCTGAAGTGCCGTCAATTACCGTTGAATCAGCAGACAGTGAATTTGCTGCTGCCTATTTGACCTTCAACTCAAAAATTCTTGAACAAAACCAAATAACCGATTTTCTAACGCGTTCAGTGCAACCACGATTGACAGCAATCGCCGGTGTGCAAAAGGCCGAAGTTTTGGGTGGCCGTACTTTTGCTATGCGTATTTGGTTGAAGTCTGAAAGATTGGCGGCGTTAAATATTTCTCCATCTGAAGTTCGTCAGGCGCTTGCCAACAATAACGTGCAAGCAGCCATTGGCCAAACTCGTGGTAGTTACACGCAAGTGAATTTGCGTGCAGATACCGATTTAAAATCCGTGGATGATTTTAAACGTTTGGTTGTTCGCCACAATGCAGAAGGTACTATTCGCCTAGACGACATTGCAGATGTTGTTTTAGGTGCAGAAGATTACAACACCGAGGTTAATTATTCTGGCGATACCGCTGTTTTTATGGGTATTTGGGTGGCGCCTAACGCCAACTCCTTGGAGGTTATT
This sequence comes from uncultured Cellvibrionaceae bacterium, assembly GCA_964581625.1. Taxonomy (GTDB): domain Bacteria; phylum Pseudomonadota; class Gammaproteobacteria; order Pseudomonadales; family Cellvibrionaceae; genus Cellvibrio. The sequence goes on from CAZOPE010000006.1 coordinate 56,013, forward strand.
CGTAACGTCACCAAAGAGATGGAAAAAATTCAAGCAGATTTGCCATCTGGTTTGAAAGGCGCAGTTGCTTATGATGCGACTAAATATATTGAGTCTGCAATTCACGAGGTCGTAAAAACCCTTACTGAAACGCTCATTATCATCATTATCGTTATCTTCCTGTTTTTGGGTTTCAGCCGCTCGGTTATCATTCCAGTACTTGCAATTCCGCTCTCGCTTGTGGGTGCGCTATTTATTATGCAAGTTTGTGGATTCTCACTGAACTTGCTTACGCTTTTGTCAATCGTACTCTGCGTAGGTTTGGTTGTGGACGACGCAATTGTTATGGTCGAAAACATTGAACGTCATATTCAAGAAGGTAAGTCGCCGTTCAATGCGTCTATTGTTGCTGCACGTGAATTAGCGGGGCCGATTTTAGCCATGACAGTAACCTTGGTTTCTGTGTACGTTCCCATAGGTTTGCAGGGCGGTTTAACAGGAACTCTATTCCGCGAATTTGCAATTACTCTCGCGGGCGCAATTACTATTTCTGCGATAGTAGCGATTACTTTGTCGCCCATGCTTGGCTCGCGCATGTTAAAAGCGCACCGTGAAATTGATGCACCTTTAGCTAAGTCTTTTGATCGCTTCCAAGCTTGGTATAGCAAGAAATTAGAGTACAGCTTACAAAATCGTAAAGCCGTTTATATATTCTGGATTGGCATCGCATTGCTGTGTTTCCCCTTGTATAGTTTTTCTCCAAAAGAGTTAGCCCCTACAGAAGACCAAGGTGTTATTTTCGGTGTGGTGGATGCGCAGTCCAACGCGACAATGGATCAGGCGTCGCATTATGGGAAAGTTGTGAACAAAGCTTTCATGGATATTCCTGAAACAGATTTCACCTTCCAGCTAACATCTCCAACGGCAGGTTTCGCTGGTATGGTACTAAAACCATGGAACGAGCGTGAGCGCACCGTGTTCGACATAATGCCCGAGATCACACAATCGCTTTCTGAAATTTCAGGTGTACGAATTCTACCGATCACTCCTCCGGCTTTGCCTGGCGGCGGTCAGTTCCCTGTAGAGTTTGTTATTGCGTCAACCGAAGATTCAAAAGAAATTTATAACTATGCGCTTAAGTTGCAAGAAAAGATGGCAGCAAGCGGAATGTTTTATTTCAATGTATTGGATATGAAAGTTGATCAGCCTGATTACCAATTGAGTATCGACCGTGAGAAAGTTGCTGACCTCGGTTTAAATATGCAGCAGGTGATTAATGATTTGGGAACTTTGCTGGGTGGCGGCTATGTGAATCGCTTTAACATGGCTGGCCAGAGCTACAAGGTAATTCCTCAGGTGAAACGTAACGAACGTTTAACGCCAGAAGATTTAACCAAGTTGTACATTACGGGTCCACAGGGAAAATTAATTCGAGTTGACCAAATCGCGAGCCTTAACCATACAACTGCGCCGCGTAGTATTAGCCGTATGCAACAATTGAACTCAGTAAAAATTAGCGGTGTTAGCGGTAAACCTTTAAGTGAAACCTTGGACTGGTTGGAAAATGAAGCCAAACAAATTTTGCCAAAAAATTACAGCATTGATTACACCGGTGAGTCGCGTCAGCTTAAGCGTGAAGGCAATACCTTTTTGCCCGCGTTTTTGATGGCAGTGACAATGATCTTTTTGGTGCTTGCGGCGCAGTACAATAGCTTTCGAGATCCCATTGTGATTTTGGCGGGTTCGGTTCCATTGGCAATGTTCGGTGCTTTGGTATTTACCTTTATTAAAATGCCAAATCCTCAAATGCCATCTTTAACGGAATCTTTCTCCAGCACCTTGAATATTTATTCACAAGTAGGCTTGGTAACACTTATGGGCTTGATTGCGCGTAACGGCATCTTGGTTGTTGAATTCGCCAATCGTATGCAGGAAGAGGGTGCCACCAAGTATGAAGCGATTCGTCAGGCGGCAGTGATTCGTTTGCGTCCTGTACTTATGACAAGTATTGCGACTGTTGCTGGTCACTTACCGCTTATTTTTGCGGGTGGTGCGGGTGCAGAAGCACGTAACTCCATCGGTGTGGTGCTGGTGTTTGGTATTGCAATCGGAACCTTCTTCACCCTGTTTGTTTTACCATCTGTTTACGTCCTGCTGGCCAAAGACCATCATTTGGATAGGCATCACTTGGAAGAGCTTGAAACCGGTAAGGTTTAAGGCATCACCAAATAAGAGCTGTTACAATGGCTCTATTCCAAAAAAGGGCACCACAAGGTGCCCTTTTTGTTGTCGGCGCAATCGAGCTTTTTTCGCGACTGACATTTGTTTCGTATATTCGTGAGGTTTCTATGTCTTCAATCACCCCATCTGCTGTAGAGCAGGCGCTGCAGACCGTTATTGACCCAACCACTGGCCGAGATTTAATCAGCCTTAATGCTGTAACGGACATTGCCATAAATGGCGGCAAGGTGGACGTGACCTTGCTTCTTGGGTACCCCGCCAATAGCGTGCACTCTGCGATTGCACTCGCTGTTAATGAGGCGTTAACCAAAATCGGTGTTGAACGTGTAGGGCTCGACATAGGTTGGACTGTGTACGCAAATCCCACGGCCAATTCCCAGCAAGCTCTGCCAGAAGTTAAAAATATTATCGCCGTGGCCTCGGGCAAGGGTGGTGTGGGTAAATCGACAACTACCGCAAATCTCGCGCTTGCGCTTGCGGCAGAAGGTGCGCGCGTGGCGGTGTTGGATGCCGACATTTATGGCCCCAGTCAGCCGCAAATGCTGGGCGCGCCGGAACGTCCCCCGCAAGTCATCAAACACAACGACCAACAATTTATGGTGCCCGTGGAAGCGCACGGTATTCAGGTCAATTCCATGGGTTTCATGGTGACGGAGAATACGCCCATGATGTGGCGCGGCCCCATGGTGAGCGGTGCTTTGCAACAGTTATTGACGCAAACCTATTGGCAGGATGTGGACTATTTATTGATCGATATGCCTCCGGGTACCGGCGACATTCAAATTACCCTCGCCCAAAAAGTCCCTGTTACTGGTGCAGTGATTGTGACTACACCACAAGACATAGCCTTGCTGGATGCCAAGAAAGGGATAGAGATGTTCCGTAAGGTAAATGTGCCGGTGTTAGGTGTTGTCGAAAACATGGCCATTCATATCTGTTCGAATTGTGGTCATCACGAGCATATATTTGGAAGCGGCGGTGGAGAGCGAATCGCCAAAGATTACGATACGCAGTTACTTGGTTCTCTCCCGCTTAATCTCAGTATTCGCGAAGACGCTGATAATGGTAAACCTTCTGTTGCGGCCGATCCCGAGTCGGCAGTCAGTAAGATTTATCGCGATATTGCCCGTACATTGTCGGCCAGCCTCTGGCTTCAAAATCTGGATGCGCACGCAATGCCAGAAATTGAAATAACGGAAGACTAGGCGCATTAAATAGGCGTATCGGCAATTGGAGTTTTTTAGCGGCTGGAAAACCGCTATTATGCCGCCCCTAGTCTTTATACCTCGTCCTTAAGAATCAACCCGGGAGCACTAATGAGCATCAAATCCGATAAGTGGATGCGCCGCATGGCGGAACAACACGGCATGATTGAACCCTTCGAGCCAAACCAAGTTCGTTACGATGCAGCAGGCTCCCGTTTGATTTCTTACGGTACATCTAGCTATGGCTACGATGTGCGCTGCGCCGATGAATTTAAAATTTTTACCAATGTCCACTCAACTGTTGTTGACCCCAAAAACTTCGATGAAAAAAGTTTTGTGGATATTAAAAGCGACGTTTGCATTATTCCGCCCAACTCGTTTGCGCTCGCGAGAACGGTTGAATATTTTCGCATCCCTCGCTCAATTTTGACGGTGTGCTTGGGCAAGTCTACTTACGCGCGTTGCGGTATTATTGTGAACGTAACGCCGTTGGAACCTGAGTGGGAAGGGCATGTGACCTTGGAGTTTTCAAACACGACGCCATTGCCCGCAAAAATTTATGCGAACGAAGGTGTTGCGCAGATGTTGTTTTTTGAAACCGATGAGGTTTGCGAAACGTCCTACAAAGATCGTGGTGGAAAATATCAAGGTCAGCGCGGTGTAACACTTCCTCGTACCTAATCTCCTTTCTGAACACTTACTCTCAGTAATGTGAGTAAGGCGTGATTTCTATGCAGCAGTTTGATGTCGTTATTATCGGTGGTGGTGCAGCGGGTTTAATGTGCGCCGCCAATGCGGCTGCTCGTGGTCGCAGTGTAATTGTTTTGGATCACGCCAATAAAGTTGGCAAAAAAATTCTCATGTCCGGCGGTGGCCGCTGCAATTTCACTAACATGGACGTGTTGCCTAAGCATTACCTTTCTGCAAATCCGCATTTCTGCAAATCCGCGTTGGCGCGTTTTTCCCAATGGGACTTCATCGCGCTTGTGATAAAGCACGGCGTTGCCTATCACGAAAAAAAGTTGGGTCAATTATTTTGTGATAATAAAGCTCAGGATATTTTGAACTTACTTATGGATGAATGCGCTCAAGTGGGAGTAACCATTCAAGTCAATTGCGTGATTGAATCTGTAACTGCATTAGCAAGTGAGAATTCTACGGCGCGCTATAAAATTCTTACAAGCTTGGGTGAGTATTTGTGTGAGTCGCTCGTAATTGCCACGGGTGGTTTGTCAATTCCAACAATGGGTGCAACGGGTTTTGGCTATCAAGTTGCGGAGCAATTTGGTTTGCAGTTGAAACCGCGTAGTGCAGGGCTTGTGCCTTTTACGCTATCGCCAGCTCAGCTTGAACAATTTAAAGATTGTGTGGGTAATGCGGCAGAGGCGAGGGTGAGTTGTTGCGAACAATCTTTCACTGAAAACATACTTTTTACGCATCGTGGTTTGAGCGGCCCAGCTATTTTGCAAATATCGTCCTATTGGCAACCGGGACAAATTGTCCAAATTGATTTGCTACCACACCTAAATCTTTGTGATTACTTAACACTGCAACAGCAGGTGCGCCCCAAAGTTCTGTTAACGACTTTGATGAGCGAACTCTTAACGAAAAGTATTGCTCAATGTTTTTGTAATCTCGTGCCCGATATAAAACCCATCAACCAATACACACCTAAAGAGATTCAGGCCATAGCCGACATTTTTCACCGATGGGAGATTATGCCCGCTGGCACTGAGGGGTACCGTACCGCAGAAGTGACTTTGGGCGGAATTGATGTTGATGGTCTATCCTCTAAAACTATGGAAGCGAAAAATCAGCCCGGCCTATTTTTTATTGGTGAGGTAGTGGATGTTACTGGCCACTTGGGTGGTTTCAATTTTCAGTGGGCTTGGGCTTCCGGTTTTGCTGCAGCGCAGTATGTGTAGTCTTTAAGCCAGTCCTGTTTTTGTCACAAAACCGCGCTAATCTTGGTTCACCGTTCAATTTTTATACTTGTTTCAATTATGTCTAGATTTTCCATCCTTCTGCTTTTTACGTTTTCGTTGCTGATAGCCTCATGTGCCAGTCGCGCTCCGATTCACACTAACAATTGGCCAGCCCACCTTCCACCTCGCGATTATTTTGTAGCTCACTACGAAGCGGATACAGAAAACAAGGCCAGTGAGGATCTTGATGAGTATTTACTGTGGGTTATTCGTTTTTATGAAGGTTGGGAGCTTTACAACAATGGTTGGACAAAGGTAACTCAAGATTCCTTGCGCGGTGTTAAAGACCCAGTTGTTGCTCAAGAAATCAAAACAAAAATGGATTTAATCGGCCGGGGCATTGCGAGTGAGTGGCCAAAAAATAAAAAGGATCGTCGTATTTTTACCCGCCATATAGTTGTGTGGGGAAACGCCCTGGTTGAAGCCATCAAACGTGACCAAGAATTGCATTTAATCAATAAAGTGTTGGCTGACGTAAATGGCTTGGTCGCTTATCAAGTTGCTGTGGACGACATCAAAGCCGAGCGCTATTTCCCTCGCGACGCAGGCGATGATGTTTTTATGTAATAAAACCCTGCCCCAAAAGTGTGCTCTCACAACTCCTACTGCCATTACCCTTAAATTAACCGCTCAAATTGTGCGGTTAATTTGTGTTGTTCGCTGGCGCTTGTCTAAACCGACGCTAGACTTTTCGTAGATGGCCGTCCAGATTCTTTCTAAATCGTCTTCTTGATGGAGATGAGATTGAATCTTTTTTGAGGTTAATTATTACCGGGATGAATTAAGTAAAGGTGTTTGTGAGATGGTAAAACCCTTAGGATTAAAAACGTCGTTTGGTTTGATGTTGGGCGCCTTGGTTGTTGGCTTTATTGTGTTCGGATTGGTTTCGGTCACTTTGCTTGAGCGCCTTAAAGTAAAAGGACCACTTTACGAAAATGTTGTTCGCGGCAAAGATCTTATCGCGGATATTTTGCCTCCCCCTGCATACATACTAGAAGCCAATCTAACCGTATACGAGTTGGCAACACGTCTGAGTGCGAGCGATGAGCCGGTTCTGTTAAAGCGTATGGCACAGCTAGAAAAAGACTTTCAAGCTCGCGCTGACTACTGGCGTCAGCAGCCTTTGCCTAAAGAAATCTCTCAACTGCTGCTCAATGATGCTGTAAATACCGGCGCTCAGTTTTTCAAGATGGCGAATACGGATCTTAAAGCTGCACTTCAATCGAAAGATGAAACTCAAATTCATGATGTATTAGCCAAGATGAAGGTGGTATACGAATCCCACCGTGCCGCTATTGATAAGATCGTAAATCTTGCCAATTCATACAATCAACAGCAGGAAGTTACAGCGGATAAACATATTTCCTCTGGGCGTTTATGGTTACTGATTATATTTGGCGGTTCAGTTGTTAGTGCACTCATGGTCACGGTTTGGGTGGCTCGGGGCCTTACAAGCACTATGGGGGGTGAACCGCACTACGCGCAGGAAGTCGTCGCGCGTATTGCTAGAGGCGATTTAATTTCGCCGATTAGCAGTTCACGTAATTCTGAAAGTCTGTTATCTGGCATTCGCAGTATGTCTGACAAAATTACAGACGTCGTACGTGGTATAGATGATACCAATCGCGAAATTAGCCAATCTATTTTTCGCGTAGCAAAACTTTCCAAAGAAATAGCCGAAGTAAGTTCGGCTCAGCAGCATGAATCAGAAAAAGTCTCTCACGCTACTGATGAGCTGCGACAAATTCTGCTTTCAGTACAAGAGCTAACTCAATCGGCCAATCAAAAAACGCAGGCGGTAGAAAACTTGGCGAAGGCTGGTCTTGCTTCGGTTGCTGAGATTCTGCGCGACATGGATGGTGCGGTTCACAAGGTGGATAGTACGGAGGAATCTGTTCGGAGCCTTGCTGCTGCAAGTGGAGAAATCAATTCAATTGTTTCCAGCATCAAAAATATTGCAGATCAAACCAATTTGCTTGCGCTAAATGCGGCGATTGAGGCTGCTCGCGCCGGAGAGCAAGGCCGAGGTTTTGCGGTAGTTGCTGATGAGGTGCGTACATTGGCAACAAGAACGGCCGAAGCTACCACGATGATTCAAGTAATCGTTGATGGATTAAATACCAAGGTTGACCACACCTTGGGGATTATGACGGACGTTTCCAGCACTGTTAAAACCATGCAAACCCGCGCGAAAGATAACGGGCAAGTTATACAAGAAATGGCTGCAGAAGCGCATGAAAGTAGTCAGTTCAGCATGCGAATATCTGATGTCTCCGAGCAGCAGATCAATCGCCTGTCTGATTTGGATATGCGTTTAAATAAACTGTTTGATACTCTTCGTTCCAGTGGCGGAACCCTAGATTTGATTCACAGTATAAGTGACGTTTTACAAAAATCCGTTAACGGTTTGCAGAAAAAAATTGAATTTTTTAGTTTTACTTCTGACGTCCAAAAAGATCATCATCCAGGTAACCAACGGCGCTATCAGCGCGCTCGTCATAGCCTTCATGTGTCAATAAATTTAGGTGACAAGCTGATTTCTGCACTGGCCAAGGATTTTAGCATGGGTGGGGTTCTACTGGCGGTTGCGGACACAACTCACCTTAACAAAGGCGAAGTTTTACATTTGGAAATAACTCCGCCAGTTGATGAGCTGGACAAGTACCTTAATCAACCATCGTTTAGTGTAAAAGGTCGTATTGTGCGTGTTGATAGAGCAGGGAGAGAGTTTCTGTACGGGATTGAGTTTGAAAAATTGTCTCAGGAGTCTGAGGCTTCTTTACGGCAGGCCGCAGAATTTTACCGGGCAGCTATTGCCTAATTGGGCTCAGCTGTAACGGTTCAATTCTTCCAATTGTTCTTTGGTGAGCGTTTGCAGTTTTTCCCGTAACTCTTGTTCGATATCGGGCATAAATTTTTCAACAAGGCTATCAATAATCGCGTTGCGTAAACCGATGGTTTTATTCACCGGAGCCGCGCCAAAAGTATTGCCGAGTAATCGAGATGGCGTGCTAGTACTGGCGATTTTTTTTGCAGTTTCTTGCGCAAAAAGCGGTGGTGGGTTGTTGCCGTGCAAGCGTGAACGAATATGAGCCGGTAAAAAGGGGTTTTCACCCGTTGCTTTTGCCAGTGCAGGGCGGGCGCTGGTTTTGAGTGGCTCTTGCGCAAATTTATTGGCGGTTACTTCAGCAGTATGTTTTTCCAGTTCCTCAATAGTATTCAACAAGCCACCATCGTCATCGGTTAAACGAGTTGTAGCCATTGATGCTGGAGAAGGTGAATCAAAAAAATCTTGCTGTTCTTCTACAATCACTCTAGCCACCGGCATGTCAATTTCTTTGGCCTGCGTGATTGCGTCATGAGTGGGCTGTTCAAATGATGATTCTATTTCAACTTCGATTTTAGGTTCGCTTGCAAATTGGCTCACGGGGGATGGTTGATACTCAGGTTGTTGTTGAACAGGCTGTTGATATATTGGTTCATTAATGGGCTCAAGATCAAAAGGCTCTACACCGAAAGAATCCACTTCAAAAGACGCCACATCTTCTACTTCTTGCAGTATGGGAATGTCATCCTCCTCCAGCAAAAGGCCTTTAATAGACTCCAATTCAAGTAGCATGGCTGCTTTTGTTTTAGTGGTTGTATCGACCATACGTAGCCTCAAATATCGCAAAAGATCTCAGGGAAAATTAACGCTGATGTTGGTTAATAGGATAGCCCCGCTGCTTATAAAATCTATAGTGCTCTCGAGTGTTTTCTAAAATATTTGGTTCTTGAATCACAATTTCGGCCACCCGTGCGAAGCGACTGAAAAATTCTGGAATGTGGCTGCTCAGATTAATCAACACATCGTGATGCTCGCCTGATTGAATCGCACCCGACGGCTCCGCGTAAGTGATCTCAACTTTCACGTCTTCCTCTCCGCCGATGATTTGATGGGCAATAAAGCTTTCTGGTTTGAAGCTCCAGAGTAAGTCGTCTAGTTCCTGCGCTTGTTCTAAGGTTTCTGTCACTACCAAAATGCTGTGCCCCAAACGCTCAACTTTTTCGATAAAGCGGCACACGTACAACCAGCGCGCTTCCGCACTGGTGTCCTGAAGTATATGGAAGTCAATTTGTGTCATAAGTTAAAGGTTATCTAACAAATATTGTACGAGTAACGGGACTGGACGACCTGTTGCACCTTTAGCTGCACCGGAGTGCCATGCGGTACCGGCAATATCCAAATGCGCCCAAGCGAAACCCTTGGTAAAGCGAGAAAGGAAGCACGCCGCCGTAATGCTGCCTCCTGCTGGGCCGCCGATGTTGGCAATATCAGCAAAATTGCTATCGAGTTGCTTTTGGTAGTCATCCCATAAGGGCATTTGCCAAGCGCGATCGTTTGCTGCTTGACCAGCTTTGAGGAGGGCTTGCGCAAGTTCTTCATTGTTACTGAATAAACCGCTGGCGTGATTGCCGAGGGCGACGACACAGGCGCCAGTGAGGGTAGCTATATCAATAACTGTTTTCGGTTTGAAGCGCTCGGTGTAGGTTAATGCATCGCACAACACCAGTCGGCCTTCGGCGTCTGTGTTGAGGATTTCGATAGTTTGACCAGACATGGAAGTGACTATGTCACCTGGTTTAGTGGCGCTACCGCTAGGCATGTTTTCGCTGGCGGCGATAATGCCAACCACATTGAGGGCGGGTTGAAGCTCAACAAGGGTTTTGAACGTTCCTAACACGCTGGCAGCGCCGCACATATCGAACTTCATTTCGTCCATACCTGCGCCCGGCTTAAGGCTAATGCCGCCGGTGTCGAAGGTAATACCTTTGCCGACAAGGGCGATCGGTGCATCTTTCTTATTGCCGCCTTTGTACTCCATCACAATGAGCTTGGCCGGTTGATCGCTACCAGCCGATACGGAAAGCAAAGAGCCCATGCCTAAGTCTTTCATGGCTTTTTCTTCCAGAACTTTTACGCTCAGCGCTGTCTGACCACGGGCAAGGCGTTTGGCTTCGTTGGCAAGGTAAGTTGGCGTGCAAACATTGCCAGGAAGGTTGCCTAGTTCGCGAGCCAAATCCACACCCTTGGCAATGGCTTGGCCGATTTTTATGCCTTTGGTGGCGTCTGAAAGCTGGCTTTTGGCGAAGCCTAGCGCAACTTTTGCCAGCACGAAGCTGGGTTCGGCTGGTTTACTTTTAAGGCTGTCTGCGCGGTGTTGGCTGGCGAATAGAATTTCAACGGCTTGGCGTGCCTGCCATTCAGCACTTTTGCTATCAACGTTGATATCGCCGATGACCACACTAATTTCTTTGCAAGGAGTGGCTTTAAGCGCATCTGGAATTTTTTGTAGGGCTTTGCGGAAATTATCAGCGCTAATAGTGCCGTTTTTATCCTGCTCGCCAAAGCCGATAACCAACAGGCGCTCGGCAGCAATACCTTGCGGGTTGAGAAGTAAAAGTGATTGGCCATTTTTGCCGCTAAATTTTTCGCGCTTCAGGAGGACTTCAAGTTGCTTGGCATCTGCGACGTTAATCGCGCTGGCAGAAGCCGATAATTTGTTACCATCAAAACTGGCGACAACAAGGCATTGGGTCGGGTGCTTAACCGCATCCAGAACTTTAGCGCTAATTTGCATGAGTAAATCCTCTCGTAATACGAATCATGGTGCGAATAAATGACGCGGGCAGGCGATGCAGGTAGCTTGGGCAAATAAGGAAAAAGTTCCAAGACAAACCAGTGCAGGTACGTGATAATGCCACACTTTTGGCACCTGTGTTTACTGACTTTAAGAGTCCTTAGGGCTTTTTTAATAAAGGCTAAATTTTAAGCAAAAGTACCTCTTTTGCAGCACAAATTTTTTGGGGAATAGTGCGTGATTATTTTTCGCTATCTCAGTAAGGAAATTTTGATTAGCACCTTGGCGGTGTGTTTGGCACTCCTGTTTATTTTTCTTAGTGTGCGGTTTGCAAATTTGTTGGCCGAAGCGACGGCCGGTAAATATGCAGTGAATGTTCTGTTCGAAATGATTTTTTACCGCATGCCTGGTTTTGTGCAGATAATTTTGCCGCTGGGTTTTTATATTGCGGTGCTCTTGGCCTATGGTCGTCTCTATATGGAAAGTGAGATGGTTGTGCTGTTTGCTTGTGGCATAAGCCAGCGGCAGCTGCTTACTATTACACTTGTGCCGGCGTTTTTAGTGGCGTTTCTGGTGGCACTTTTTACAGTGTGGTTTACGCCTTCCGGTACTCGTTTGTACGCAAAAATTTTAGACGAGCAAAAAAATCGCAGCGAGTTCGATATGTTAAATGCGGGTCGCTTTCAATCAATTGGTGGCGGGCAAACAATTACCTATGTTGATGAGATTGTTAATAATCATAAGAATTTGAACGATGTTTTTATCGCGCGAGACAGCGGCGGAAAATCAGCCCCCACTATTTTTTTGGCTCGCCAAGGTGAACAAATGGATCACCCTGAATATGGTCAGCGTTATTTAGTGCTGAAAGATGGTTATCAATATGAAGGCCAACCAGGCACTGCCGAATTTCGGGTAACGCATTTTTCGTCATATGGTCAGTATATGCCCCCAGTGATTTTGTCAGGGGACTATGCATCAGAGGCCGACGCAAAACCTACTGGCGAATTGTTGTCATCCGATGATCGCGTTATGCGAACCACCTTGCAGTGGCGCTTGTCATTGCCTGTGATGGTATTTGTGATTGCATTTCTTGCAGTTCCATTCAGTAAAACCAATCCGCGCCAAGGTCGATATTTGAAAATGTTGCCGGCGATTTTAGTATTCGTTTTCTATTACGTTTTTCTCTCAAGTGTGGGTGGCCTAATGAAGCAAGGTAAATGGCCAATTTATCCTGGTTTCTGGGTGGTTCATGCATTCTTCGCTGGATTAGCTTGGTTGATGTTTAATTGGGATCGAGTAGCGGGTAAGCGTCGCAGATCTGCACCGGAGGTAAGTGCACATGCGTAAATTGACTCGCTACGTTTCTTTAAGTGTTTTTAACGCAATTGCATTAACGCTTTTTGTATTTATATCGCTTTACTTTATTTTTACCTTGATCGATCAAATGCAAGGGCTGCGCAATAATTACACTGCGTTTGAAGCCTTGATAAATGTGGTTTTGCGTATTCCTTACGGCATTAGCGTGCTAATTCCGTTTGCATGTCTTATTGGTTGTCTGGCTGGGCTCGGTGCCTTGGCAACTTCTAGCGAGCTGGTTATTGTGCGCGCGGCGGGGGTTTCAACAGGGCGTATTTTATGGATGGCGTTAAGGCCTGCGCTTCTATTTATGTTTTTGCAGTTTTTAATTGGTGAATATGTTGCTCCTTACTCAGAGCAAATGGCTGCTAGTCGCAAAGCGATAGCACAAGGTTCGAGTATCAAACAATCGCAGCAAAAATTGTGGAATCACGAAACCAACGAGTTTATGCATTTCAACGCTGTTTTACCCAGCGGTGTTATTTATGGGTTAAGCCGTTATCAGTTGAATGATGATCATCAATTGGTAGCTGCAAGTTTTACCAAGCAGGCGATTTATCAAGGGGATTATTGGCAGGAAGAGGATGTTGCAATTACGCATCTTGAACAGGATAAAACCCACGTAGAAAAGCTTCCTTCGCGCCGCTGGGATACTCAACTTACCCCCGATTTATTAAACGTGCTTGTGCTTGATCCTGATAATTTGTCCATTAGTAATTTGTATTTTTACACCAACTATTTACGTGACCAACACATCGAAAACAATGATTACACCTTAGCATTTTGGAAAAAAGTTCTGGAGCCCTTGGCGACAGCTAGCTTGGTATTAATTGCCATTTCATTTATTTTTGGGCCTTTGCGTAGTGTGACTATGGGGCAGCGAGTTTTTACCGGGGTTATGTTTGGCGTTGCCTTTACAATTGCGCAACGATTGTTTGGGCCGGCGAGTTTAGTGTTTGGTTTTTCGCCGTTGGCGGCAGTACTCTTTCCCATTTTGATTTGCATTGGCATTGGCATTTTTATGTTGCGAAAGGCGGGGTAGATCAAAACGAAAAAACCAGCAAATGCTGGTTTTTTTTTACGCTTAACTTTGGGTTTAATTAATAAGGAACTGGATTTTCTGTTGTAGCGCATCCTTATCGATGGGCTTTTCCAGACAACCGCGAATACCGATTGTCATATCAGAAATAGGGCGGCTGCTGCAGCTATCTTCTGAAATAAGAACTATAGGAATGCTGCTGGTTTTCGGGTTGCGCGCTAGCTGTCTACAAAGGCGCTCATCATTATCGTCCGCCATGGCGGTGTCCATAATGATCAATTCCGGATGAATGTCCAAACAAATATCCAGCGCGTCGTCTGCCGTTTCCGTATACAAAATATTGTATTGCGGTGTAAGCAGTTGAATGAGCGTTTTGGTGGCGTCGGTATCTTGTTCAACCACCAAAATTGTTTTGTGAACAGCTATATCATCAACCAGTGATCGGTTGCGGCCCGAATGTTTGGCTTTGTAGAGCGCCCGGTCGGCACGTTTAATCAATTCTTCCAATGTGTAAGAAAGCGTTTGCGCGCAACTTGCGCCACCAATACTCACTGTTACGTGTTCGCGTGTGGGGGATACCTCATGGCGCACCCCGATTTTTTCCATTTGCGCGTTAATGGCATTGGCGACTTTCAACGCGCCGTGGCAATCTGTTTCGGGCAAGAGAACGATAAATTCTTCACCACCGTAGCGGCCTAACAAGTCATAAGGGCGGTTTAAACAATCGCGAATTGCTTGGGTTATTTTCTTCAAACAACTATCGCCAGCTGGGTGTCCGTAGTGGTCGTTGTAGAGTTTAAAATGGTCTACATCGATCATTAGCACGCTAATAGGTGCTTGTTGACGTGCAGCAAGTAACCACTGCTGTTCGGCCATTTCATTGAATGTGCGACGGTTGTAGGTTTGGGTAAGACTGTCCAGTTGGCTCAACGCTTCCAATTCGGCGTTTAATTGGTTGAGCTGGTCACGCATTTCGGTAATGCGTTCCATGGCGCGGATTTTGGCCTTGATGATCATAGCGCTGACAGGCTTGATGAGATAATCGTCGCCACCGGCTTCAATACCTTCTCGGTAGCTTTCATCCTCATTTCGGCCGGTTACAAAGATGATGGGAATCCAGTGACCGCCGAGCCATTCGCGAATCAATCGAGTCGTTTCAAAACCGTTCAAGCCTGGCATTTCAACATCCATGATGATCATGTCTACAGGTGTTGTCTCTAACATCTGCAGGGCTTCTTCGCCACTTTGCGCAATGAGCGGCGTGTGGCCAGCCTCAATAATGTAATTGCGCATGGCATAGCGAAGCGTAGCACTGTCTTCTACAAGGAGGATCTTCATGGGTGGGCGAGCTTAGGTCCAGATTTATTGGTGGGTTTCGCGATTCAGGATTTGAATTCAAGTTTAGTCGATAATCTGATAGGCGGTAGTTTATTCTTCTAGATCGATTTTAAAGCGGGTAAGTCGATGAGTCGATTATAAAGGGCGATGAATGGCGAGTATTTGCCAGCTTCGTAATGTCTGTCACATTTCAGGTCTTAAGCCTTCTGATGATCCACATAACACCAGCCACCGAGTGATCTTTTGAAAACAGATATTTCATGGTGCTCGTGAAGCTTTCCGTTTTGCCTAAAGAGTGCGATAAAACTCACTAAACCTTCAGAATCCTTTGCTTGCCCTTGGTGTGTTTCAACGATCTTGAGTGCTAGCCATTCACAACTTGTGGCCCAGTCTCGGATGTCATCTTTACTTGAGCGAACCCGCTTTTCGGGGCTCCAGGTGTCCCACAAATAATCTATTGCTGCCAATACGTGGGCTGTGTAGCGCGACCGCATAAGCGACTCTGCAGTGGGGGCTTTGAGCGTACCTTCTATAAAAGGCAAGCAGCATTCGGCCAAGGTTTTAGTGCTGCCACAGGGGCAGGGTGATTGTGCTGTTAAGGTGTTTGCAGGTGGCAATTTAGGCCTCTTTTCGGTATGTTGTGCGGCTATTTCGCTGGGGCTGATATTTGTTCCTCAGCCTATTCTTCCGTTTGTAAAGTGAATCAAGCATGAGTCAATTTGACGATATTCGTCCCTATCACGATGCCGAGGTGCGCCCAACCATTGAGCGCATTTTAGCTGATCCGGAACTGGCAGATGCAGTTGCCCGTTTAAGATACCCAAAACTCACCCAGTGGCTCGGATTTTTGATTCGACCATTGGTTAAAAAAAGGCTGACCCAAGAGTTGGCTGAAGTACAGGATGTGCGTGGTTTTCAAGAAGTTGTAGAACGTTACATGTCTGGAATGCTCGCAGAGGCAACCACGGCCCTGACCATTTCTGGGCTGGATGTGTTGGAGCACCATCAATCCTACCTGTTTATTAGTAATCACCGTGATATTGCAATGGACCCCGCTTTTGTAAACTGGAGTTTATTTCACAACGATTGCAATACATTGCGCATCGCAATTGGAGACAATTTGCTCACCAAACCCTATGTGGCAGATTTAATGCGCTTAAACAAAAGCTTTATTGTGAATCGCTCTGCCAAAGCGCCGCGTGAAAAATTAAAGGCAGCAAAACATTTGTCTGCTTACATTCACCATTCAATTGCTAACGAAGCCTCTAGCATATGGATTGCGCAGCGGGAAGGTCGTGCTAAAGATGGTTTCGATAAAACCAATTCTGCTGTGATTGGAATGATTACGCTCAATAGACCTAAAACTCAGGAATTGAGTGATTACGTGAAAGAGCTTCGTATAGTTCCTGTGTCAATTTCTTATGAGCTGGACCCTTGTGACGCCGCGAAAGCGCGCGAGCTTTATCATCAACGTACGCATGGCGCTTATCAAAAAGAAGAACATGAAGATGTGAAAAGCATTGCCATGGGCATTGCCGGGCAGAAAGGGCATGTACATGTGGCTTTTGGGCGTGTGTTGGATCATCACTACGAGGATACGGATCAAATTGTTGCGGATCTCGATCTGCAAATTATTGAAAATTATGTGTTGCATGCCTCCAACTGCATCGCTTACGAAATTCTTCATGGCAAAGTGCCACACGTGAATTACACCGATAAAAATATTCCGTACGACCCTGCGGCTGTCTCTGAACAGCGTGCTGCTTTTGTCGCACGCATGAATGAAATTCCTGCCGAGTATCGCGATATTGCATTAGGGATTTACGCGAATCCGGTCGTAAGTAAGCTAACCAAGCCTGCGGCTGAGTCGGCTGAATGCTAACTGATGCGGTAAAAAAGCAAATCCAAGGTGCGTACAGTAAATTTTTGGAAAGCAAAAGTTTAAAATCGCGCTATGGGCAAAAATTAATGATTGCTGAAATCGCAAAAACGCTTGGCAATATTGATTTGGATGACGAAAATGTTCGCCAGTCGTTTGGCCATATTTGTGTGGTGGAAGCAGGAACAGGTACGGGTAAAACCATCGCCTATTTACTGCCATCCATTGCGATCGCCAAAGCACTTGGTAAAAAACTAGTCGTATCAACTGCTACGGTTGCTTTGCAAGAACAAATCGTCAATAAAGATTTACCGGAACTTCACCGACACAGCGGCCTATCTTTTTCATTTGCTTTAGCGAAAGGACGAGGGCGTTATTTGTGTTTGAGCAAGCTCGATAATTTGCTTGCTGAATATGAAAGCGGTTTGAATCCAACGCGTGCGCTTTACGAAGACGAGTTGCCAAGTGTAACCGCGCAAGGTGTGAAGCTTTATCAATCCATGATGGAAGCACTTGCTTCAAATAAGTGGAACGGGGAGCGCGATACTTGGCCGCAAGCACTTGAACAGGGTCAGTGGCAAATTATTACCACTGATCATCGCCAATGTACCGGCCGCCGTTGCTCAAACGTATCAACGTGTAGTTTTTTCAAAGCGCGTGATTCCTTACACAGTGTAGATTGTATCGTTACAAATCATGATTTGGTTTTGGCCGATTTGGCGTTGGGCGGGGGAGCGATTTTGCCTGATCCTAAAGATACGCTTTATGTATTCGATGAGGGCCACCATCTTCCACAAAAAGCGCTGAGTCATTTTGCGCATCACATTCGCATGACATCTACCAGCAAATGGTTAGATCAATCCAATAAAGGTTTGGGTGCCATACTTGGCCAGATTAGCGGCGCAGGTAATGTGGATCGCTATGCTGAACAATTGCCAGCGGCTTTTATAGATTGCAAACAACGATTGGATCAATTTTATCCAATGTTGCTTGAATTGGTGGAAACTATTGCGCTCGATGACCGTCAATCCAATTATCGTTTTAAAGACGGCGTTATTCCCCAAGAGCTTTTGTTGCCTTCGGTTGAATTGCAGCGCAGTTTTGATCGTTTAAGTGACTTGCTCGGAAAAGTATGTAGTGAGTTAACAGAAGCGATGGAAGACCCGCATTGCCCTGTGCCTAAAATTGATTTAGAAAATAATTTTCCGTTAGTAGGCACATGGCAAGCGCGCGCAGAAGCAAACCGTGAATTGTGGGCAACTTATGCTGTGCCCGATTCAGCAACTTCAGTTCCAAAAGCGCGTTGGCTTACACCTGTTGATGCGTCTGGCAATATGGATATTGAAGTTTGCTCAAGCCCAATTCTCGCATCAAAAACCCTTGAATACAGTTTGTGGGATAAATGTTGTGGCGCGGTTGTTACATCAGCGACATTGACCGCGCTCGGAAATTTTCAGCGCTTTCAAATGCGTGCCGGAACACCCAACGACGCCAACTATCAAGTGGTTCCAAGCCCCTTTAATTTTACACAAGCGACGATTGAGATTCCCACATTCGCGGTAGATGCGAGTAACGCCGATGTGCACACCATTTCATTGATAGACCATTTGCCGGAGTTACTCGACGAAAATGAAGGCAGCCTAGTATTGTTTTCGTCGCGTCGGCAAATGCAAGAAGTTTATGATGAAATGCCAAGCAGCTTGCGCGATTTAATATTGATTCAGGGCGACAATTCCAAACAGGAAATGTTGGTTCAACACAAACAAAAAATCGACCAAGGAGAGGGGAGTATTTTATTTGGTCTGGCAAGTTTTGCCGAGGGTGTGGATTTGCCAGGGAAATACTGTACTCACGTGATTATTGCCAAGTTACCTTTTGCGGTACCTGATGATCCAATCGAAGCGGCCTTGTCTGAGTGGGTAAGTTCGCGCGGCGGAAATCCATTTATGGAAATCGCGGTTCCCGATGCATCGTTAAAATTGATTCAAGCTTGTGGGCGCTTGCTGCGCACGGAAACAGACACGGGTAAAATCAGTTTATTGGATCGTCGAATTATCACCAAACGTTATGGCAAGGCAATTTTAAATTCGTTGCCGCCTTTTACGCAGATTGTGCATAAATAACCAACTCACTATCAACCTTGTCCTTGAACTTCGGCAGGAGCTGATCCCCTCTTTATTTCAGGGTGAATTAATCTGCTGAGCTTATAAGGTCGGAGTCAAATCCCTCTACCTTATCACGGGGGAGGTTGGGTGGGGATTCAAATGCTATTGAAAAGATATGAGCCATAAACACATTGCTGTTGCAGAAATTTTAATCGACATCGAAAAAGAATTGCGCGAATTGCGTCTTTGGGAATTTGAGTCGCCCTCTGAAAGCGCTCTGGCCAGCACGCAACCCTTTGCAATAGATACGTTAAATTTTCCGCAATGGTTGCAGTTTATTTTTATTCCTCGCCTTTACTTGATGGTTGAACAGCGGTTGCCCTTGCCAAATGTGAGTGGTGTAAAACCCATGGCAGAGGAATATTTTGGCGTGCTGAAATTAAACAGTGCCCCGCTAATTTTCCATTTAGAAAAAATTGATAGATTGCTTTCTGAATAAATTAATTGATAGCCCTGAGTACTCGCCTATGACTGCTTACCAATATTCCGTTGATGATCTTTTGTACCTCATGGCGCGTTTGCGTGACCCGCAAACAGGTTGCCCATGGGATATCAAACAAGATTACGCCAGCATTGCTCCCTCAACCTTGGAAGAAGCTTATGAGGTGGTGGACGCGATTGAAAAACAAGATTTTGTTCACCTGAAAGAAGAATTGGGCGATTTGTTGTTTCAGGTAATTTTTTACAGCCAAATCGGTAAAGAAGAAAACCGCTTTGAGTTTGCGGGCGTTGTGAATAACTTGGTAGAAAAATTAGTCCGTCGTCACCCGCATGTATTTCCAGATGGAACCTTGGAGAGCAAAATTGATAATCGCCACACCTTGCCCACGGACGTTAAGGCGCGTTGGGAAGCAATAAAGCAACAGGAGCGTGAAGCAAAAGGCGCGCAAAGCTTGTTAGCGGATGTTCCGTTGAATTTGCCGGCTCTCAGCCGTGCGGCCAAGCTTCAAAAGCGTGCGGCTACTGTGGGCTTTGATTGGGCAGATATAAAGGGCCCCATCGCTAAAGTCCGCGAAGAGTTATTGGAGGTTGAAGAGGCTTTGGATAATAAAAATGCTGCCGCAGTGGAAGAAGAACTGGGCGATTTACTCTTTGCGGTGGTTAATATTGCCCGTTATCTCAAGATCGACCCAGAGCAATCATTACGAAAAGCCAGCTTTAAATTCGAGTCACGGTTCAACTACATCGAAACGCACCTGGGTAAACCGCTTGCGGAGGCTTCTATAAACGAAATGAACCTTCTCTGGGATGAAGCGAAGCGCCAAAAATGACCGTCGGCCAGATTTATTTTGGCTGATTGAGGCGAAAACCGCTAAAATGTAAAAATCATATTATTGGTAGTGCTCAGCTTGTCATGAGGTTTTAGTTTGGAATTCAACGAAGTGCGCCCCGGGTATCTTAAGTCTTCGGAAAAGACGGTAAAGATCCATGTTTCAGAGCTCAAGATTGGCATGTTCGTGTCCAAACTTGATCGCCCGTGGCTGGAAACTCCTTTCCTTATGCAAGGCTTTACCATTGAAAGTTTGGACGACATAGATGCGGTTGCTGAATATTCCCAGCACGTATGGATTGACGCTGTTGCGGATGAATGGGTTCCTCCTGAAGAGCGTGCAACACTCAAGTCTCCTACTAAAAAAGTCTCTTACATCAACAAGATAGATGCTAAAGCTGAGCATGGTCGGGCGCTGGATACCTACAGGGAGGCGCGCCGCATAACACGTTCTTTTCTGGAGGATCTCCGTCTTGGTGGTGTAGTCGACTCGGCACAGGCGAAGTTGACAGTTAAAGATTGTGTTCACAGCATTCTACGCAATGCGGATGCCTTAATTTGGATGTCAAAGATCCGTTCACAAGATGAGTACACCGCCGAGCACTGCTTAAACGTATGTATTCTTGCGATTGCTTTCGGGCGTCATTTGGGGATGAGTGAACCCGATCTTGAACGCTTGGGTTTGTGTGGATTACTGCATGACGTAGGCAAAATGCGTGTTCAGCAAGACGTTTTGAACAAGCCCGCCGCACTCAACGAAAAAGAATACAACATGATTAAGGCTCATACCGTACATGGGCGCAATATGTTGATGGCGTCACCGGGTATTCCTAACAGTACGATTGATGTGGCCTACAGCCATCACGAAAAAATGGATGGCACCGGTTATCCTCGCGGATTAAAGGCATCGGGTATTTCAGAGTTGGCGAAAATCATTGCTATTGTGGATGCCTATGATGCTATGACAGCTGACCGCTGTTATTCCACCAGCATGCCTTCCACAGAAGCATTAAAAATTATTTTCAAAGATCGCGGCACACATTTCGACGACCGCTTGGCATTGGAATTCATTAAGAGCGTTGGCCTCTATCCACCCGGAACCTTGGTGGAACTGGTAAACGGATTGATAGCTATAGTGTTTGAGTCCCACGAAAAATACCGCCACCTTCCAAAAGTCATTGCTGTTAAAAAGCAAAACTTACGCTTGGAAAAAAATGTACTTATTGATTTATCTGGCATAGAAGGGGGGCGCTTAGATAAAAGCTTTTTGATTAAGCGCGCACTCAATGACGGTACTTTTGGTGTGTTTATAAAAGATTACAGTGAACTCGGCTTGGTCTTAAAAAATTAGGTTCGAATCCCCCTCTAGCCGCGCTTCTCATTACTGTTTTATTTCTCGCCGGTCGCCTCGTCAACTTGTTTCATTTTTTCCTTAGCGCTTTTATCTAAAATTTCTTCTGTTTGCTTGGCTTTATCCAGTGTTTGTTGTTGGCTGTCAGTCAATATTCCCTGTGATTTCTTTTCCGGTAGGTTTGTGGGTTGTTGTTCGGGTGCTTTAGGGGAACAAGCGCAAACCATTCCAGAGATAACAATTAAACTGAGTACATGGTTGATATTCATAATAATGCTCCAACACCTGCTGTCGAATGAATTCATAGTAAAGCACATTTCACAGGGTTGTAGCATTGAATTTTGTTGCGGTGACGTTACTTAGTCCAGCAAATCTTCATAAGCGACGGTTTGGTAGGTTTTAAGGTTGTTCCAAGGTAAGGTGCTCGGCGTTGCGGTTAGCTGAAGACTAATTTTATTACTCATCGTGCCGTCGAGTTTTGATGTTTCAATACTCAAGGGAATTTCCTTTTTTTCATCCCATAAAATTCGTGTGAGTTGTTTGCTATCTTTTTTCTCGTACCATTGAGTTCCGTCCTTAGCTCCCTTTTTTGTCGCTGTCATTTTCTTTAGTGCTGAGCGATTTACGAGATAGAAAGCTGTTTCCCACTCCCCATCAAATCCTAAAGTTCCATATTCTGATACGCGTGGCTGAATAATTTTCTTTTCACTTTCACGAACAAAGGCGAAATTGATCTGATTGTTGGCGTTGCGTGAAATCCATTTGCCTGCAGTCGCAAAATTTAGGTCATGATGGTGTTCATGTTCATTGGATTCATCTTCATGTGGGTGATTTACTGCCGAAGGAACTATGCGTTCACTCCAAACTACATTTGTATCCCGAATAAAACGTTCTTGAAAATAGGTTTGCTTTTTAACGCCATCGGCGGTGAGGGCCATACTTTCAAATGTCATAATCGCCGAGAGGGGGGTGGCATTAGCGGCGAAAGGCAGAGTTAGAGCAATAATCAATAAAAGTTGTTTCTTCATAAAGCAATTTCTTTGCGTTAAAAAAATAAACACCTGATCATGAGATCAGGTGTTTGTGAGTGAATCTAGTTAAAATCCAAAAGCGGTATTAATCAGGCTGAATACTTTGGTGTTGTCGATAGTGCCTTTAAATGTTTTAGAGGCTACACCAGCACCGGTTGCAAACAACATAACATCACCACCGCCGTGAGTTTCAGAGCTCAGCTTTATTGCGGTTTCTTGCAAATAGTCGTCGTGCAGTACTTGTGTTTTGTCGGCATTGCCTTCCACTAAGTTGGCGCGAGTGGCAGGGCGGTTAGGACCGTTGCCGAATACCAACGTAGTGTAATTTTTGCCATCAGCATCTACCATTTCTTTACCGTCTTTATAGCTTTTCACGGTACCCAACACGTTACCTCCGCGCTTGCCATAACCGTTAAAGGTCATGGTGTGATCGTGGTCAGCAGTAACAACAATTAACGTGTTTTTCAACTCTGGGTCGCGTTTTTTCATTTCATCCAAAGCCGCTTTGATAGCGTCATCAAAAGCAATGGTATCTTCCATAACGCGTTTGGCGTTGGTGCCGTGCAGTGCGTGGTCAATACGGCCACCCTCAACCATTAAGAAAAAGCCTGAAGAGTTTTTCCCTAGCACATCGATTGCTTTCAACGTCATGGCAGTTAAGCTTGGCTCGTCAATATTTTTCTTTACGCGATCTAATTCATATTCCATATGGCTTGGGTTGAAAAGACCTAATAATTTAGTAGTCGTTTTGCCATCGATTGCAGCTAATTGAGCACCTGTACTCGCATAGGTATAGCCTTTGGCTTGCATTTCTGTTGTTAGATCTCTTCCATCGGTACGGCTACCTTTAGCGGCGCCCGTGCCGGTGGTAGGTAAGAAGAAAGTGCGGCCACCGCCCAGCAAAACATCTAAACCATCACCAAGCTTAGTGTTATAACCAACACCACCTACAGCTGCTTGTGCAGCAATAGTGTTTTCAGCATCGCGATGACAAATGTGCGCATAAGTTGCCGCTGGAGTTGCATGAGTAACCGACGTGGTTGTCACGGCGCCAACAGATTTTCCTTTGGCTTTAGCCATTTCCAAAATGGTATCAACTGCGTTCCCATTGCCAGTAGCTGGGCACGCCGAGTCTTTACCGTTAGGACGAATTGCTTTGGTGTCTGCCGACATGGAAAGAACTTCGTTGTTCATTTTCACGCCGGTCATATAGGCAGCCATTGATGGCGCGGAGTCGGTAGTTTGCGCATCGTTTGAATAGGTTTTAACACGAGCGGTACGAGTTTTACCGTCCAGTTTTTCCATATTCAGCTCGCCTTCCTCTTTATATTTGTAAATGCGTGCTGCAGTTACTGTGGTTGGGCCCATGCCATCACCGAGGAAGAAAATAACATTTTTTGCTTCGCCAGCAGCGAAGGCTGCTTGCGAACATGCTGATGCTAAAACAGCAGCGATTAATAATTTTTTCATGATCTGTTCCTATAAGTCTTTGCGTTACTGAAAGTAGAGTAACGACACAATGTTCAGCAGAAAATTACAGGTCGATTGCGCTGCGAATCAGCGTAAAGACTTTAGTGTTGTCCATGACGCCAGCAAAAGAGTCTGCATTTTTTCCCATTGCGCCAAGGAATACGTTTGTACCACCGTGTGTTTCACTACCCGCAGCAACTGGAATGGCTGCTTCTTGATGATAAGAATCTGCAAATACTTGACTATCGGTAAGCGCAGGGAAGTTTTTGCGATCACCCGCCACACGGTTTTCGCCATTTCCAAAACCAATGATGCTAAAAGGCATACCATCGGAATCTTTCGCAACCGCGCCATCGGTGTAGTTTTTCAATAAGCCCAATACACCAGGATTGTTAACAGTGGTTTTACCCGTTCTAGCAGCGTAACCGTTAAGTACTAAGGTGTGATCGTGGTCTGCGGTGACAACAATGAGTGTGTTTTCTAAATTAGGATCCGTTTTCTTGATCTCAGCAATTGCAGCTTTAATTGCATCGTCAAACGCAATGGTGTCTTGCAATGCTTTGATAGCCGTTGTTTCATGAAGCGCGTGGTCGATGCGTCCACCTTCTACCATCAAGAACATTCCGTTAGGATTTTTCTTTAAGGTTTGAATGGCTTTAACTGTCATTTCAGACAAGCTTGGTTCACCGGTTCCGTTGCGAACTAAGTCGTAGTTCATGTGGCTTGAGTTAAATAAGCCAACCAATTTGTTTGTACCATTTGGCGCGAAGGCATTTAGTTCTGTTTGGTTGCTTGCGTAGCTGTAGCCTTTCGCTTTCATTTCTGCGATCAAATCGCGGCCATCGGTGCGCTTACCACCAACTGAGGTAGGTTGGAAAAACTGGCGGCCACCACCTAAAACAACGTCAACACCGTCCAACAATTTATCGTTGTAACCCTTATCGGTTGTTGCAGGTACGAGTTGTGCGGCAATAGTATTTTCCGCATCGCGGTGACAGATGTGCGAGTAAGTTGCAGCGGGCGTAGCGTGAGTCACGCGCGTGGTGGTTACTACACCAGTTGCTATGCCTTTTGATTTTGCGATTTCAAGTAATGTGGTTACTGGTTTGCCATTTGTACTTGGGCACAAACTATCTGCACCTTTTAAATACCCTGCACCTTTTTCGTCAAAAGCTTTTGTTTCCGGCGTCATGGAAATAACTTCGTTATTCATTTTCACGCCGGTCATGTAGGCCGCCATGGACGGAGCGGAGTCAGTTACTTGTGCGTCGTTTGAATAGGTTTTTATAAAAGCAGTTTCGGGGAATGTATCAATGGTTAAGTTACCGTCTTCACCCGCGCCGTAAATACGTGCTGCCGTTAGAGTGGTAATGCCCATACCATCGCCCAAAAAGAACAATACGTTTTTGGGTTTAGTGGTTGGTGTGGTTATTGGATCGATCGTCACAGATGTGTTTGATGAACCGCCACAAGCTGTTAGTAATATAGAAATGGTTGAGCAGAGTAAGAGTTTTTTCATAATAGCCTCCTTAAGCTGTGGTTAATTTAGAGGCCATGTGTGAAATTTTTAAGGCAGAAAAATGACGTTTTGATAACAGATTTGCTACAGCGGTTGTATGGTTTTTGAACGTTGAAGTTTGCGCAGTCCTTGCGCAGGATCTTCTAAAACCAAGTGCGTAGGCCAATTATCCATTGTGTATCGCTTTTGGTCTCACCGGTTAGTGTTGCCATATCGGCGCTCTTCCCGAATTTTGTATCCCTTGCTACGCCTATGTAAGGCGCAAATTCGCGGCGAATTTCATAACGCAGTTGCAAGCCGACACTCGCGTTGGATAGCCCTGATCCCGTTCCTGTGATTGCGTCGCTTTGTCCGTAAAAATTAAACTCAACCTCGGGCGAAAGAATTAACTTTTGAGTGAACAACACATCGTACTCCGCCGATAGCCGCGCCGCGGTGCGTCCTCCTTCGCCTAAAAAAATGGCTGCATCAACATCGAAGAAATAGGGCGCCAAGCCGTTCACACCTAATACACCCCAAGTTCGCGCGGGAGTTGGTTTGATATCTTGCCGAACACCGATTTGCACATCCCAATAAGGCGCAATAGCGTGACTGAATAGCGCTTGTAATTCTGCGTCTTCCGTTTTTCCCTGTTGATAAGTGACGTTAGTTTTTAACCACAATTTGTTGATATCTTTTCCAATCCATAAATCCGCATTGGCATTTGTGGTGTTATCGCCGGTTTCAAATTTATTGACCATTAATTTGGTTAATACAGGATCATCCTCTTCGTGACTGTAAACATTGCTGCAGGGTAGGGCAGCAACAACCAGTAAATATGCACATGATTTTTTCCAGTTCATCATCTTCTCCTAAACCACGTTGACCGTACGCATCATGCCGAGCATGTGGTAGAGCAAATGACAGTGATAGGCCCAACGGCCTTTAGCATTGGCTGTGACCAAATAACTAATTTTTGAGCCGGGTTGCACGAGGATGGTGTGTTTACGTGGAATAAATTCCGGGTCACCGGTTTCCAATTCGCTCCACATGCCGTGCAAATGAATGGGGTGAGTCATCATGGTGTCGTTAATTAAAATAATACGCACACGTTCACCGTAGGTGAGTTGGATAGGCGCGGCATCCATAAAACTTTCGCCGTTAATCGACCACATGTAGCGATGCATATTTCCGTTGAGATGCAATTCAATTTCGCGCGTGGGCTCACGCTTATCATGCGTGGGATGCAAACTGCGTAAATCGGAATAGCGAAGCACTTTGCGATTATATTTTTCCTCGTGATCGCGCAGGCCTAAACCCGGATCACTCAAGCCGCTGCGAGGCATGTCTACGTGCATGTCCACGTGGGGCCCAAACTCCGTACTTTTATGGCTGACCGTAGCGCCTCCATCAAAATTGCTACCGAAACCCGCTTTGGCTAAAACCGCCGTCGCTGCGGCTGGCGTGATGCTCATATCGTGAGCACTGTGATTCATTGCGCCCATGTCGTGCCCACTGTGATCCATAGCGCTCATGTCGTGCTCGCTGTGATTCATTGCACTCATATCGTGGCTGCTGTGATCCATTTTTTCCATGGAGCCCATATCGCGTCCGCTGTGCTCGGAGCTGCTTAGATTATGTTGACTGTGATCGATAGTTGCTTGCGCGCCATGCCCACTGTGATCCATTCCGGTCATATCCATGCCCAGATCTCCATGACTAAGAATGGGCGCAGGATCAAGCGCAGGAACTTCAGAGCGAATCGAGGCGTTGGTAGTAATTGTTCCGCGCGCAAAGCCGGAGCGATCAATTGTTTGCGCAAAAATCGTGTGAGCTTTGTTTGCATCGAGCGTGACAATCACATCGTAAGTTTCAGCAGTGCCTATTCGGAATTCATCGACTTCTACTGGCTGAATGGCTTGTCCATCTGCGGCGACGACGGTCATTTTTAGTCCGGGAATTCGCACGTCAAAAATAGTCATGGCAGCGCCGTTAATCATTCGCAGGCGAATTTTTTCACCGGCTTTGCATACATCTGTCCAATTTTCTGTAGGGGTTAATCCGTTCATTAAATAGGTGTAGCCGGTAACGTCGGCAATATCGCTGTCGCTCATGCGCATGCGATTCCACATGGCGCGTTCATTCCACGTGGTTGTAATGCCTTTGGTTTTAATATCGCTCCAGGTATCGCTGATGGTGCGCTCGCGATAGTTGTAGTAGTGGCTCATTTTTTTGAGCTGTGAATAAATTTTCGATGGCGCAGTGTCTGTCCAATCGCTTAATAAAATGACGAGGTCGCGATCATAGCTAATAGGGTCTGGTTCTTTTGGGTCGATAATTATTGCGCCGAGTAAACCGGTTTGTTCCTGGAAACCGGAGTGGCTGTGATACCAGTAAGTGCCGCTTTGCTTTACGTCGAATTCATATTCAAAAGTTTCACCGGGTTTAATGCCTGCGAAATCAAAACCGGGTGAGCCATCCATGGTGGATGGCAATACAATTCCGTGCCAGTGAATGGAGGTGTCTTCTTGCAAATTATTAGTAACGCGCAAGTGAACGCGTTCGCCTTCTTTCCACCGCAAAATAGGTGCTGGCAAACTTCCGTTAACGGTAGTGGCGATGGATTTTTTGCCCGTGTAATTCACGCTTTGATAACCAATGCGTAAATCAAATTGGTTGCCGTTTAAGGTTACAGGGCTGCTATTTTTTGCAACGGGATTTTCTGCGAGGAGGGTTTGTGAAAGCGGTAAGCTCGCCAAGGCGACGGCAGACGAAGCGCCTTGGAGAAAATGTCTGCGCGATAATGGTGTTGGGTTTTTCATAGGTTCTCCTGAAAAGCTCAGGTAAATGTACGATAAAACAAATAGGCGCCTGCCATTTTAATTAAGGCTAATTCAACTTAATTGCGGCGCGATTCTTGGCTTCTTAACTGCGTCTTTTTCAGACGTAGCTTTTTTATAGGCGTAGCCTTTTTTCAGGCGTAGCTATCCTAGGTTAACCAAAAATGGGAGGTCGATAGTGGGGAGCTGCGAGTGGCGCGGGAGTGTTGCGTGAATAAAAATCCACGGCTAGAGGAGTTTGTTTTTGCACCGAAAAAAAATTGTCTTTATTCGCAGCCGCTAAAGAGCAACCACCAAATAGACAATGCCCCATGGCTTTGCAGCAATCGAAACTAGTGTGTGATGAGTGAGAAGGTTTTTCGTGTGACTGATGATCCATCGCTGCCATATCGTGCATGGGCATGTTGCTCATATCGTGGTGCGAATGTGTAGCTGTCGCTTTCACCGGTTTTTCAAAACCGCACGTCATTGAAGCGCTCGCAAGCAGTTGGCTGGTAAAAGCCAAAAGCAAGAACGCAATGATGAGAGGTGAGCGACGAGTCATAGGCGTTTGTTCGTGGGGATGTTGTTGAAGCTTAGTCTAATCGGTGTTTGAGGGATAGCGGAAGATGCAAATCAAACATTGATTAGAACTCGGCATATTTTATGTGCGATGTGGAAGGGTGTGGAATTCCACGTTGATACCCGCACGACTCGCAGCAAGTACGTCTGTGTAAGCTCGTCGTCGGCATCCATGCCTCCGGAGGTCGTGCAAATATCAACTTGGAATTTGAGCGATCGAAGTGGCTGATCGCTTTTAACTGCGTGAAAAGCTACCGCATTATTTTGCGAAAACTCCCCGCCAATTCCACCTGATGATGTTGTCCGTCATCCACCAAATCCACGTAATCCTTGTCGAGTAAATTGCCGTCCAGTTTCAGTGTTTTCGTGTCAGCGGTTTGGTTAATCACAATCTGATAAACGCTTGCGCCAAATCGATAAGTCATCTTGTAGCTTGACCAGTCCTGAGGAATGCACGGGTTGATGTGCAGTTGATTGCCCGCGCGGGTAATACCTAGCAGCGATTCAATAATCAGCCGGTAACATAACCCGGCCGAGCCCGTGTACCAGCTCCAGCCACCGCGACCTATGTGTGGGGCAACGCCGTAAACGTCGGCGGTGACTACATAGGGTTCGGCTTTGTAGGTTCGCAAGGCTTCATCCGTATCCGTGTGGTTCACGGGGTTGATGAGCGCCAATAATTCCCACGCGCGTTTACTATCACCTAGCGCTGCAAAGGCCATAATCGCCCACACCGCGGCGTGAGTGTATTGGCCGCCATTTTCACGCACACCTGGAACGTAACCCTTGATATAACCTGGGTTCATGGGCGATTTGTCGAAGGGCGGGTTAAGTAATTGGATTAAGCCGTGATCGCGTCGCACGAGATTTTTATCCAGCGATTCCATGGCGATTTGCGAATGCTCATCACTGCCCGCGCCGGACAGTACCGACCAGCTTTGGGAGATGGAATCTATCGCGCATTCGCTATTGCTGGCGGTACCCAATGCCGCGCCATCGTCAAACCAAGCGCGCTTGTACCAAGCTCCGTCCCATGCGTGCATTTCAATATTGCGCCGCAATTGGAAGGCCTCTTTCTCGCAGAATTCCACGTAGGCGCTGTCTTTATAGAGGGTTGCCAAGTCGGCGAACTTGATTAACACGTCGTACAGGAAAAAGCCCAGCCAAACGCTTTCACCTTTGCCGTGAATGCCGACCAGATTCATACCGTCGTTCCAGTCGCCCGATCCCATGAGGGGAATGCCGTGTTCGCCGTAGCGTAAGCCGTGTTGGATTGCCCGTTGGCAATGCTGATACAGGGTCGCCGCTTCAGCAGAGTGGCCGGGTAAATCGTAATAGGATTCTTCCTCGGGATTGAGTTCGCGCCCATCCAGAAAGTGCAAACGCTCATCCAAAATACTCATATCGCCCGTGGCTTGAATGTAGCGGCAGGTTGCTGCAGGCAACCACAGGTAGTCGTCTGAACAGCGTGTGCGTACGCCTCTGCCAACAGGCGGATGCCACCAGTGCTGTACATCGCCCTTAAGGTATTGCCGCTGCGCGCAACGAATTAAATGTTCGCGCATTAATTCTGGGCGGGTATGGACAAGCGCCATGGTGTCTTGCAACTGATCGCGGTAGCCGTAGGCGCCGCCGGATTGGTAATACCCACTGCGGGCCCAAATGCGGCAAGCCAAGGTTTGGTAAACCAACCAGCCGTTGACGAGCATGTTGATGGATTCGTCCGGTGTTTCCACTTGAACGGCGGCGAGTGTTTCCTGCCAGTAGGACTGTACTTTTTGCAAGGCGGCGCGGGCGGTGCCGGTTACGCGTAAGCGCTGCGCTAGTGACCGGGTTTGGGCAATATCGTTACCAGAGCCCAAACGGAAAATCAGCTCACGGCTTTGCCCGCTGGCTAATTCAAAGGGCACTTGAATTGCCCCACAGGGATCCAAAGCCGCGCCCAAACGACCGGAGAGTTGTACGCGGGTCATGGCATCTGGGTGGGTGAGGGAACCGTTGCGGCCAATAAACTCAGCGCGGTCGCCGCTCAGCGTGCGTGAAATATCATCCACATCGAAGAAGGACACGCGGCTGCCGAACTCAGCGCTGTAGGCGTTGGATGCAAACAAGGCACCGCTGGTGGGATCGATTTCAGTAACGATGTGCATCCCTGTTTTGGTTCGCAAATCCCCCAGCACCCATTCCACATAACCGGTGGCCGATAACTTGCGGTTGCGGCCTGATTGGTTGCGCACTTTAAGCACGGAGTATTTAACCGATTCGACCAAATCCACATACACCCAAAGCTCAGATGCAATGCCATCTTCAATATGTTCAAACACGCTGTAACCAAAGCCGTGGCGGGTAAGGTAAGGCGCTTTGCCACGGCATGGCAGCGGCGCGGGCGACCAGAAATGCCCGGTTTCTTCATCGCGCAGGTAAATGGCTTCACCGCCGCTTGCGCCTACAGCGTCATCGCTCCACGGTGTTAGGCGGTATTCGTGGGCGTTTTCACTCCAGGTGTAGGCAAGGCCGCTTTCAGTTACGACACTCCCAAAGTTAGGGTTAGCTAACACGTTCACCCAAGGCAGCGGCGTAATTTGGTCGGGATGGGTGACAATTAAGTATTCGCGGCCATCGGCGCTGAAGCCGCCAAAGGAGTTGCGCAAGCGTAGCTCGGGAATGGGTAGTGCTTGCAGTGGTTCTTGCTGATAACGGCGGGTGGGTTTCAAGCGCGGAATACGCTTTTCAACCGGCGGGCGACGGTTGATTTGTTCCAGCAAGGTTCCGTGTCCGTCCGCTACTATAACGCGCGCGACTGACTGCAAAAGTACGCGGTCTTCGTGGGAGATTTGCTCAGCCGAGCGCACAAAAATACCGCCTGGTCTATCAATCGTATTGGCTTCTGTGCCGGTGGCAATCAGCCCGATAATTTGATCCTGCAAGCGTTGGCGATAGCCCGCATGGTCTTCGTTCCAAATCACCAAATCCACCACCAGCCCTTTCATGCGCCAGTAAATGTGGCACTGAATCAACTGGCGGGCGAGTTCGATGTGGTCGCTGTTGGCGATCTTCAAAAGCACAATGGGCAGGTCGCCGGAGATGGCATAGCCCCACAAGCCCGATTGGCCACGACGGTTTTGCTGGATAATCGCCGGGTTAGCGCGCAAACCGGAATGGCTGTAAATAACCGAGCGCGCAAGGCGCCGGTATAAAAGCGCATCGGATTCGTTGGCGTTAATTTGGCGCAGGGTTACGCCGCTGTGGGTGGCCGCCAAATCCAGCGCGCGGTCGGCAAAGTGATAGTCCTGGTATTTCTCAATCAGCATCATGCTGGATTCACGGCTGGCGGCTGCGCCCGTTACATAGTTGAGCGTAATCCAATGGTCGGCTTCCAGAACTATATGGCAGCGAATAGCAACAACAGGGTCAAGCACTGAGCCTTGGCTGCCCGATAAATTGCCTTTGTCGACCAATGCTTGCGGCGCGGCCAAGGTACGACCACGGCCAATAAACTTCAGGCGATCTGTTTCGTAGGAAACTTTGGTGACATCACCACCTTGTACGGATAGCAGGTGGAACATCCAAGGCGTAAATTCCTCGGCTGAGCGGGGGCGTTTGGTGCAGAGCAAGGCGCGGTTGTTTGGCAAAATCTCGGTTTGCACAAAGAGTTTGCCAAAGGCGCTTTGGGTGGCATCGGCGGCTTGGGTGGCCAGTACAACTTCCGCGTAGCTGGTGACTTCAATGACGCGGCGCCGACCGGAGCGGTTGGTGATGCGCACGCGGCGTAGCTCTATATCGTCTTCCGGTGAAACCACAACTTCTGAGTAAGTTTCTATATCGGCATCACGGCGGCGGTATTCCGCGCGTCCCTCGCTAAACATGGCGGCATAGCTATCGGCGCGCTTGAGCGTTGGTTGGTGTGCAGCCGACCAGAAATCGCCACTGTCCAAATCGCGCACATACACAAAATTCCCCCAGCTATCGCAGGTGGTGTCTTCGCGCCAACGGGTTACGGCAAACTCACGCCAGCGGCTGTAGCCGCCACCGGCGTTGGTGAGCATCACCTGATAACGGCCATTGGACAACAGCTGAACTTCGGGTACGGGTGTGTCTGCACCAATCGCGGTGTGGACAGATGCTTCGGTTGTATCGAAAAAGGCGCTGCCGTCGGCGTCGTCCGTACTGGGGTTATTGAGTACAGTGTGTTTGGGAATACGTTCTTGCAATAGCAGTAAAGTCGCCTGTAATGCTGGGTCAGACTTAAAGCGCGCTTGCATGGGTTGGTTCAATAGCAGATAAGCGAGTGATAACAGGCTCATGCCTTGGTGGTGAACCATAAACGAACATACTAGGGCATTGGTTTGGCCACGATTCAAGCGTGCCGGCGTGTAGTCCATTGCCTCGTAGAACCCGTAACGCCCCTCTAATCCAATACCTGCCAAGCGGCGCAAGTTGTCGCAGGCCGCTTCGGGGTTGACCATTAGGGCCATGACAGTTGCGTAAGGCGCTATCACTGTATCTTCAGACAAGCCACGTTTTAAACCCAAACCCGGTACGCCAAAGGCGTGGTATTGGTAATTGAGCGCGGCATCAACCGTGTTGTAGCCAGATTCTGAAATGCCCCACGGCAAACCGCGCTGTCTGCCATAAGCAATTTGGCGTGCAACGGCTGCGCGGCAGGTTTGGTCAAGTAAGCTGTTTTCGTAGTTGGGCATGACCAGCAATGGCATCAGGTATTCAAACATGGAGCCGCTCCAGGAAACGAGCGTTGGCTCGCCCTCCGTGCTGGTGCGTAGGCGGCCCAGCGCGAACCAACTTTCTTGCGGCAATTGACCTTGGGCGATGGCGATGAAGTTGCACAGGCGCGCTTCTGAGGCGAGCAAATCGTAAAAGCTGGCATCGCGGCGGAAGTCATCCACGTTGTAACCAATGGCGAGTAAATGACGATTAGGGTCGTACAGGAATTGGTAATCCATGGTGGCAAATTCGGTGCTTTGCGCGGCCAAGGTTGCAATCGTATCTATGCGCTCTCTAGCGCGGTCTTGCGCAAGACTTAAGGCTTCATCTTGTGCATCGCTCAGCGCACAGTTGGCCAGTTGCTCAAGGGTTGGGATTTGCTCAAACCCCCGATTGGCAGTGGCAAGCGGCTCTTTAAGCCAAGGCGCTAAATACATAAGTTCGTCGTAAACAGACGCGGTTTGGCGGGTAAACGCCTGTGCCCAAAAGCCCGCTTCGGTATCCAGTAAAGCATCAAACTGTTCGTCGATAACCTCCGACCCTTTGAAGATGGGGTTCAAGAAATCGAGCACTTCTTTAAGGGTATTCGGTTTGGCATTACAGGCGGCTTTTACCAAGTTGATGAGTTTGGCAATGAGTGGTTGCTGGGGCAGCGGTGAGTTATCGGCCAGTATCAGCAGCGTATCCATAAAGCCGTCAAAAACACGGTGGCTAATAATGGGTTGGCGTTGCAGCTCTACCAACCCAGCGCGCAACGTGAGCAGGTGCCCGGCTAAGTTGCCGCTGTCTACGGTGGAAATATAGCGGGGCGGAAGCGGCTGTAAGTTGCGCGTGTCATACCAGTTATAAAAGTGGCCGAATTGCCTCTCCATTTTGCCCAAGGTTTCAAAGGTCAAACCCGTGCGAGCCAGCATTTGCCCCATGGTGCTGTAGCCAAAATCGTAGGCGGTGAGGTTAGACAGGAGCGCCAATCCGATGTTGGTGGGCGAGGTACGGTGGGCAATAATCGGCCCCGGGTCTTCCTGCATGTTATCGGGCGGGAGCCAGTTATCTTCCACCGTGACAAAGCGTTCAAAAAAGGCCCAGGTTTTACGGGCAATTTTGCGCAAAAAGACCAAGTCGCGGTTGGCAAGCTCAACGACTTTTGCGGCGCTGGGTTGGCTGATTTTCCAAGCAATAAAGGGCGCAGCAAGCCAAAGCAAAACAACCGGTACCGCCGCAGTGAGCCCAAAGGGATTGAGCAAGCCAAGCCCAAGGAGTGCAATAAGGCTAACGGCATAGTTAGACCACATGATCCGTAGGGTAGTGGGCAAGCTGGCGCAACCGCTGGCGTAAGAGTAAACGTTCCATTCCAGTAACAACCGGCGGGTAAATAAAACGCGCCCGGTGCTGCTTAAAATAGCTGCCAGGCTGTAGAGCGCTTCGTGCGGCAGCGTGCCCAAACGAAAACCGGCTTGGGCAATGTTGCGCGCTGCTGACTTGATTACTGCCCTAAGGTGTTCTTTTACACTGACTTCTTCGGGTTTGATGAAAGTATCCACCAGTGCGAAGAGTAAGGTGGGAATAAGAATTACGCTCAGAACCGCCAGCGTCCAAAACCAAACATCGCCCGCAATGCACCAACCGAGCACCAGCAATAGCAAGAGGGATACGGGTGCGAGGCTGCGCACCAGGTTATCCAGAATTTTCCAGCGCGATAAGGCAGATAGCGGATTGCTGGTAGTTTCGCCCTTGGCGCCGGGCACCCAGGGGAAAATCCAGCTCGCAATTTGCCAATCTCCGCGTATCCAGCGTGCGCGTCGGGTTACGTCTGTGGTGTAGTGGGTGGGATGTTCTTCTAAGAGTTGAACATCGCTAATCAAGCCCGAGCGCGCGTAGCAACCTTCCAATAAATCGTGGCTGAGGATGCGGTTATCGGGGAAGCGGTCTTTCAGGGCGTATTCAAAAGCATCTATATCGTAGATACCTTTGCCAATAAAAGATCCCTCGTGGAATAGGTCTTGATACACATCGGAAACCGAGCGCGTATAGGGGTCAATCCCCGGTTCACTGCCGAACAAGCTTGCGTAAACGGAGCGGTTTGCGCCCGCCATGCTGGAGGCAATACGCGGCTGCAAAATGCCGTAACCGCCAATAACGCACCGCTGTTTGCGATCAAACCGAGGGCGATTGAGCGGATGCGCCATGGTGCCTACAAACTCGCGGGCGCTATCGCGGGGTAATTGGGTGTCGGTATCTAAGGTAATGATGTATTTGAGTTTGCCCAATACAGCGATATCGCCAACCACCTTGGAGAATTTTGCAGATACAGCCGCTTCGTCTTCGGTCGTTGCCCGCAAAAAGGCGTTGAGATCAGCGAGCTTGCCGCGCTTGCGTTCGTAGCCCATCCAAACCTTATCGACGGCATTCCACAAGCGTGGGCGGTGGAACAGGAAAAACCGTCCGCCATCAAGTTTTGGGCGGGTATCGCCAATAAATTCATCGTTGCAGGGATATTTTTCATTCAGCCGTTCAATGCCTTTGCTGACATGGGCAAGTAGGGCGGCATCGGTGGGGAGTTCTTCAGCGGAGGCATCTTCAAAATCGGTGAGCAGGGCGAAGTACAAATTGGTATCGCGATTGCCCAGAAAGCGCACTTCCAGTGCCTCCAACAAATCATCGGTATTTTGTATAGAGCTGAGTAGCGTGGGAATAACGACCATAGTGCTGGCATCACCGGGGATACCCGTGTCGTAATCCATGCGTGGCAGTAACTTGGGTTTAACCAGTATGAGTGCTAGCCAATTCACCAATGCAGATGCGAGTTGGCT
Source organism: uncultured Cellvibrionaceae bacterium (assembly GCA_964581625.1). GTDB lineage: Bacteria > Pseudomonadota > Gammaproteobacteria > Pseudomonadales > Cellvibrionaceae > Cellvibrio. Next base: position 92,374 of record CAZOPE010000006.1, read on the forward strand.
GGTAGCGATTAACGCTAATAAGCCAATCACCCACAAAGGCCAGCTGGACACTCCGCTGGATTTCACCTGTAACACCAAGCTGGTAGAAAACACTAAGGTGAGAATAATAATACTGCCGACATGCATGGTGAGTGGGACGCAACCCGCCATGCGCTTAAGATAGGTTGTTATGGGCAAACGGGCTTTTACCGCGCGTTCCAAATCCTTTACGCCCTTGTCAACCAAGTAAAAACCGACGTGAGCTTTGTGCGATCCGGGTTCGTGTTTGTTGGCGGCATGGGCGAGTTGAATGGCCGAATTGGCGATTTCAACTTCCGAAAGTTTGCTGTGCTTGGCTAGGTAATCAATAACGCGGCGGTATGAATCGCGGGTGGCGAAATCCATGCTGGTGTAAATGTGCAGAGGGTCTTGATGCAGCGTTTTTTCCACCACACTGACGGATTCTACAAATTGGCGCCAATCCGTCGCCCCTAATACGCGCAAACTGCCAATGCTGTTGCTAATCGATACCTGATCGGCAGCTTGGGTTTGGGTTTCAATCAATACCATTTGTTCAATGGTTAAGCTGGATTCCGCGAGGCGCTGTTCAATCCATGTCAGCGGTAATGCCAGAGCGGGGCCATGACCTTGCAGGCGACGGGTCAGCTCGGCCACAAATGAACTAACCATGGGCGGATTGGAACGCGCCATGTCGGCAATCACCACAATCAAATTTTTAGGATCGCGCTCGGCAACGTCGATCATGGCATTAGCCCATTCTTGGGCGCTGTTGAGATATTCGCGTGAAACAGTGATACGCGCAGCAACCCGCCGCAAATTTTCAATCACTGCCAGCCGCAACATGATCGGCGTTGCCCACAGCTCGCCTAAATTTAAGGGCGTAATGGTTTGGTAGGCAGTTATAAAACGGCTGAGCGTTTCAATATCAATTCGGCCATCGCCGTGGGAAATTACTTCTAGCGCTAAATCATAAACGCGCGGCAAACCTTCAGAGGGGCCGTTGGCTAACCGGGGCAATTCTCGGTTAAAGCCTTTGGGGAGATGTTTACGCGCGGTGCGAATTTGTTCTTCGATTAAATAAAAATTATCCAGCAGCCATTCGCCCGCAGGCGCAATGCGCGATTTGTTTTTGACGGTCTCGCTGAGCAAAGCGCGGCATCGGCGTAAGACATCTTCATTGTCATCCAGCCGTTGGAGTAAGCGTGTATTCTTGCCTAAAGGTGCTAAATGATACGTGCTTGCGAGCGCTCTGCCGTGTTGTTCCATTTGATCGGCGCTGAATAATTCTGCACGCAAGGGCGTATCTTGTTCACCACTCTCAGCGCGCCCAAATGAGAGTCCATTTTGAATATCCCAATTTTTGCTCCAGTTTGTTGTCTTCATAGTGTCAGCCTTGCGTTTATTTTTCCGTTTATTTCGTGTGTGAAATCTGAACTCAAAAATAAAAATTGCTGACTAATTAGTCTGTACGCTAACCGGCTTAGTTTTTGGCGAAATAATCCAAATGGTGTTGCCCACATCGTCTGCAACGAGAAGTCCTCCCTTGCGGTTAATTGCCACACCAACGGGGCGACCAAAGGCTCCGCCGCCTTCACTTAAAAACCCCGTGAGCACGTCGATCGGCATACCTTTGGTTTGGCCGTTAACAAAAGGAACGAAAATAACTTTGTATCCGCTCGGAGGATTGCGATTCCACGAGCCGTGCTGGCCAATAAACATGCCGGAGGCAAAATCAGGTGAAAGTGTTTTTCCATCGGAGACGGCAAGACCAAGCGAAGCTGTGTGGGAGCCAAGCGCGTAATCCGGCGCAATCGCTTTTGTAACTAAATCTGTTCGTGTAGGTTTTACGCGTGTGTCCACGTTCGCGCCAAAATAACTGTAAGGCCAGCCGTAAAATGCGCCATCTTTTACGGAGGTTAAATAATCAGGAACGAGGTTGTTACCCAATTCGTCGCGTTCGTTTACCACCGTCCATAGGGCTCCTGTAGTAGATTCCCATGCCATGCCGTTAGGGTTGCGCAAGCCACTTGCGAAAATTCGCGATGAGCCCGTAGCTAATTCAATTTCCAAAATGGCAGCGCGCCCTGTTTCTACATCCATGCCTCGCTCGGCTACGTTGCTGTTTGATCCAACCGTTGCATAAAGATATTTAGCGTTTCGGCTGGCGATAATATTTTTTGTCCAATGATGATTGATATCACCCGCGGGAAGTTGCGCAAGCCGAACGGCCGGTGAATTAATTCGCGTTTCCCCAGAGTTATAGTGAAATTTCAAAATTGCATCGGAATTAGCAACATAAAAGTCATTGCCAATTAATTCCATTCCAAACGGTGAATTAAGCCCTTCCAGAAAAACCGACTGTAATTCTGCAATGCCATCTCCATTTCCATCGCGCAACAAAGTAATTCTGTTTGCGCTTGGCGTAGCGGAGCCTGCCCGTTTCATTGCTGCTTTCCTGGCTAGGCCTTTGATGCTGCCATCATCAGGTTTTGGGGGCGCGTTGGTTTCAGCAACCAAAACATCGCCATTCGGTAGTACATAAATCCAACGTGGGTGATCTAAATCCCGTCCAAATGCGCCTATCTGTAAACCGTTTGGAGCCTGCGGCGTTATATCCTTTGGCCAGCCGATGGCTTTGGCGATTTTTACGGTTGGTATTAACGAACTCTCGGGTGCGGGTAGCACGGGGGAGGGGCCAACTCCGGCGCTAAACGAAGAATCTAGCGCTGTTACATTTGCCTGCACACTTATAACAAAGGTTAACAACTTGATTGAGATGATCGTGATACAAAACCCCCTGATATCTGCCCAGCGAGTTTTTGTGGAACTATTCATATTGATATGTCGCATAACAAATTCCTGTGGATGAAATTTTGTGATTGGCAAGAAATCGAATTTGCATTGCGTAAAGCAGATTTTAAGAATTAAGGATTGAAATCAATGACGCAGAATACGCATGAAAGCCAGCCAGCTCGGTTCGTCACCACACCCAGTGGGTTGTCGCTAAATTGCATATTTATGAGCGTTACCGCACGGAAGCATAAAGTTGTCCCCCGTAGTGTTAACACCGTTGGTTCTAGCTTGAGCTACCGACTTTTTAGTCTTGTATTTGAGGATTTAGAAGAGGAATTTTTATGAGTATTCACAATGATTTTAGTGACAGTCGCATTAAACGCTTCCTTGCTGCTCACAAACCCCGTGCATGGAAACAAGAAGGCCCACTGGACATGTCTGTTTACTCCAGACCCGAACCAACCTCTAAAACCCGAATTCGTTCTAAAGAGACATATTCCGTCAAGGTGATTGATTCCATGGCTCAGCACCAGCTTTAAGTGGAGCTCTTCTCAAGGATTGAGACACAGTAACGTGCAGGTAGGAAGAGGGAACTTCCCAAAAGGATCTGCTTGGAACTACCGCTATCATTGCTTTACAAGAGGTGACAAGAATGACAACTAATCTAAGTGATATTGGCGCATTGCGTAATCAAGCGAGTGATCACATCGAACAAGGCGCAATTACACCGAGCTACACGGCAGATCGTCTTGAAATTATTCATCTGCTCAATCAGGCTTTAGCAACAGAACTGGTTTGCGTTCTACGTTATCGTTGCCACCACTTTATGGCGCGAGGGATACAGGCCAAAACGGTTGCGGCAGAATTTTTGGTGCACTCTAATGAAGAACAAGTTCATGCAGACCAAATTGCAGCAAGAATTGTACAGCTCGGCGGAGAGCCCGATTTTTCGCCTGACACATTAACGGCGCGCAGCCACGCTGAATATCAGGTCGGCGCTTCTTTAGCGGAGATGATTAGAGAAAACTTGATTGCTGAGCGAATAGCAATTGATAGCTACCGTGGTTTGATTCACTACATTGGCGATAAGGATTCCACCACTAGCCAGATGTTGAAATCAATCCTCGCGGTTGAGGAAGAGCACGCTGATGAGCTAGCTGATTTTCTGGAAGATATTCCAGAAAATGTTCAGTAGGAGGGGCGCTTATGGAAACTCATGAGCACAATATGGTGAACCTATTTCAACAACTTGGTTTGCCATCCAGTGAAGACGACATTCAAGATTTCATTGAGCATCACCCTTTAGATGCACAAACAAATATTTTTGATGCAAGCTTTTGGTCACCAAATCAAGCAAAATTTTTACGTGAGCAAATTAAAGTGGATGCTGATTGGGCTGCGGTCATTGATGCGCTAAATATTGCTTTACGTCCATCCTAAAAATGCGCGCGTAGGCGCATTTACTATTCAGGTTCTTGCGGCACTAACGTCTTGATAGTCACCAATAAGTTCTTTAAACACAGTTTGTGTGGCTGCGGTTTCTTCAATGGAATGTGTTTCCACTACTAATGGAATTTGCCCGGCTTTAATCGCGTCATCTATCAACTCAGAAAGCGATTTAGCTTTGGCGGCTGCTCCAGCAGAGGCGCCAAGAATTCCGCCAATACTTGCCCCCCATCCCATCATCACCAGTGGTGCAATCAACGGGCTTGCGACAAAAAGCGTTACATTGGCCGCAACCAACGCCACTTCCGCCAAACCGCCAATGGTGAGGCCCACGGCTGTACCAACAGCGCCATCCACTAAAACATCCTTTAAAACCTGATTGCTACCATCGGTAGAGCTATGTGTTGGCATCGTGGGTTGAGAATGAAAAATTTGCACTCTATTGGCGGGAATTCCCTGAGCAATAAGTTGATTGTAGGCAATTTCCGCTTGATCGTGATGAGTGAAAAATCCTGAAATGTAATGGCGATAAGTATTCATAATGCGACCCCTGTTACTGAATCAGTTAATCATCTTTTCCAATTTGCTGTCCTGTATAATTTTTAACACTTTACGCACTTCAATCATAATGAACGCATCGGCTAAATCTTCGTCCACATCAGGAGAATTGGTTTCAACCAGTGAGTGATACTTTTCAATGAGGTCTTTAACGTCTTGTTCAATGCGGCTTCGATAATTCCCTAAATTAATGTGAATGGCTTGGGTCATATTTACCTCATCAACATATGATTTTATTGGCGTTAACAATAAGAACATGGCTCGCATATATCTGTTCGTTGCCGAACGGTTTTGCCAATCCTTATGCATCAATCTACGTTTGAAATATGTTTTAGGTTTTGAAATTATTGCAAGCTGTTATGGCTTAGAAGAGGTGTTAAATATGTTGTATACACTGAATGATTTAGAACAATATACGGTTAATGCGGCTGACGGTTACGTGGGAAAAATTAAAGATTTCTATTTCGACGACAGAACTTGGAAGCTACGTTACCTTGTAGTGGAGACGGGAATTTGGTTAAAGAATAGAAAAGTGCTTTTGCCTGCATCAGCAGTAAAGCTGGTGAACAAAGATGACAAGCAACTGAGTCTGGATATGTCCATGTATCATGTTAAAAATGGCCCCAGTATCGAACGAGATTTGTCGTTGAAACCGCAATCTGAAATTGACTACTTGAGCTACTACGGCTATTCCTTCTATCGCGGCGCTACAGAGGCCCATGGTTTCGATAAAGATGCTGAAGCGAAGCTCGCGGAAATATTTGCGTCAGTGGATGCAGTGCGACGCACATACGGTGACCGCCATTTACGTAGCTGCAAAGAAATGATTAATTACGATATTGAGGGAAGCGACAGCCAAGTAGGGTATTTGCAATCCATGCTATTTGACGAGAAAGATTGGTCTGTCCGTTACCTTATGCTCAATACCAGCAATTGGTGGTTGGGGCATCAAGTGTTATTAGAGCCTCAATCCATTCGGGATGTAAGCTGGGGTGATGCTCGTATCTACGTTAATATGTTACGCCAAGAAATTCAGAGTACGCCTATTTTTGATGCGGATACGCTCAATAGCTTGGATGAGGGCGCTGCTCACTTGCATGAGCGAGACGATAATATTTTTGATAAACAACCCCTCTTTAAGCTGGTTTAAATTTGGCTTCGTACTAACAAGATGCAAATGATCTTTGTGTTCTCTCACTCTTTATTAACACGAAAAACTGCCTGATTACTTCGGGCGGTTTCATTTTTATGTTCCTCATTAGTAACTGATATAAAATTTTGGTGTTACAATCTGACTTTGTTTAAGTTTTTTACAGAATTTTGTTTTTAAATAAACCTATAAGATTATGAAAACACCATTAATTACACGAGAGGGCTTGGAAAAGCTCAAAGCTGAGCTAGATCATTTATGGCGAGTAGAGCGCCCCGATACCACTCAAAAAGTATCTTGGGCTGCAAGCCTAGGCGATCGTTCAGAAAATGCTGATTATCAGTACAACAAAAAGCGGCTTCGCGAAATTGATCGTCGCGTGCGTTATTTGCGTAAATGTATCGAAGATTTAAAGGTGGTGGATTATTCTCCCGTTCAGGAAGGCAAGGTTTTCTTCGGTGCTTGGGTTGAAATTGAAAATGATGAGGGTGAGCAAAAGCGCTTTCGAATTGTAGGCTACGACGAAATTTTTGATACCAAGGATTATATCTCCGTTGACTCGCCCATGGCACGCGCGCTCATCAAAAAAGAAGTGGATGACGAGGCGGTTGTTCGTACTGAAGCGGGTGAATTTGTTTGGTATGTTACTAACATTGAATATCAAAAATAAGATTAAAAAAATAGGAGCATAAATGCTCCTATTTTTGCGTTAAGTTAAAAACCTCTTTATAAAATTCAAACTCTGCTTCTATCGCTTTTTGAATACTCTCTGCCTGCCGAAAACCATGGCCTTCTTCGGCAAAGGTCACATACGCATTTTTAATTCCTTTTTTGGTAAGCGCAGCAACCATCGCTTCGGCTTGGTTGGGCGGTACAACCTTGTCTTCCAATCCTTGCAGAAAAATAACAGGGCAGTTTAATTGCTCAACATGGTTAATGGGTGAGCGCGCGTGGTAAATGTTTTGCTGCGCAGGATATTCTCCTACCAATGAGTCCAAATAACGGGCCTCAAACTTATGTGTGTCTTTGGCGAGCGCTTGCAAATCCCCAATGCCGTATAAACTTGCTCCAGCTTTGAAGGTGTTTGCGAAGGTGAGCGCGGCGAGTACGGTGTAGCCGCCCGCGCTGCTGCCGCGAATTGCAATTTTATTTGGATCAACAAGCCCGCGATCAATTAAATGCTGCGCGCCGCTGCATACATCAATTACGTCTGTAACTCCCCAGTTGTTTTTTAAACGATCGCGGTATTGTCGGCCGTAACCGGTACTGCCACGATAATTAACATCCAGTACTGCAAATCCACGGCTAGTCCAAAACTGAATTTTTATGTTTAGCGATGTTTCCGTAGCACCGGTAGGGCCACCGTGGCACATTACAATCAGTGGTGGCAGTTGATTAGAGTTTTTACTGATTAGCCTATTTTTCGGTGCGTAATAAAAGCCGTGTGCTATCTCCCCGTCGCTTGTAGCAAAATGAATAGCGTTTGGCTGGGAAATATCTTCCCCTGTAAGCCCGCTATTTTTTTCAGGGAGTAGGGGTGTTATTTGTGTGTTCTTAAACGTATAAAGTGAACTGCCTTTTGTGGCGCTTGCAGCGAGGAAAAATGCTTGTGAGTTATGGCAGCATATATTCGATATATCTCTGAATTCATTGGGAATGGACGTTAAAGATTTTTTCTCTAGCTCGATAACGCCCAAATTCCACTGACCTTTTTGGCTAAAACAACAAAATATTTCATTTTCAGAGAGAAACCCGTAAGTGCTCATACCAAATACCCACTGCGGTGTTGCGAATTCAGCAGGTATGCCGCATACAATTTCTATGCTGGCGTTTTTGTAGCGGTAAATATTCCACCAGTTGCTGCGGTCTGATACAAAAAACAACTCATCGGAGAGTGACCACTGCGGTTGGAATATAGATTCATTTTTTCCACCCGCAATTAAGGTTGTCTCAAGGATTTCGCCTTTATTATCCAAGGTTGCGCAATAACATTCGCTTCCGTCCCAAGGCATTTGTGGATGATTCCAGCACAAGTAACTTAAATAGTTGCCGTTGAAATTTAAGCGCGGGTTACTGTAAAAGTCTGCGCCGCTTACGAGTACGTTTAGCTGGCCGGTTAAATCAATGGCTACAATTTCGCTGCGCTCGAAAATGTGGTGTGCGTGATTTGCTTGAGTGTGATCCTCGCGAACGCAAATTAATCGATTACGCGCTTTATCCCAGCAAAAATCTGCATATCTGTAATTTCCACTAGCGGTTAGCGGCTTAAGGTCATGCGTCAAGCGGTCGATCCAATAGACGCATTGATCAGCATCCAAAACGCAAAAAATAAAATCCTCAGTGACGATATAGCTAGCGCCGCCATATTCATGTGCACGGGTTCGAACACTGTGCGGGGTACTCAACACATCTTTGCTTTCGCCGTTCTCCAGCAACTGAACCAGAGCGTTACGGCCTTTTTCGTTTGGGCGAGATTCAATCCAAAATACTTGATCGCCACAGGCCTGTGGTTCACTTATTTTGGCGCTCTGCTGAGTTAATGTTTCTGCGGTGATGGGTGATGGCCAGTTTCCATAGGTATTTGTCATAAATTCAATCCCACTATTTTCATGTCCTCATTGTGGCGGCTCCTTAAAAGTTTTTACAGTTATACGGTGGTTTTTATTTAGCGAGATTTCCGCTTTAATGGCGCTCTTCTGATTTTCGCCAAGCTTCAGCAATCTATGACATTTTCCTCCGTTAATTTGCTTCCTCATTTACCTCGCCCTCATTCAGGTGTGTGGTGGGTGGCATTGTCCGGCGGATTGGATTCCTGTGTGTTATTAGGGGCGCTGGTTGAGCTGGGGTTGTCGGTTCAAATTCGCGCTGTGCATGTGAATCACCAAATCTCCCCCAATGCAGATGCATGGCAACAGCATTGTGTTGATCTATGTGAGCGATTGAATATCCCGTTTACCGCCGAGCGTGTTCGCGTTGTAAACAAGGGGCGGGGAATAGAGGATGCAGCCCGTGAAGAGCGATATAAGGTATTTGAACGGCATCTCGGCGCAAACGATGTGCTCCTAACCGCTCACCACGCCGACGATCAGGCCGAAACCATGTTGCTACGCCTTTTGCGAGGAACTGGCCCACGCGGTTTAGCGGCTATGGCGCAGCAAAGACCTTTAGGTGTGGGTAGGTTGCATCGCCCATTATTGACGTTTACTCGTGCCCAGCTTGAGGCTTACGCCAAAGGAAGGGCGCTAACCTGGGTAAATGATGAGAGCAACAGTAACGATGACTACGACCGCAATTACCTCCGCAATCAGGTAATGCCGCTGCTGGGTCAGCGCTGGCCTTCGTTCACCCATAAATGGCAACAAACGGCAGATTTATGTGCTGAATATGAGGGCTTGGTGGGGGAACTCGCCGATGATGATTTGCGCCGCGCAGATTTGAAATCCGAATTGGTTGGCACGAGTTTGAGTCTTAGCTATTTGCGGGAAATCTCCCAAGTGCGACGTAATAATCTTATTCGCACTTGGTTGAGAGGCCAGCATTTGAGCCCGCCAGAACAGCAGCATCTGGATCAGGCCCAACGCCAGCTTGTGGATGGCAGGCAGGACGCAGAGGCACAAGTAACATGGGGAAACCTATCAATACGTGTTTACCGCCAGCGGATGTATGCGTTGCCCTTAGCGGATTTGCCGTCAGTGCCTGATTTTTCGCCCGAGATCGCACCAGTTATCGAACTTCCTTCTGGTTTTCAGCTAAAACTGGGCTTATCTGATGTTGCTGAAAGCCCATTGTTGAGAGCTGATTTGCCGGATCTACACTGCCGGTTTCGTCTAGGCGGCGAGCGTTGCAAGCCGGTTGGGCGTGCTCACTCGCAAACACTCAAACGCCTATTACAAGAATATGATTGCGCCCCGTGGTTTCGCGATGCATTACCTTTGATCTATAGCGGGGCAAATCTTGTTGCTGTGGCAGACCTTTGGGTATGCGAGGGTTACCAAGCTGATTCGGTAGGCTATCGTCTGAAATACGAGCGAATTTTAAAAGCCCCTAATGCCTAATGTTGCTTTTCTCCCATAAAGATAGCTTTTCGTTGAGCCATCACCGGCTTTCGGGTAGACTGGCGCCCCGTCCTGAAAGATAAACCTCACGCCCCGCAACGGGTGCAATTTTGATCGTTTATCTCCATCTGCTTCGCTTACAGTTCTTAATTAATTTACTTGCAATTAGGTTTTCAATGACACGATATATATTCGTTACCGGCGGTGTTGTTTCTTCTTTGGGGAAAGGTATTGCGTCGGCGTCGCTTGCGGCCATCCTTGAAGCGCGCGGTCTCAAAGTGACCATTATGAAGCTCGATCCCTACATCAACGTAGACCCCGGTACCATGAGCCCCTTCCAACACGGTGAAGTTTTCGTTACTGAAGACGGCGCTGAGACAGATTTGGATTTGGGCCATTACGAGCGTTTCATTCGTACCAAAATGACTCGCCGCAATAATTTCACCACTGGCCGCGTATATGAAACCGTGCTGCGCAAAGAGCGCCGCGGTGATTATCTCGGTGGCACTGTACAAGTTATTCCGCACATCACTGACGAAATCAAACGCCGCATTCTTGAAGGCGGCCGTGATATGGATGTTGCCTTGGTAGAAATTGGCGGCACTGTTGGTGATATCGAATCCCAACCATTCCTTGAAGCTGTTCGCCAATTAAAAGTTGAAATGGGTTCGCGTGCATTGTTAATGCATTTAACATTGGTTCCTTACATCGCTACCGCGGGAGAAACCAAAACCAAACCCACTCAGCACTCGGTCAAAGAGTTGCGCTCTATTGGTTTGCAGCCCGACATTTTGCTGTGCCGCTCCGAGCGTTTGGTGGATGAAGATTCCCGCCGCAAAATTTCGTTGTTCACCAATGTTGCCGAGCGCGCTGTTGTACCTCTGCCAGATGCAGACACTATTTATTCAATCCCGCGCTTATTGCAAAGCTACGGCCTCGATCAAATCGTGGTTGAACTGCTAGGTTTGCAGTGTAAAGAAGCTGATTTAACCGAGTGGGATAAGGTTGTAGAAGGCAAATTAAATCCAGTACATACCGTTACCATTTCCATGGTGGGTAAATACATGGAATTGCTCGACGCCTACAAATCATTGATTGAAGCTTTAACTCACGCGGGTATTCACACGCACACCAAAGTAAATATCAATTACATCGACGCCGAGCGCGTAGAAAACGAAGGTATTGAAATTTTAAAAGATGCCGATGCAATTCTAGTTCCCGGTGGTTTTGGTGAGCGTGGGGTTGAAGGTAAGTTGATGGCCGTGCAGTACGCTCGCGAAAACAAAGTGCCGTATCTTGGTATCTGCTTGGGTATGCAATCAGTCGTCATTGAATTTGCTCGTAACGTTTTAGGTTTGAAAGGCGCAAATTCAACTGAGTTTGATAAAAATTCTCCGCATCCAGTAATTGGTTTGATTACTGAATGGATCACTGCTGACGGTGAAATTGAAAAGCGTGATGAGTCATCTGATCTGGGCGGGACTATGCGCTTAGGTGCACAAGAATGCCGTTTGGTTGCGGATGCAAAAGCACGCGACATTTACGGTGCAGATGTCATCGTTGAACGCCATCGTCATCGCTATGAAGTCAACAATAACTATGTTGATCAAATGCAAAAAGCCGGTTTAAAAATTGGCGGCTGGTCTGCCGATGATACTTTGGTTGAAATGGTTGAGTTGCAAGATCACCCATGGTTTGTGGCATGCCAATTCCACCCGGAGTTCACTTCAACTCCGCGTGATGGGCATCCGCTGTTTACCAGTTTTGTAAACGCAGCTTTAGCCAATAAAAAATAAAGTTGTGGGCGCTTAGTGCGCCCATTATACGTGCAAGTCCTGAAAGGAATTAATGTGTCTCAAGAAATTGTAAAAGTAGGCAATCTTAGCGTTGGAAATTCTCTTCCGTTTGTTTTATTCGGCGGCATGAATGTTCTTGAATCGCGTGATATGGCTATGCAAGTCGCAGAGGCCTATGTGCAGGTTACACAGAAGCTTAGCATTCCCTACGTTTTCAAAGCATCCTTCGACAAAGCCAATCGTTCTTCAATCCATTCTTATCGTGGCCCCGGTATGGAAGAAGGTTTAAAAATTTTTCAGGAAATCAAACACACTTTTGGCGTTCCTGTTATTACAGACGTACACGAAATTTATCAGTGCGCTCCTGTCGCAGAAGTTGCTGATGTTATTCAGCTACCAGCTTTTCTAGCGCGCCAAACTGATTTAGTCGTTGCCATGGCGAAAACCGGCGTGGTCATTAATATTAAAAAGCCGCAATTTTTAAGTCCCGGCCAAATGAAAAATATCGTCGAGAAATTTGGCGAATGCGGTAATGAGCAAATCATTTTGTGCGACCGCGGTACAAATTTCGGTTACGACAATTTAGTCGTAGACATGCTTGGCTTCCGCACCATGCGTGAAGTAAGCGGTAATGCGCCGGTGATTTTCGATGTAACCCATTCTTTGCAGTGCCGTGATCCTATGGGTGCAGCCTCAAGCGGTCGCCGCCACCAAGTTGCGGAGCTGGCTCGTGCAGGTATGGCGGTTGGTTTGGCTGGGTTATTCTTAGAGGCCCACCCAGATCCAAACAAAGCTAAATGCGATGGTCCAAGCGCTTTGCCTTTAGATAAGTTAGAGCCATTTTTGGCGCAAATGAAAGCCATTGATGAGTTGGTAAAAAATTTTCCATTACTTGATATTCAATAAAACTGAAGATCATATTCAGTAAACAAACGAATTTTTATAACGCTCGATTTAAAACATTTGGAGTAAACACATGACTAAGATTGTTGATATTAAAGCCTTTGAAATTTTGGATAGCCGCGGTAATCCAACCGTTATGGCAGAAGTGATTCTGGACGACGGTTCAGTGGGTTCTGCGACTGCACCGTCCGGTGCATCAACAGGTTCACGCGAAGCTCTCGAGTTGCGCGATGGCGATAAATCACGTTACTTGGGCAAGGGTGTTTTAAAAGCGGTTAACAATATCAATACCACTATTAAAAATTTGGTAGTTGGAATGGATTCTTTAGATCAACGCGCCGTTGATAATGTAATGATCAAAGCTGATGGCACTGATTTCAAAACCGTATTGGGTGCCAACGCAATCCTCGCCGTATCCTTGGCAAATGCTAAAGCAGCTGCAATCTCCAAAAAAGTTCCTTTGTACGCGCACATCGCTGACATTAACGGCACTCCAGGCAAATACTCTATGCCAGTTCCAATGATGAACATCATCAACGGTGGTGAACACGCAGATAACAACGTAGACATTCAAGAGTTTATGGTTCAGCCAGTGGGCGCAAAAACTTTCGCAGAAGCATTGCGTATGGGCGCTGAAATTTTCCACACCTTGAAGAAAATTCTGCATGACAAAGGTTTGAGCACTTCAGTGGGTGACGAAGGTGGCTTTGCTCCGAACTTGCCATCTAACGAAGATGCATTGAAAGTGATTGCTGAAGCTGTTGAGAAAGCTGGCTACAAGTTGGGCGATAACGTAACTCTGGCGTTGGACTGTGCTTCTACTGAATTCTACAAAGATGATAAATACGATTTGGCTGGCGAAGGCCGTGTATTCACCACCAACGAATTCTCTGATTACTTGGCTGACTTGGCTGCGCGCTACCCAATCATTTCTATTGAAGATGGTAAAGACGAAAGCGATTGGGCTGGTTGGGCAGATTTGACCCAAAAAATCGGTCACAAAATCCAATTGGTTGGTGATGACTTGTTCGTAACCAATACCAAGATTTTGAAAGAAGGTATTGAAAAAGGTATTGCTAACTCAATCCTAATCAAGTTTAACCAAATTGGTTCTTTGTCCGAAACTTTAGATGCAATCAAAATGGCGCAAGATGCAGGTTACACTGCAGTAATCTCTCACCGTTCTGGCGAAACTGAAGACACGACCATTGCTGATTTGGCTGTAGCAACTGCTGCGGGTCAAATCAAAACGGGTTCATTGTGCCGTTCAGATCGCGTATCTAAATACAACCGTTTGTTGCGCATTGAAGCTGAATTGGGGGCTTCTGCTCCTTACAAAGGCCGTGCAGAGTTTAAAGCTTAAGTGTAAAAAGGGCCGATTAATCGGCCCTTTTCTGATTTTGGTAATGTCGTTTTTCTATACGTGATTCAATAATAATATTATGAAATGGCTTTTTGCAGTTCTGCTAGTTCTACTCGGTGCACTCCAATATCGCCTGTGGTATGGGGAAGGTAGCCTTGCGCACGTTGCACAGTTAGAGCGTGACATCAAGCAACAGCAAGCCGAAAATGACCGCATGCGTGAGCGCAACCGCATTTTGGATGTAGAAGTTCAGGATCTAAAATCAGGTGCTGATAGCGTAGAAGAGCGCGCACGTAACGACATAGGAATGATTAAAAAAGATGAAACTTTTTTTATGATTCCTGCCAAGAAAAAAACTGAAAATTAATGTCTTTATCCAATAGTCCTCGTTACTGGTTTGTTATCCCTGCTGCCGGAATCGGCGTGCGAATGAATGCGGACAAACCAAAGCAATATTTAACTCTCGGTAACAAAACAATTCTTGAGCATACGTTGTCGCGTATTTTGAGTTTGCAGAATGTGGCAGGTGTTGTTGTCGCATTGTCTCCTGAAGATAATTATTGGAAATCCTTAAGTGTTTTCCAAAATCCGTTTGTACACACAACAATGGGCGGTGAAAGCCGCGCAGACTCTGTATTAAATGGTTTGAATTATTTGGCTGATAGGGCTGATAACAATGACTGGGTTTTGGTGCACGATGCGGCTCGCCCTTGTGTGGCCATCTCAAGTATCCAGAGGCTTTGTGATCAACTTTCGGGTAGTGATGTAGGCGGAGTTTTGTCAGTTCCTGTAAGCGATACTATTAAGCGGGTATCCAATAAAAACCAAATCCTCGCAACGGTAGATCGCAGCCCATTATGGCAAGCACAAACACCGCAAATGTTTCGTTACGAATTATTGCGTGATTGTTTAGTAAAAGCGCTAGCTAACAAAGAAAATATCACCGATGAATCCTCAGCTGTAGAGTTGAGTGGCTACAAAGCACTGGTGGTTGAGGGTAGGGGCGATAATATAAAAGTTACTCGCCCAGATGATTTATTATTGGCTGAATTTATTTTGCGTCAACAAGAGAAAGAATTATGAGAATTGGCCACGGTTACGATGTCCACGCTTTTGGTGACGGTGACAAAATTGTAATAGGCGGGGCAGTTATTCCGCATTCGCGCGGCTTAATTGCTCATTCCGATGGGGATGTTTTATTGCATGCATTGTGCGATGCGATCTTGGGTGCTGCTGCACTCGGAGATATTGGAAAACATTTTCCTGATACTGATATGCAATATCGCAACGCGGATAGCCGCTCATTATTGCGCATGGTCTATGCGAAGGTTAAAGCAAAAGGCTGGAAACTTGAAAACGCAGATATGACAATCGTTGCACAAAAGCCGCGCATGGCGAATTATATTCCGCACATGGTACAGAATATTGCTGCAGATCTTGAATCGGAGAGTGATCAAGTCAATGTTAAAGCTACCACTACCGAAAAGCTCGGCTTTGCTGGTCGTGAAGAAGGTATAGCGGCTTACGCTGTTGTTCTTTTGACAAAAATCTAATTTCTCAGTCGACAATATCTATGAAGCCTCATTTCTCATTGGATTTTCCATACGCCCATAGGCAGCCCGACGTCAGCGCAGAATTTCGTGTAGAGCCAGAGGATTTTCAAGTTGATGAAAACTTGGGGTTTACGCCCCTAGGAGACGGCGAACATGTTTATTTGCACATTTGGAAACGTGGTGAAAACACCGCTTGGGTGGCAGAAAAAATCGCGGACTTGGCACAAGTTCAAATAATGGATGTTGGCTACTGTGGCCGCAAAGATCGTCATGCCGTTACCACACAATGGTTCAGTGTTTACTTGCCAAAAATGGATGCGGAACCGGATTGGTCGCTACTCAACTCGGACTCCATAAAAACATTATCTGTGACGCGGCACTCGCATAAATTGCGACGAGGAGATCATGAGACGAATAGCTTTGTTATTCGTTTGCGCAACCTCAATGTTGTCGATAAGTTAGCTTTCGAAAATAGAATTTCAACTGTGCTCGCGCAAGGTGTTCCCAATTATTATGGCGAGCAACGATTTGGTCGCGAAGGGAATAATTTGTTAGAAGCGCACGCAATATTGGTTGAGGGAAAACGCATTCGTGATAAACAAAAACGTGGGCTTATGTTATCTGCTGCGCGTTCTTATTTGTTTAACTTAGTTTTGGCAACACGTGTTGAGGCTAATACTTGGCAAGTGTTAATTGAGGGAGAGCCTGAAGCTTATCCTACAGCACCTTTGTGGGGGCGTGGTCGTTCGTCTGCGAGAGAAGAAGCTTTGAAAATTGAAATGCGAACGCTGGAGTCTTGGTCGGAATGGTGTAATGGCCTTGAACATGCCGGGTTATCGCAAGAACGTAGAGCGCTCGTATTAAAGCCCACAACCGCATCTTGGTGTTGGATTGATGAGGATATCCAGTTAATTTTTGCGTTGGGTAGCGGTGAATTTGCTACAACTATTTTACGAGAATTAACCCTTTTACAATCCTCGGTGAAAACAGAATTAGCTTCTGTATGATATAGTTGGCGCTTTATTAATCGTGCAATTTTTATAATATTAAAAGGGGGGAGGGCTAATAATGAGTGACTTAATGTTGCAAGGTGTCGGCATGACCTCCGCCCGAACTCGTGATCGTTTAATCCAGCGTTTGGTAGATCAGGGCGTAACTAATATGCGCGTGTTGGACGTTATGCGTAATACGCCGCGCCACATTTTTCTTGATGAAGCACTGGCTCATCGAGCTTATGAAGACACCGCTTTACCCATTGGTCATGGCCAAACACTTTCCCAGCCTTACACAGTAGCCCGTATGACGGAAATCCTTATTGGTGCCGCCGGTAAATTGAATAAGGTTTTGGAAGTAGGGACAGGTTCAGGCTATCAAACCACAGTTCTCGCTCAGCTTGTTCCGCAGGTTTATAGCGTTGAACGTATTAAACCCTTGCAAGACAAAGCCCGTGATCGTTTGCGTCAGTTAGGTTTGCGCAATGTGAGTTTACGCCATGCTGATGGGGGGTTCGGTTGGCCAGAAATGGGCCCTTACGATGGTATTTTAAGTACGGCGGCTCCACATGCGGTTCCACAGGAGCTATTGAAACAGTTAGCGCCTTCCGGTGTGTTAGTTATTCCTATTGGCGGAAGAGAGCAACACCTTCACCTTATTATGCGCAATGGCGAGACCGATAACTTCGTCACCCGCGTTATCGAACCGGTAAAATTTGTCCCCTTGGTTTCTGGTACATTCCGCTAGGAATTTCCCGTAGGAATCTCCAACTTTTTGAAGATTTGTGCGTCGAATTTATCAACACGCTTGCATTTAATGTGTGCACAAATATTTACAAATTACGTTAAAAACTGTTCCTCAGGCGAGAAATTAATCACTATCAGTGCATATTTATATAAATATTTTAGATAATTTTAAAATAAATTTCGATTATTAAGCACTAAAAGATATAAGAAAGATCAAATTTTAACCCGATTTGTTGTGCTGTATTATGGTCAAAAAGCGATTAAAAAGTTCAGCCCTAACTTTAAGAGTGTTTATTATTCTGATCACTTTTGCAGTCATTTCTTCATGTTCATCCAATCGATCCGCTAAGGTAGATGATCGTTCTACTCAGTCCAATAAGGGGAAAGTACATAGGATCGTCAAAGGCGAAACCTTGTTTTCCATCTCTTGGCGTTACGGTGTAGATCAAAAAAAGCTTGCTGAAATCAATAATATTAAACCTCCCTATACCATATACCCCGGACAAGTTCTTCGTCTGGATATTCGAGGGGGTAATAATCAAATTGCAAACAAGCAGAATTCAGGAATGGCTGTTAAAAATTCAGGTTCCCGTTCAGAAAATAAAGCAGCTAGAGATAATAATTCCGCTAAAGCAGGCAATCAACAAAGCTCAGTTGCGTGGCAGTGGCCTGCTTCAGGTAAGGTATTTGCACTTTTTCAGGGCGAAGCCGGACAAAATAAGGGTATTGATATTGGCGGTAAATTGGGAGAGCCTGTGTTCGCAGCTGCATCCGGGCGGGTGGTTTACGCTGGTAGCGGGCTGAGCGGATACGGCAAATTGCTCATTTTAAAACATAATGAAACTTTCTTAAGCGCCTATGCGCACAATGATGAAATATCAGTAAAAGAAGGCGATTTAGTTAAAGTTGGGCAAAAAGTTGCCGATATGGGTTCAAGCGGTACTGATAGAGTTAAGCTTCACTTTGAGATTCGTAGCGACGGTAGTCCGGTGGATCCACTGAGATACCTACCCAAGCGCCAATAGAGTTCACACATTCGATAAGTAAAGATAAGAGGGGTCTGTGAAGCGACTCGTTACCTGATCCAGATAAAAGAAGTAGGCTGAAGGGGCTGGTATAGCTTGGGTGAGCTAAGGCGTACTTAGCTAAATTTACGATTTAAGGGGCTGAAAATGACTTTGCAAAATAAAGAATCAAGCGTGTTTGATCGTGACGACGTGTTCATGGCGCAAGAAGTTGATTTTGATGAAAGTGATATGTTACTGG
>CAZOPE010000007.1:0-100622 GCA_964581625.1 uncultured Cellvibrionaceae bacterium
GGCCTTCATCGGCAGAGTCGATGTAGGCGTAATTGCCGTTGCCGATATCCGCCAACTGCTCCATCAAATATTCGTTGTAGTTGCCCTGCCCAAAACCGAGGCTGGTAAGCGAAATACCGGTTTTGCGTTCGGCGGCCACCATGTCTTTGAGCTGGTCGATATCGCTTAAACCCACATTAAAGTCGCCATCGGTTGCCATCAAAATACGGTTAATACCGTTGGGAATATAGCTGCGGCGCGCCATTTGATAAGCGAGTTTCATGGCAGATTCGCCCGCGGTGGCGCCAGCGGCTTCTAACTTATCGATAGCGGCGAGGATTTTGTCGTGCTCGTTGCCGGGCGTAGGCTCAAGCTCAACTTGGGTTCTGCCTGCATAAACCACGAGCGAAATGCGATCCTGCGCGCGCAGTTTTTTGGTGAGCATTTTGAGGGTGTTTTTCACCAGCGGTAGTTTGTCTGGCGAGTTCATAGAGCCTGACACATCTACCAGAAATACTAAATTGGAGGGTGGCAAAGCGGTGTTTTGGGCGTCCATCGCCTGAATGCGCACACGCAGCAATTGGTGATCTGGGTTCCAAGGTGCAGGCGCTACTTCGGTTTGCACACCAAACGGATGCTCGGCTTTTTTGGTGGTGTTGGCGTAGGGGAAGTAGTTGATTAGCTCTTCAATGCGCACGGCATCTTTAGGTGGCAACTGGCCTTGTTTTAAAAAGCGGCGTACGTTGCTGTAAGCGCCGGTATCTACATCGATACTAAAGGTTGAAACCGGCTCTTTAGCGGTAACTTTAATCGGGCTTTCGTCTTTGTGTTGGTAGTTTTCGGTGTTTTGGGGTGGTGGAGAGGGCGCTAATTCCCGTGGCATATCAAGTTTGGCTTGAACCCTCTGTACACTTTGAATAGCAGCCGGTGCAGGTGCGTCTGGCATGAAATCCATGACTGGTGGCGGTGTAATTTCTGACGGCTTTGCTAGGTAAACAACCTCGTCTTCTGTTGTTTTTTGTGGTGGGCTCTTCACTTCCTCCTTTTTTGGGCTCTCGCAACTTGAAATCGCGATCAGAAGTAATGCACAGGCAAGTAATTTGAATGAAGCACAAGGTTTTATTTTCATCATGAAGTCCTTAATTGCTATGAGGTGGGTAAGGGGTGTTCTGGACATCTTGTTACAGATTTCCCCACTACCCTTAAAGTGTTGTTCAAAACGGTATTTAAACAAGCAGCGTTTATATGATTGCTGATGAATACTGGCTGAGTGCTGAATAAGTGGACGCTATTTCAACCAACCCAAACGCTCATACAAAATCCGTAGCCTCTGCTTGGTCGCCTTGGGCAGCTTGCTCACAATCAGGTCGTAGGAATGATCGATTTGACGATGGATTTCGCCCAGCGGTAAATCCCCTTTCAAATCCAGTGTGTTCCAGTGCCTTTTATTCATGTGATAACCGGGAGTGACCTCTCGGAACACGGTGCGAAGTTCCTGCGCATGGACGGGGTCGCATTTGAGGTTGATTCGGCCTTCCACGGCTATGGCGAAAATCTTTCCTTCGATGCGATAAACCGCAGCCTCGGGCCCAAAGGGATAATCGAGCGCGGCTTCGGGGAGTTGGATTAGATAGTCGTGCTACTGGAAGAGAGTGAACTAGAACTGCAGGCAGTGTCGCTTGGCATTGCGACGCTATTACTTGAAAGCTTATGGCTGCATTTACTGCTTCCTTCAGTGTCGAATAAACACTGAAGGAAGCAGAGGTGGGCGCGTTGGTGCTTATCACTTGATAGCCAAACATCGTTTGTAGCTGCTCTGTCGATAAGACCCCCGTGTTTGTCGCATTGATTTGAAAAACAAAACTTTTGTTAGTACTGAAACCTAAAAATGACAGTGTATTCGTAGAGTTAAGTGAAATATTGCCACCCACAAGCTTTGCATTTTGTAAGTCTGCTCGCACGTAGATAACTTGATTTGCAAGCTATATTGAGTCCTAGGAGTATCGCTTTCTGAAAGGACTGGGTGCCAGCATCACACACGCTTGTCACTACTGTGTTTGCGATGGATGAATAGAACTTACTGTGGAAGAACTAACGCTTGACGATACCTCAGACTCATCTACCTCATTGGTCATCACAATATTATCAACACGTAAGTCGCCCGTGACGGAAGCGGGTTTCCCGTTAGCATCAAAGTAAACACCTACATGGTTGATCTCATTTGGCTTGAAATTATCTGCATAGGTAAAGACCCCAGCACCGCTACCCAAAAAGCTGAAACGCGATAAATGGATCTCGACTTCAACGGTGTTCCAATCATCAGGTTTTAAGTCTGACGCTGATTTCAAATAAGAGGTTGCGATATGCCCGTAGTAATCTCTAAATACCAATCCAACGCGCATTTTCCCGTCGGTAACATAAGCGGCAGGCACATAAACGCTGTAAGACATTTTGGTGCTTTTGTATAAACAGGAGCTAAATTTAGCGCGGTCTGTATCGCTCACCGGAGCATGTATATAGCCCCAAGAATCTGTCGGTGAGGACCATACGGGGCTCAATACGGATACTGGAGCAGTGGCTTTAATGCCAGCAGTCGCTGCAGAGCCGTAGAAACTTTCTACCCTAACGCCATACATCCAATCTTTGCGATCGAAATATTGGGCATAGCACACTTCAGTTGTTGGCGTGACATGAGGCCCTTTTATCCAGCGAATATTGTCCACTTGGAAATGCACATTTTTTTGCATATCCCAGGGCGGTGACAATTGGAAGCCAGTATAGATGTGTTTGATATCTAAGCCGCTTGCAATCATGTCCGCGATAGACACTTCCACTGTTTTCCATTGATTTAAGCTAGTGGTTTTAACGAGGTAAGGCGTGTTTTCGCAGGGATATCCACAATCCAAAACGAGATTTAATGGCTCTTTAGCATCGCCTGTATTCAATACTTTAATATCAAATACAAGTTTGCCGGTCGCATATGCACTCATGTCCAAGCCGGTAGTAGCCGATTCAGGATTGCGGATACGCGCAATAGCGTTGTAATCATTGTTGCCGTTATAGTTAATATCGAGCACTTGGTTATGGCCAGTCTCGCCGGTGTTGATCGTGCTTAAAGTGAGTAGCTGACCGGGAGAACCATCTTCAGTTTCGCCAACGTAAGCTACTCCTTTCTTTAACTCAAAATAGGAAACATTTCTCCAGCCGGAACACACGGAATCTATAAACACCACGCCTTCAGCTGACGCACAGTTAGCAATAGCGGATGAACTTGATGATTTGCTGGATGATGACACTAAGCTTGAGCTTGATTTAACGCTAGATGAGCTCGAACTAATTCCGGTACTTGAGGAGCTACTGTTTGATAGGCTTTTTGATGATGCTGAGCTTGGAATTATAACCACCGCAGAAGACGAAGCGCTGCTCAAGCTAGAGTTGCCTAAAGAACTCGTTGTGACGCTAGCACTGGAGGTGTTCGATGCGCTTGTAATAGCCACGTTTGATGCGCTTGAACTAGCCACAGTACTGTTTGCCACAGATGAGCTGCTTGCTACTGAAGGAATTTCACTTGACGCATTTGCGGGTGTACTTGTGTTGCTTGCAGCGTCTGTACCCGCACCACCACCGCACGCGCTCAATACTAAAGCTGCTGTGAATACCAGCGAAATAGATTTTATGTTCATTGTAAAGTCCATTAGTCCGTTGTTTGTTAGATTAAACCTGCGTGAAGCTATTCCATTTTTCCTGTACGAAGAAGTTGACTGTTTATGTCAGAACGCAACTGAAAAGCATTGAGTCATGCGAGGAGTATGAAAAATCGGCCAGCGTGATATTAACATTGGGGAAATTAAGCGACAGCAATAAATGGCTAATTTGAGTAAAACTTCCTCAAAAGACTGATTTTAAGCTTGGCTTTTGTGATCACACTGTCTTAGGTCAACCAACCCAACCGCTCATACAAAATCCGCAGTCTCTGCTTGGTCGCCTTGGGCAGCTTGCGCACAATCAGGTCGTAGGAATGATCGATTTGACGATGGATTTCGCCCAGCGGTAAATCCCCTTTCAAATCCAGTGTGTTCCAGTGCCTTTTATTCATGTGATAACCGGGAGTGACCTCTCGGAACACGGTGCGAAGTTCCTGCGCATGGACGGGGTCGCATTTGAGGTTGATTCGGCCTTCCACGGCTATGGCGAAAATCTTTCCTTCGATGCGATAAACCGCAGCCTCGGGCCCAAAGGGATAATCGAGCGCGGCTTCGGGGAGTTGGATGAGGTAGTCGTGTAATGGTGAAGAGAAGGCTTTCGTCATCGTGGGCTCCGTTGGGTGACCTAAGCGTAGATCACCCAATTCATCTGACCCCGGCATTAATTAAAGTAGGTTTTGTACTCTGCCGGAATTCCTTTAATTGGCTTGATCTTCACACCCTTAAAGAAGGCTTCGCCAGCTTCGCTTTGCAGCAGGATTTTACCTTTGGTGAGTGGGATGACTTGACCATCTTTGGTGTAGCGCGAGTTGCTCAAGGCCATCACCACCTGCCCGTTTACGATATGCAAACTCTTGTCGCCAAAGGTGATCAGCTCTAGCGTGTTCCACTCGCCTTTGGGTTTTTCCGCATCTTTACCGCGCATACAGGTAATGCCTGCGCCGCCCGGGCCGTAGCTAATCAAGGGTGCTTTGGGGTCGTAAACAGGCACTTCGTCATTGCCGGTTTTCGCGCAGCGGATATCGATTTGCGAACCCGCAATTTGCCACCAGTCGCCCGTGTTATGTTCCATGATCTGGAATTCTTGTGAGAGCGCCCAGGCTTTCCAGTAATCCACACCGTGGTCGCCGTTTACGTGGTAGAGAATGCCGGTATCCAGCAGCTCGGTCAGGCGCGGCGGCCATTTTTGGCTACCCCATTTGAATAGCACGACCAAATGGTAGTTTTCAAAGTCCTGCTTGGTGTGCACGCTGCCGTAAATCTCGCCGGTCACATGCAGCACGGGTTCGCCGTTCTCTATGGCCGTGGTGAACACGCCGCGTTCGTCTTTATCAAAACCTACCGCATGGGCGTAATTGCCTTTTTCATCTTTGGGGATGCCGGTGACGGGCGTTTCTGGCCTTGGAATGCCCAAGTAGGTTCGCCATTGGCTCATGTCTTTATCGAACAGGTAAGTCCAGCCGTCATTGGCAGACTTCGCAAATGCGGCGCTGCTTAAACCAAAGGCGAGGAACACCAAAGCGGTGCTGCGAAGGATTTTTATCATGGAGATGCGGCCTTTTTGGAATGGATTGCGCCGCGATTCTACAAGCTATGATAGCGCTATCATAGCCTGAGGTAGTCCTTTACTTGGTCGCCAAGTCGGCGGCGATTCCCACAAATACTGCCGCTCCAACCCAATTATTATTGAGGAAGGCTTTGAAGCAGGCCGTGCGCTCGCGGAAACGAATTAGCCATTGTTGATACACAAATAACCCGGCGGCGATCGCAAGGCTAAGGTAGAAAATCCAACCCAAGGCGTAAGCTTTGCCAACCAACACCAAGGCATAGAGCACCATGACTTGCAGGGCGCCGGTGATTACCCGATCCTGCTCGCCGAACAAAATTGCGGTGGATTTAACCCCAATTTTTAAGTCGTCATCCCGGTCTACCATTGCGTAAAAGGTGTCGTAGGCGACTGTCCACAGAACCGCGGCGAGGTAAATCAGCCACATGTTTTTATCCAGTGCGCCGGTTTCGGCGGCGTAGGCCATGGGAATTCCCCACGAGAAAGCTGCTCCCAATACAACTTGTGGTAGATGAGTATGACGTTTCATAAACGGATAGCTGAACGTGAGCAGCAAACCGCCCACCGAGAGCTTAATGGTGAGCGGATCGGTGAGTAGCACCAACCCGAACGCGGCCAAGCAGAGGCAGACGAATAAAATCAGTGCCTCGCGGCTGCTGATCACCCCGGTGGCGAGCGGGCGGCCTTGGGTGCGTGCAACTCGCCCATCAATTTTGCGGTCGGCAAAGTCATTGATAACGCAACCGGCAGATCGCATCACCAAAACGCCCAGGCTGAAAATTACTAGATTTTTAAGGCTGGGCATCCCTTTCGCCGCGAGCCAGAGCGCCCAAAGGGTTGGCCACAGCAGTAGCAAGGTGCCAATGGGTTTATCCAGGCGCATCAACTGTAGGAAATGGGGTAAACGGTTGCTAATCCGCTGAATAGTCGGCGGTAAAGGCTTGCGTTTGCGCGCTTTGGGCGCTGACTTTTGTGGAGCTGGAGCTACTGCGGCAACGTTCGGTTTTTGTCCTTCCACATTTGCAGCGGTGGGTGTTTGAGTTGGTTTGGCAGCGGGCTTTTTAGCAGCCGGTTTGGGTTGTGTGGGCGCGGCTTTTTTAGCCGTCGGTTTCGGCGAAGTAGATGCTTGTGGTTTTTTCGCCGGTATTTGGTCTTCGGTTACTGGCTTCTTATCAACCGTTGCCGCAGCTGGTTTAGCTGCGGTGGCTTTTACCGGCTTTTTAGGTTGTGCGGGTGCTTTTTTGGGGGCAGCGGTAGCCGCAGATGTTGTCGCTACTTGCTCGGCGGCGGAGTCTGTCGGTGTAGGTTTGTCGCTGGTCATAAAAGAACTGCACCTGTAACAACCGCGCCGGGCGCGGACTAAAAAATTAGGCCGATGTTGTCAGCTTAAGGCCAATCACACCCGCAAGGATTAAACAGATACTGAATAAGCGCCCAAAGGTCGCGGGTTCATTGAGCACCATAATGCCAAGAATGGCCGTGCCCACAACGCCAATGCCCATCCACACCGCGTAAGCTGTACTCACGGGCAGGGTTTTCATGGCTACGCCCAGGAGCGCCAAGCTAACGAGCATGGCACTTACGGTTATCAAGGTCGGCCACAGTTTGGTGAAGCCTTCGGTGTATTTCAGCCCAACTGCCCACAAGACTTCGAGCAAACCAGCCAGTATCAAGAGTAACCAACTCATAAGAGCCCCTAAAGAGTTAAGGGGTCGTCCCCGAATCAGTTACGCATAGACGGTCGTCCGGCTATGGTGTTGATGTCGTTATTGGTTTCCCGGAAACCCGGGCAGAAAAACCTCGCTGACCAAAAGCGGCTTGTTGTCGATGGAAAATATCGACCGCCTGCCCCAGACCTGCGCGTCTCCCAGCAGGTTTGCTGGAACATAAGCATGATGGCGACTAATCAAGCTGAGGGCAATGGGGCTGCGTTTTAAGTGTGGCTGGGTGAACAAAAATGCACCTAAAGAGCGGCTTCCCTGTTTGCGAAGACGATACAGCGAGCCCGTCAGGCTACTTACGGGGAAGATACTGCGCGCAAACACCCACGGTTGATCGTTACCACGCAGGATCACCTCGCGCACCAAACATAAATGGTGTGGATCAATCCTCAGCGCCAGAGCTTCGTTCAAAGAAACCCGGCTATAGACCTGTCGCAAAACCTCTACTCGAAACTGGCCATGACTCAGTTTTACGAGTTTTGCGGTTAATGAGCCCTCATCGAGCAGCCAGTTTTGCAAAGATGTACTAGGATGTAGGGGCGATGACAGGCTAGGGCGAGCGGACCAGCGCAAAGAGCGCCTGAAATGTGAAATAGTTGGCAAGGTGAAAAAACCCTAGGCTAAAGTCATCAGAAGCTGGCATTCTAGCAGCTCAAATTTCCAGGCGGCATTAAAAGCTTGCCCTACGTAAAACAACAACCCTAAATAAGACCAGTCTAAGGAACACACCATGAATAAAGCAGATCTCGTAACGGCCGTTGCCGCCCAAGCTGATTTAACCAAAGAAAAAGCCGATGCAGCCGTATCTGCCATTGTTGAGCAAATCACCAACGCCCTAAGCCGCGACGAAGCTGTAACCCTGATCGGCTTCGGCACCTTCAGTCAAAGCCACCGCGCTGCCCGCACTGGCCGCAACCCACAAACCGGTGCTGCCATTGAAATCAAAGCCTCTAACAGCGTTAACTTCAAAGCTGGTAAGGCATTGAAAGATTCAGTAAACAGCTAATTACTAAGCTGTTGAACGCAAAAAAGGCGCACTGGGTGCGCCTTTTTTATGGCTGTGATTTAGATTCTTCGCAGGCGAATTTCTACGAAGAATCCGAAGATACCCGCGAAAGTTAGAAAGCTACCAAATAATATTAAATAGCTGTTTTCACGACGTGAAATTTGGTTTCTCGCCACGAAGTTGTAAATCCTCAATCCACCTTCAACATTTTTATAGATTGCTTTCCCTTGATACATATAAGTTAAGACCGTATCCAACCTATTCCTTGCCTTCATTGCTTTTGCTTTGTTTGCTTTTTCTTCAGACTTCTTGGCGCATTCATCACTCACTGCGTAAGTACATGCATCTTTAGCTTCGTATCTTTCCCAGTGGGCTAAAAAATCTACCGGCTCTCCCGGCAATAGAACACCTTCAGAAATGTATTCATATTGTGAGCTGCTGAATAATAGAGATTTATATCCTGCGACTATTAAGGTCAACCCGATAACACAGGCTGCAGCAGATCCAAAAAGCCACTTTTTAATATTGCGGATTTTGTAAGCAACTCCAGCGTTAAGATAATTCGCTACTTCAGGAATTTGCCGTAACTGACGATAGATAATTTTTTCATCAATGCCTTCCAGAAAGCTACCAACTTCAATTGCAAATGCTTTTAGGATTGCCTGAAAAATATCCGCCGAGGGAATGGATTTATCGTTTTCCAGTTTTGATAAATAGGATTGCTCAATGCCAATAGCTTCTGCCAATTGTGGTTGCGTGAGATTTTTCTCCGTGCGGAGTTGCTTTATTTTTTCGCCAATGTTCATAGGGTGTCCTTGTATGCGGTGAAAAAGGTTGTTACCGCAAATTATTCTTTGAGATTCCTGTAAAACTTGGAAGATGAATATGGAGGAATAGTAGGGATACTGTTATTTTTTTATTCAATGCCCAAAATAAAAAAACTCGCTCGGGTTAGGGAGCGAGTTTCTTAATACATCTTGCTTAAGGCGCAAGTTCAATATCGTAATCAATAATGACCGGCATATGGCTTGAGAACTGCTGGGTTTTATAAATTGCAGCGTATTCAACTTTAGGGCCGATACTGTTGGAAACAACCTGAAAGTCTGTTCGCCAGCCGTCGCCTTCATCTTTAGCGCCTGATGGCCACCAGCTATATTCGTCGGCATCTTTGTTAACGCGGCGGAACGCATCAACGTAACCTAATTGGTTGTAGAGTTGGCTCAACCATTGGCGCTCGTGGGGGAGGAAACCGGAATTGTGTTGGTTTTCCGTTGAGTTGCTAACATCGCGCGGAGTATGAGCCATTGCCCAGTTACCACAGAAAATATATTCGCGACGCTTGCGGGTAATTTTGTCGAGGTGTGCTTGGAAATCATCAAAGAATTTGATTTTAACTTCTTGAGATTCAACTTCGGACGTTGCGCTGGGAGCGAGCAGGGAGCCAACGCTTAATTGTTCGTAATCCACCTGCAAGTAACGGCCTTCCATATCTACGCCGGACGCAAAACCCAATCCGTAAATCAATGCTTTGGGCTGATAGCGGGTATAAATGGCAACGCCATTGTAGTTTTTGGTTCCGGAGTCAAAGAAATAAGCAAAGTAGCCGTCAAGTTGATACTCAGGCTTTTCCATATCGCGTTCGCGAACGCGGAGGTCTTGCAGGCAGATTAAATCTGCATCCTGATTTGCCAGCCAGTCATAAAGACCGCGCTGCGCCGACTGAACAATACCATCGACGCTAAGACTTATAACTCTCATGTTAGCCCCTTGATTACGGACTGTGTATGATACCCAAGGTTTGTCACAATGTGTTACCTATGTTTCGGATTGATACAATTTTTAAAGGTTTACGGGAATTTGTAAGTAGGAAAACAACTGGATAACCAATGACAATTGAGTAAAGCCCCTAAAATCTTATTCTTGAGTCTGCCCGACCTTATTATCTTAAAACTTAGTTCATAAATAGGAAATTTGCATGCAAAAATACCAGCACGACTTCATTCAGCTGGCGATTAAGCACCAAGCCCTGTGCTTTGGTGAGTTCACCCTCAAGTCCGGCCGTACCAGCCCTTACTTTTTTAACGCTGGCCGATTCCAAACAGGTAGCGCTCTCGCCGAGCTTGGCCGTTACTATGCAGCGGCCATCAAAGACGCCAACATAGATTTTGATATTGTTTTTGGCCCAGCCTACAAAGGTATTCCCCTGGCAGCAACTACAGCGATTGCCTTGTCAGATCATCATAGCCAAGATTTACCCTATTGCTACAACCGTAAAGAAGCAAAGGATCACGGCGAAGGTGGTACTTTAGTGGGCGCCCCATTAAAGGGCAGAGTTCTGATTGTTGATGACGTGATCACGGCGGGAACTGCAGTGCGCGAAGTCATGTCTATTATTCAAGCAGCGGGCGCACAACCCGCCGCCGTATTAATTGGTCTTAACCGTCAAGAGCGCGGTCAAGGTGAATTATCTGCCATTCAGGAAGTTGAACAATCTTTTGGCATTCCAGTGGTAAGCATTATTAATTTAAACCATATAATCCATTATCTTGAAGGCCAGTCAAACCAGCAGGACATGGTAAATAAGATTAAAGCTTATCGCTCAACCTACGGTGTAGACTAAGCTAAGGTTCAGGTACGCCACGTTAACGTGTGTGCCTGACATTCAAGTCTAAATTTTTTTGGTAGTTTTTGATGGCTATGAAACAACGAATCCATTTTCTTTCCTCGCTTTTACTCAGCGGCCTTTTTGTATTCGCGAGTGTTAATAGCTTCGCACAAGATAAAAAAGTGTTTTTCCGCTATACCTTGAGCGATGGGCGAAAAGTGGTTTCGCAAACTATACCGCCACAGTACGTGCGCAATGGTTACGAAATGTTAACCATTGGCGGAGAGGTGTTAAAAGTGGTGCCGCCTTCACCGCCAGAAGCTGATGCGGAACGTATTGCCAATGAGCGCAGAGCAGCCAAGGAACAAGCGCGAACGGATTTAGAACTGCGTAGAACGTACAGTTCTGTTAAAGACATTGAATCCGCCAAGACACGCAACCTGCAAGAACTCTTCAATACCATTAATATTTTGCAGGCGAATCTAGCCAACGTTAAAACGCAGTTAAAAGCGCAGGAAGAACACGCTGCGGCTATTGAGCGCAATGGAAAAACCGTTTCAGAGGATATTTTGAAAAATATTGCGACACTACGAAATGAAGAAAAAGATTTGAATAATCAGATCAAGCAACGCCAAGCTGAATACGATGGTGCTGCTGAAAAATATGAAAAAGATAAAGCCCGCTTTATCGAAATTACCAGTCAACCCAAGTAAACCGGCATTGCCGGTTTACTTATATTCCGTTTAAGCGTCAGTCCATTCTGCATTAACTAATAAAGACCCCAGCGCATTCCATTGATCCGACCAATGATCTGTCGGCAATTGCTGAAACTCACTTCGCACAAACCTGACTAAAACGCCATCTATGTATGCCATTAATAAATGTGCAAAAGCGGCAGCAGGTAATGCAGTGCGCATTTGATTGCGCAACTCAGCTTCACGTAGCACCTGCGTAAACTGAGCCTCTATGCGCTCAAAAAACTGCACTATGCGTTGCCGCAAACGCTCGGTTTCTCCCGTCAATGCATCTCCAACCAGTAAGCGCGACAAGCCAGGATTTTTTTCAACAAAAAGCAGGAGCGATTTAACAATTAATTCGCAGCGTTTAGTCGCCAACTTTTCTTCGACAAGTATTGCAGTGATGTTTGAAAAAACACTTTCTTCGATAAATTCGATTAAACCTTCAAACATTTTTGTTTTGCTGGGGAAATGCCGATAAAGCGCCGCCTCAGACACGCCAACAGCTTTTGCGAGAATGGCCGTGGTGATACGTTCGCCGGGGCTGGCTTCAAGCATCTTGGTGAGCGCCGCTAAAATTTGCTCGCGGCGCGTTAGGGTTGTTGCAAGCTTACTCATTTTTACACCTGACTTCCGTGGTAGATTTAGCAGACGCGGCTCTCGCGCCTGCTATAAGCTTAACTTTTTGGCTTGTTCGTGATGAGCGTACCCACACCGGCATCGGTGAAAATTTCCAACAAGACAGCGTGATCTACGCGGCCATCAATAATGTGAGCACTGGTGCAACCACCTTTTACCGCATCCAAAGCGCACGCGATTTTGGGCAACATGCCGCCGTAAATAGTGCCGTCTTCAATGAGCGCATCAACTTGCTGCGTGCTCAAACCCGTTAAAACGTTGCCCTGCTTATCTTGCAAGCCTGCTACGTTGGTCAACAACATTAATTTTTCGGCGTGCAAGTATTCTGCAATTTTGCCAGCAACCAAGTCCGCATTGATGTTGTAAGAAGAACCATCTTCACCTACGCCAATCGGCGCAATAACGGGAATAAAATCGCTGTTAATCAACATGTCGATTACGGCGGTATTTACGCCAGATACTTCACCGACGTGACCGATATCAACAATCTCTGGCGCTAACATTTCTGGCGTTTTGTGAGTGACAGTTAATTTTTTTGCGCGAATAAGTTGGCCGTCTTTACCTGTCAAACCAATTGCCTGACCGCCATTACGGTTGATTAAGCTAACGATTTGTTTGTTTACGGTTCCACCGAGAACCATTTCCACTACGTCCATGGTGGCGCTATCGGTCACGCGCATACCGTTAATAAATTCTGATTTAATATTTAACTTTTCTAACAAGCTACCAATTTGTGGGCCACCGCCGTGCACAACAACGGGGTTCATACCGACGAGCTTCATTAAAACGATATCGCGCGCGAAACTATTTTGTAAGGCCTCGCCTTCCATTGCGTTGCCGCCAAATTTCACGACAATGGTTTTGCCCGTGAAGCGTTGAATATATGGAAGTGCTTCTGTTAATACATTGGCGATGTTCATTGCCGAATCACGATTGAGTGACATAAATAATTCCTGTAATCAATAAAAAATTAAAACTTCAACGCGAGGTTTGAATCAACCTTCAACAACTCGCGTTTAAAAATTTGCTGAATAATAACCAAAGCTTCTTGGCTTTCTGCTTCAAACCGTAAGGTTAATGCAGGCGACGTATTGGAAGCGCGCACCAAACCCCAACCTTTGCTGTAGTCAACACGAATACCATCAATGGTGGTGACATTACCTTGTTGAAAGTCGCCGTTTTCTGCCAATTTTTTAATTAACTCAAACTTCTCGTTATCGGGTACAGCTACTTTGATTTCTGGCGTAATCAATAGCTGCGGGAAGGCGGAGAAAATCTCGTCAATGGATTGATCGCGCAGCGTGACAATTTCCAGCAAGCGCGCCATGGCATAGAGGCCATCGTCAAAACCATACCACCGATCTTTGATAAAAATATGACCGGAATATTCGCCGCCAATTAATGCGCCGGTTTCTACCATCTTGGCTTTCATGGGTGAATGGCCAGTTTTCCACATAATAGGACGACCGCCATAGCCGCTAATAACCTGATTCAATTGCCGCGAACATTTCACATCAAACAATACGTCCGCACCGGGGTTGCGCGCCAAAATATCTTTAGCAAAAAGCATTAATAAACGATCAGGCCAAATAATCTCGCCCTTAGCAGTCACTACGACTAAACGATCACCATCGCCATCAAATGCAACACCGATATCGGCGTTGATTTCTTTCACTTTTTCAATCAATGCAAACAGATTGCTTTCTTGTGTTGGGTCTGGATCGTGATTGGGAAATTCTCCGTCCAGATCGCAATAGAGCGGTGTAACTTGGCAACCCAACTCTTCAAATAACTGCGGTGCAACTACGCCGGTTACGGCATTGCCCGCGTCTATTACCAAAGACACATCACCCGCGAGCGCAACGTCGGAAAAAATGCGTTCGATGTAATGAGGAATAATTTCACGGAAACTTTCTTCACCAATACCTTGATGCACTTGCTGACGTAAAATTCGTGCACGCAATTCGGTAATGGCTTCATCGGCTAAAGCGTTATTGTTAATAACAATTTTAAACCCGTTGTACTCCGCTGGGTTATGACTGGCAGTAACCATAACTCCGCTGCGAACATCAGAAAAATGATAGGTCGCAAAATACATGAGTGGCGTTGGAACAACACCTATATTCACTACATTACAGCCAGTGCGTAAAATACCTTTGATTAACGCGTTAGTTAACTCTTGGCTGTGAGTTCTACCATCTCGCGCAACAATTAACGCACTCTCACCTTTATCGAGCGCTTCGCTACCCACGGCTTGCCCAATTTTTTCCGCAAGACTCACATCCAAATCTTTACCCACCACGCCACGAATATCGTAAGAGCGGAAAATATGTGTGGGCACACTGGATTCGTCGAGCTTGATTGCTCCTGCAGATTCCTTCGCTTGTTTTTTATTGCGCGTATCGTTCAAGCCTAAAATATTTTCGTCTTCGTCGATGACTTTAATATCCAGAATATCTTGCTTTTGGAACATTGGGCTTGGTGAGTTTTCAACAATCGGGGCGGTTGTTGTTTTATTAACTTCTGCCACCGTAGGCGCTAATTGCTGCTCCGCTTCTTGCTCAGCTCTTACGAGGAATCGGCTTAACACTAACGCAAGAAATAAACTTAAGGCCGTACAGCAACCTATTGCCAATACCCAAAGAGTAGGGGCCTCTTCTACGTTAGCAACCAGAGCGTCAGACGCGGTAAATTTAATTTCCCAGTTGCTCGCAGGTACCGCCAATACCTGACTGGGAAGTGCATTGCCAGCACCCAATTTTATAATGGCCACTGCAGGTGATTTGGCAAATGTTTGCTGTAGAACTTTTTCGCCATTACCGCCGCTTGTTGCTTGAAAGCTTTTTTTGAGTTTTTCACCGTCGAGCGTCAACATCAAAGTACCAATCAAAGGTAAATCTTTACCGGCCATAACCGGCGCAACAAAATGAATTTGCCATTTTTCGTTAATGCGCGCCGCTTCTGCAAAGGCTTTTTCGCCGCGTTCGGCGCGACGGAGCAGATCCAGTTCTGCGTAGCGAATAGGTACAATGCCCGTTGGATCTATATCTATATCGCCTGCGATAAAAATGCGTAGATCAATCGCGCTCTCAATAGGTTCAGAAAATGATTTGGACAAAACTGAGAACGCTTCTTTATTTTTTTCGTTCAGAGCCTGAATGAGAGCGGTGTTTTGTGCGAGCTGGTTTAGAATGTCTTGGTGATCTTTTAAGTATTTGCGAGCTACTTGCGCGCCAGAATCTAATTCTTGTTGAATAGCTTTTTGTTCGTTTTCCCGCGAAACGTCCTGCACCATAATGCCGTACAGGAAATAGCCCAGAATTAAATTTAACACCAGGGCACCGCCGAGCATAATAAACAATAATCGCTGTTGAGCAGCCGCTTTGCGTTTAGCTTGTTCTTGCGCGCGCGCCGCCGAGCGCGATGCTGCGCTGGATGGCGAAGGCGCGACGACTTGCGGAATAATTGCAAGGTTGGGCTTATTTATTTTTTTATCGAGATCGTCCACATTGTCCCCTGAGTGTTAATTGAGTGGCGTTGTTTCAATCCTAAATAAATCGATTATTGTTAGATTCGATAAGTCTTTAGGTAGCAACCTGCTCATTCATTTTTTTCGCAAACACCAACATCAACTCACGGGCGAGTTGCTGCTTGCTGCGTTGACTGATTTCCTGTTGTTGGGTTTTATCAATCAGCGTGACTGCATTGTCATCCGCATTAAATCCTATGCCTGCGACGCTTATATTGTTTGCAATCACTATATCCAAATTTTTTCGCGCTAGTTTTTGCTGTGCGTGGGCGATTAGATTTTCGCTTTCTGCTGCAAAACCTACGGTAAAAGGTTTGTTTTGCAGCGCCGCAACCGTGGCCACTATGTCCGGATTTTTTACCAGTTCCAGAGTCATAGTGTCATCACCGGATTTTTTAATTTTTTGTTCCGCTACCTGCGCAGCGCGGTAATCCGCCACTGCCGCGGCGGCGATAAACAAATCGCAGGAGTCTGCATGCGCCAAGCTTGCCGTAAGCATCTCTTGGGCAGTGGTTACTGCAACAAATTCAACGCGCTCCGGTGCAATTAATTGGGTTGGGCCAGAAATCAGCACGGTTTTAGCGCCCGCTTCAACAGCGGCCTGCGCCAAGGCATAGCCCATTTTGCCAGAACTGTGATTACTGATGTAACGCACAGGGTCAATTGCCTCGCGCGTTGGGCCAGCGGTGATGACGACTTTCTTGCCTGCAAGTAAGCCGGTCGCAAACAAACCAGCAGCGGCATCTACCAAAGCAAGGGGCTCCAGCATACGGCCGGGGCCCACATCGCCACAGGCTTGCTCACCAGCGGCGGGGCCGAACAGGTGAATCTTGCGCTCAATTAAGGTGGCGACATTTGCTTGAGTGCTAGCGTTGCGCCACATGCCTTGGTTCATGGCGGGTGCCAAGGCGATAGGTGCTGCCGTTGCCAAACATACCGTCGTTAGCAAATCATCGCCTTGGCCTTGAACCATACGCGCCATAAAATCTGCACTTGCGGGGGCAACGAGAACCAAATCTGCCCACCTTGCCAATTGGATATGCCCCATACCAGCTTCCGCCTCAGGGTCGAGCAAGGTGGTATGCACGGGGTTGCCAGAGAGCGCCTGCATGGTGAGTGGGGTGATAAATTCCTGCGCCGCGGCAGTCATAACCACTCGAACATCGGCACCTGCGCCTTGTAAACGGCGTACCAAATCCGCGCTTTTGTAGGCTGCAATGCCGCCTGTTACACCCAGCAGAATACGTTTATTGGCGAGCGAACTCATAGACAAGTCTTAGGTTGATTAGTCAGTACGTAATTGTAGCGCAATGTAACTGACTACTAACCGCAGAAACAGCGATTACGGCGAGAAATCGAATGATTCCAATCCGTTAGCGGCTTTTTGCGACAGGTGATTTAACGGCTATTCAGCGTCCTTACCCAGAGCTTCAAGCTTTTTCATCCATTTTGCTGCTTTGTCGGCATCCATGTTACCCACCATTCCAATCAGGGTTTCGTTCACAGGGCTGATGCCGACGAAACCGAGAATATTACGTTCCAGCGACTTGATGCTGTGGGCGCGAAAATACCACCGGTAAACTACGGCTGGCATTCCCATGGTAACGACAACACGGGCAGAACGCCCCTTTAGCCCTTTTTTTGCAAAGGGATTGCCGCCCTCGGCACTAAATGCAAAATCTGGCCGAGCGACTTGCTCGAGGAAACCTTTGAGCAGAGCAGGCATATCGCCCATCCACAGAGGAAAGAAAAACACCAGATGTTCCGCCCAGAGAATGGCCTCCTGCGCGGGCTTAAGGCTTTCGGGTAAGGGGCTGTATTCCCATTCCTGCTGGCTGCGCAGTAACGGGAAATCGAGCGAGGCTACATCCAAATGCCGAATCTCATGACCGGCCACGTCGGCTCCTCTGGCATAGGCGCGCTCCAGTGCATTGCACAGGTGATGTTGTGCAGCGTCTGGGTGCCCTTGAATCAACAAAATCTTCTTGCCCATCTTGAATCTCCTCTTGATTAGCCTTAACCAAAAGACTAGCTAGATGGCCGGGAATACTTTTGACTCAAAACAAGCCCAGCGGTGAATGGCACCTTAAAACTACTTTAACAACACAATGTTCGCTTCCGCCAAGTAGCAATCGGTTTGTAGCAAGCCTTTGACGGGGTTAAAAGACGTTGTAAACACAATGTTGGTATCCCGCTTAAGCGCGGTGGTGAGTTCGGCTTTGCCAAAATCGAAATAGTAGAGATCAGATTCACGGCACATGCCGCCGCGAATCAGGTAAATGCCCTTGTCATCTACCCTGAGCAATTTGCTGTTGTCGCCAATACTGGGGGCGATTTGTTCCAAGGTATCATCCTTCTGACGTAATACCCACAAACTGTTTTCGCCCACATATTGGAAATACACATCCCCGCCGTACTCAACCGCTGAGCCTACAGTGCCAAATGTGAGCTGCTTTTGTTGCTGGTTTTGCGTGTTGATTCGCCAAAGGTTACGCACCTCGCCATTGCTTTTAAGCACAAGCGCGCGGTGTTTTTCCGGGTGATAGGCGATAGGCTCCATACGCTCGTTTTCGTTCAGTAACAGATTGGTTTCAGCCGTTTTAAAGGTGTAGTCGTAGAGGTTTGAACCTGCGCTAAACAGCAAATGTTCTGCGTCTGGCGACCAGCTGATGACGCCTACTTTTTTAGGAATTGGCTGGCTGGTGAGCTGCCGTTCCGCTCCGCCCTCAACCAACCATAGGTGGATTTGATTATTGCGGACGGATGCATAAACCACGCGCTCGCCATCAGGTGAAAAACTGGCGCTGTAGTTGAAATCGTTGTTGTCGGTGAGTTTTGCCTTATTGCCATCTAGGCTGAGCAAGAAGATGTTGGAACTACGCTTTTCCTCGGTATAGAAGATGGCCTCGCCATCCGGGCGAAAGCGCGGGCGCGAGAAGACGCGGTCTTTCACATCGGTGAGGGGAATCTGCGTTTGTTCGCCATTCAAGTAAAGCGTGAATAGTTTTCGCTCATCCTCCGCGTAGACGAGTACGCCACTACCATCGGGAATCCAACTGATATCTGCCGCCGGGACTTTAAGCGGCCAGCGGCTTATGCGGGTTTGGTCTTCGTTCAAAAAATCAATTTGCACGGCATTTTTGTTGAGGCTGGCGATAACCGTTTTTTTGTTCAAAACGGCACTGGCGACGGGGTTGGTCACGCCTTCAACGTCATCTAACATACTCAGGCGCTGGTCTTGAATAGAGTAGCGGTAGCGGGCGTTACGGGCGTTTGGCCCCTGTTTGGCAACGAACTCCAAGGTAGCATCATCCCACCAAGTCACGCTAAAAATACGCCCTTGCCATTGGCTAAGCAGCTGCTTTTCCAATAGGCGATTGTTGGCTAAATCCAAGCTGAAGATATGGAAGGAGTAGAGATAGTTTGGCTTTTCGTAAAAGTTGGGGCTGAAGGGCAAGCCTTCGCTGCGACGAACCTCCACCGCCACCAAGTGCTGGCCTGAGGGTGACCATGCCATTTTGAACCAAGAGCCGTGCGTACTGGCAACGCGCCAATCTTTGCCATTTTTGTCGCGCACCAGAATGTCGCTGTCAGTTTCACCGCGGTTATCGCTATTGAACTTCTCACGAATGTACGCCACGTGCTCGTTATCCGGGTGTGGTACCGCGTTGCGCTCATGGCCGGTTTCGTTGGTGTAGCCTTGGCTGGTTACAAAGAGGGTTTTGTGGGCTTTAACCACCCGAATATGGGGCGCACCACTGTAGATGAATACGCCCGACATAATCACCAACACGCTTAGCACCCCAATCCACAGTGCAGGGCGCGGCCAATGCCAAGCTGCCGGTAACTCTGGCGTTTGAATCTCAGGGGAAACCGCCGTTGTATCAACAACCGCGAAGACGGGCTCCAGCTTGAGCTGATAACCCCGCTTGGAGTAATGGGCGATGACTTCCTGATCGCCCAAAAACTCGGCTAGGGCGCTACGCAAAGCGTTGATACTTTTTTGTACCGACCCGTGGGTAACAATCCGCCCGTCCCACAACTCTTTAATCAACTCCTCATTGCTAATCACCCTTCCGTGGTGCCGCGCGAGGTAATGCAGTACCGCCATCACCTTGGGTTGGAGTTTTAGCGAATGCTCGCCCGCGCTCAGTGTGTTGTGAGAGGGCGACACTTGGACTTGGCCAAGTGTAAAACGTGTGTCTTTATTTGCGTCCATCAGGCAACACTCTTTGCCTTTAACGCGCGAGCCCTATTCATAGCGCTTACCTTTTCATGTCTTCCAAAGTCAACTTCTTCTTATATTAGGGGATTGCCAGCACGGCGATGAACAAACCCTGACCTGACCGCAATTTTGCAAGATCGAACCTGTGAAAGACAAGTTTTGCCGCTTTCGAATTATTTTGTATATTATTGATTTATAAGGAGTATTTTTTGGTAAGCAAAAGGTAAGCAACAGGTTTTTGTATGGTCAGTGTTTTATTGCGCAATTGCAATATATTTACTCCAACGCACTCTTGCTGGGAAAGCTCGCGCCGGCTTGGGGTGCTGTTATCAACAATCAAACATACAGGTAACAGGCTATGAAATACTCACTACTCATTCCAGCTCTGCTCATCTCCATAGTGGCCCCCACAGTAGCTATGGCTGCTGACGAACAACCGCTCAGCGCTAAAGCGCCCCTTGTGTATGTGAACAAAAACCTGGGCTTTAATGTACCGGGCTACAAATACAAACAATCTGGCTTTCCTTGCGACCTCGATAAAGTCTTGGTTGATAACCTGGTTGAACAGGGAAAAATAGACGGCATTCGTATGGAGCCGGTATCCACAGCCGA
The DNA here is from genome assembly GCA_964581625.1 of uncultured Cellvibrionaceae bacterium. Classification (GTDB taxonomy): domain Bacteria; phylum Pseudomonadota; class Gammaproteobacteria; order Pseudomonadales; family Cellvibrionaceae; genus Cellvibrio. Next base: position 20,325 of record CAZOPE010000007.1, read on the forward strand.
CAAAATTCGCAATGGCGTTGTGCCCGTATTGTTGATCGACGTTGAGCAATTGGTCTTGGGCGATCGCCAATTTGGCACCGAGCGCGATTCCAACCTGCCCAAAGTGCAAATCACTGCCGCTGTGTTAAAAGGCAAAAATATGACCACCGCCAAACACACCTGCGCAATTATGGCGCTGAATGAATTTACGCCCTCCAGCAACGTGCTCGACTTAGGCAGCAATGGGGTGACCGTGTGTGCGGCTACGCGTAAATGTTTGAAGGACTTAAGTAAAGATGTTGTTCAATGGGTTGAACCCCAACTTCAATAAACCGGATTTGTGTTGTTCTTCGTTGTAAGTGTGTGTGACCCCTCGGCTGCGCTTGCCAGATGTGTTTTCGGCAAATGCAGCCGCATTTTTAACCTCGCGTTCCAACCTCCCCCCACCGCATAACCGGAGCTTGTGGCCGGTTATGCACTCCCACACCTAATCGGTTTTCAAAGCACCGCCCACCTGAACCTCGGCCAACCCGTTCACGGCACCGGCTGTGGGGCGAAGGCTAATGCGGATACGGCGCCCCTGAATGAATTCGGTTTCAAGCTTGCGCGTTTGGCTGGCATCCTGGCCTTCGATTTGCTCCACCAACCGGCGCCATTTCCCGGTGCGGTCTTCCACCTCGGCCACAAATCCATAGGGTGCTGCCTGCGGAAAGCTGAGGGTAAGATTATGGACTTCCACCACACGCTCAAGATCTAGGGTCAGGGTCATCTGCGTATCCTTTGCACCGCTCTCCCAATAGGTCGCCATATTGCCATCGTTCGCCAAGCGCGAGCTGTGGCCGGGTTTGTTGGAGCTCGCGAAGGTGGGGTTATTCAGGCCGAAGGAGCCATCTCCCTCACGTTCACGTACTGGGTTGGTAAAGGCAACATAGGGGCGATCCGCCGCCAGCGGTGTAGCGCCTTCCAGAAAGCGTGGGCCATCCAGCGTGCGCACCACTGCCAAGCCGTCTTTCAAGCCGGGGGAGCTGGCGCGCAAACGAGTCGCACCCGCCTGCCAGCTACGCAGGCTAATAGCCGCTTCGCCATCCCGAATGGTGATGTCGCTATCGGGTGCAAAGTCTATGCTCCGGCCCGTGGGAAATTCACCGGGGCCAGATTCAATCATCAAATGAACGGGTGGGCTGTTGCTTAAGCGATGCCCGTCTGCATCCACCACACTTACAATCACCTGCACGTCGTCAGTACCGTCCGCATGTTTGATGGTGGGGGCGCTGGTTTTGATACGCAGTGCCGCTGGTGTTCCCTCCACCGGCCACACGGGTGGTGGCACCTGCGCGTAGGCGTTGCGATACCAATAATATTGGCGTTTGGGCAAGCGGAAGTAATCAATCATGCCCATACCCCCAAAGCGTTTGCCTGCAATGGAGCCGTGATCAAAGCCTGCCCAGATCACCTCCCCGGAACGCCAAGGCAAGCGCCACGAACCTTCTTTGCCGGGTTCTGCGCCCGGTGTTTTGGTCAAATCGTCCCAACCGGGCTCATAAGCGCCCGGCCTGTCGGTCATGGTAGAACCGTACTCCGCCACAAAATTGGGGATTCCCGGGTTCGGGAACAGGCTCGCACCATCGCCGTTGTAACCCGCTATATCGCCTAATTTGTCGATGTCACCGCGCTGCGCTCCATTAATGGCCGCTGGGCGTGAAGGGTCCAATTCGTGAGAGAGGGCAACCAGCTCTTTCAGCAAACGCTTAACCTCTGGCAGCGTTTCTTTAGCCGTAAAGAAAACTTCGTTGTCCATGCCCCATGCAATAATCGAGGGGCTGTTACGGTTGATGCGAATCATCTCCGCAAGCTGCTGCTTCACACTGGCATCAAAGGCGGCGCGGTCAGCAGCGGCGGTTGGGTAAGCGGAAGATCCCCAAGGGTTTTTGAAGGATGCGGTTCCCCAAAAGGGCGCTTCTGATAAAAACAGTACGCCGAGCTTGTCGGTCATCTGTGCAAAATGCGGGTCGTGTGGGTAATGGGAGCCGCGGATAAAATCAAAGCCTGCATCCTTAATCATGCGAATATCCCGTTCAATGGCGCGATTGGTTACTGCATCGCCCCAACCGGCTTGGTCTTGATGCACATTCGCGCCGCGGAAATAGCGATGCTTACCGTTCAGGAAAAAGCCGCGGTCCGCTGTCCATTCAAACCAACGGAAGCCAAAATCAGTCTCGTATTGATCGCGCTTCTTACCATCCACTTTTAAGCTGGTAACGGCTTTATAAAGCACTGGCGTTTCGGGGCTCCACAGGCTCGGGCGCGCTATAGTCCCAGAGACTTGCCGAGCGATAAGGGTAGCACCGGGCTCCACCACCAGTTGTTGGTCTGGCAGGGTAGCAACCTTGCTGCCTTGCGCATCGAGGATGCGCGTTTGAACCAAGACGTCTGCACGGCTGGCGCTGTCGTTGCGAACTTCGGTCTCAACCGCGACCTTGCCGGACTTTGCCGATAGCTCCGGCGTAGTCACTCGTGTTCCTGCCCATGGCACGTGAACGCTATCGGAACTCACCAGCCATACATCGCGGTAAAGCCCGCCGCTAAACACATGTTCACCAGCACGGGGGGCCAAGGTCGCCTGCCACTCATTATTTACCTTCACCGCCACCACGTTACGGCCCGGGCGCAGGGCACGGGTAATATCTACCGGAAAACCGGTGTAACCGCCGCGATGATGCGCAAGCTCAATACCGTTCACATAGACGCGCGCATCCTGAAACGCACCTTCAAATTCCAGCGATAGGCGACGATCAGGCTTGAGTTCCGGCAAGACAAAGGCTTTGCGATACCAACCATCGCCGGTATAAAAAGCGGGAGCTCTAAAATAAGAAAGGCTGAAACTGTGGGGCAATCCAACCGCTTCCCAAGCATCATCATTCAGTTCCGGCGCTTCTGCGCCCTCGGTTTTACCTAGCTTGAATCGCCAGTCCGCGTTGAAGTTCAAGAGGGAACGGCCTTTTTCATCCACATCCAAGGGTTTGGATGAAGGGCTGGAATCCGCCTGCACACTGGCAATTACCGCAAAGGACGCAAGCACGCCCAGCGCCCAGCATTTAAAAGCGCTCATTGAAGTCTCCCCGCAATTATTATGATTAGCGGGAATATATCATACAAATAGCCTAATCAAAGCGATCAAACGCACAGCCTACCCTTGACCTTGCGATCAAGATTCCGCATTCTGCGCATCAAACCACCGCCCATAGACTTGGGCCCACACCTAAACAAGGAATGTCTATGTCGATTGCTGATTGGCCCGCTGCCGAACGCCCCCGTGAAAAACTCCTCGCCCTTGGCCCCAAAGCCTTATCCGACGCCGAACTGCTCGCCATTTTCCTGCGCGTAGGCTGTGTGGGGAAATCCGCCGTGGATCTCGCCCGCGAACTTTTACAAGAATACGGCGGTTTGCGACCTTTATTAGAAGCCAGCCAAAGCGATTTTTGTAAAGGGTTGGGTTTAGGCAGCGCTAAATACGCGCAGCTGCAAGCCGTGCTGGAAATGGGGCGGCGGCATTTGTCAGCCACCATGAAAGAGGGTGATTTACTCACCAGCCCGCATTTAGTGCGCAACTACCTAAGCGCTCAGTTGCGGCACCAAGCGCAAGAAGTCTTCGCCGTCTTATTTCTGGACAATCAACATCGCCTCATTGCGTACGAAGAAATGTTTTTTGGGACTATCGACGGTGCATCGGTTTACCCGCGCGAAGTTGTTAAGAAGGCACTCGCCAAAAACGCTGCAGCAGTCATACTTGCCCACAATCATCCGTCCGGCATCGCCGAACCCAGCCAAGCCGATCAGCACATCACTCGCCGTTTGCAAGATGCACTGCAACTGGTGGACGTGCGGGTAATCGATCATATGGTCGTAGGCGATAAAGAGGTCGTTTCCTTTGCCGAGCGCGGCTTATTGTAAAGATGGCCTATTTCGGCATCTTTTTTGGCTAAAAAATCAGCTAGTCATTGCTATTGGAAGGCTGTTTTGGTATAAAACGCGGCTCTTTGCGGCAGGGTTATTTTGAGTACTTTTATTTAGGGTCTCAAAGTGAAGCGCCCCGCACAAATTTCCCTGTGAAGTTTGCCTGACTGACTCAAATTTCAGTCCGCGAATTTGAAAATAGGCTGCTTACAACAATGCTCTAAGCTGGTTGTTAGTCTGTGTTACGGCTCCCAGCGCCGCCAACTTAACGGCCGGCTTAGCGCGCTGATTTATTTAATGAGGCAATAGAATGTCTAGAGTATGTCAAGTTACTGGCAAGCGTCCAATTACTGGTAACAATGTTTCTCACGCAAAAAACCACACCAAGCGTCGTTTTTTGCCAAACCTTCACACTCACCGTTTCTGGGTTGAGGCTGAAAAGCGCTTTGTTAGCTTGCGCGTTTCTGCAAAAGGTATGCGCGTAATCGACAAGCGCGGTATCGATGCAGTTTTGGCTGAAGTCCGTGCAAACGGCGAAAAAGTTTAATTAGGAGCAGCGTCATGCGCGATAAAATTCGTCTTAACTCTAGCGCCGGTACTGGTCACTTCTACACTACTGACAAGAACAAGCGCACCATGCCAGAAAAAATGGAAATCAAAAAGTACGATCCAGTTGTGCGCAAGCACGTGGTCTACAAAGAAGGCAAAATCAAGTAATTGATGGCCCGATTTCCTAAAACCCGCTTCGGCGGGTTTTTTTATGGGCGCGATTTTAAAGGTGCAAGCCCTTAGAGCTGATCTAGACTGGAGAATACCCATAACATTAAAGACATAACTCTATGAGCGAACTGCGCGGTTTAGATGCATGGATGCGGGCCTTGGCAGATCAAGACATGCCAACCCTGAACTCCGTGGTAAAGGAGATTTGCGAGCTGAGTGAAGACGATGAATGCCGCACCGATGATCTCACTAAGATTATCCTGCGCGATGCGAACCTCACCTCCAAAGTGCTAAAAATCGCCAACTCCATTCATTACAACCGCTCCTTCACGCCCATCAAAACTGTCTCTCGTGGCATTGTGCAATTGGGATTTGATAACCTCAAAAACATCACCTTAGCGAGCAGCCTTATCGATAGCTTTTTGCGCGGCAAACCGAAAGCCTTGTTAATAGAAAGCCTGGCCAAATCTTTCCATGCTGCCGTGCAAGCGCGTGCACTTGTGCCATACCTAAACGGTGAGCATAAAGAACAAGTATTTATCGCCGCACTTTTGCGTAATATCGGCGAACTTGCGCTCTTATCAACCGGTCGGGAAGCCGCTGAAAAGTTTGTCACTCTACGCAATTTGCACCCGGAAAATGAAGCTGCCATTTCGCGGGAATGCTTGGGTGTGGATATCAACCAAATCAATCGCGGGCTGATTAAAGAGTGGTCTTTGGGCGAATTAGCCCGTGAATCCTGTGAGGACACGGTGCGCCCAACCACCATGGCGAGCGCGGTTAACCTCGGTAATGAAATGAGCAAATACATTCACAAAGGCGTTAATTCGCCGGAGATGGAACGTATTTATCAACATATGGCCACACTTTGCGGTATTACACCCTCCGCCGCAAAAACCCAGGTCGCGCAAATGGCTGAGGAAGCTGCCGTTATTGCCAAGAGTTATGGTGTTGAAGTGCTTCTCCAAGCATTGCCCGATACTCAAGTTGCCGAGGAGCTGGCAGAAGAAACACCTCCACAACGTACCGGCTACGAATTTCAACAGCACATTAACCAAATTCACAAAATCATGTTTGAGGGTGGCGACATCTCAAAAATTATGCAGCTATCGGTTGCTGCTTTATATGAAGGCTCTGGAATCCCGCGTGTGACTATCTCGATGCTGGATTACAAAGCCAAGTCCCTGGATATCCGCTACGTAGCAGGCAAGGGCACTAATCTTTGGCGTCAAACCATCAAAATTGAATTGGATAAGCTTGTAAAAGGCGAGCTGCTGCACGAGTTTTTGCGCGTACAACAAGCGATTTGGTACCAGCCTGCGCAAGGCCTAAAGACGCTCGGTGCACTGACGGCGCTAGAACCCAAAAGTGATTTGATGATGGCTCCCCTGCGAATCGACAAGCGCTTAGTTGCCATCATTTATGCCGACGGTGCCGACCACAAACTATCGGCGCGCCAATTTGAAGACTTTCAGCTAATCGCCAATCAACTCAACCTGATTTTAAAAGTGAACGCGGCAAGTTCATAAAACAATCAGGCAATAAAAAACCCGCCGAAGCGGGTTTCTCTCAAACTCTTTAAATTTACGCGCGGTTAATGCGACGGGTAGCAATCAAACCGAACAAACCTACACCCATCAACAGCAAAGTTGCTGGCTCAGGTACTGCGGTTTTACGGAAAGAGTGGTTGTCACTTTCAAAAGCGTAACCGTGGCTGGTAATTTTCACAGTGTCGAACTTGGCTGAACCGAAATCAAAATTAATGTAACGGTTAGAAGCCCATGCAGTTTGGTTTCCATCTGCAGTCAAATTCGGTAACTGGCCACCGTTATAGCTAGCAACTTGCGTATTGCCCAAGAAGAAACTGATGATGTTGTAGCTATCAATAGAGCCCCAATATAAACCAAAGTAGTTGGCAGTAGCGCCCAAGCTCAATACTGCGGTTTGAGTACTTTGGCTCGGATTAGGCACACTGAGATACTTAGTGGTATCAGAAAAAGGAGTAGCGTAAAGACCGCTTGCGCTGCCAGATACTATGGCAAAGTCGCCGGTGCATGAGAGATAGCCAGTACATGTACCGTTATCAAAGGTCACATTAGTAACGCCCGCAACTGAACTCGTGGTTTGGTTAATAGCTGATGCGGTAATGGTAATTGCGCTCGCGCTTGCGGATAAACCTAAAGCGGCAGCGAGAAAAGCGAAGGATTTAAAGATCCTGTTCATCTAGAGAACTCCAATAAAGCGGTTTGTTAATGTAGACGACAAATATGCTGAGATTTTTCTCACCCTTTGTACTAACCGCCTGAATGAGTGATGGCGCCAGCACAATAATGAGAACTGTATCACACAAAATGCCAATATCCACTTTTTACGTGTCAAATTTGTATATTTAAACGCCAAAATTATATTTTTCTTCATAAGCAGCACTTTTCTTCTATCCAGTTGTTATTTCTGGCAAGCTGCTTTTTCCTAACTCTATGATTCGCCTTATCTATTTATGCCTGAATTACCCGAAGTAGAAACGACCCTGCGCGGTATAGCGCCTCATACGCTGAATCGTAAACTCAGCCGCGTCCTGATTCGCCAACCCAGCCTCCGTTGGCCTATTCCTAGCGAACTACCGGGTTTGATTGAGGGACAAACGCTGCGCAATATCAACCGCCGGGGGAAGTACCTGCTTTTTGAGTTTGCGACCGGTAAGGCACTTGTTCATTTAGGAATGTCTGGCAGCCTTCGCATAGTGCCCACCGACACGCCACCCAATACCCACGACCATTTTGACTGGATCTTCGGCGATATAGCGCTGCGCTACCATGATCCTCGCCGCTTCGGGTGCTTGTTATGGATTGATGGCGAACCCAATAAGCATAAGCTGTTGGCTAAATTAGGTCCGGAACCCTTAACAGACGAGTTCAATGCGGATTACCTTTTCTTACGCAGCCGAAAGCGCACCCAAGCCGTTAAGCAATTCATTATGGACAGCCATATAGTGGTGGGGGTGGGCAATATTTACGCGAACGAATCTCTGTTTATGTCGCGCATAAAACCCATTCGCAAGGCGGGAACACTCACCCGTAAAAACTGCGAAGACTTGGTGCGGGATATTAAATTCGTACTCGCACGTTCCATCGAACAAGGCGGGACGACATTACGCGATTTTGTCGGCGGTGATGGCAAGCCAGGCTACTTCAAACAACAACTATTGGTTTACGGGCGCGGCGGCGAGCCTTGTACTGAATGTGGAAAGGGGCTGAAGGAAGTGCGCATGACAGATCGCACCACAGTTTACTGCGTCAATTGCCAGACATAAAAAAGCCCTGCACAAGCAGGGCTTTTTTATTCATAACGCCGACAAACCTTTTCACGCTTTAGGCTACCGGAACGAGGCCTAAGTTTTTCACGATTTGCGCCGTGGGCTCTGTTTGATTCATGGTGTAGAAATGCAAACCAGGCGCTTCATTCTCCAACAAAACTTCACATAACTCAGTGACCAAATCAACACCGAACGCTTTCAAACTCTCTTCATCATCAGCGTAATTCTCTAACGCCTTGCGCAACCAACGCGGAATTTCTGCACCGCAGCTGTCTGAGAAGCGCGTGAGGTTACGGTAATTGATGATGGGCATAATGCCAGGGTAAATCGGTTGTGTGATGCCCGCTTTACGGGTTTGCTCCATAAAGTAGAAATAGGAATCGGGGTTGAAAAAGTATTGAGTGATGGCACTATCCGCACCCGCATCAAACTTGCCTTTTAAATAGCGAACATCTTCCGAGTAGCTTTTTGCTTGCGGATGAATTTCTGGGTAAGCAGCCACCTCCAATCGAAAGGTGTGACCAAAATGTTGGCGAATAAACGCGACCAATTCATTTGCGTACACCAAGTGTTGTTGGCCACCCATGCCAGAAGGCACATCGCCGCGCAACGCCACAATGCGATCCACACCAAAGAATTTGTATTCGTTTAACAATCGCAAGATCGTTTCGTGATCGTCATTACCGAACGACAAATGGGGCGCAATGCTAATACCGTCGTTTTTAAATTGCGTAACAACGCCTTTGGTATTGTCGCGCGTGGAGCCACCTGCACCATAAGTTACGGAAAAAAAGTCAGGCTCAAATGCGTTGAGCTGATCGCGCACTTTAATGAGTTTTTCTTTTCCTTCCGGCGTTTTGGGCGGAAAGAATTCAAAACTTAAACGCGGCTGTGAGTCAGTCATAATGTATATCCTGCATCTCAATTGAGTTTTTCAACCGAGATGCCATCGATTAATTTATCCGTCGTCATCCTCGCGCAGCTAAAATGACGATTCCCTGCTAAAGGGGTTTGACACTATTAGTACTTGTAAGACTCTGGCTTAAACGGGCCTTCAACCGCAAAGCCAATATATTCAGCTTGCTGCGCCGTCATTTTGGTAATGACACCACCAAAACCTTCCACCATATCGCGTGCAACTTCTTCGTCGAGTTTCTTCGGCAACACACGAACATACAAATGTTCTGCTTTTTGTTCTGCAGGAAGCTCAGCAAATTTGCGCTCGTACAAATAAATTTGTGCCAACACTTGGTTTGCGAACGAACCATCCATAATACGTGATGGGTGGCCAGTTGCGTTACCCAAGTTTACCAAGCGGCCTTCAGACAAAATAATCAAATGATCGTTGGTCGGTTTGTCGCGGTAAACTTTATGCACTTGTGGTTTAACTTCTTCCCACTCCCAATTTTTGCGCATAAAAGCGGTATCAATTTCGCTATCAAAGTGGCCGATGTTACACACTACTGCACTGCGTTTTAATGCGCGCAACATGGCAGAGTCACACACGTTTACGTTGCCCGTTGTTGTTACCACCAAATCCGTTGTGCCAAGCACAATATGATTGATGTCTTCGTATTTACCGGTGTTGATGCCTTCATTGTAAGGCGACACAACTTCAAAGCCATCCATACAGGCTTGCATTGCACAAATTGGATCAATCTCGGTGACTTTAACAATCATACCTTCTTGACGCAAAGAAGCCGCAGAACCTTTACCTACATCGCCGTAACCAATTACCAACGCTTTTTTACCGGCGAGCAAATGGTCGGTGCCACGTTTGATGGCATCGTTCAAACTGTGACGGCAACCGTATTTGTTGTCGTTTTTACTTTTAGTGACGGCATCGTTCACGTTGATTGCCGGAACTTTCAACGTGCCTTTTTTCAACATCTCCAACAAGCGGTGAACGCCGGTAGTAGTTTCTTCAGAGATACCGTGAATTTTATCCAACATCTGCGGATATTTTTCGTGAACGATTTGGGTTACGTCACCACCATCGTCCAAAATCATATTGGCGTCCCATGGCTTACCATCTTTCAAAATGGTTTGCTCAATACACCACCAGAATTCTTCTTCGGTTTCACCTTTCCACGCAAATACCGGAATGCCAGCTGCTGCAACTGCCGCTGCTGCATGATCTTGCGTTGAGAAAATATTGCACGATGACCAACGCACTTCTGCACCCAAGTCCACCAATGTTTCAATTAACACGGCAGTTTGAATAGTCATGTGAATACAGCCAATGATTTTTGCGTCCGCCAAAGGCTTGGTGCTTTTGTATTTACGACGCAACGCCATAAGTGCAGGCATTTCACCTTCGGCAATTTCAATTTCTTTACGGCCCCAGTTTGCATCTTGTGCAAATGCTTCGGGGGTTCTGGCGGCAACTTTGTAGTCTGTGAAGCTCATGATGTATTTCCTAAAATGAATTTGGGTTTAAATCCCTCCCCAGCCCTCCCTTTTTCAAAGGGAGGGAGCTGAAATCACTGCGAAAAATGCGAGTTGATTTCAAATTCCCCCTTTGAAAAAGGGGGTTAGGGGGATTTGCTTTTAAAATTAAAGCGCTTTCTTCAATGCTTCGGCCTTATCCGTTTTTTCCCAAGTAAAATCGGGAAGCTCACGACCAAAGTGACCATAGGCAGCTGTTTGACGGTAAATAGGACGTTTAAGGTCTAACATTTCAATCAAGCCACGTGGACGCAAATCGAAATGCTCGCGCACGAGTTTCACAATTTCCGAATCAGGTAATTTGCCAGTACCAAATGCGTTAACAGAAATTGATGTTGGCTCAGCAACACCAATCGCGTAGCTCACTTGAATTTCTAATCGATCTGCAATGCCCGCAGCAACCAAATTTTTTGCAACGTAACGGCCAGCATAGGCAGCAGAACGGTCAACTTTTGATGGATCTTTACCAGAGAAAGCACCGCCGCCGTGACGCGCCATACCGCCGTAAGAATCCACAATAATTTTACGGCCCGTCAACCCACAATCGCCCACCGGACCGCCAATAATAAATTGGCCAGTTGGGTTAATGTGATATTGAGTACCCGCGTGCAACCATTCTGCTGGTAATACCTGGTTGATAATTAATTCACGTACCGCTTCATGAATTTCTTTTTGGGTTACATCTGGGCTGTGTTGGGTAGACAGAACAACGGCATCAACCGCAACAGGCTTACCATTTTCGTAACGCAAGGTCACTTGGCTTTTCGCATCTGGGCGCAACCAAGGCAAGGTTCCGTTTTTACGCAATTGCGCTTGTTTTTCTACCAAGCGATGCGAGTAAAAAATTGGCGCTGGCATTAATACCGCTGTTTCGTTGGTAGCGTAGCCAAACATTAAACCTTGATCACCTGCACCCATATCTTTGTTGGTTGCTTCGTCAACGCCCATGGCGATATCGGAAGATTGTTTACCAATAGCATTTAATACGGCGCAGCTTGCTCCATCGAAACCAACATCGCTGGAGTTATAGCCGATATCCAAAATTACTTGGCGAATCAAATCTTCCAAATCAACATAGGTTGACGTGCGCACTTCACCAGCAACAATTGCCATACCAGTTTTAACCAGAGTTTCTACGGCAACGCGCGCATTGGGATCATCTTTAATGATTGCATCAAGCACAGCGTCAGAAATCTGATCAGCCATTTTGTCGGGATGGCCTTCGGAGACTGACTCGGAGGTAAATACGGAATATTCGGACATGTTGGTTTCCTGTTTTAATGCAAATAAAAATAACGTTTAACTCAGCCGGGATTCGTTAAAAAAAGGAATCGTCATCCTCGCGAAGCGGGAATCCAGCTTTTGCTTTTAATTTCAACTTACTTAATTTAAATTTTTAAGAGCTGGATCCCCGCTACGCAAGGATGGCGACTCCAACATAAACTACCTAATTGCTAAACACCGACGCACACGACTTAAAAGATGGTTTCTCAATAACTAGAAATTCGCCGGTTTAAAAAATTGCCTTAGCTGAATTTGAAATCCATTACGCAATGCAAAGTAAACGCTCTGGCCTTCATTTAATTTTGCAGCAGCACCCCAGCGCGAAAAATCGTGTGGTTCAAAGCCTTGCCACAAATCGCCGCACGCTTCTTTTGCCCAAGCTTGTTCGTGACGACATAAATCGCAAATCAAGAGCGCGCCACCGGGAGCAAGCGCTTTACTTAAATCTTGGAAAATATCCGCCGGTGATGGCGTGTGGTGCAGTACCATATTGACCACTATGCAATCCGCCAACACTTTTTTCTCGGCAAGAATGTGGGTATCCCCATGGATAAATTCCATGCTGCGTAAATTGTACTTTTGCGCCTCTTTAATTTTTTCTATGTGGTCTTTCGACTTCTGCAACATCTCTGCAGAACTATCGAGTGCAACGACTTGCGAAAATTTTTGCGCGAGCACCGGTAAAAATTCACCTTCGCCGGGGCCCACTTCTAAGGCGAGTGTCCAATTGCGTAGCGGCGTGTTGTTGAGCAACTGTGTCATGTGCTCTGCATATACGGGATAGCTGGCAATTAGATCTTGCTGCTCACGAAATTTGTGCGCGTTCTCTGCAAAAAACTGTTGCGATGCCAAGCTACGCTCTTGTTCAAGCTCGCGCAGTTGTGCTTGCACGGACTCGGCGATGGGCAGTTGATCGATGCTGGCAAAGAGCGCCTGCTGCAAACTCGCGAGGGGACTATCCGGCACTAAATAAGACCGACGATAAAAAATGCTGTTACCTTCGCGACGCGTACTGAGCAAGCCGGCGCTGGTGAGCACCTTTAAGTGATGGCTCATCCCCGATTGCTTGGCGTTAAAAATACGGCACAGTTCCAACACGCCAAAGGAATCCTGCGCGAGCACACGCAAAATCTCCAAACGGAAGCCATCGCCCGCAGCCTTAAGCAAATTGGGGAGCGATTGGGCATCCACCGTAGGCAGTGAGGCAGGCTCAACGATGTCCGTTAAAATTGGCGGTACGTCCACTACAGGCAGGAATACCACTTCATGCAACGAGGGAACACCTGCCGCGTCAATTAAAGTGGGAGCAACAACCCTTGGCTCTGAAAGCTCGGGCAGTTCGGCGTCATGCACTTGCTCAGTAAGCAGGGGCAGATCTAAGTGATCGTGGTCTAGGATTTCATTCATGGGATGCAGTCTAGCAGGCGAAAAAACCTATATCAAAATATTTCGATATAGGTTTTACGCTTTTTTATCGCAAATGGTTTAAATGAGCGAAAAAACTTCGAATTGACCTTATAGTCCTATGAACTATATTATGCCTGCCGCTTGGATACCGACTTTTCGTCATCCTGTGCTTTACCCCTGAGTCCAGCTGAGCGAGAATGTGCGGCCCCGTTTGCCAGACATGTTCTTACGGGGCTTCTGCTCCTCTTCGGCCATATGAGCAGTAAGCACAGGGCGTTCTATGAGAGTAAAGCGCTCAGAACGTAGAACAGTCCAAACGATATTCATCAGCACCATGCCGTCTTATTAATAGTTGATAGGCATGAGTGACGAAAAGATCCGCCAGAGATCGCTTTAACCGCTATTCGCAATCAACTTTGAAATGCTAGCTTTTGCTAAATAACCTAGGAGCTTCTTACGATGCCGTCCCGTAAACACTTGGCTGATGCCATCCGCGTTCTTTCCATGGACGCCGTTCAAAAAGCTAACTCTGGTCACCCAGGCGCACCAATGGGTATGGCCGATATCGCCGAAGTTCTGTGGAACGACTTTTTAAAGCACAACCCAACCAACCCTAACTGGGCTGACCGCGACCGTTTCGTATTGTCTAACGGCCACGGCTCTATGTTGATTTATTCCTTGCTGCATCTTTCTGGCTACGATTTGCCAATGGATGAAATTAAGCAATTCCGTCAATTGCACTCCAAAACCCCCGGCCACCCAGAGCGCGGCTACACCGTGGGTGTAGAAACCACTACCGGTCCATTAGGCCAAGGTATTGTTAACGGCGTGGGTATGGCAGTGGCTGAGAAGATTCTCGCTGCGCAATTCAACCGCGAAGGCCACACTGTTGTTGATCACAATACCTATGTTTTCCTCGGCGATGGCTGCATGATGGAAGGCGTTAGCCACGAAGCTTGCTCTTTGGCAGGCACCTTGGGCTTGGGCAAACTGATTGCGTTCTACGATGACAACGGTATTTCTATTGATGGCCACGTAGAAGGCTGGTTTACCGATGACACCGCCAAGCGCTTTGAAGCTTACGGCTGGCACGTAATCCGTGCGGTTGATGGTCACAACGCTGACGCTATTAAAGCCGCTATCGAAGAAGCGAAATCTGTAACCGCAAGACCAACCTTGGTTATCACCAAAACTATCATTGGTTTCGGTTCACCCAACAAACAAGCATCTCACGATTGCCACGGCTCACCACTGGGCTTGGAAGAAGTAGCATTGGTTCGCAAAACCCTCGGTTGGGAATACGAACCCTTTGTTATTCCTGCCGACGTTTACGCGGGTTGGGATGCAAAAGCCAAAGGCGCTGCCGCTGAAAAAGCGTGGGACCAAAAATTTGCTGCTTACAAAGCTGCTTACCCAGAATTGGCTGCCGAATTCGAGCGCCGCGTAATCAAAGGTGAATTGCCTGCTGACTTCGCGGCTAAAGCCGATGCTTTCATTCAAGAAAGCCAAGCCAAAGGCGAGAAAATTGCCAGCCGTAAAGCCTCACAAAACGCTATTGCGTTGTTCGCCGAAGCTTTGCCTGAATTGCTGGGCGGCTCCGCTGACTTGGCCGGTTCTAACCTCACCTTGGTAAAAGCATCTAAAGGCGTAGAAGCGGCAGATGCAAGCGGCAACTACATTTATTACGGTGTGCGCGAATTTGGTATGAGCGCCATCATGAACGGTATTTCTGCTCACGGCGGTTTCATCGCTTACGGCGCAACTTTCTTGATGTTCCAACAATACGCCGCTAACGCTGTGCGTATGTCGGCATTGATGAAACTGCAAAACATCTTCGTTTACACCCACGACTCTATCGGTCAGGGTGAAGACGGCCCAACACACCAACCCATCGAAGTGCTCGGCACCCTGCGTTTGACACCAAACATGGATACATGGCGCACCGCTGACGCAACGGAAACTGCCGTGTCTTGGAAAGCAGCTGTTGAACGCCGTACTGGCCCAACCGCATTGATTTTCAGCCGTCAAAATCTGGATGCATTTGCCCGTACCCCAGAGCAAGTCGCCAATATTGCCAAAGGCGGTTATGTGTTGGTTGATTCTGTAGGTACACCCGATGCAATCCTGATTGCTACCGGTTCAGAAGTTGGCGTAACGGTTAAAGCTGCAGAAGCTTTGAAAGCAAAAGGTCGCAATGTTCGCGTTGTATCTATGCCATCAACGTCTGTGTTTGATCGTCAAGATGCTGCTTACAAAGAATCGGTATTGCCTTTGGGCGTTAGCGCACGCGTTGCAGTAGAAACCGCAGCGGCGGATTACTGGTACAAGTACGTAGGTTTGGATGGCGCCGTTGTGGGCATGACCACCTTCGGTGAATCAGCTCCCGGCCCAGCGCTGCTCGAATACTTCGGCTTTACTGTCGATAACATCGTGAGCACTGTAGAAGAATTACTGGAAGACTAAGAGCAAGAAAAACACCCGACGCAAGTCGGGTGTTTTGTTTTATAGCCCGATTTAATAGAGAATAATGCTCCTGCTAAGCCACACAGACATTGGTTGCCACATTAAGGAATTGAGCATGTTGAATCATCGTAATTTCACCCTCGCGCTATTGGTATCCGCAGGTATTTTAATCACTGCCTGTAGCAAAAAAGCTGACGCACCAGCACAACAAGCAAGCTCCTCAACGCCAACAGTCACTGCCTCGGAAGCAATGCCCGCTAGCTCAACAGCGGCGGTAGAAGAAGACCCAGAGATTGTGAAAAAACGCGACGCCATGGAATTTGCCCTAGCGGAAGATGCTATTAAGAATGACCCTAAAGGCCAATGGGCGGTAAGCGCCAAAGCCAGCTCCACCTATTCAAATGATATTAACAATACGTCAAGCTCTTACCATCCATTTCGCGCGGCAGGTGCTCCAGATACTGAAGCCTATGGCGATAGGGATACCTCGTGGGCAACTAAAGAATCAGACACTGGCCTAGAATGGATTGAGCTTGAGTACGCCAAACCGGTAAATGCCAGCCAAATTAAAATTCGCCAAAACAATGCGCCTGGTGCCATTATCAGCGTCGACATCTATGACGAAACCGGCAGCGCCCACAACATTTGGAAAGGCCCAGACGCAACTCAATACAAACCATCTACAATTAGCTGGTTAAACATTCCCTTCGAAAAAACCGCGTTTAAAACTCAGCGCGTAAAAATCACCCTTGCCACTAACGCTGTATCCGGCTGGAACGAAATTGATGCCGTACAACTCATTGGCGAATAAATTTGCAACCGCTTTAAGGATTTTCCTATGACCGTAAAACTCATGAAAGACCAAGACCTCGCCGGCAAACGCGTGCTGATTCGTCAGGACTTAAACGTACCGCTGGAAGATGGCCGCATCACCTCTGCTGTACGTATAGACGCATCCATCCCCACCCTTAAAGCCGCACTCGCTGCCGGCGCAAAAGTGATGGTGATGTCTCACCTCGGCCGCCCGGACGAAGGTGTTTACGAAGAAGCCTCATCACTCGCACCCGTTGCCAAATACCTGAGTGAAAAATTAGGCCGCGATGTTCCGCTCATTAAAAACTGGGTAGACGGTTTTGAAATGAAGGGCGATTTAGTGTTACTGGAAAACGTTCGTTTCAACGTGGGCGAAGGCAAAAACTCAGACGAACTTTCCAAAAAAATGGCAGCACTGTGCGATGTATTCGTAATGGACGCTTTCGGTACCGCACATCGCGCGCAAGCATCTACTCACGGCGTTGCCAAATTTGCACCCATCGCCTGCGCAGGCCCATTGCTTGCGGCTGAACTAGAAGCATTAGCAAAAGTACTCGATAAACCCGCGCGCCCATTGGTGGCCATCGTTGGCGGCTCAAAAGTATCTACCAAGTTGAGCGTATTAGACGCACTCTCTAAAATTGCAGACATTCTTGTTGTAGGCGGTGGTATCTCCAACACCTTCGTAGCAGCAGCTGGCAATCAAGTTGGCAACTCGCTTTACGAAAAAGATTTAATCCCAGAAGCACAACGCCTGTGCAAAACCACTGAAGTTGTTTTCGCAACCGACGTGCGCGTCACCAAAGAAGGTTTCAAACAATGGAACCACAACTCAGTCGCTACCGTTAAAAAGCCAAGCGAAATCCAAGCCGACGAAGAAATCATCGACTACGGCCCAGAAACCGCAGCACGCGTTGCCGAGATTATCAAAAATGCCAAAACCGTTTTATGGAACGGCCCATGCGGCGTATTTGAATTTGACGCTTTCGCGCAAGGCACCGAAACCATCTCCCGCGCCATTGCAGAGAGCGATGCATTCTCTGTAGCAGGCGGCGGCGATACTTTGGCTGCAATCGACAAGTGGAACTTGGCTGACAAGATTTCTTACGTATCTACCGGCGGCGGTGCTTTCCTTGAATTCGTAGAAGGGAAAGTATTGCCAGCGGTTGCAATTTTGGAAGAGCGTGCGAAGAACTAATTAAGCTTTTTAATTAATTCGAAAGCCCGCATTCAGAAATGGATGCGGGCTTTTTATTTCCTCAATGCCGCTCTTTAGAGCTCCTACTTAAACATCTCGCTTGACTTTATTACACATGCAAGTTATTTTTGGCACATGAAAGACAAAACCTTATTCAGCAATGGCGATCAGCTTTTAGCAGCACTAGCAGCGCTCGCTAATCCGCACAGGCTACGAATTATCGCCTTACTTGCATCTGGCGGCCGTAACTACGTCAGCCAGCTTGCGCGTGAGATCGGCATTAGTCGGCCCTTGTTGCAGTTGCATCTGCAAAAACTGGCTGACGCTGGGCTTGTGACAAGTCAACTTGAATTATCCCAAGATGGCAAAGCGCTTAATTATTACGACGTTACCAGCTTTGCACTTGAACTGACCCCAGCCGCTATCGCTGAGGCTGCACAATCTTTGACTCTTAATACTGATACTTGAGGCTTTTCTTATGTCTGACAATGCCATTTTTGCTGCGCTATTTTTCCCATCACTTGCCGCCGTATTGATTTTCGCCATGAAATACCTTGCGGTCATCCTTCAGGCAAAAGCTCGCCTTGCACAAGACGAGACCTATCGCGATCTCGCGGTTCAAGTAGCAACAGCACAAACTGAAACCGCCGCAAATCTCTCAGCTCTGAACATTACACTCGCTGACGTACAGTCTCGTTTGGTGATACTTGAACGAATCCTTAAGGAAGTTGAATAAATAAAACCAGCGGCATACAGCACGCTGAAAATAGATTTATCTCAGGAGTTTTCTTCATGAATGAAGTTTCGTTATTTCGCCTCTACCTATTGAGAGCTTTGTATCTTCTTATTGTGGTCGGGCTCGGTATTTATGTGATGCCTGACATTATTCTTCACCAACGCCAATGGGGCCCTCATGAAAGCGTAGTCCAATGTATGTTGTTCGCCTTCTGGGCGTTGTCGATCGTAGGAATTCGATATCCACTACAGATGCTACCGATCTTGTTGTGGGAATTAATTTGGAAATCGACGTGGTTGATAGTCGTTGCACTGCCTTTGTGGCTCGCCCACAAAATGGATGATCCGACGATGTTAATGGTTCCGAGTATTTTAGGCGTGGTTATCTTTCCTTTTATCATTCCATGGCGCTACGTGTTTAAACAATACGTACAACACAGGGGCGACAGATGGAGATGAATGTCACCACCGCCATCGCCAGTAACACCAAAACTGAAAAAAATTCAGTATTCGTTAATGATTTGTATCAAAAGGCAAAAGGACTACTTCCATGAACACCCACTTAATTCGCCTATTTATACACAAAATATTTGGCTCGCTTTTGATTTTAAGCTCTGCTCATGTTTTCGCAGCAGAACAACATTCTAGTGAATCAACAAATGACGGCGTGACCGCATTTAATAATGGCCATTATAGCGAAGCCGAAAGCTATTTTTTGCCGAAGCTGAAAGAACCAAATTTTAAAAATGAATCTTTAATGTATCTCAGTAAAATAGCGGTGGAAAAAGGCGACGCTGACACCGCGATTAAATATATCGAACAAGCTTTAGCAACTGAACCAAACAGTGTTGAAGAACTGCTTGTGTCCGGCGACATTTATTGTGGCCAAGCACAAAAATCCTCAATATTCACCGCGTTGAAATTAGCTAAAACCTGTATCGCTCAATATGATGCGGCAGTTGATCTGGCACCGGACAATATCGACGCCTTGGTCTCAGCGGCAAAATTCCACTTAAACGCTCCATCAATTGTCGGTGGCTCTACAAAACGAGGTAACGAACTTTTAAATCGCTTGTCTCACCTATCAACGGAAGATGCAGACATCATCCGCCTTCCATTAGTGGAAAAAGAAAAAGGAGTCGATAGTGCTCTGGCTTTGGCCGATGAACTTAGCAAAAAAGGGTTTCGATCTGCAGAAAACCAATACCAAATCGCCCATTACTACAAAGAAAAGAAACTTTACACCAAAGCACAACCACTCTTTGAACCCTTATTAACTTGGAAAGAAACACCAAAAAATAAATGGTTTGTTAACGACAGCTGGCTTCAGCTTGGTGAAATTTTTTTAATCGAAGGCAAAAATCCCGCTCAAAGCGTAAAACTCATCGAAAACTACAAAAAGAAAAACAGTAATCCCCGCGATGTTCATTATTTTTGGTCAACATGGAGTTTGGCAAAAGCTTACAACGCCTCAGGTGAAAAAGATAAATACGACGCCTTGGTGAGACATATTAAATCGGAAGACTACAGGCAAAATAAAGCCTTCGCCAAAGAATTCGAATCCAGTATATAGTTCGCTTACCAACTTCCGACAACATCCTATGTCTTCCAATTTCACCGCCTGCAAACTGGCATACATCGTAGACAACAAGCTACTCGTCTACTTGCGCGATGACTTCGCGCATATTCCTTTCCCCAACATGTGGGATTTCCCCGGTGGCATGCGCGAGGGCGACGAAACTCCAGAACAATGTGTGTTACGCGAACTGGAAGAAGAGTTCGCGATTAGGTTAGACGAATCGCGTTTGATCTACAAAAAAGTTGGCGTGAACTTTAATAACACCGGTAATTCCTATTTTTTTGTTGCTTACGGCAAACAAGAAGAAATTGATGCCATTGTGTTTAGCGATGAAGGCCAGTATTGGCAATTAATGGATGTGGCGGAATTTGTGGAACATCCTATGGCTATCGATAGGCTCAAAATACGATTGGCAGATTTTCTAAAATCTATAGCTGTAGAAGGAGAGCTATGAATAAATCTATTCTCGTTTTAGGCGGTTACGGGAATTTTGGCAAGCGGATTTGCGAAGCTCTAGCTGCTCGTTCTGATATTCAATTAATAATTGCAGGCAGAGACAAAGAAAAAGCAGAAACTTTATGTACAAAATTGAAAACTCACGGAGCCAAAGCTACATTAGCTGCTGCAACATTGGATATTTTTAGTAACGATTTTCCTCAGCAACTGAGCCAGCTGAATCCCTTTCTAGTCATTCATACCAGTGGCCCTTTCCAAGGGCAAGATTACCGCATACCGCAGGCTTGTATTGATGCTGGCGCACATTATATTGATTTGGCCGATGACCGGCGCTTTGTGTGTAATATTAGTGATCTTAATTCGCAGGCACGTGCAAACAATCTTTTGGTTGTGAGTGGCGCCAGTTCTGTACCCGGTTTGTCGTCTGTCGTTATCGATAAACTTGCACCGCAATTTTCTCAAATGGATGAAATTGACATCGCGATCGCACCCGGTAACAGAGCAGAGCGTGGTGAAGCCACTGTTAAAGCAATTCTTTCCTATACAGGGCATCCCATTAAGATTTTCGAAAATGGCAATTGGATTCACAAGTACGGATGGATGTCGGCTCGTAAATTGGATTTTGGAAAAGTAGTTGGCAAACGCTGGTTAGCGAATGTGGATGTTCCTGATTTGGAATTGTTTCCGGCGCGCTACCCATTTGTAAAACGTGTAAATTTTCAGGCTGGACTGGAATTGCCTTTGTTACATTGGGGCATGGTCTTCATGGCATGGCTTGCAAAATATAAATTCGTGCCTAATTGGTCACCCTTGGTAAAACCTATTGTTAAAGCAAGCAATTGGTTTATTAATTTTGGCACTGACATTGGCGGTATGCGCATAAAAATAGCGGGCATTGATCACCAACAAAAGCCGCTTGAATTAGTGTGGCAGCTTACTGCTACTCATGGTGTTGGCCCCTATATTCCAACACTCTCGGCCATCATACTCGCTGAACATTTAATTAGCGGCAACACATTCGAGCCAGGTGCAATGCCCTGTTTAGGTTTGTATAAGCTGGAAGACTTTAAAAGCCATGCCGAGCCTTGGGGTATTTATTATCAGTTGTTTAGCAACGGCAAGGAACAACCACTTGGATAATTATCTGTTATTAAAATATTTACATATTCTCTTTGCGACCGTGTTGTTTGGAACAGGAGCCGGTATTGCGTTTTTTATGTTGATGGCAGTACTCAGCAAAAATATTAGCGTAATTTTACACACCGCCCGTATCACTATTATGGCCGATTGGCTATTCACCGCGCCTGCAGTTGCAGGTCAATTTATAACAGGCGCGTTACTCATGAAACGCCTGCAATACAGTTTTAGTGCGCCTTGGTTTCAGGCAGTATTTAGTTTGTTTGTATTTATTGGTTGCTGCTGGGTTCCAGTTGTTATCATCCAATATCGTTTAAAAAATTTAGCAAAAGATGCAGAACACACTGGTGTATTAAGCGATAGTTTTCACCGTGCTATACGTTTGTGGGTTCTTTTAGGAATACCGGCTTTTGCCGGTATTTTAGTCATGTTGTGGCTAATGATTTTTAAACCTTTGGCGATTATTTAATGCTTACACACACCAATATTTATCGTTTGTGTCGTTTTAGTCTCGCATTTATGTGGTTGTTTACTGCCGCAACCTCATACTGGTGGGGGCGCGACACTGGCTACGAAATTTTGGCATCACAAAATATCAAAAACGATATTGCAGATTGGTGTATTAATGCTGGAAGCCTATTGGATGCATTTATTGGTTTGTGGTTGCTTAGCAATTATCAACTTAAAGGGTGCTATGGGTTACAGATCATTATTATTCTGGTTTATTCAATCTTATTGAGTTTTATAGCACCACAGTTTTGGCTTCATCCCTTCGGGCCAGTTACAAAAAATATTCCTATCCTCGCGTTATTATTATTGATGTATAAATCAAGCTCTTCTTCAACTATTCATTCCCAATAATTTGGGTGGTGCCAATGAAATCTACTTTTAAAGATTACTTTTCTACCAAATCGAATGCTTACGCCAACTACCGCCCAAAATACCCCCTCGCGTTGGCTACGCAGATTAAACAACCTGATGAATTTTGATCTGTTTGCCAATGAACCGGAGCAGCAGCAACGGGAACTTATTCCCGGAGCTTGGCTGCTGCGTGGTTTCGTTTTGGCATTTGAACAAAAACTCCTAAGCGATATTCAACAGGTTATTGCAGAATCTCCTTTGCGAACCATGGTAACCCCCAGTGGCTTACCTATGTCAGTTACAACCACTAGTTGCGGTGATGCAGGTTGGGTTAGCGATGCTTATGGTTATCGCTATTCGCGACGCAATTCACTTACGCAGAATACTTGGCCGCCCATGCCAGCGAGCTTCTTTAATTTGGCGAAGCAAGCAGCGCGTGCAGCAGGCTACGATAATTTCTCACCAGATTCCTGTTTGATTAATCGTTATGGCGTGGGGGCGAAGATGTCGTTGCATCAAGATAAAAATGAACGGGATTTTTCCCAGCCGATTGTTTCAGTCTCATTAGGATTGCCTGCGACTTTTTTATTGGGTGGTTTGTTGCGGGAAGATAAAACGATTCGCGTGCCTTTAGAGCATGGCGATGTCGTTGTATGGGGCGGGCCTGCGCGATTGTTCTTTCATGGGGTGCTGCCAATCAAAGCGGGAACACATCCGCTGCTGGGCGAGCAGCGGATTAATTTAACTTTTCGTAAAGCTCTTTAACGCCTATTAATGAATTGCAAGTTTAATAACTAAACCTGCCATCGCCGCAACACCAATCACGTGAATCACATTGCGCTTGTATTTAAATAACGCGATAGCCGATGCAATAGCTATAACAGCTGCTCCTAGATCAAAACTCCCGCTAAAACCTTGCGGCCACAGAATGTGGTAACCAAAAAACAACGCGAGATTTAAAATAACTCCCACCACAGCTGCCGTTATGGCCGTTAAGGGTGCAGTGAATTTTAAATTGTTATGCGTGGTTTCCACAAAAGGCCCACCTGCCAAAATAAAAATAAACGACGGCAAAAATGTAAACCAAGTGACTAAGGCGGCGGCGAGTGCGCCAGATAAAAATAAATGCTCAACGCCCAACAGAGCTTTCACATAGCCACCCACAAACGCCACAAACGCAACCACCATAATTAGCGGCCCGGGTGTTGTTTCACCCAGTGCAAGGCCATCAATCATCTGCGTAGGTGTGAGCCATTGATAATGTCCCACTGCACCTTGGTAAACATAGGGCAAGACTGCGTAAGCACCACCGAACGTCAGTAACGCTGCTTTTGTGAAAAACCAACCCATTTGCGTAAAATCATGCTGCCAGCCGAAAATAGCGCAGAGCGCGCACATGGGAATTAACCAAAGCACAAAGCCAACAGCAACTACACATGCAAATTTTGACCAACTAAACACGCCGTGCAATGGTGTTGGTGTGTTGTCATCAATAAGCGCTGCACCGTAAGATTTTTTTGTATCTCCATGGCCTCCCGCTGCATTGAAAAATTGAGGTGCGAAGCGCCCGCCTAAATATCCAATCAAGGCAGCGCACAGCACAATGATTGGGAAAGGAATATTCAACGCAAAAATTGCCACAAAAGAGGCAGCGGCAATGCCCCACAAAATATTATTTTTTAACGCCCGCGACCCTATACGATGCGCCGCCTGCAACACAATCGCCGTTACCGCCGGTTTGATTCCGTAAAATAGTCCAGCAACCCAGCTCACTTCACCATAAGCGATATAAACCCACGACAGAAAAATTAAAATAAAGAGTGATGGTAAAACAAAGAGCGCACCCGCAATAACACCACCCCAGGTTCGGTGCATTAACCAACCGATATAGGTTGCGAGTTGTTGCGCCTCCGGCCCAGGCAATACCATGCAGTAATTTAACGCATGCAAAAAACGCCTTTCGGAAATCCAACGACGATTTTCTACCAACTCTTGATGCATGATAGAAATTTGCCCTGCTGGCCCGCCAAAACTAATAAAACCCAGCTTCAACCAAAACCAAAATGCTTGCTTCACACATATGGGTTTAGGGGCGATATCTGTAGAAGTATTGTCCATGACTTTTTATTGTCTCAAGAAATACTTCTCGGTGCTGTTGGGTTCGCTTTTGCGCATAAATAAACGCTTCTCTGCATCTATTCCTAACAAGACTTGAAACACATCTGCCAGAATTGCGCGCGATGAATAGTAGCCGTGCCCCAAACCTAAGCTCGGTGCGTCTATTAAACTCACATTAATCGAATCGATATTCTCTGAAAATGCACAGGCGCCGAAGCGCGGGTTCTTGTTATAAATTTCCGATACCGTCATAGCTCGGTCATTGTAAGAGCAGTAGACCGTAATACGCTTGCTATTTTGTTTCACGCTGTCGGCGATATTAATAAACTCATTTGC
The DNA here is from genome assembly GCA_964581625.1 of uncultured Cellvibrionaceae bacterium. Taxonomy (GTDB): domain Bacteria; phylum Pseudomonadota; class Gammaproteobacteria; order Pseudomonadales; family Cellvibrionaceae; genus Cellvibrio. The sequence continues at coordinate 45,126 of CAZOPE010000007.1, forward strand.
ATCGTAATCCGGCGCATTCAAAATAAGCTCGTTAATAATTTTGCTGTTAGGGTTGAGCAGCGAATAATTTTTTAACGCAGGCAGCACTATTTGGTGACCCATAGAATGCACCACCAAGTTAATTTTCAAATTGTTGGCACGCACTTGATTGAGGAAGGCCGAAAAAGCATTAATGGAACTCTTCGCATTTTTATAATTCGCATCATAGGTGCGGCTAATCATTTGGTTATCTAAAAAGCCATCACCCGCACCGGCAGGCCAAGAAAACAATATGATTGGCCCTTGGTATTTTAAATCGAACGCAATTTGAGATGCGCGCAATACCGCATCTTCATACCGCAAGTTAAATCCGTGTACGAATACCAAAGGATAACGTTCAGATTTTTTCAGGTAGTCGAAGATCGCTGGTTCAGTTAGCGGTTTTGCGTTGAGAATTTTAAAAAAATCGTGGGATGATTGTCGGTTGTCTTTGGTAAATTGAATCAAGCCGGTGCTGTGATTTTTGGGGACATTAATTTTGCAGGCACCGAAATGGGTAACTGAATCCAACTCCACACCAAGCTGATCGTTAGTGCACCCGAAACTTTCACCTTTAAATTTGCGGTTGCTGACAACCAGCACGTCAATAGCGCGTGTGTCAGAATAATTTTCAGGAAAGTAATTACCCCAAATGTGACTTAAGCTTTTTTGAAACTCATCGTCAATGCTTGAGGGCGGTACTACGACTTCAGGCTCCACCTGCTTGGGCGGTGCTACAGTGACCGAGGTGGAAAATGGTGAAGGAATTTTTGTTGGCAAACCGCCACAAGAACTCATTAGCACAAGCGCGATTACCATTAACGTATATTTCATAGATCCTGCCCCTGATTTTTGTTCGCTATCATATTAGCTCACGCACACTATAACCAGCGCCCTTAACCGACAGCTGAATGGTGTTTTCAAGCTCGCTAGCGGTGTTCTCTCGAACGGCCATCCCGTATACTCGCACCATGATGCAAACTCCCCACGCTATTCTTAAAGATGTCTTTGGTTACCACGAATTTCGCGGCCCGCAAGAAGCGGTAATTTCTGCACTTGTGGCCGGGGAAGATGCCTTAGTACTCATGCCCACGGGGGGTGGGAAATCCCTGTGCTACCAAATTCCTGCCCTTGTCCGCGACGGTGTTGGCGTGGTGGTTTCACCGCTTATCGCCTTAATGCAAGATCAAGTGAGCGCGCTTCACGAGCTAGGTGTGCGCGCCGGTTTTTTAAATTCCACCATGACGGCACAAGAGGCTTGGCAAACTGAACAGGCCATGCACCAAGGCGAGTTGGATTTGCTCTACATCGCTCCCGAGCGTTTGATCCAACCGCGCACTGTTGAAATGTTGCATCAAGTAAAAATTGCGCTCTTCGCGATTGATGAAGCTCACTGCGTTTCACAGTGGGGCCATGATTTTCGAGCAGATTATTTAAAGCTCGATATGTTACAGCGCGAATTTCCCACCGTGCCGCGTATCGCGTTAACCGCAACAGCAGACGTGCGCACGCGCGAAGAAATTATCACCCGCTTGCAGCTGGAAAACGCACAACAATTTGTTAACGGATTTGACCGCCCGAACATTCAATATCGTATCCAGCAAAAAAATACGCCCAAGGTTCAACTCCTTCGGTTTTTGCGCGACGAGCACCCGAATCATTCCGGCATCATTTATTGTTTATCCCGAAATAAAGTTGAACAAACTGCTGAATGGTTGAGCGCAGAAGGTTTCACGGCACTGCCTTATCACGCGGGTTTAACACCACAAGTTCGGCAAAAAAATCAGCACCGTTTTTTACGCGAAGACCAAATCATTATGGTCGCAACAATTGCGTTCGGAATGGGCATTGATAAACCCGACGTACGTTTTGTTGCGCATCTTGATTTACCAAAAAGTATTGAAGCCTATTACCAAGAAACCGGGCGGGCGGGCCGTGACGGTGAGCCAGCGACCACGCTTTTACTGTATGGATTAGAAGACGTGGTGAAGTTGCGTCAAATGATGAGCACTTCTGAAGGCAGCGATGAATTTAAGCGCAACGAACAACAGCGCCTGAATGCCATGTTGGGTTTGTGCGAAATTACAACATGCCGCCGCCAAACTTTATTGCGGTATTTTGGCGATACATTGGCGCAAGCCTGTGGTAACTGCGATAGCTGTTTAACGCCCGCCCAAACTTGGGATGCCACCGAACCGGTTCGCATGGCGCTTTCGTGCGTTTATCGCACCGGCCAACGTTTTGGTGCTGGCCATGTTATTGATGTGTTGCGCGGAGCCAATAACGAAAAAATTAATTCGTTCGGGCATCAACAATTATCCACATACGGCATTGGAAAGCATTTAGGTGCAGACGAGTGGAAATCAATTTTTCGGCAACTGGTTGCGCGCGGATTTTTAGATGTTGATGCACAAGCTTTTGGCGGCCTGAAACTCAATGACAGCTGCCGCGCTATTCTGCGAGGTGAAGAAACTGTTCACCTAAGACGCGAAATCAAAGCAACATCTGCAAGCATTGCACGCAAGCAAGGCGTGACCGTAGATGCCGAAGACCAAAACTTATGGAATGCTTTGCGCGCATGTCGTAAACGCTTAGCCGATGAACACGGTGTGCCGCCTTACGTCATCTTTCACGACGCAACCTTACGAGAAATGCTGGAATTCCGCCCCATTACGCACGACCAATTGTTATCGATTACCGGTGTGGGTCAAAGCAAACTGGAAAGGTTTGGTGATGAGTTTTTGGAAGTGATTCGCGAGGCAGAATATTAGATTTCCTACGACGAAAATTTAACAAATAAAAAGGGGTTGATCACAGTGATTGCAACCAACCCCCTAGCAAATCGCGTTTAACTTTAGACTTTCAACACACCCCACACATCGCGGTTCGCAGGGCAGTACTTATCCAAAAATTCTTGGTGAGTTGGCATAGCAGCTACACGCTGAGCGATGGTGTCTTTATATTTGTTCAAATAGCTCAACAACTGGTCATCTGGAATTGCACGCGCGGCTGGGTGGTAATCTCTTGGCATCATGCCTTGGCCGAGCATCACGTGCGTCCATGAATCTATACGGAATAATTCGCGCGTTTCCTGAAATGCGTAGGCCGAACTTTTAAACAATTCAATGCGAGATTTGAGAGTGTCTGGAATCTCCATATTTTTGCAATAGCGCCAGTAGGCCGTGTCATCTCTCTCGGTCGTGTTGTAGTGGAGAATAATAAAATCGCGAATACTTTCAATTTCTTGACGCGCCTCTGCATTGAACCTATCCACCACAGATTGATCAATTCCTCCGTGCGGGAAAAAGTGCATAAGGCGAATTGCCGTACTCATAATCATGTGAATACTGGTCGATTCCAAAGGCTCAACAAAACCGCTTGATAGCCCCAAGGCGATACAGTTTTTATTCCATACCTTACGACGACGTCCCGTACGGATTTTTACAGTCCAAGGATCTCGTGTTGGTTTTCCATCAACCGCCGCAAGCAGTTTGCTCGTGGCTTCATCTACAGACATGTGACGGCTATTGAACACCCAACCATTGCCGGTGCGGTGTTGTAGCGGAATATTCCAACGCCAACCCGCCTCATGCGCAATCGCGCTGGTATAGGGCTGAACCGGCGCAATATTTTCAGTTTGCAGCGCAATTGCCGTATCGTTCAGCAACCAATGTGTCCAATCCTCAAAACCGGTATTCAACGCCTGTTCAATGAGCAGACCGCGGAAGCCTGTGCAATCCAGAAATAAATCGCCCTCGATCACTTGGCCAGATTCCAAGGTGAGCGACTCGATATAACCCGTCGTTGCGTTCTGATCGACACTTCTGATTTTGCCTTCAATGCGCTTGAGGCCATTTTTCTCAGCAAGTTTGCGCAAGAAACGGGCATAGAGCGCAGCGTCTACGTGATAAGCGAAATTAATATCCGATTGTGGTGATGTTTCAAAACGGCCTTTTTCAGCAGCAACCCATTCCAGGCAATAATCGCCCAAGCCAGAATCAAGACCCAAGTTCAAGCTATGCAGCCAGTAGTGGTGAAAATCACATGCCCAAGTGGGCTGGCCATTGGTACCGAAGGGATGAATATAACGCTCGCCAATCTTTCTCCAATTCTCAAACCAAATGGCGAGCTTGAAGGTTGCGGCGGTTTCGCGCATGAATTCTTGTTCATCAAGACCCAGCAGCCTATTGAGCGTACGCATAGGCGGCACTGTAGATTCACCGACCCCAACAGTCGCGATGTCTTCGGATTCCACTAAGGTGATATCCAGCACTTTGCCCAACTGCTGGGAAAGAATAGCGCCCGCCATCCAACCTGATGTACCACCACCTGCAATAACAACTTTTTTAATTTTTTGATCATTCATGCTTTTATTCTCTATTTGCTTTTTTTGACCGGATTTCACTCGCTCATGTGCATGAGCAGCGTTTCGGGAGCGCACGGATTCTAGGTCGGCTATTGAACTCTACTCAAGCCTGCACAGATCAATTCTGGCTATGGCATTCTAACCAAATTGCTGTGGTTGAGAATCATACGGCAAAACAACGACGCACGTCCTGTGCCTAAGACCACAAGCTTGATTTTGGTCAGATAATTTCAATGCACTTGATCACAATCCCATTTGATTTTGTTACGCCCATAAAAAAACCCGGCATAGCCGGGTTTTTACGCAACAACTCATCAAGTAGATGTAATTACTTGGTTTGTTTCTTTTTCACGTCAGTAGAAACAGCACCTACCACGCGACGGTTTTCTTCACGACCAGCAGCAGTTGCATTATCTGCCACAGGTTTAGCTTCACCGAAGCCTTTAGCGGTAACACGGTCAGCAGCAATACCAAACTTAGTGATCAACACTTGTTTTACGGCTTCAGCGCGTTGTTGTGACAACTTCTCGTTGTACGCATCTGCACCTTGACTGTCTGTATGACCTTCAACAGTTACAACAGTGTTAGCGTACTGGTTCATGAACTTAGCGAGGTCGCCAATATCATCAACGTATTGATCCTTAACGATTGATTTCGCCGTATCAAACTTAACCGCTAACTTCACTGCAACAGTTTCAGTCAATTCCATTGGGCAACCAACAGCATCAACTTTGTATTGCTTTGGAGTATCTGGGCATTGGTCTTTAGAATCGAATACGCCGTCGCCATCTGTATCAACTTCTGGCTTAGGAGCAGCTGCTACTGGCGCCGCTGCACGAACGGGTTCAGCACCGAAGAGGTAGCTAATACCGGCGTTCAAAGCCAAATCGGTGTACTCACGATCAAGGCTGTTGAAGAAACGGATGTCACTGCGGAATTCCCAGTTTCCACCCAAAGAATGCTTCAAGCCACCACCGAGATTTACCAAAGTATCGCGGTCATTTTTCATGCCTTTGACTTTGAGTGATTGATCACCCACGCCGAAAGCAACGAACGGACGCCATAAGCTGGTGGTATCAATGTTGTAAAGCGCGTCCAAACGGTATTGACGACCATCAATATCAAGATTTGAGTTAGATACTTCGGTATTGAAGCCGCTTGCTACAGTTTCCAAGGTCCAGTTTTTGTTTAGAACATAACCGAAACCCAAACTGCCAGTGGTAGCGTCATCGCGTGCTTCAGAGAAAAATTCGCGGCCTACGCCAACTTGAACTTCAAATTTGTGATTGTCTGCAAATACGCCTGAGGAAATCAGGGTTGCAACGAGAGCAGATAAAACTTTCTTGTGTGTGTGTGCCATTTTTGAGTCTCCATAAATAGCTATTTATAACGATTTAATCATTCCGGTAACTGCTTTTTGGCCGCTTCTGTTAAGAGCTAGCTCTCTTTGATTCACCGTTTTTTCTTGGTCTACAGGTTGGCTTATTACCATTCTCTGCAAATTGCGCAGTTTTAAAATCCATTTTGTCGTTATTCTTTGGTATTCCACCTTAACAAATTATGAACAATGTTGAAACAACAAATCCCAAACGCCGTGACCCAGTCGTTCCCCCCGTTTTTCGAACTTGGTGATGGGGCGATACTCAGGCCGCTCACAATAGTCGCAAGATAACGACACGTTTTTATATTTTTCGGCGACGTTCATCACTTCTAGCATATGTTCGGCATAGGGTTGCCAGTCGGTAGCCATATGGAAAATGCCACCAATTTTCAATTTTGGACGCAATTTTTGAACAAACGCAGGTTGAACTATGCGACGTTTATTGTGCTTCTTTTTGTGCCAAGGGTCGGGAAAATACAGCTGCAACCGGTCGATTGACGCGTCCGGAATGCAATCTTCGAGGACATCCATAGCGTCTGCCATATATACGCGAAGATTTTTTACACCGGATTTACCGGCTTCATTGATGAGCTTTCCAACGCCGGGCGGATGAACTTCAATACCGATAAAATCTTTTTCCGGCTCGTTCTTCGCCATTTCCAGCAACGAATCGCCCATACCGAAACCAATTTCCAGCACTACAGGTGCGCTACGACCAAAAATGCCCGCTACATCAATCTTGCCTTTATAAAGACTAAGCCCATAAGTTGGCCACCAAGTATCGAAAGCGGCTTTTTGACCGCTGGTGATACGGCCGGCGCGAATCACAAAGCTGCGAATGGATTTGGGTTTGAACTCAGGCTTGATTAAAAAACCCTCTTCGCCTGCCTCAGCGGCGGCGATAAATTCCAAAGAATCTGACATAAATACCAACGAAATGAAGAAATTAGCGGCGCAAAGAATACACAAACAAGGCAGCCCAACCCACCAAAAAGCTTAATCCACCCATCGGTGTGATCATGCCAACGGCTTTCGGAGCGCCCAACACAAGCGCATACAAACTGCCACTGAATAAGAAGCCGCCCAGTATAAAGGCTAAACCGGCCAGCTTTAAGGCTTTTGATGCGTGATTGCCGTAAAGCAGGGCGACTGCGAGCAATGCGAGTGCGTGATACATCTGATATTGCACGCCGGTTTGCCAGATGGCGAGGGACTCGGGCGGGATTTGATGCTTCAGACCGTGGGCGGCGAACGCGCCGAGACTAACGCTCAGGAAGCCGCTTAAGGCGGAGAAACTTAGGAAGAAACGTTGCATTCAAAAGACTCACAATCTTATAGCCGACTTACATTATTGTTAATTTGGGAGTCGTCATCTTCGCGCAGCGGGGATGACCACTCCCGACTGAATGGAGCAGAGATCATTTTCAATGTAGTAAACCCAAAAACAAAAAGCCGCGCTAGGCGCGGCTTTCAGGCAGATCAGTAAGCTTATTAGGCTTCCATCATCATGGTTTTTACTTTGTTCATGGCATTCTTTTCAAGCTGGCGAATGCGCTCAGCAGATACGCCGTATTCTGCGGCCAAGTCATGCAAAGTCGCTTTGTCGTCGTTTAACCAACGGCGCTGAAGAATGGTACGGCTGCGGTCGTCCAGCTTTTGCATGGCCAGTTCCAAGCCGTTTACGTTGGATTCTTCCCAGTTAGATTCCTCCAAACGCACGGCTGGATCGTAACGGTTATCTTCCAAGTAATGAGCTGGCGCGACGTAAGCACTATCTTCATCATCTTCGTCAGCATCAAAGCCGGCATCGTAAGATGCCAAGCGGCCTTCCATCTCACGAACTTGCTTGATGTCTACGCCTAAATCTTGCGCTACAGCAGCAGCTTCGTCATTGCTCAACCACGCCAAACGCTTTTTGGCACCGCGCAAATTAAAGAACAGTTTGCGTTGCGCTTTGGTGGTGGCGATTTTAACGATGCGCCAGTTTTTCAGGATAAATTCGTGAATTTCGGCTTTGATCCAGTGCACCGCAAAAGACACCAAACGCACACCTTTATCAGGATTGAAGCGTTTTACGGCCTTCATCAAACCTACGTTGCCTTCTTGAACCAAGTCACCCAAAGGCAAACCGTAGCCGTTGTAGGAACGGGCGATGTGAACCACGAAGCGTAGATGCGCCATAACGAGCTTACGCGCAGCATCGAGGTTACCGTTGAAATATAAATCTTTGGCGAGCTCTTGCTCTTCATCTACCGACAGGATGGAAAAAGCGCTTACCGCTTGAACATATGCGTTCAGGTTTGCGCCGGGGGCAAGTACGCCTATGGGCTGCAGACTTGTGCTTGTGCTCATGTGTTTTCTCCAGTGAACTGCTTTGGTAATGCAATAGTATTTGATCTTGAACGAGCCTTTTGATCAATATGCTTTTGAACAAGGGCGGCTCGATAAGTTCATTCAGCTAAACGCCAGGATATGGAGTCTAGCACTTGTTATTTTAGAGTGCTATCCGGCGGAAAGTTTCACAAGTGATGCTTGTCATTTAATCTGCTTGATATACGTCAACCGCCCGAAATAACTGCTTTTGATACGTTAGCGAGGCTGTATTTGGATGAGATGACGAACCACCGCTATCCAAGCACCTAAAAATCCGGTTAAACCTGCCAACAATACCATTTGCATGCTCCCAAACACTCCCAGTCCTTGCAGGCGGAAGTTACTTTGGTAGAGCGCCGCCAGTTGATCGACCGTGGCAGACACCCAAAGGAAACCTGCCCCGAGTATCACGAGCGCCAGCAAACCACCCCCAATGCCGTACCACAGGCCGGTATAAAGGAAGGGCCGTGCAACATAGGCATCGGTTCCGCCTACCAGCTTGATCACCAGAATTTCGTCACGGCGGTTTTCAATCGCCAAGCGAATTGTATTGCCGATAACCAACAAAACACCCAAGGCGAGGAGCCCACCCAAGCCGTAAACCATTTTCTTGCCCAGTACCATCAACTGTTGCAGGCGCTTCACCCACTGCATGTCTAAGCGCACATCGGCAACGGCGGGGTCTGCCAGTAAGGATTGTTCAAGTGAAGTCACTGCCGCATCACTACCGTCTGCCAAACGGGGCGTAACCAATAGGGTTCCGGGAAGTGGATTCTTTTCCAGGCTATCCACCACCTCACCCAAGCCAGATTGCGCTTTGAACTCCGCCAAACCTTGGGCTGGCGACACGTAGACCACCTTGGCAATATCCGCACGGGTGGCGAGCTTTGCGCGCATTTCTTCGGCGCGAGCATCGGTCGTTTCCGGCTTGAGGAACACCGATACCTGGCTTGAACCCTCCCAATTTTCACCCAGTTGTTGCAAGTTGGCAAAGCCGATGTAAAGCGCCGCCGGAATAGCAACGGCAATGGCGATTACCAGCCAAGTCATTAAGCTTTGGAAGGGCGTTTCAAACAGGCGAGCCAAACTGTCGATGGCCGAAGTGCTGTGGTGGGCGAAGTAAGCGTCAAACTTATCCGCAATACCTACTTTGCTTTGCACCGCGCCATGTTGGCGGGCACTGGGCTCAGGCGTTGGCGGGCGCTCCGGGCGACGACTTGCCGTTGCGCCCCGTGTTGCACCGGTGGATGGGCGCGTACTGGGGCGATTACCTGCTACTGAGGGACGTTTTGATTTCACCAGAGCACCCCATCGTGTACAAGTTTGCCTTCAACCAACCCGAGGATGCGCTTATTCATCCGCTTGAGCAACTCCACGTCGTGACTGGCAATCATAATCGTGACGCCAACTTCGTTGAATTGACGGAATAATGTCATGATCTCTTCCGATAATTCAGGGTCGAGATTTCCTGTGGGCTCGTCAGCTAATAACATGGTTGGTTTGTTAACGACTGCGCGCGCAATGCCCACACGTTGCTGTTCACCCCCAGACAAAACGATAGGATTCAAGCGTTCTTTTTCTAACAGGCTCACCTTATCGAGCGCAGCGCGTACACGCTTACCAATTTCTTGAGGCGGTAGACCTGCGATTTGCAGCGGCAGGGCAACGTTATCGAACACACTGCGATCAAACAGCAACTGATGGTTTTGAAAAACCACGCCTATATTGCGACGATAGTAAGGAATCTGGCTGGAGGACATGCGATTGAGATCATGGCCATCAACTGTGATTTGGCCGTTACTGGGACGCTCCATCTGCATGATGAGCTTCATGAGCGTACTTTTACCGGCGCCGGAGTGGCCGGTTAGAAACAGCATTTCACCCGGCTCAACGGCAAAACTGATGCGCGACAGCGCTTCAAAACCGTTGTCGTAGCGCTTACTGACGTTGTCAAAACGTATCACGCAGGCTCCTTGAAGTGATTTTTCTGGTTGTGAGACAGGTGCACGAAGTGTCGAGCGCAGTTCGTGCAAAGGTCTCGTTAAGATTATTCTTGTGTTGTGAACAAGGCTTCTACAAACGGCTCTGCAGCAAAAGGTTGCAGGTCATCTATACCTTCGCCAACCCCAATAAACCGTACGGGCAAACCAAACTTCTTGCTAAGCGCGAATATCACTCCGCCCTTGGCCGTGCCGTCCAGCTTAGTAAGTGCAATACCGGTAACGCCGGCAGCTTCAATAAACTGTTGCGCTTGATTCACAGCGTTCTGGCCGGTGCCAGCATCTAGCACCAACAGAACTTCGTCGGGCGCGTTCGCATCTAACTTGGCCAAGACTCGTTTTACCTTGGCAAGTTCATCCATCAAGTGATCTTTGTTGTGCAGGCGGCCAGCGGTATCAGCGATTAGCACATCCACACCACGGGATTGCGCAGCTTGCAGGGCATCGTATATCACAGAAGCCGAGTCGGCGCCCGTGTGCTGGGCAATTACCGGAACTTGATTGCGCTCGCCCCAAACCTGCAACTGTTCAACTGCGGCCGCGCGGAAAGTATCGCCCGCAGCCAACATGACTTTCTTGCCTTCGCCTTGTAGACGTTTAGCGAGCTTGCCGATGGTCGTGGTCTTGCCCACACCATTCACACCCACCACCAAAATCACATAAGGTTTTTTAACGCCGTCTACCACGCGGTTTTCAACCACCAGCGGCTTTTCAACGGGGCGCAACAGCAACGCCAGTTGCTCGCGCAAGGCGGCATAGAGCGCATCGCCATCGGCTAATTGTTTGCGCGCAACGGCTTGGGTGAGGTTGTTGATGATCTCTGTGGTTGCATCCAAGCCGACGTCTGCAACCAGCAGCTGCGATTCCAATTCTTCGAATAAATCATCATCGATTTCTTTACGGCCGAGAATCAGATTGCCGATGCCTTGCGCAAAATTACTGCTGGTACGGCTTAAGCCTTGTTTGATGCGAGCGAAAAAGCCGAGCTTTGCGGGTGCTTCAGGCTCTGCGGCGGGTGTTTCAATAACAGTGGGAGATTCCGCAGCAGGAGTTTGCGATTCAGCGGGAGCAGGTTCGGATTTCTTAAAAAACTTGGAAAACATAATGGGATTCTGAATAGGGTTTTACATGCTCGGGCAACGCCGAATTAACCGGAAGCCCTGAAAAACCGTTATCCTACCATTAAATCTCCCCACTGCTATTTCAAGATTCGAGAATAACTCCGTGAAATCTGCGCGACCTTCGCCTAAAACCACCGCAACTAACCAACTTCGTATCATTGGCGGCCTGTGGCGCGGCCGCAAACTGACCTTTCCAGACGTAGATGGCCTTCGCCCCACCGGCGACCGCATTCGCGAGACCTTGTTCAATTGGTTAGCGCCAGAGCTTCAGGGTTCGCGCTGCCTGGATTTGTTTGCGGGTTCGGGAGCTTTGGGAATTGAAGCTTTATCGCGCGGAGCGGAAGTAAGCTTATTAGTAGAGCGCGACAGCAAAGCGGCAGCGCAACTCAGATCAAATCTGGAGCTTCTCAAGGCAAACGGCGGTCGCGTTTTAAATGCAGATGTTATGGAGATCTTACGCAAGGGAAATACAGAGGCACCCTACCACATCATCTTTATCGACCCGCCATTCCAGCTCAAGCTGTGGCAAAGCGTCATCGAAGCGTTAGAAGGGGGGAATTGGTTAGCTGAAAACGCGACTATCTATATTGAATCTGGGCGTGACGACCACTACGCCCCACCCATCAACTGGCAACTGCACCGCGACAAACACGCTGGCGCGGTGAGCTACCGGTTATTTTATCGCGAGCTTGTTTAACGCTACAGCGGCTTGATATCGACAAAATTACTGTAGAGGCCGTTTTTGTCAAAAGCTGCTATTTGGAAAATATAGGTTCCCTCCAACCAAGTGAAGTTGTGATAGTTAGTCCAAGCATCAGCGATTTTGACCGATGTAAACGCGCTATCACTGGTTTTTTTGTAGCGGAGCTCATAGCCGCCCAAAAATGACGCATCTAAATAATCCCCATTTTCTCGCGAATTGGGAATGAACCAACCAAAACTCACGGGCCCCGCAACAGAAGCGCCAGCCTGACTGGAAGAACTGGAGTTTTGAGCCGAGCTACTACTTACAGAGGATGATTTTGAAGAACTGCTAGAGCTCGAAGAGCTTATCGAACCAGGCGCACTACTTGACTTAGATGAGCTCACCGCTTGACTTGATGACGAGCTACTTGGTTGAGCAGCAACAGAGGAAACTGAGCTAGCACCACCACCGTTAGAAACGCTGGCTTGAGAAACGGCAGAAGAAGAAACTGAAGATGAGCTACTCACTTCAATACCTTGGGGAGCCATCTGTGTCTGTACAAAAATTGATTTTACGGGCGACCAATTGCCTGATGCGTCACCCACGCTCACGCCATACAAATACGTTTTACCGGCAGCGACATTAAAGTCATCAAAATAAAGTTGGTCGCCCTCGTAAGACTCTATTAAAACCTGATCACGAAAAATCTTATACGCGATTATATTTGCACCTGTAGCAGTCCACCTCAGCTGCACGTGATCATAATCAGATTGAGCGATGAAAATATCGTTCATCTTTAAAGCGGATATGTCAGCTGACCGAGAACTGCTCGATCTTGCCACACTACTCATACTTGATTTGGACGAACTCGAAGAGCTTTTGGGAAGAGAACTCGCAGCAGCTCTCGAAATGGATGAGGATGAAATGCTGCTAGAGCTCTTGGTGAAACTTGGATTGATTTTCGTAACACTACTTGAAGAACGGGTTTCGACAGTAAAAGACGGACGAGGTGTACTGGCCGCCAAAGCAGCTGTACTTACCGTCATCAGCGGAGCACAAAAAGACATGGCAATAGCCATTTTACGCAGCATGGCTTGCCAATTTAAACTGCGCTTCAATTGTTGGCGGTTGATGAATCCAAGCTCAATTAAAATGTCACCCAGAGACCACTGTTGGCTTTTATCCAGCCCATCTGATAATTGACGGCGCTGCTTTTGTTCGAATAGGGCGATATTCAACTGCTCGGCCGTAATCAAACCCTTGTTTACCAAAATCTGACCAAGGCGAGTTGATGTTGATGTCTTCACTAGGATCCTCCACACATTCCGACTTATGACTAAAAAAATACCGCTAATGCAATTTTGAATTTGCTGAATAAGCGACAAATTATTCATAACTTGTGACTTGAGTGTAGAAGATGTTGTGTTTGACGAAAAAAGAATGAGTGAAATTGCTCACAGGCTACAAAACTGTTTTGAAATAGCTTTTTAACATTTTAGATCGATTAGTTTTTAACTTTAAAAAGCAACAAAAATAGTTAATAAAACTAATTATTTTGATCTTAGAAAAAAAATTTTATGCTATTTATGAAACCAGAAAAACGCCCACGGCTATACCGAATTCTGCCGTTAGATTTCACCAAGCAATTATTTATCGTCAGTTATAAACCTCGCATTTTTTGTACTTAGGGTACAAATTGTTTACTATGCCGCACACAATAAGTCTTAAGAGACATTCCCATGCGCAAAGTGGTTTATCCCGGCACCTTCGATCCCATCACCAACGGCCACATTGATTTAGTTGAACGCGCTTGCCGCTTATTTGACCAAGTCGTGGTTGCGGTAGCAGCCAGTAATCGTAAGAACCCCTTGTTCACGCTGGAAGAACGGGTAGCGCTTGCACAAGAAACCCTTTCGCACATCCCGAATGTAGAAGTCTGCGGCTTTGATATTTTGCTGGTGGAATTTATTCGTCAGCAACAAGCGCAGGCAGTGTTGCGCGGCTTGCGCGCAGTATCTGATTTTGAATACGAATTTCAGTTAGCCAACATGAACCGCGCTTTGGCTCCCACCATGGAAAGCATTTTCCTCACACCGGCGGAGCACTTGTCTTATATATCCTCGTCAATCGTGCGCGAAATTGCGTTTTTGGGTGGCGATGTCACCAAATTTGTCGCCAAACCGGTGGAAGCAGCATTGCATAAGAAATTTGCGCGATAGGATCTCAACGTTAAAACCAATCCGCTTTCAAGCAAGACTCCACAAACCACGCGAGCGCCTTGCCTTTGTTTTCTTTTCGCCATGCCATGTAAACCGGCGCTTTGGGGCGCGGTACGGCGCAATCCAGCGCGATTAAATCGCCATTCTGCAGTTCTTGTTTAATCAAATGTTTGGGCAAAAAGCCCACACCTACACCCATCACCTGTGCTTGTATTTTAGCGTTGGCGTTGGCGACGCGAATGGTCTGGCGGCTTTCCAGTAACCCCGATGAACGCCCCGGCGCGGTGAGTGATGAATCGGCCGCGACTATGGTAGGAAAAGCACGAATGGCGGCGGCATCCACCGGGCCTTTGTGTAAACACAAGGGATGATCCCGTGCCACTGCAAATACGAATTCGATGTCGCCCATTAAGCGATATTCCAACACTCCTTTGGGCAGATCACCGCTCGCACCTATGGCGAGATCTGTACGTTGATCCACCAAGGCATCCCAAGTTCCGCCGAGCACCTCTTCGCTAAGTGTGATGGCCACGCGCTTGTCGAGCTGGTTAAAGGCGTTGACCTGTTGCAGCAAGGGTGCCAAGGGAAGAATGGTGTCTTTTGCGATACGCAATTGGGTTTCCCACCCGGATTCCAGCTGCTTTACCGCCTCTTCAATAGCTACCGCCGCCTGCAGCAATTGTCTGCCTTGTTCCAGTAATAACCTGCCAGCTGCCGTGAGCTGAGCCCGCTGTTTTGACCGATCAAAAATACTGATTCCAAGGTCTGATTCAAGCTTCTGCACTGTATAACTAAGCGCGGAGGGCACGCGGAACAAAGCATCGGCCGCAGCGCCAAAACTGCCTTTACGATCTATAGCATCTAGCACTCGCAAGGCATCCAAGGTAATTGCGTAACCCATATTGACCTCAACTTTTCATGTTCAAAAATTTTGAAATAACAACTCAAAATCTTCCGCTTTTTTGTTGGCAAGCACAAGCCTAAAGTGAGCATCAAGTGAGGCGAACAACAAACGCCAACTCAAGTTGAACTTACATCAAACACGATTTTCGGAGCTTAACCATGAACGCATTGACTAAAATTCTCGCAACTCAAAACAGCTTTGCCCCATTAATTCTGCGTGTACCTGTAGGCCTTACCTTAGCCGCCCACGGCGCGCAAAAACTGTTTGGCTGGTTTGGCGGTTATGGTTTGGAAGGCACCGGGCAGTGGATGGCGTCGATAGGTCTGGAACCTGGTTTGCTAATGGCGGCTTTATCCGGCTCGGCGGAATTCTTTGGCGGCTTGTTTTTAGTGCTCGGTTTGCTGACTCGACCAACAGCAGTGGTAGTGGCTTTTACGATGCTGGTAGCGATTTTTTCGGTACACATCCACAACGGTTTGTTTATGAGTAACAACGGTTATGAATATGCGTTGGCGCTGTTTGCCGTGGCGGTATCGCTTGTGATCTCGGGTGGTGGTCGCGTAAGTGTTGATGCCCTCATCTCAAACAAACATTAATCCGTAGCCCACAACAAATTCTGACTCGGCGGCGCATGGCGTCGCTCAATAATGAGGTGACTTATGATTAGCATTAGACGCAGTAACCAACGCGGTGGAGCCGACTTCGGTTGGTTGAAAAGCCAACACACATTTTCGTTTGGCAATTATTACGATGAACAACACATGGGATTTTCTGCGCTGCGCGTGATTAACGATGACCGCGTTGCACCTGATGCCGGTTTCCAAACCCACGGCCACCGCGATATGGAAATTATTAGCTATGTGTTGAAAGGTGAAATTGCACACAAAGACAGCGAAGGCAACGTGGCAACTTTACCACCCGGCGAATTTCAGTTGATGTCTGCTGGCAGTGGAATTCGTCACAGCGAATTTAATCCATCGTCTACAAATGAATTGCACTTTTTGCAGATTTGGATTCAACCCAACGTCTACGGCCAAACACCGGGTTACCAACAAAAAGATTTTGGACAAAATCCAGGTTTAACATTGGTGGCCAGCCCCAACGGAAAAGACGGCAGCATGGTGATTAAGCAAGACGCGAGTTTGTATCAATTAGTGTTGAGTGAGGGTGAAAAGATTGATTTGAAAACCTCGGCACAACGTCATTATTACGTGCACCTAGTTGAAGGTGAATTGCAAATCGAAAATCACATCGCAAAACCCGGCGATGGTGTAAAAATTGAGAAGATTGAAGATGTGCAATTACTTGCAGCAAGCAGCAAAGTTAAAGCTCTGGTATTTGACCTGCCTTAGATAAACCCGCGTTAGACATAAAAGTTGCAGGCTTTTACCTGCAACTTTTATTTTAGGTTTGATCCGGTTGTTCCGGCTCTGGCGGGCCTTTTACTTCTGAAGGATCCGTTGAGCGTTTTTGTCCACCTTTATCTACGCGCTTATCTTGATCTACATGCTTATCTTGATCTTGTCGTGGCTTTTGATCTTGTTGATCTTTTTGGCCAGAAATCAAACGCGCCGCAAGTTGCCAATGGCGTTGCGCATTTCCGTCTGGTTTACCCTCTGCCTCCCACAATTGATGCGCACGGGAACTGATTGAATAATCTTTTGCGTTCATAGTTTTTCTCCCATAGCAAAACAATATCTTTTATAACAATTATTGATGCGCATATTCTGTGTGCTATCGCGCTTAGTAAACACGTTCAGTAAGCGGGTTAAATAAGGTATATTGCGACATTCACGCCAACATTGTCATGATCACATCTCTGAGAAAAATCTATGGATACGAATTTAAAAGAAAAAGCCGAACAATTATTGGAAAACGGCGATGTTGAAGCACTCTACCAATTGATTGAACCGTTCATTAAAGGCCAAGATCCTTACGCACTTTTCCTGTATTCGAGTTTTAGCTTAGAAAGCCTGAATGAAAGCGATGAAGAGTTTGAAACGCGCAGCGTTGAACTTTTAAAAGCAGCATCCAACGGCGGGCTGGCCGAAGCCTCCTATCGTTTAGGCGTGCTTTACCTTTACAGTGATTTAGCCGATGAAGAAGACGCACAATCCTCCGTATACTTTGAACGCGCAATTGCACAAGGGCATTCGCACTCAAAATTCACTTACGGTTTTAATCTCTACTATGGCACCAGCCAAACCAAGCAGGATAAAAACCGCGGGTTACAACTCTTAAAAGAAGCGGCAAACGAAGGTATTGAACTAGCAACGGAAGAATTAAAGATAATTCATAACGGCTCACATTAGCGACGGGACATATTTCTTTGCACTGCCGGAGCCATTATTTTTTATCGCTTTTTTGAATGCGCTCTTTCTTTTCCAAATCTTCCTTCGCCTTAATCAAGCGTTCGTTGTCTTCGCGAGAAAGCGAACGCTGGTATTCTTCTTGTGATCGCGCATTTTGCTCATAAGAGTTTTGAATGCCGCCACTACAATTACTTGAATTTTTGCATTCTTTGTTAATGATATATTTTGAAGCATTGTAGCCAGCCTCAGTAGAGGTGCAGCCAATGCCTATACCAGCCAACAATATAATACCCATATTAATAGCTTTCATTTGGTCACCTTAAAATTTATGGTTTTGTATGCATCAATAACGTGCTGTATATCTAACTGATTATTGAGCTGAACTCTCCTGTAGTGAGCGAGGGTCTTGCGCAAATAAGCGCCTATCATTTTTTCATCTTCCGCATTTTTTGCCCGCCAAATTGATTCGCCAATTTCGCTTACTTTAGCACCCGAATTCCTTAAATGTGAAACAAGCAAAATTTCGTAGTAGCGATTTTTATCCACAATAAGCATTTCACTTTTCAAGCAAAAATCCAACGCAATTAATTGCTGGCGCAAAGTGTATTGATGAAGTGTTGGGCATAACAAAAAGTCGACTTCAGCAGAAGGGTTGGCAATAACAATATTTTTAACAAATTCGCTGATTAGGTTGCCACCGACACCGGCAATGATCATTAAATGCTTACCGCCTAATTTTTGCGGCTGCAATTTGGAAATGTCCTCACAGTGTACATACCACTGTGAAGGATTTTCTGGCGCATCGTCACGCGGAAAAAAGCGCTTCAGCTTTTGCTCAAGCTGCTTCATAAGCTCTGGAACAATGTCCACAAAATGGATATGGGGAGCTGCGTGCTGTGCGAGTAAAGCGGCGCCCAACAAACCATGGTCACAGCAACAATCCCATATATGGTCGTACCCAGGAGCAACCCTAGATTTGAGCTGTTCAAGTCGTTTTCCAAGCCTCAACAATAAGCTCCCCAAAACAAAATGCTCATTCTATCGCTTAACGAAGCTAAATATGCCTGCAAATACTTAAGTTTAAACTTGACTATCTTGCCGGGCTGCGGCTATATTGATACTGAAGTTAATAATTCACTATTGGGAGCCGATGGAGACAACAATGAATATTCAGTTCGATAGCTTTGAAATGGTTGAGGAATTTAATTGTTCCGTACAAAAACTCTTTAACGCTTTTACAGACCCCGTCATCAAACGCGAGTGGTTTGCGGACGGCGCTCATACAGTCACGCACGATACTGACCACTACTCTTTGGATGCACAGGTTGGCGGCAAAGAAATTTTTGAGTTCACACTCAACGATAAGACGCCCGTCCCCGGTTTAAAAATCCGCATGGAAAGTGAATGCCTTGCACGCATTGATCAACAACTTTTGGTTTTTCAATCGCGCATGTCGGCTCACAATAATTACGTTTCAGCCACCAATGAGACATTTCAGTTTTACGAGCGCAGTGGTAAAGCCGTAGTAAAACTCACACAGCAGGGTACTTACCTTGAAGGTTCAGACGGGCCGCAAATGCGCAGAAATGGCTTTGCAGAATTATTCGGTCATTTACGCAACTACATAGGTGGTTAAATAGTGGCTAATTTGGACACAGCAATTCCCCACGCGGATATAGAAGCCTTATTTTTCGCGTTGGGTGAAAAACAGCGGCGGACGATTTTTTTCACCTTAATGGATGGTGAGAAAACGGTAAAGCAACTTGCGGAGCCATTAAACATTACGCTCACTGGATTAGGCCAACACATTAAAATATTGGAAGCGGCAAAATTAGTGCGCACCGAAAAAGTAGGGCGTGAACGCATTTGCTCGATTAATCCTGAAGGGCTTGCCGCCATGGAAAATTTTGCAAAGCTGCATAGAAATATGTGGAGTTCGCGCTTCAGCACCTTGCGCAACATTGTGGAACCCCATTAAAAAAATGCCACGAACTTTCGTGGCATTTTTCTTTACTGATTTGATTATTGAAACAAACGCGGCGCAAAATCATTTAGGTTGCGACGCCAAGTTTGCCATTCGTGATCTGTTCCTTGCGACTCTACAAAGACATGTTTGATACCAGCGTCGTTTAATCCGTTATGCAATCCATGAATGCCTTTGCGCATATTTTCAGGTTCAGCGGTACCTATGCCTAACCAGAGCAAATGCACTTTCTTAGCGAAAGCATCCGGGTCTGCAAATGCGCCGGAGAAATCGGTTTTGGGATCAAATTTTCCACCACTCAAAAATCCACCTGCACCGCTGAACCCACCAATATAAGAAAACAACGGTAAGTTTTTCGTGGTGACGTAGTAAGTTTGCATACCACCCATTGAAAGGCCAGCCATCGCGCGGTTATCGCGATCTGTGAGCGTTCTGTATTCTTTATCAATGTAAGGAATTAAGACTTGGGTGATTTCTTCGTTAAAAACTTCCATGCGCTTTTCAAACGCCTTCAGCCATTCTGGCGAACCGCGCTCAACTTTACTCAAATCGGGTTCAGGTTGATTTGCACGCGCAGGGTAACCATTTGCCATAACAATAATCATTGGCTTGGCTTTTCCTTCGGCAATTAAATTGTCCATAATAAAATTGGCATTGCCTTGTCTGATCCAGCCGGTTTCATCTTCACCGCCACCGTGCTGTAAATAAAGAACAGGAAAACGCTTTTTAACTTGCTTTTCATATTGGGGCGGTAAATAAACCATTGCATGACGCCACCCGCTTGTTACTTTGGAGAAATACCAAATGTCGCGCACTTGGCCAGCAGGTACATCTTTTTTCAAATAATAATCTGAACCGGGTTCTGGAATTTCAACGGCACTCACATAACGGCTACCGGCAAAAAATGCTTTGCTGCTTGGATCGCTGGCACCCACACCATCAACCATTAAGGTGTAGTAGTGCAAACCGGGCACTTGTGGCGGTGTTGTTACTTCCCAAATTCCTTCTGCATTTTTGGTCATGTCCATTTTTGGGCCACTCCAAAAATTCACACCCACTTTTACTGCATCGGGGGCTTTTAGTTGTAACTTAACGCGGCCTTCACTATTTACTTGTGGGTATTTAGCACTCATTACGTTCGTGCTGGCGGGAGCAAAATCATTGACGTCTGCAAACGCAGGCGCGGCAATCAAACAGGACAACAAAAATAACCGAATACCCGTAAAGATGTTTTTCATCTCATATTTCCTCGTAAAATTGTTATATAGAAATGTTGGTACCTTTTTCCTTACCTCTCAATTTGTTGATCAGCGCACTGCATTATTTATAAGTATCGTCAGTAACGCGGGCGTTCCCACTTCTGGATATTACCTTTGTCGTTGGTATTGGCGGTGGAAATCGCAGCAAAGCTGCCGGAACACAGAATGCCGCCGCCAACTGCTTTGTATACTAACCACAAACAGAAATTAAATGTTCAAGAAATTGTTAAAGTAAGAAATGCGTACTACTACAGCAAGCCACACCCTATAATTTGGCATAACAGATTTTACAGAGAAGACTATGAGCATCGATTACAGCGCAGTTAACACCTTTATTTTTGATATGGATGGAACCCTGTTAAATGAAAACCATGAGCTTTCCGCGATTACCGTGAATAGGCTCGCTGATTTGCGTGCACAACATGCAAACTTGGTTATTGCCACGGGGCGTCATATCAACGATATCCGGTGTTACATAGACCAACTCGGTGGAGAGATTGCGGCTATCACGTGCAATGGTGCCAATATTCACAATGCCAAGGGTGAGCTACTGGCCTCCCAAAATTTGCCACTCACTGCAAATGAGGTGCTCATCAATGTGGGCAGCCAATTTCAGGTATATACGAATCTTTACACGGATCGTGAATGGTTGGTATGCCAGCCCTGCGAACAAATGCTTAAAGCTCATCAAAAATCAAAATTCTTTTACCGCGAAACCACCCAGCAAGAAATGCGTACAAGCCCCGCATTAAAGATTATGTTTTACGGGGAGCATAGCGAACTTTTAGCCTTGCGCGAGCAAATTCCCTCGAACATTATTGAGAGCTTAAACGTGACTTTCTCTGACGATAATTATCTGGAAATCATGCAAAAAAATATTTCTAAAGGCGATGCTTTAAAGGTACTGCTCGCAAAATACGAAATCCCGCTAAGCCAAACAATGGCTTTTGGCGATAGCATGAATGATGTGGAATTATTCAAAACCGTTGCGCACCCCGTCCTTATGGAAAATGCGGTTAACAATTTAAAAGCACTTTTTCCAAATGCACAACGTACAACAGCAAATTACGATAATGGCGTAGCGCAATTCATAAACGAACACATTCTCAAACAGTAGCCATTCAATGAACGTATTATTGCCACCCACAAGTTTACTATTTTGGATTTGCTTGAGCACCACAATAACGGTACTGGCCGTTGCCTGTTGGCGCGCAGCTTGGCCACAACTGTTTTCGGTTCAAATGCGCCAGCACGCATTATTTGCTGCCGTTATTGGCTTAGCTATTTTTTGGCTCATGCAAGCCCATGTGCAAGATACTCTGGCATTCCACGTCATGTTAATGACCGTGACCACCATGGTATTTGGTTGGGGGCTCGCTTTGTTGACTGGCGCTGCAGCGTTGATTGTGTTGAAAATAATTCAATTAAGTTTACACAGCACTTCAATAGGCATGTCGGTGGCGCTCGCCAATATTAACCTCAGTACTCTTCCGGTTGATTTTTGTTTAAGTGTTGCTGTGCCCGTGG
Source organism: uncultured Cellvibrionaceae bacterium (assembly GCA_964581625.1). Lineage (GTDB taxonomy): Bacteria > Pseudomonadota > Gammaproteobacteria > Pseudomonadales > Cellvibrionaceae > Cellvibrio. The sequence continues at coordinate 67,275 of CAZOPE010000007.1, forward strand.
GTTGGACTTATTGCGTCATTTGGTTTGTTAACCACTGGAAATTTAAAAACCCGTTTACCTATTTTTTAGGTGTGGGCTTTTTTGGCGCAATTGCAAGCTGTGTTCTTACTGACGTTAGTGCTTATTTATTATTTGCAATAACCGACGATGAAATTTATTTTGATGTTATTCAAGAGCACTTTTTTTCGTTTTTATTGCTGGCTTTTCCGGAAGGTTTTATCAACGGCACTATTGCCACTGCGCTCACTGTGTTTTGGCCAGATTTGGTAAAAACCTATCGCGATGACTGGTTTTTAAAGGGCTAGGTTTTTAAAAGATGAGTTCTCTAACCAAAATATTAAAGGCTGAATGAGATTCAAACCACATCCACTTTTTATATAAGAGTGGATGTGGATCGATTACGAGAACAGATTTTTGATCGGTTATTTAACCGCACCTTTGCGCGGCTCTATCACACGGAACTCACCACTCAAATGCATCATGTTGAAGATATACAACATGCCATCGAAATAGCGCTGTTCACCCACAGGCATTGGCGTATCCCAAAATTCTTTTAGGAATGCATCAGAAACGTCGCCTGGTGTTGCAGCCAAGCCGCCAGCCGCAGCAGCCGCTAACATACCTACGGAGTGGCGGTCAGAAGCAGGTTTGCCATCCAACGAGTATTTGTCAGCGAAAGTACTCAAACCTTGTTTGAACAAAAACTTTTGATAGCGATCACTCAATTCGGTTTGGCGTGGGTCTTTTCTAAACCAGCTGTAATCCACCGCCATGTTGCTAATGGTTCTCCAACTATCGTAAGCATAAATACTTGGTTTGCCATCCCAACCCATTGAAGGTGTGCCGTCATAATCGGTGCGGTCGGGCGAAAGGCCGGTTTCAGGGTGCGCAGCTTTGTGGAATAAATCGCGGCTCGCCGCTGCAGCTCTTGCCCAAAATTCACGCTCTTCTTTCGGTGCCCAACGCGCCCACAATTCATAAAACGCTGGCAAATGATACGAAGGATCTGTACCGGGTAAATTGGTTTCGGGCACAAAACGAATCATCGCATGTTCTTCATCCACCATAGGGCCAACACTCACTTGACGCGGTGCATTGCTGCGCTTGAAAGGTGGCCATGGTTTACCTTCTTTCGCGGCCTTTGCTTGATCAGTCTTATTGTTAGGACTTGGCCAACCAGTTGCGGGTTCTACAGGAATAGGAGCACCCGCATGAACGCGGAACGGCGTAGTGCCGGTTAACACACCGTGGTGACGCATGCCGCGCAAAATGGTGTCCGCTTCTTTTTGATAGTTGTAGATGCCTTTACCATTACCCCAGCGATTCGCTGCAAAATACAACGCCATGACGTAATACATTTCACCATCGGGCGCAGCGCTGGTTGAACGCGGAGTACCGTCGGTATTCATTGACCATGCAAAATAGCCACGCGATGGATTCGCCGGATCAGTATTGAGCATATAGGTTTTTGACCAGTTCCAAATTGCATCAAACTCGCGCTTTTTGCCCAGCTGCACGGCGATCATCATGCCGTAGCTCATGCCTTCGCTGCGGGCATCATTGTTTGCCCAATCGGTAATGTAAGCGAGTGGGCCATTTTCATTCGCACCAGTTTCAAAATAAACACGCTCTTCCTGGCCATCGCCATGAAAAAATTTCTGAAAAGCTTGTTCGATACGCTCACGAGTCTCCGCAGGAGTTTTGTGCAAGCGCTCAACAAACAGGTTTGGATATTGGCCTGATTTGTACGCGCCTGCACCATCATCCATTGTTAATGCAGGTGCCGCTTTGCTTGCACTTGTAACGGGCTCGGCTGCAATTGTAGGTGTTACTACAGCAACGCCTGTGGCGAATGCAATTGCAGCGACAAGGGTTTTTAGTTTTATCATGTGATTCTCTCTTGTTGAGTAATTCTAATTCGATGCTGATGTTATTTTCGCGGCTGCGGGCAGCGCGCTATGGATTGTTGTGTGTAGGCTTTACCCAGTGTAGATCATTTGCGTGAGCCAAACGCTTAAGTGCCTATTTACTCTTTTAATGCCTAAATTTTCACGTCTCTTTACATAGGATTACAACGAACCTATTCACTTCGCACATCCCAATGTATAGAAAGCCTCAGGGTGATTGGCTGGCTTCGTTAAAAATCGCGTGTTAGGCTTCGCTCTCCCTGCTGCAACAGAGTGTTGCGGTCTCACATAATTTCAAAGTATTCACTATGTTAACCGCACTCATCGCTATTTTTATTGTGGCCTATGCCGCCATTGCTTTAGAGCACCCGCTCAAAATTAATAAATCCGCATCGGCGCTGGTGGGCGCTGGTTTATTGTGGACGATTTACGCGTTGTACTCTCACACGGGCCACGTCTCTGAAGAACTTTCTGAAACATTGGTGAGCACTGCTCAAATTGTTTTCTTCCTAATGGGCGCTATGACGATTGTAGAAGTCATTGATGCACACAACGGTTTTCAAGTGGTAACCAGCCGAATTAAAACCACAAAATTGCCCTCACTGATGCTGCTCGTTTCTACAGTCACTTTTTTCTTAAGTGCAATTCTCGATAACCTAACAACCGCCATTGTTATGGTTTCACTCATGAAAAAATTGCTGGCAAAACGCGAAGATCGTTTACTGTTTGCAGGCATGATTGTTATTGCCGCTAACGCGGGCGGCGCTTGGTCGCCCATTGGTGATGTCACCACAACCATGTTGTGGATTGGCGGGCAAATTACACCGGCCAACATCATTACCAACTTATTTATTCCGTCTATGGTGAATTTATTAATCCCTATGGCGATTACCAGCTTTATGTTGCGCGGTCGCCTTGTTGAATCGCCAGAAAAAAATATTCAGGATGAAAATGATCTAACCACAGCAACTGAAAGAAATGTTGTGTTCCTTTTGGGCTTGGGCGTACTAGTTGCTGTCCCGCTCTTTAAAGCCGTTACCCATTTGCCGCCGTTTATGGGCGTTCTATTTGGTTTGGGCATATTGTGGTTTGTTGCTGATCTTATGCATAAAAATAAAGATGAGGATCAAAAAAGCCAGTTAACACTGGTTCATGCGTTAACGCGTATTGATATGTCATCCATCGTCTTTTTTATTGGAATCCTCTTGGCTGTCGCAACACTCGAGCACTCACATATTTTAACCGGGCTTGCAGCCTGGCTCGATCAAACCGTGGGCCGACAAGACCTCATCGTTGTATTAATTGGCTTTGCCAGTGCAGTGGTTGATAACGTACCGCTGGTCGCCGCGTCTATGGGTATGTACAGCCTTGAACAATATCCCGCCGATAGTTTTTTGTGGGAATTTTTAGCCTACTGTGCCGGAACCGGTGGATCTATTTTAGTGATTGGCTCAGCGGCGGGTGTGGCTGCTATGGGCTTGGAAAAAATTGATTTTATTTGGTATCTCAAAAAAATCAGTGCACTTGCCGTAGTCGGCTATCTTGCGGGTGCGCTGGTTTATGTTGTGCAATTTCAATTGATGCACTAATCAATCTCGTTAAACATCTCCGCGCCCTAGCGTTGCAAAAAAGAGCTAGGGCGCGGTGTTATACACACTTATTTCATGTTCTTTTTCTCAAAACTCCAACCGGGCATTTTAGTAATATCGGGAGTGTCGCCCGTAAATAATTTGCTCGCTTTTTTATCGCCTTTTAATTTCCAGCTGAACCATGCCGTTGCCACTTTCGCGAAATCACCACCGTGAGGTTGTGCGTAGGTGCCACCGTGGCCAACGTTTAAGTTACCTACGAATACGGGAACATGGTTTAAATGAGCAACGTCATCCATACCGTTTTTGTAGGCGATATCAGAAGGGCCACCCAAGAGATACAAGGTAGGCGTGTGGATTTTGGTGAGATGGGTTTTATCTAACTGCGGCATATTGGGCATTGCGTTGCCGCGCATGGCTTCAATAAAAATACCGCTATTAGCAACCAGCAACGTCTTCACACGTGGGTCCGGCGCAATTTCCAAGGCTTGTAAACCACCGCAGGACATACCGGCAATACCAATATTTTTGGTATCAATCTTTTTGTAGTAAGCGCTTTGCTTATCGCTGTTTTGCGCAATGGCCCAATCCATTGCATCTTTTAATTTTGTTGCAACAGAACGGCCTTTATTTTGCTCGCCGGTTTCTTTGGGCATGGTACCAATCGCAACCACCATAAAGCCGTGGGATGCAATTTCATTTAAAAAATTCACGTGTTCAAACGGCGAATCAAAACAGGCACCGTTGCCCCACACAATTAAAGGCAACGCCTTTTTGCCTTTAAAGCCATCGATATCTTTTGGCCTAAAGATGGTGTGTGTTGGTAAAGAGGCATCCGTAATCATTAAGGCGGAATATTTTCCGGTGCCACCATCTTCCACAACGCGAGACGCGGCCTCTTGCGCGAAAGAGGGCACTGTAGCTGCCATCACCCAAAGTAATAATGCAGATGTTATTTTTTTCATGTGTTTAATCCTATTGTTAAACGTGAGTAATTATTTACGAACAGATTTGATGAGGTGCATCAACTCTCTATCTTGGTTATGAACAATTTTTGGCTCTTTATCAAAAATCATAGTTTCGCCATTCTCCGCTGAATAAGGTTTCCACGCCGGTAAAGACTTATCGTTAGGGTTGCCTGTTTTCGCAAAATTAATCCACGCAGAACTCATTTTTTCTGCAAGGTTTTTTGCATCATCACTGGTGCCCGTCCAATGCTTGCCGAGTTCAATATTTTTAAATGCCAAGGGAATATCTAACCCGTGGAAAGAACCTTTAGAACTGTTATCTACATCGCTTTTCCACATCAGCAAATAGGTGTACACCGGCGCTTTTGTTTTAGCAGAGCGCGCATCTGCTGTGATAATGGTGTTGGGGCGGAAAAGTGTATCTATAGAAACTAAATCTTGCGGCGTTGCATTCGGATAAGTTTTTTCAAACAGCTTGATGTAAGTGTCGGTTTTATCGCCGTAGGTTTTTTCTAAACGCTTTTTGGCTTCATCCATGGTGAGATTTTTTTCGGCGTAAGCCACTTTCACCAACTCATTAAATGTTGTGCCAATCAAAATGGGAATATTTTTGGAGATATCCGCAAAATCTGGCGTAAAGGGTTGTTGTAATAAATTAACGCCATCAGGCACGGGCGCAAAACCAACCATGGTTGTTGAACCCGGTGTTCTTAAGCCCACGGTTTTTTCCAGCGCTTTATTACCGGCTTCAACTAATTTTTTGTAAGGAATGCTATTGATCTGGCTGATGTTATCTTTAGTCAGCCCAAGTTGATCTGCCAGTGCTTTACCAACCTGCACGGATTTTTCTTTGGTCATTACATTTAAGAGTGTGCCGCTTTGAATAATGGCTTTGTGAAATAAACCGTTCGCCGCAGGCATAGACAACAAAGTACCCACTTTGCCGCCGCCACCGGATTCACCCAGAATGGTTACGTTTTTAGGGTCTCCACCAAAGTTGCGAATGTTTTTATTCACCCATTGCAAAGCAGCAACTGCATCTAACATGCCCACATTTGCAGAATTAGCATACTGATCACCAAAGGCCGACAAATCCAAAAAGCCCATAATATTTAAACGATGGTTTACCGACACTAAAACAATGTCGCCTTTTTGCGCGAGCATTTTTCCATCGGTAATAGGGTCATCACTTGCACCCACTGCAAAACCACCGCCGTGCAACCAAAACATCACCGGTCTTTTTTTGCCATCGTTAATACCGCGCGTCCACACGTTCACGGTAAATAATTTTTGTTCATTCATTGCCGTCTCTGGCGACCATGCATTCACCTGCATAGCAATAGGGCCAAACTTTGTGTGCTCGTGCACACCTTCCCAGGAATCGGGCGCTTGCGGCGGCATGAATCGTTCCGCCTTCGCGTAAGGAATGCCTTTAAAACTAAAAACACCGTCCTCAAAGCTGCCCGAAATAGAACCGTAGGTTGTTTTTACAATGGGTTCTTTTTGATGCTGATTACCCGTGGGGCTACAGGCCGTAAGCCATACACCGGTGAGAAGACTTGCAATAAAAAGGGAATAAGTGCTCAAGCGCGTAAGGTTTTTCATAGGAACCTACTTTTATTGTTAAGAAGCGTTGTGTTTGACCTTTTGGTTTTGTGGTGTTGCACACACGTAACAAAGTAGGAGATCTTCGCACCGCGTGTTTACTAATGAAAATGGCGTGTAATCTTATTGATGTGCTACAAATTATTTGGCTGATTGTAATACAAATGATTGTTCGAACTACAACATTTGCACAATGTTTAAACATTCGTAGAGAGGAAGTGCAGGCCGTTAAAAATAACTACGACGAAACCATTTTTTGGCTGATGCTAGTGATAATAAATTCTGCTGGCCGAACAATGGCGACGCCAATTTGAATGCGCATGATGCCATTTAAAATATCCTCAGCGCTCATGGTGCTGCCTAAACCCACCGTGACAAAAAAAGCATGTTCTGGTTTAGCGCCTTGTAAACCACCTTGTCGCCACAGATTCGTTAAGAAGTTTTCAATTATGGCGCTAACTTTAACCCACCTATTGGCGGTGTTAGGTTCAAATACATATGCCTGCACGGCTTGTTTTATAGATTGCTCAATAAACGTAATAGTTCGGCGAACAGAAACGTAGCGCCATTCATTGTCATTTCCCGCCAGCGTTCGCGAGCCCCAAATTAAAATTCCCTTGCCCGTGAACTTTCGAATCACGTTAATGGATTTACCGGTATTGGAATCTACATTCAAGAGCTCTTGTTGTAGATCTGAAATTTTAATGGGCAAATCCACTACGCCATTCAGGCTCACATTCGCAGGCGCTTTCCAAACGCCACGCGTGTCATCCACGGATTTATAGACACCCGCAATAGCACCGCACGCGGGTAAAATATTTGCGCATTGTAATGTTCGATTAAAAATGGCCGTGTAAATGGGGCTAGCGTTTAAAAGCGCTGCTTGCAGCTGAGAATTGCTAAGCGGATTCTCTGGCGGGTTTTGAATGGACGACAACACTTTCAATGCAGCCGAATTAGGCAAGGGCGCGAGTAGCGATTGCAGTTTTGTAATATCGCCACCAAAAAAATTCGTAAAATCCAGATCACCCGATTGCATTAGCACGGTGTTCACAAACGGATAATAACAAGCGCCGTAGCGCAAACCGTTTAAGCCAACATTATCGCGAAAGGTTTGGATATCGTTCGTGTAGCTGGTTTGGTTTGGCTTATCGCCACCGATCACATCAAAAATACAAAACGCTCTTTGCAGTGATTCCGCTTGCAGCAACATGGCCTGCATGAGCGACTTATTACTTGTAACCGAGAGCAAAGTTGCATCGGGGCAAACATATAAGGTTGGTTCCTGCTCTTTCTTTAAAGCCGCTAAGCCTTTTTTTAAATGGGCGAGCTTTACATTGCGGTTTGCCACTTGCGTTGTAGGTTTAGCAATTGGTTTTTTTTGCGCCGGCCCGTAAGCACCCACAGACACAATATAAGCCGCACCCCCACCGTTTTGGTAAAACAAACGCACGCTGTTATACAAATAATAAATCGTGGTGGGGTCTGGCAAAATGGCGTAAGTGACGCCGGAAATATCTACACCATTAGGCGCACCGCTATTGGTAGTTTGCTTCACGACATAATAATTTGGACTGTATTGTTTTACGGGGTCTGCCGCTTGCGGTGAATTACTCAATAAAAAAATGGCTTCAAATTCTAGCAACGAATTAATGCGTTGCGGCTTAAAGTAAACCGACTCGCCTAAATACTCCGCCTTGGGTGTGTAACCAATAAACGCAGGAACCGCCGTGGGCACTGGCACTACTGCGTTTGGTAATGCAGGAGTTTCTTCTATATAAATACCGGGGGTTGTGTAGGTAGGCATAGGGTTAACTCAGGGTTAGTTAGGATTTTTCCACACATAATGATGTGATTGGATTAAGCCGATCAGGCGAACAACCACATCCGCTAGACAAAATTGTAATGGTGATTGGCGACTCTTGGTTTTACTTTTTTGAAATTGAAACATTGGAGTAGAGTTTAATTCGTGCATATAGGCAGTCAAACTTTCTTAGAGTTTTAATTCTGCTCTGGCGCAAATTATTATTTGCTATTTAAACAGGTCTGTTATCTGCCAAAAATCCGAAGTTGGCATTAATGTAGGCTAGGCAGTAATGCCCAACCTACATGCTTTACATCCAAATGCTTTTCGATTTAACTCCACTCTTACCCTAACTATTCTAATTATTAAATTTCAACATAAAATAAAACGGATTGCTTGGGTGCGACAATTTGTCACACTCCTTCGCCTATATAACGACGCTATAATCTCGCAAATATTTTATGAGTCAGAATTGTGCTGGGTATAGCTCGCCATTTAAAAGCGACAGAGAAAATCATCAGCATTGCATTCGTCGTTGGGCTACACACGCTTATATGTTCGGTGTTGTTTCATCAGTCTTCAGCAGCAAATCCCGTCAAAGCTACAACGCTTTTTATTCGTATGATAGCGCCGCCATCACCCGCTAAACCTGAAGAACCTAAAAGCTCTCCACTGGAAAAAAACATTCAAGTAGAACCGCCGCGCCCAAACCCTGCTCAATTACCTGCGATTAAGTCCATTCAGCTTGGTGAAAAGCCGCAAGCACAGGAAACCGCCACCAATGAATTACTAGCGGCTGCCATTGAAATGCCGGTATCGGATGACTCCGTTACGCTCTCATCGGAGCTGGCCGTAGTCTGTGCCAACCGCACTGCACCCCGATACCCGCCCCTATCGCGCCAGCTCCGAGAGGAAGGGAGCGTTTTGTTAAGCGTTGAGTTATCCGATAACGGCAGTGTCGATAAGGCATATGTACGCCAATCCAGCGGCTTTCCTCGGTTGGATGAGGCCGCGCTTGCTGCCGTAAAAAACTGGCGTTGCGACCCTGCCGTCAGTAACGGAAAGCCCCAGCGGGCAGTTGCCTTACAACCCTTTACTTTTCAACTTAAACATTAATCTATAGCTCATCTCAGAAAGGTCTGGTCACTATGAAACGCAACCGTCTCGGTGCTTTTGCACCAACACTCTCAACATTGAGCATGGTAATTGGGGTAATTGTTTGCTCTCACGCCATTGCACAGGAAACTCAACTAAGCCCCATAGTCGTAACCGACGACGCTCTGCCAGAATTCGGCACCTCATTAGAAGGCAAAGCACTGGATTCTGCAAAGTTTGCCAACAGTGATACAGCTACCTTGTTAAGCACCGTACCCGGTGCCAGCTTTTACACGGGCGGTGGGGTATCCAGCTTACCCGTGCTGAATGGGTTGGGCGATGATCGCTTGCGAATCACGGTGGACGGCATGACCATTACTTCGGCTTGCCCTAACCACATGAACCCTGCGCTGTCTTACATTGCCCCATCGAGTGTTAACCAACTCAAGGTGTATGCGGGCATAGTCCCTGTGAGCCAAGGGGGCGATAGTATTGGCGGTGCCATCGCCGTGCAGTCGGCACCACCGGTGTTTGCAAAGTCTGGTGAGGGCTTTACCACTTCAGGCAATTTCAGTGCGTACCATCGCAGCAATGGCAGCGTGGATGGTGTAAACCTGCAAGCTACGGCAGCAACAGAGAATCTCAGCCTCACCTACACGGGCAATAGTGTGGATGCAGACAACTATGAAGACGGCAACGGCAAAGAGGTTGCCGCCAGCCGCTACAAGGTACGCAACAACAACTTAAAACTCGCCGCACTCACGGGCACTGATCTGTGGACTCTTGCAGTGGGCTGGCAAGATATTCCGTTTCAGGGCTACCCCAATCAATCTATGGATATGACGTCCAACAAAAGCTTGTCAGTAAATGCGGGTTACAACGGCAATTTCGATTGGGGAACCTTGGAAGCGCGCGCCTTTCGCCAACACGTTCGCCACAAAATGGATGTGCTTGCCGATAAAGCCGCAGCGGCCGGATTTCCGGTGATGGACTCCTACATGCCGATGGATACCGACGCGGTGGATCTCGGTTATTCGGTGATAGGTACAGCTCAGTTAAGCGAAACCAAAACCCTGCGCATAGGCAATGAACTGCATCGCTACACTTTGGACGACTGGTGGCCACCGCTGGTAGGTTCTGGCGGAATGGAGCCAAATACCTTTTGGAACGTCAATGGCGGTAAGCGCACTCGCTTCGCCTTGTTCTCTGAGTTGGACTCTAAACTCAACGACAAACTCTCTACGCAAATAGGCGCTCGCGTGGAGCAAGTCACCATGAATACGGGTGATGTGCAGGGTTACTACGATGCCAGCGCACCTTTTGGCGACGCCTATGAAACCGATGCAAAAACGTTTAACGCTGCGGACCATAAACTCAAGGATGTGAATTTTGATTTAACAGCCTCTGCGCGTTACATAAGTAACAGCAATGAAACTTACGATATAGGGCTTTCGCGCAAAACTCGTTCGCCCAATATTCATGAGCGCTACACTTGGGCTAACGAAGCCATGATGGCGGGGTTGATGAACAACTGGTTTGGTGATTTGAATTCCTACGTGGGTGATTTGAATCTAAAGCCCGAGGTCGCCTATACCCTAAAAACCAGTGCTGATTGGCACGATGCTAAACAGCAGAATTGGGAAGTCACCGTCACACCTTTTTACACCTATGTGCAGGACTACATCAATGCGGCGGTAAACACCTCCTCCAACCCCTACAACATGAGCGGCCTATTGGGGCGTAGCTCGCTTAAATTCGTTAACCAAAATGCTGAACTTTATGGTGTCGATATGTCAGGCAAAAAGCTACTTGGCAAGTTGTACGGTGAATGGACGATAGTCGCCAGCTTGGATTACACCCGTGGCAAAACGACAGATGGTGACAATCTCTACAACATCATGCCGTTGAATGCACGCCTAGCCCTTGACCACAAATTGGGATCATGGTCTACCACGTTTGAACAAGTATTTATCAGTGCAAAAGATGATGTGAGCGCAGTGCGTGGCGAACAAACAACTGCGGGATACTCCATTTCGAATATCCGCACGAGCTACGAGCTTAACAAGACCGTCAATTTCACCGCTGGCATAGACAATTTGTTCAATCACTTCTACGAATTACCATTAGGCGGTTTGGAATACGCAACGGGCAACATGATTAATGCGGCTAAACCAGTACGCGCTATTGGTCGCTCAATTAATGCCGGGATATCTATAAACTTTTAAGGAAAAATAATTGAGGCCAGAGTAAAATTAAAACAAGAAAACGTTAAATCTAAGTGCTTTTCAATTTAACTTTACTCTGACCCAATTACTACGCCCGTCAAGATTTCTCCGCATCATCATGATGCGCTTGCATTAAGCCAATAAGGCGAGCAACCACGCCCGCTAAATAGAGCAAGCCCACAAACATTTCTATGCTTGCCACCGCACGTGCCTTAGGCGTTAGCGGTATGACATCGCCAATTCCCGTACTGGATAGCAGCGCAAAGCTAAGATAATTAAGTTCAGTCCAGGTGCGCATCGCTTGAGGGTTAACAGCGGCGGCATAGGTGCCCGGTTCAAGTATTTGAATCAGCATGAACAAGTGAGTAAAGCCCCACGCCAGTAACGTAAAGGTTGCACCAGCGGCAAATAGCTCGTCGGTAGTGGCTCGCTGGTCTTCCATCATGTAGGCAATCAAACTACCTGCGGCATAAAAATAAAAAATCGCTTCAAGCCCCGCGCTCCACGGCAGCAACTGCGTCATGGAAAAAAGCGTTTGCAACACTAAGAGCACGATAATAACTGTTGCCAAGCTGCCACTAATCCAAATTAGCCCCGGCGTGCGCCGCACCATGAGTGTGGTGAGTGTAAGCACCGTTACACCAAACGCGTTAAAGGCCACCAGCCCCGCATGGGTTCCTTCAAGGAAAGGGTAGAGCAGCATTCCCGCCAACTGAATCAGCAACAATATTGCCGATGGATGACGCGTGGTGAGGTGCAGAATAGGAAAATGTGCCATCGATAACGCCATGAAAATATTAAAACAATGAAAGGATTGGGTTCTTCGCAATATTTAGATGATAGCGAAATACGTTAAATCACACGCGCTGATTATTCTTGATTCTATAGCTTGGCGTATACATTGTGACGAGCTCTTCTGCTGCTGAAGGATGAACGGCCATGGTGCGATCAAAATCTTCCTTAGTCACGCCTGCCTTCAATGAAATACCAAGGAGTTGTACCATCTCGCCAGCATCATGACCAAGAATATGTGCTCCAACAACTTTGCGGCTTGCTGCATCAACAATTAATTTCATGATCATCTTTTCCATGCGACCGGACAGTGTTGCCTTCATCGGGCGAAATTCCGCGCGGTATACCTCAAGCTCGCTATAACGCTTGGCGGCATCTTCTTCAGACAAACCCACAGTACCTATTTCCGGCTGAGAGAATACCGCTGTAGCAATCAAATCATGATCAGGCGCAGTGGGATTGTTTTTGTATTCGGTCTCTATAAAACACATGGCCTCATGAATGGCAACTGGCGTCAGCTGAACCCTGTCGGTGACATCTCCCAGCGCGTAAATGTTGGGCACTGTAGTGCGCGAGTACTCATCCACGATGATTGCGCCGCGTTCGTTAATATCAACACCCACCGCTTCCAAGCCCAGACCCTTGGTGTTTGGATCGCGGCCTAGCGCTAGCATAACCGCATCAACGGCAATGGTCTCACCCGCCTTTGTCTTGGCTAGTAGCCCACCCGCCGCAGTCTTTTCTACACTCTCTATAACATCGGTAAGAAGGATACGGATTCCTTTCTCCACCATCGCGGTGTGGAGACCTTGCCGCATGTCTTTGTCAAAACGCGACAGTATTTCTTTCCCGCGATAAATGAGCGTCACTGCCACACCAAGCCCGTGAAAGATATTCGCAAACTCAACGGCAATATAGCCTCCACCTGAAATCAGAATTGAGCTTGGCAAATAGGGTAGGTCGAAGGCGTCATTAGACGAGATACAAAATTCATGACCCGGCAAAGCCGCATGAAGATTGGGAGCGCCGCCCGTGGCGATAACAATTTTTTCTGCCGTGACAGTCTTGCCCGTTTTAACTAAACGAATGGTGTGCGCATTCACCAACTCAGCGCGGCTTTCGATAATCTCGGCTCCGTTGTTCGCAAGGCCACTGCGATAGAGACCTTCGAGCCGCGCAATTTCTTTATCCTTGGCGGCAATCAACTTCTTCCAGTCAAACGTGCTTTTGCCCACATCCCAGCCGTAACCGACTGCATCTTCAAAGTGTTCACAATATTGGGACGCATAAACCAAGAGCTTCTTCGGCACGCAACCGCGAATAACGCATGTGCCACCAAATCGGTGTTCTTCAGCAATGGCAACTCGCTTCCCCAGTGACGCCGCAACGCGAGCAGCCCTCACTCCACCTGATCCTCCGCCGATGACAAACAAATCGTAGTCGTATGTGCTCATGTGGTTCTCCCGTGGAATTAAATTGCTGATGGCTTTACCTATACGCCGGTATTTATCTGTTTCAGTGTAATGAAATTTAGAGCCCCAATCTTTACTGTATTTTATATAAAAAAAACAGTTTCAAATGGTTAAATAAGATAATATGCCTTAACCTTATATCTTTATAAGGTCGATTATGCGAATGCTTTTCGGCTCGCAATCAGCTTTTTTGTTTGAGTTCTATAACGATAAAAGAGGACGCTATTTTGAAAAAATTACTTTCGGCACTCGGCGTTTTAACCATTGTTCTCGCGTCGGCGGTGCAAGCTGAGCAAGTACCGCTCTCACTGGATTGGCGCTTTCAAAAGTCAGACAACGCCAATAACAAAACGGTTGAGCTTGATGATAGCGGCTGGCGCACCGTTAATTTACCCCATGATTTTTCGATTGAAGATGACGCTAAAGGTGCAACGCCCTTTGACCCTAATACAGCCGGCGGCCACGACTCAGGTTACATCCCCGGGGGAACCGGCTGGTATCGCCGTCACCTTTCGTTAGACGCCACAACGGCCAAAAAAGTCATTTTCCTTTCGTTCGAAGCGGTGTACATGGACGCGGACATCTGGGTCAATGGCGAACAGGTTGCTAACCACCATTATGGCTACACCGCCTTCGACGTAGATCTTACGAACAAAGTTCGCGCGGGCGATAACGTCATTGCAGTCCGCATTAACCATGAGGACTCTTCCTCGCGTTGGTATGCGGGGTCGGGGATTATTAGACCCGTCCAGCTAAAAATTTACCCGGCTGTGCATATTGATAAGGACGGGCCATCCATAAAAACCCCCGTCGCGACCGCCAAAAAGGGTGAAGTGAAGGTATCAACATCTGTCGTTAATACTCGCTCTGGCACTCAAGCTGCAACACTGACCACAAGTGTTATTGATCGCCAAGGCAAATCCATTCAGAAAATCAAAACACGTGTTTCGTTGGGTGCAAAGGCTACTCAAACTGTTGAACAAACAGTGTCTATTAACAACCCAAATCTCTGGAATACAGAAACGCCTTACCTCTACACCTTGTCACAAACCCTGAGCTTTGGTGAAAAGGAGGCGGATCAGCGCCACACTCCTTTTGGTATTCGTACGATTACTGCGGATGCGACAAATGGCCTTCGCATTAACGGCGAACGCGTGTTATTGCGTGGAGGAAATATTCACCATGACAACTACATGCTGGGTGGTGCCGGTATTCCGCGCGCCGAGGAACGCAAACTTGAGTGGATGAAAAATGCGGGATACAACGCGGTTCGCAGCGCCCACAACCCACTTAGCCAAGCCAGCTTGAATGCGGCGGATCGCCTCGGAATGTTGGTTATCAATGAAGCCTTTGACGCATGGGAAGTGCCCAAGCGACCCAAAGACTACGCTCGCTTTTTTACTGCGGACTGGCAACAAGATATACGCAGCATGATTGTCAGCGGCCGAAATCACCCCAGCGTGATTATGTGGAGTATCGGCAATGAACTCCTTGAAGAAGATCAGCCAAGAGGAGCTGAAGTATCCGCAATGCTCGTCAACGCGGTGCACGGCCTGGACGATACTCGCCCCGTTACCTTAGCCATCGCCAAGCATAACGACCAAGTTCAGAAGTTCATGGCTCCGCTTGATATTGCGGGTTACAACTACCACTACAAAGAATACGCACCAGATCACGCGAAATACCCAACGCGATTGATGTTCGCCAGCGAATCCTTTTCCAGCAAAGTGTTTGAAAGCTGGGAACCCACCAAAACCATGCCGTGGGTCTTGGGAGATTTCGTGTGGACAGCAATAGACTACCTCGGCGAAGCCTCCATAGGCGGTACAGGATTCACCAAAGACTGGAAGGTAATCGGCCCATACCCATGGCATTTGGCCTGGTGCGGCGAGATAGACGCGATTGGCCGCCTAAGACCTAACGCCTACTATCGGCAAATTGTGTGGGGCAACAGCCCGCACAAAGTAGCAGCCTTTGTGCGCTGGCCTGGCCCCAAGTTCTCGATTCCGGATGTACGCGAAGGCGGCCATCTTTATTGGACTTCTCCAGATCTTCATGAGAGCTGGACATGGCTAGGTTATGAGGGAAAAACAGTAGACGTTGTTGTCTATTCTGAGCTTCCCACCGTGGAGCTGTTCCTCAACGGTCAAAGCCTGGGGAAAAAATCGGTCTGTGAGAATGATCGTAAGCAAGTTGTGTTTAGTGTTCCTTATGCAGCCGGTGCGCTCAAAGCTGTGGGTTATGAGAATGGCAAACCAACATCTGAGTGGACTTTGACTACGGTAGGGGCACCCGTTGCGATTCAATTAACGGCTGATCGCAAGAGCATTACTGCCGATGGAATGGACCTAGCTTATTTCACTGCCAAATTGGTAGACGCGAATGGCCATGTCATTTACAACGAGCAGGATGATAAAAAACTCACCTTCACGGTAAGCGGTTCAGGCGAGCTCGCGGGTGCCGGAAACGGCAAACCCTACGGCACAGAAAGTTTTAAATCAGGAATACGCACCACCTTTCGCGGTGAAGCCGTTGCCGTTGTAAGAAGCAAAACCGATACTGGCTCCATTACCGTCACCGTATCAGCACCTGGATTTGCAGCGCAGCAAGTTACGGTAAATTCAAATAGGGATGCATCGCAAAGCGTTAAAAAGGTTTATTAGTTTTTATTAGATGCGGTTTGAAATAGAGTAACCCTCTCGATATTAGAGAGGGTTAGTTTTGAGAAAAGAAAAAACTAAGCTTCCGTTTTTTTGATGGGTACTGAGGTTTTTGAAAACATAAATAACGCAACTGCAAGCTCGATTAAGCCACCAACTGCAGCGCCGATTAGGGGTACAGCGCCAGAGAAAAATATCATATTTGCAGCAACAATAAGGCTGCCTCCCAATACCCAGAAGATTCCTCTGCCAAAAACACTCGCAAAAATAAGATACCGACACCCAATAGTTGCCATCATCACCGGAAAAAATAATTCTTGTTTCAACAGAAAAAGCCCATAAGCCATCGCGCAGCAAAGGATTAGCCAAATCGTTGAGGCCATTGCAAGTTGGTTTAGCGCATTGGCTTTATCTGTTTTAGCGCTTCGCCCTAACAGCTTTGTAAACATTAACGTGATGGGATGAATTAGCGCACCACCGATAAGAAGTGCCCAAACGGCCTGATTAATTCCCATGAGATGGCACACAACCGCCGCAGAGACCCAAACCACACCAGATACAAAAACCCCGGGGGCGCCATCCCAATGTGCAAGTCGCATTTCGCTTTGCTGCTCTTCAGAAAGAGAAAGTTTCATTAGTATTCCTTTGGTTTTTTAAATGCAGCGTTGAATGGGAAATTGAGTTGTGATTTTGTATAACGATGTTATTTATTTTTTACATTGACGGCCAAAATCGGACATTAGCGCATCAGAACACCTTCACGATCATATATTTCAAGAAAGTCAGGTCCGACAAAACCCAGGTCTATCGTTTCAACCTCGTTCAACACTTCGATATTTGTTATCTCTGCGCCCTTGATCAATCCGCTGAAGTCTCCCTCTAAATGCAAAAGAACCTGTGCGGCAAAGTCCTCTTGCGAGACATATGGCCCGTCATCTAAAAAGATATTCATTCTTTCAGATTTTTCTTGAACTTTAAATTTGAAATTAACCTCTACTTCAAAGTTCACGATAATTTCTATTTTTAAAACAATCAATTTTTCCAGAACCTTAACAACTTTGATAACTAAATTCTGACTCCCATCTTTGACATAGTGATGGTCCAAATATTTTAATGAAGATACCTCGTAAATACCTCTTGCTGACCCTCTAGCAAAAATTTCAGGATCGGAAGCTTCCAAAGTCGATACAATTTTATCTTGAATATTGCGCTGGAAAAAATTCGACTTAAGAACTAAATCCTCTTCTTGAATGTACTTTATTATTTCTTTCAACTTACCGTGCGTCACAAACCTGCTTAGCGCGTCATCTAAATCATTAAGACAAACCAAATTGCTTGACTGATCGCAATAGTTTTCCCAGCCAGTATCATTGCTTACAATGATAATTTTAGTTCTATTAGATTGAGCCCAAGATTCTAGTGAAAGTAGTGCGATAGCATCTGGAAACTCATGTTTTTTATCTTTACTATTTTCAAACGGCGGGGTGATCGAGAAATACATATCAACCAATTTGTTTATGTCCGTGTACCTACTGGAGCTAATCAGCTGAACTCCGCTGGATTTATAAAAGGTCCTAATTTTTTGCTTAGCAAAATCAGTTGGGTCGATACTACTATCAAATAATAGGTCTTTAGCCGATTTTAAATTTTCTTCACTGACGGTTAAATGCCTTCTTGCGGAATTAAGACTACGCTCAAGCTCATCCATTGATGATCTAATATTTTTAGCAATATGAGAGACTGACTCTTTATGCACGATTTCGGTTTGAAGAAACTTAACTGGACTCCTTCTAAACTGGGTGAGCTGTTGAAGAATTCCGCTTTCAAACCTAAAGCTTCCTCGCTCATATACATTCGTATCCAGCGATATCGCACCAAACTCCATCTCAATACTTTTACTGAACAAAGCCATATATATTTTCTCAAAAATAAATAATTGGGATGACCTGTGCAATCTGAATCTTTAGCATCAGTCCAGCTCTACTTTAAGTATGAAGTGATAGTTTGACATATCATTTTCTCCGCATACGGCAAAGCGTGAAAATCAGCGATATCAGCCCAAAATCAGCCGCCATTTTTAATGGTCGGCTGCTGAGGAACTATCTTTGAGGCCGAGGAGGTTGATTTGGTGGTCGCGGAGCTGGAGTTGAGGGTCTCTGACTGTTTCCCCTGACGCTTCTCGGAGGCGGTGGTGGCGGTGGTGGCGGTGGTGTTTTGTTTGACATTGGCACTATCCTCTTTTTGATCTGACCCTAAATAAAATGGAATCGCAGCGAGTAGAGAAAACATAATTGCTATAGTAAAAGATATCAAAGCCCTATATATGTTATATGACCGTTTATCATTATTGATTGCGTTTTCCGACGCGAATTTTACGTAATATTCAAAGAGAAAATTTTTAAAGCTGTCCTCTACTAATTTTGCAGAGTTTTTATATCCGGCATAGGTTGTTTCCAATTGCGAATTGTATTCTTCAATCTCATTCGCCGTTGGTAATAACTTATCGTAATGGCCAAACCAAGCCATACGTAAAAACCAACCCCCTATTGCTAGCGACATGGAGGATGCTAGAAATAATAGCCAGAAAATTTGCTGCCATGGATATATAAATGGCTTTTTTTCGGCGTTTAACATAAAAGCGAGTATTGTCGAAATTGCCAACAGCGCAGCAAAAGGCAGAGAGAGCCTAGTGCTAATTTTTTCAATTCTTTCTATTTCTCGAAAATAAAAATCTTCATATAATTTAAATCTATCTTCAAATTTCAAATCCTTACCTCCATTTTTATTCTTAAATCAATTACATTCAGATCGTAGTTATATTACGCTTAAAAATTAAGATGGTTCTTTACTTCCGAAGCGACCGCTGAATCTTGCTCTCGGTGAAATAGGAATATTTTCATACTAGGAATCACCATAATTTATATGCGATTTTTTTCGACCAACCGCCGGTAGTGTTCGCCTAGTGCCGTAAGCCTGCAAAATTTATTTTCCATTGCAGCATTCCACATGTGTGGGGCATCGACAGGTACAAGCAAATTCAAACGATTAAATCGTTGGAGGATTGCAAAAACTCTCGTATTCTCTGGAAGAGGTTGAGGCATTCCAGAATCTCGCCCTTTCATTTCTGGCTCAAACGTAGGGTCGAGCTGAAAGAAATGACCCGGAACCGGGAAAAACTCCGCGATTCGTTTTAATTCATCTATCGATATAGCGGGAGAAGATCTTCTTAAAGAAACAAATTGTTTAACATTTGTTTTGAACACTGGGCGTTGCTCCCATGCCCCTAAAGATTGATCAATATGGGCGTAAATGCTACCTGGTGTAATGTCACCTATAAGATTCGCCGCACTGCCATTTAAAGCATCTACCAATAATGTTGTAAAAATTCCTCTTCCATTTTCTTCAGTCGCATACTGATCTTTTGTAGATGCTGTAAGAACTGTAACGCCTTCAGATAGTGAAGTAAGTTGACTAGCATTTGGTGGATTTCCGGCAATCCCCGAATGACAGCTATCGAGAAAGATGATTTTATTTTTCGCGAGAGAGTTATTGGCTAAGGTAAGTATTTCGGTTAAGGAAACGCCTTCATCTCCACGACTGGAATCAGTAGTCAATAAATATCCACCTGTTGCCTCAATATGACCATGACCGGCAAAGTAGAATAGAGCAATATCTGCATCTACTTTAAAAAGCTCATCTATCTGATCTTTTAGCTGCCCCCGAACGACTCGGTCATTGGGGCCAGTGGCTGTCAATATACGGCAATCGAAGTTTACCGCTCCACCATCATGTCTCTCGAGCACAGCTTTCACTTCATATGCATCGTTGACGCATCCATGAAGTGAATCGCTATGCTCATAATAATTAATCCCAACAATAAGAGCGATTCTCATACATAATCATCCGTCATAGGCCATTGATAAAATCTTCAATTGCTTTCCAAGTCCATTCAACCGTTCTTACGCCTTGGATACTAGTTCTATCATCTGTGTACGCCCAAATTCCTAATACTTTTTTTCCCTCTTCTTTGGCACACTCAATTTCCCATTTCTGTCCGCTGGAACTTAGTGAATCACTACTAATCAACGCAATTACGCCATCAGATCGACGGATTCGTGTGCGCACCTTGCTTTTCCAGTCTGTGTCGTACGCCTCTTTTACTGACATATCAATATATTCAAAGGGCGCGTTTGTATGAAGTGATTGACCTTTAAGAAAGTCTCTCTGTCTTTCATCTTCAATTGCAAAAGCAACAAATATTGTCTTTTTGGTTGTCATTTTTATTCTCGATTCTTCTGGTTAATTTTAAGTTATAGGGTTCAAACTTGATTGGTCAAAGGTCCGCTTTGGGCACAAAGCAGAATTCCTCGCCTTACTTTATCCATCACGTATACATTTATCTTTATGCGCCAACAAAGCATCTTTATCAGGAATAAACCTATAAGGCATCTCCAAACTTTTTCCTTCAAGCTTTAAAAAATATTCCTGAACTGTTTCGTCCGTCCGCTGCGCTTTAATTCTGTTAGATAGCACCAGCCTAAAATTTTCATCAAACGAAATTAAGTGGCGATCAAATGCTTTGTCGTAAAGTGCATTTAATGCAATGCCGTTTGTTGGGTCTGCTCGGCGGGTTTCGTTTTGCGCCCACGGGATAATGTGGCTTGCAACTAACAACTCTGGCATTGCCAAGCCAGAAATGGCGCAGCGGTGGTTGTAGCTTTCTAATACGGTGCGGCGAAAAAAGTTTTGCGCTAAGCGTGTTTTTGTTTGTGTGAGTTTTTCTGTTAGGCCGGAATAAAGCGGTAATTCATTGAGTTGGTTTGTTAAATCCATATTAGATTTAACAACCATAGATTCATAGAGTGCTTCTGCGCGCTCGGCAATGGCGGTGGAGTTTTCCATAAAGGTATTCCACAAGGCGCGGTCTGCTTTGCTTGCGCCCGCTAAACCTTTTTGGCTAAGCGCTGGGTCTAAGCTTGCGAAGTTGCAGGCTTTCATTGCTACGGCTGAAGGGGTGCGACCTATGATGTTGGCGAGCTGAATAATATCGGGGTTGCCTTGGTGCAACTTTCCAAAGGGCGTGCGGCAATATAAGTGCAGCGTGAGCAGCAACTCATCTTCTTGCCAATGGTTAGCCACGGTGAATGCCTTTGGCGCTGGCGAACCGAGCCTTGATGTTGTTCATTATTCTCTCCCGTCCATTGGTTTGATTTTCTACTATAAACACCGCTGGGAAATATTACAGGCTATTACATGGGTGCCGCGCAACCGCATCATTATCCGTAGTCATCAACTGCATCGGCTTACGGTGCGCAAGCAATTTCGATTTACCTGCTGAGTTTCTATCAAAACTCCAATCTCAGCTCACATCTTTGATTAGCCCGCTGCGGTTTAACTCTGGGCGATATTGAGTCATTGGCGTAGCCTAATGCCCCCTTGGGCACAAAGCCGCCTTCCAACATTAGTTTTTATTAGTCTTGCTTTGGGCTTTCACTTACAGCAACGCTCTCACGATCGGCCTTAGAAATATATTTAGGCTTATTGGTTACACGTAATTTAGCGTTCATTTTTTTGAGTTTTTTGTTAAAAGCATCGTTAAGTTTTTTCTTACGGTTCATAAAGAATCTTTCCATCTAGTTGCCAGCATATTGAGTGTGCTGGCAGTTTTATCATTTGTTGAGTGAATAGTTGCAGTCAAGAACACCTAACAGTCTAATACTTGCGTATCGCCCGCAGGGGTAAATTACTTTACCGCTTCACGGGTTAGAAGCCGTTACCAGCATGTACGGCCCTCATATTTGAAAAGCGACATTTTTTGGACATGACCTGAGAATATGGCGATCGCGTGTACATGTCCAATATCAAATGGAAAATAGAGGCAGTTATTTCACAGCGGCAGAAGCTTTACAGACAAGCCTTTGCCGTAAATTGCCTTTACCAAATATTTGTAAATGTCCTTATCAATTTCGGGTGCGGCGGTGGTGTTGAGTATGTGGGCGTAGTCTTCTGCGGAATCGGCAAGGCCCAGAATGCACCAGTTATCTACCAATAAATGCATTTCTCTTTCGCTGTGTTGGCATTTTTCGATAAGCGCGACGGGGCCTTGGTAGGGCCAGGTTTTGAGCGCGAGGGTGGATAGCGCTTGCAACAATTTTACGTTATGCACGAGCGCGGTTTGTTTGCCCACACAATAGCCTTGGCACTTTTTGAGTTGGTGGCTTGTGCAAGCGCGTTGGCTTTGTTTTTCTAGGCCAATCACTTGGTAGCAAAGTTGGTGTTCGTTGCTAATAAATTCCAAGCTGTCTTTTGCTTTTTTGTTGGAGGGAAAAAGGCCGTACCATTTTTGATGTGTGGTGGAGAGCGAGGTAGAGCGTGCGTTGGTTTTGGCTGCGCGCGGCATTTCTGCAACGGGGCGAATTTGTGGTGTTAAGAGGCCACCTTCTAGCTCTTGCAGGTGAATGCTGTAAAAGGTGCTTATGCGGCGCAGCTTGCGGTTGTAAATAGGGCTTAGCTCTTTAACTTTTTTAGATTCCAAAATCAGTGCCGTGAGTTCGCCTGCGGTTTTTTCAAAGGTGATATGGCGGGTTTGTTGGCAAATTTTCATTTCCTTTGATGATTTGTGGTCAGACGTAAAATGCGATAACACGCGCTTACGAATACTAATGCTTTTGCCTATGTAGAGCAGCTGTTTGTTCTCGCCCCAAAAATAATAAACGCCGGGCGAGTTGGGCAGGTCTTGAATAAGGCTTGCATCAAAGCCGGATGGAATACTTTCTTTGCGGTATTGGTGCGCAATCGCCGCTTTTATTTTTTCTTGCCCGTGTTCTTCTTCGGCAATTTTCATAAAGCTGTAAGTGGCTTTTGCATCTGCCAGTGCGCGGTGGCGGTCACTTACCATTATTTGGTGGCGCTTAATAATTTTTTCTAAACTGTGCCCGTCGGCTTCGCTGTATAAAAACCGCGAGAGTTTTACCGTGCACATGAGCTTTGATTTATAGGTGTAGGCAAGGCGCGCAAATTCGTTGCGAATAAAGCCGTAATCAAACCGCACATTGTGGGCAATAAAGAGTTTGCCTTGCAGTTTTAAAATAATGTCTTTGGCAACTTGCTCAAAGTAGGGCGCAGATTCCACCATGGCATTGGTAATGCCGGTGAGCCGTTGAATTGTCTCGGGGATTTTGGTGCGCGGGTTAATAAGTGTTGACCACTCGCTAACGCCATTTTCCGTAACTTCAATAATGCCGATTTCGGTAATGCGGTCGTAAGTTACATTGCCGCCGGTGGTTTCTATATCCACTATTACGCAGGGCAGAGGAAAATGTTTAAGCATGAGTGATACCTGTTTGGGCCGCAGGAATTATAGTCAACCGCGGGCCAACCCGAAATATGCGCAGGTGTTTGCTAGGTGGTTAGGTGATGTGTATTACGTGGGTATTTTTGTATTGGATGTAGCGCAGCGTATTTCAACCTTAATTTGTCGCTAAAGTTGTTAAATAAATGCGTGAATTAGAAATGTGTTGTTCACTCATAAATGTTAGCCAATAAAAAAGGCGAAACTTTTCAGTTCCGCCTTTTAGCTGCTAATCAGCTACCTAATTAATAATGCTAATTAGATTGCTTGAATGTTTTCAGCTTGTGGGCCTTTTTGGCCTTGAGTTACGGTGAAGCTAACTTGCTGACCTTCAACCAAGGTTTTGAAGCCTGAACCAGAAATAGCACTGAAGTGAGCAAACACGTCTGCACCTGATTCTTGTTGAATGAAGCCGAAACCTTTAGCTTCGTTGAACCATTTTACGGTGCCAGTGGTAACTTTAGACATGGTAATACCTGTATATAAATAAATTGATAATTGCGATTGTGCTTAAAAAGAAGGGAATTACTTATGTGACAGGACGAATACTAAAACTGGAACTTCGAAGTGAGGCATAAATACTAAACGTGCTTTCAAGCTGTTTTTCAGTCTACACGCCTTTCTCGCAATGTCAATCATTGAATTTTTGGCGTGGAAAATGGCACTTACTGACCATTGGGATAGTGTGTGCAATTTTTTGTAGGAATGCAGAGCATATTGTGAGGGAATTTATTTTGAGCGCGCACACCACATTGCTCGCCATTGATAAATTTTTTCGCAATACAGTGGTGCCATACATCTTGAAAATTGCCGTGCCTATTTTGCTGGTAATTTCGCGTTGTTTGAAATGGCGAGTTCAAGCCAATAGTGTAATTGTTTAGCTGTCGCTAATTCCTCCGCCGCAACTTGAAGATAACCTGCGCAGGGTTTGCCGCGCATCAACAAGGGTGAAACTCCTGGCTTGCGCAAAAGCTCTTCTTGCATTTCTTTTGGCACACGAAACATAACACGCTCTGCTCGCGCTCCCGCCAATAAATTTCCGCGCAACATAAAACCCGCGCTGCCAAACATGGGCTTTTCTACAAGCCCTTTTTGATCTGCTAGCGCAGCGCGAACACGCATGACAAGTTCGGATTGATTTTTCATGATTCACTCTCTCCTTATGCTGTTGTGTAACATCAAAAAAATGTTGTTGCATGGCAACGATGAAATGTTTCCGCCGAACAGTGAAAAAATAATTCAACCTGTTTACTTAAAAATCACCTGCTTTTGTACGCTAATGCCCAAGCGTTTTGAGAGGCGCAAAAGGTTTGCTCGGTCTTGCTGTAAATAGCGTGCTGCTTGTGCCCAATTGCCTTGAGTATGTTCTAAGGTTTGTAAAATGAGCGTGCGCTGAAAATTGTCGGTGGCTGTTTTCAAATTGGTCTCAAGCACGGGGGCTTCGTTGGCTACCAACATTGGTGGGCTTGAACTATTTGCGGTGCTTAAATCCAACAAGGCTGCACTAATACTGACAATACGTGCACGGCCATTTTGCCCTGCTGCTCTCAAAGCCGCTCGGCTTAGCACGTGTTCTAATTCACGCACATTGCCGGGCCAGTGGTATGACAACAAAGCATCGGCAGCGTCTGCCCCGAGCTTTAATTGGCGAATCCCCAACTTGCGGCTGAGTTGCTCAAGGAAATAACCGGCGAGTAGCAGCACATCCTGTTGGCGATCTCTCAAGGGTGCGACCGTTAAAGGGTATACCGTTAAGCGGTGGTAGAGGTCTGCTCGGAAATTGCCCACGTCTACTTCGTGTTGTAGATCGCGGTTGGTTGCGGCAATGACTCGCACATTTACTTTTTGTACGTCGTCTTTGCCCACGGGCTGAATTTCACCGCTTTGCAGTACGCGCAGTAATTTAGCTTGAATGCTCAGCGGCAGCTCGCCCACTTCATCGAGAAAAATCGTGCCGCCATCTGCCAACAGGAATTTTCCAGGCCTCTCTTTTTCGGCACCTGTAAACGCACCGCGCGCGTGGCCAAACAACTCTGCCTCCGCCAAGCTCTCTGGCAAAGAGGCGCAGTTTAAATGTACGAGCGGCGCCATTTTTCGCGGCGACAATTGGTGTAGGGTGCGCGCTACCAGCTCTTTGCCAACCCCCGTTTCCCCTTGAATTAAGACCGTAAAATCCGATCCCGCTACCAGCTGAATATCCGTGCGCAGGGCTTGCATGGCGATACTTTGACCGATGAGTTCGCCACCATCTCTTAGTAAGGCTTCTTGCGTTAATTCTTGCACCAGTTGTTGTGCATGTTGCGCGCTCAGCGCCAGCTTTGTCATTTCAAAGGCACTTTTTAACGTGGCTGCAGACAAGGCCGCCATTAGCGCCAAGGTTTTATCGCTGATGTGATCAAACGCATTGGACTCAAGACTATCGATGGTTAATAAGCCAATGAGTTGATCGTCGGAATACAGGGGCAAACCCATGCACGAATGTACCGGGAGGTCACCACTGCGGGCTAACAACAACCCATCGTAGGGATCTGGTAAGTCACTATTGGAAGGGAAGCGATAAGGGCCGGGGCTGTGGCAGAGCTGCTGCAACCTTGGGTGCTCGCTCAGTAAAAACCGCCTGCCGATAGTATCGGACGAGAGGCCCTGAATGGCGAGCGGCATTAATACCTCTTGGTGCAACCCCAAGAGCACTACGGCATCGCAGCGAATTGCCTTGCGAATGGAGGTTAACAGCCGGTCAAAGCGGTTGTCTTTGTCCAAGCTGTTCGCTAAATCCAGCGCGACTTCCAGAAGTACATCGACCTTTTCTTCACTCATCGCATCACCCAGTCATTTTGACTCTTTAGATGTTAACTAACTTGTTTTTAGTGTATGTCAAAAAGACCTTTTTTGGAAAGTATAATTCGTTAACCAATTGATTTTACTATAATAAATAGTGGTGGCACAGCTTCTGCTCTATAGGTATTGAACTATAGATAGAGGTGCTTATGCGATCCACAGAATTCTTCTTCAATCTTACCGATTACCAACAGCTGTTACGCGTTTCGAATGGGGCCTTGGCGCTGTCTGCGGCGGCCTTGATTGCAACCGCGCTTATCTGCCACCCATTTTCGGATTCATTCTCCATAACTCAGTTGGTTGCTAGCCATCTCTGCCTAATTTGCAGCGCAACCTTGCTGAAGATCAGTTATGTGGGGCGCTGTGTGGCCCAACATGGCTTGAAGATGGAGGTGCGCTGACATGTTCGTCACCGCCGCCTCAAAACAGCATGCGCTTTTTGCCCAAGCCTTTCGCCCCTGCTTTTTATTGGCAGGGATTTGGGCGGTGGTTGCGCTTGGTATTTGGATTGGCCAGCTTTCGGGATGGTGGCTCGGGCAGCAGCTCTTGCCAGCCAGCTTATGGCACGCGCACGAAATGCTGTTTGGTTTTGGCGCCTTGGTGGCCGCAGGCTTTTTACTGACTGCCGCGCAGAACTGGACAGGTGTACTTGGCCTTCAAGGCCGTGGGTTGGTGTTGTTGTGTTTGGTGTGGCTGATTGCACGGCTTGTGCCCTTTGTTGAATTCAAATACGGCCTAGGGCTTTTGCTGATTCTGCAAACGCTGTGGTGGGCGGGCGTTATTGCTGCGATTGGGCGTCAGTTATGGCTGGCAAAAAATCGCAACAACTACCCGCTGATTGCTTTGCTGCTCGTCATGTGTGGTTTGAATATCGGCTTTTTGGGAGTTGTTGAGCGCCGCCCAGAGTTGGCTGCACATCTCAGCCACTCAATGCTGTTGATGTTTTGTTTGCTGATGGGCGCGATAGGTGGCCGCGTTATTCCATTTTTTACCGCCCGTACCACCCAGACCGAGCACGTACATACCCCTCGATTCAATAGATTGCTATTAGTGACAAGCCTGCTAGGCACCGCCCTGTTTATCAGTAGCGGTTTCGTGCAACCGCTATTTTCGCCGGGCTGGTTAATGCTGTTGGCAGGCGTGTTCCATCTGGCTCGGTTGACGTGTTGGTTTACGCCGGGTTTGCTGCGGGTGCCATTGCTGTGGTCTTTACACGCCTCTTACCTGTTGATGGCCGTGGGTTTGGCGCTCATGGGTTTGAGCTTGCTTACTGGCTGGGTAAATTTTAAAGACATGCTGCACCTGGTCGCCGTGGGCGCTATGGCCAGCATGATGCTCGCCATGATGGCGCGCGTCTCCCTTGGCCATACCGGCCGCCCCTTGGTAGTTGCTTGGCCAATCGCCAGCAGTTTCGGGCTCTTATTGTTTGCCGGCTTGATCCGCGCATCTGCATTGCTAACGGGCTTTCCGCTTGCGGTTTGGCAGCTCAGTTCAGCCCTTTGGCTGGCTGCATTCCTGATTTTTATCTGGGCCTACCGGCCCATTCTCACCACTGCGCGGCTCGATAGCCGTTCAAATTAATTTCCCATCCACAAGAGGTTGTTATGTTATCTGCTGAACAGATCCAAATCGTGAAAAGCACAGTTCCGCTGCTCGAGAACGCTGGCGTCGCCGTCACCAATTATTTCTACAAACGCATGTTTGCCGCGAACCCCGAGCTCATGAACATTTTTAATATGAGCAATCAAGTGAACGGCAAACAACAATTTGCCTTGTTCAGTGCGGTGGCTTCTTACGCAAAACACATCGACAACTTAGGTGCGTTAAGTGCCATCGTTGAACGCGTTGCGCATAAACACGCCAGCTTTGTTATTGAGCCTGCGCATTACGACATCGTTGGTCATCACCTTATTTCCACCCTTAAGGAGCTTGCTCCCGCTGAATTTACTGAGCCGGTGGCCGAGGCTTGGACGCAGGCTTATGGGATGCTGGCGAGTATTCTCATGGGGCGTGAAAAGGAGCTTTACCAAAGTAATGCAGAGGCTAAAGGCGGCTGGAAGGGCGCACGCCGGTTTGTGGTGAGCGAGAAGAAACCCGAATCGGAACTTGTGTTCAGCTTTGTATTGACCCCAGAAGATGGTGGGGAAGTGGTGATTTATGAGCCCGGCCAATACTTGGGGATTAAGGTGAAACCTGCGCAGGTTACCTATGATGAAATTCGCCAGTACTCCTTGTCCGATAAACCAAATGGCCGCAGCTACCGCATCAGTGTAAAACGCGAAGAGTTGCCCCAGCCTGGGGTTGTATCCAATTATTTGCATGAGCACATTCAGGTTGGCGATGTTCTAGAGGTCATGCCACCGGGGGGCGACTTTTATTTGAAATCGCTCACCTCGCCTACCGTGCTCATTTCTGCTGGCGTAGGGCAAACGCCCATGATGGCGATGCTGGAAACCTTGGTTGCTCAGAAGGCTGCAACGCCTGTTTGGTATCTGCATGCCTGCGAAAACCCACAACAGCATTCGTTCGCACAGCGTATTGCTCAGCTAAAAACTTTCTATACGCCTTTGCAGGATTACACCTGGTACAACCAGCCGCAAACCAAAGCACCGCAGCAATTTAATGGGCTCATGGCCTTGGCAGACATAGCCGATGAACTGCCGTTGCAGACCGGTCAGTTTTATCTCTGCGGGCCTACGGGGTTTATGAAGTTTGTGAAAGACCAATTGCTGAGCCTGAAGGTTAAGCCAGAGTCTATTCATTACGAAGTCTTTGGGCCGCACAGCGATATTTAAGCGGCTCAACAATAGCAATTTATAAACACTACCAAATGCCATGCGATTTATTGCATGGCATTTTTTATTGTGAGTTCGATGTTATGCGCAGCAAAAAATAGCTGCGATTTAATAACACCTATCTCAGCTGGCGTCCTTCAACCACTGCATAGGCGAAACCCCGCATTGCGATTTAAACGCGCGCGACAGTGCCGCTTCGCTGCTGTACCCGGCTTCTTCTGCAATTAAGCGCAGCGGTTGGCCACGCTTCAACCATTTTTGTACCAAGCCAATTCGCCAGCGCTGTAAATAATTGGCGGGCGTATCGCCTACGGCATCGCGAAATTGATTGGAGAAAACACTGCGCGACATGCCTGCGATTTTTGCCAAGCGTTCTACCGACCAATCCTCTTCTGGTTTCTCATGCATCGCCACTATGGCGCGCCGCAATTGCGTGTGCGCCAAGCCTGCTAATAACCCCAAGTGTGGGCTGTTGCTCTCCATAAGCTCGCGCAATAGCTGAATCAAAATCACTTCAAATAAACGGTCGAGCACGGTTTGCCGGCCGCAGTTATTGGCCTCGGCTTCTGCAAACAAGAGTGAGAGCAGCGCAACACTGTGGGGCAGTTGCGCAAGCGGAATGCAGATGCACGCGGGCAGCGCATTGAGCAAGGGGTTGGCCGCGCCGCCCTCAAACAAAATATGCGCACACACAAAGTCGGCGCCGTGTTCGGGGTCGGTTACAAAACTGTGGGGTGTGGGGCGCGGGTAGAACAGCAGGCTCGGCTCTTCAAGTTCATGGGCTTTGGTAGTCCCATGCCATACCTCCGCTTTTCCTCGCCTTAGTAGATGCAGCTGCCCATAGGGTTTGCTGCCATCCAGCGTGTTAATGCCGCACAGCGGGCCGGTTTGGAAGGTTTGGGCGCTTATCGAAAAGTGCCCTAGAAGTGCTGCGAGACGATCAACCATAAAAATACGATTCGTTAAATATTGAATACAAATTGTATCAATTCATATCGATAAGTCCAGCACAATGCTCCTCGTCAACAGCAATACACAAACAGTCACTACAAACCTCAAAGGAAACACAGATTATGAAACCTTCACAAATTCTCTATACCGCAAACGTAGTTTCAACCGGTGGCCGCGAAGGCCGTTCCGAATCTAATGACGGCGCTTTGTCAGTACAACTTTCCACGCCCAAAGCGCTCGGCGGTGCCGGTGGTTCAGGCACTAACCCCGAGCAGTTGTTCGCCGCCGGTTACTCGGCCTGCTTTTTAGGTGCGCTCAAATTTGTTGCCGGCCAAGCGCGTGTGCAAATTCCGGCCAGCGCAAACATTGCGGCAGAAGTGGGCATTGGCCCCATCCCAACCGGTTTTGCACTGCGCGTTAAATTAGAAATTTCATTGCCCGGTTTGCCCTTAGCGCAAGCGCAGGAGTTGGTTGAAAAAGCGCATCAGGTTTGCCCTTACTCGAATGCAACACGCGGCAATATCGATGTCGAGTTAGTGGTTATCGAAAACTAAATTCATTCACACATTCTGTTAACGGTTGAAACCTTTACCTTATTTTGGAGATTCATCATGAAAAAATTTATGCATATTCTGAGCGCGTTTGTTTTCACCACAGCAACTTCCTTTGCGTCATTGCAAGCCTATGCGGGAACAAAAATTGAACACACCGCAAGCACGGTTACCACTCATGACGGCGTGCAAATTTATTACAAAGATTGGGGCCCCAAAAATGGCCAAGTCGTTATGTTCAGCCACGGCTGGCCACTGAATTCAGACAGCTGGGAATCACAAATGCAATTTTTGGCAGAGAAAGGTTACCGCGTTATTGCCCATGACCGCCGCGGCCATGGCCGCTCAAGCCAACCTTGGGATGGTAATGATATGGATCATTACGCAGATGATTTGTCCGATGTAATTACCGCACTCAATGTTAAGGATGTGACCCTGGTAGGTTTCTCAACCGGCGGTGGTGAAGTGGCTCGCTACATCGGCCGCCACGGAACCAAACAGGTTAAAAAAGCCGTACTGGTCAGCGCTGTACCGCCCATTATGTTGAAGACTGAAAGCAATCCCAACGGATTACCGCTGTCTGTTTTTGATGGCTTGCGCAAAGCCTCCAACGACAATCGCTCACAATTATATTTGGATATCGCCTCTGGCCCTTTCTTTGGTTTTAATCGCCCTGGCGCAAAACCCTCAGCAGGTTTGATTCAATCTTTCTGGAGACAAGGCATGTTGGCCGGTGCAAAAAACACCTACGATTCTATCGCAGCATTCTCTGCAACTGACTTTAGAGGTGACCTCGCAAAATTTGATGTACCGACTTTGGTGATCCACGGCGACGACGATCAAATCGTACCGATTGAAACCTCTGGTAAAGCCTCGGCTGCGTTAATTAAAGGTGCAAAATTGTTGGTATACCCCGGCGCACCTCACGGCTTGGCCGATACCCACAAAGATAAATTGAATCAGGATTTGTTGGAATTCTTGCGCAAGAACTGAGTTTTTATTGAAGAGATAAAAGTGACCGGTTTTTACATCGGTCACTTTTATTTATGACAGCTCTGTCACCTAATTTGAACGCTAATAAAACTTGGTTTTTGGTGATGGTGCGAATGATTCGATCAGCAATGTTTGATCAAACAGGGTTTATTAAAATATCAAGCTGCTACAGAACGCTTTTGAGCAGGCTTTTTAGGCTCAGCTTTCTTTGCGCGTGTTTTAGGTTTTGAAGCACGAATTAATAAATCAACTGAAATGTTTAGGCCTTCACTCAGTTTGCGAATCATATTTAAGCTGAGTTGACGAGTGCCGTTGAGCACTTCTGTCACTTTTGATGCGGAACCAATAAAGGGAATTAAATCTTTTTTAATGAGCTGAAGCTGTTCCATGCGAAATTTAATGGCTTCGATAGGGTCAGGCTTATCGATTGAAAATTTTTCCTGTTCGTAGCGCTCGATTAACAAGGCTAATACTTCCAATTCATCAGCTTCTTTACTTCCAGATACAAGATCTTTATCCATGAGCTTACTAACACGCGCTACGGCTGCGGAATGATCTTGATCATTTTTAATGAGTTTTATGTAATGCATAATTCCCCCTAAAACGTTTGCTTGTCGTATTCAGCGTGAGTACCAATCCATTCTATGAGGACGACTCCATATTGATACTTAACTTTTATGACTAAGCGGTAATGATTGCCTTTGATATTAAAAATAACGCGGTTGTCTGCCAAAAAATCTGCGCTGCGATAGTTGGCTTTTATATCTTGCGGGGAACGCCAAGCTGCTTTGGACGCCTCATAAAACCAAACGTCTAAGGCCTTCTTGGCATTTGCATGCCTTTGGGCAAAAGCAATTAATTTGTCTCGTCCTAAGACTTTCATTGAAACTCCTTTTAAAAGCCCATTATGGCAAAGTTCCCAATATGGGAAGTATGGGGGATACTTCCCATATTGGTGTGCCTTTAAAATAAAGTACCATACTTTTGAGAATAATAACTTATTGATTTTATTATAATTAATAAAATTGCGTTTAAAATAAAGTATTGAACTATTCTGAAGATATAAAGCAACCCAGAAGAAAAAGATTAAAATAAAGTACTATATTATCTTTAAATATCAATAAGATATGATTGCACAGAAAATCAAAATTCATGAATCCATCAAGCAATCAAGCTACATCTACACAATAGAGATAGTAAGCAGCCCTCAATCGCATTAATGGCGACATTTCTAATACAAAATCTCTCTTTTTAATGCCTTGGAAATTAAGTGTCTTACAATACTTTAACTACTTACCTGAGCCATTCGGTAACCCATCGCTCTGTATCCGCGCAACCGTTTTTCCCACATTCGAAGCAATGCAAGATGCCCACTATCCACCACATCAATAATTTTAACATCCGTTTTACTAGCATGTTCGCGGTGGAGCCGTCCTGCGTATTGCTGCAGAGTACCTTTCCAAGAAACAGGCATTGCTAATACCAGTGTATCTAGTGGTGGGTGATCAAAACCTTCGCCGACTAACTTTCCTGTAGCCAATAAAATGCGTGGCTCATCTTGAGGTAAAGCCTCCAGCTCAGAAATAGTCGTTGCACGTTGTTTTTTGGACATGCGGCCATGAAGGACAAAGTAAGTAGGTACTCTTTCAGCTAAAGCATCGGAAATGATATCCAAGTGCTCCGTTCTTTCTGTTAAGACCAATACCTTTCGCCCAAGATTAAACGCATTTAATGTTTCGGCAACAATTTTTT
>CAZOPE010000008.1:0-100593 GCA_964581625.1 uncultured Cellvibrionaceae bacterium
TTGAGCCAATCATGAAAGTTGACGTGTACAGCCCAGAAGATCACGTAGGTGATGTAATTGGTGATTTGAACCGTCGTCGTGGTCAACTTTCTGGTCAAGAAGCTAACGTAACTGGCGTACGTATCAAAGCTGATGTTCCACTGTCAGAAATGTTTGGTTACATCTCTACCCTGCGTACTATGACTTCTGGTCGCGGTCAGTTCTCTATGGAATTCTCTCATTACGCTCCATGCCCATCTAACGTGGCTGAAGCAGTAATTGCTAAAGAGAAAGAAAAGAAAGCTGCTCTCGCTAAAAACTAAGTTTTAGCAAACGTATAAAAAAGCCCCCGCTAGCAAAACTACCGGGGGCTTTTTTATAGCGCTATACAACTAGAAATACATTTAACAATATTAAACAAACGAATCAACCGTTGATTAAAGCCTCAATACCAGCACCGTAGTTGATGTGAAATACATTGCCATCCACAACCAACGCAGGCACCGATTTAACACCCGCGTTAACCGCTTCATCCAAACGATTTTTTTGTAGTCCGAGATGCACAGACTCAATCGGGCTTTTCAAGTTATCGACAAATTGTTGCTCGGCAGTAATGCAAACGGGACAACCTGCATGGTAAAAAACAGCTTTAGTATTCATAATGTTTCCTCAATAAGTGATAGTTAAGAACAGGAAATTATCCTGACCCGATCTACAGTAAGTAGATTCATCGCTCAAAAATAGTGGGCACTTTTTGGTGCCCCGGTAACCTTTTGGGGTAAAACCTTGATAACAAAAGAGAAAAAAAATACTGAATCGAAGCTCAGCGATTACCAAAAGCTCGAAGATGTTATAGGGTGCAAATGGTCCGTGGCTGTGTTGACCAGTGTTGCCGAAGGAATTATCCGCCCCGGTGAAATTGAACGGCATATAGAAGGTATTTCTACTAAAGTGCTCTCTGAGCGCTTTCGAAAATTAACTGCATATGGCTTGCTGGAGAAATTTTCTTACGCAGAAATTCCACCGCGAACTGAATACCAACTAACAACAAAAGGGAAAAGTCTGGTCAGTATCATTAGGCAAATACATGAGCTAGATGTTAAATAGCAATCAGAAATTCAAAACAATAATCTCCAAAACATAAAAGGCTACTCCATGAACTATAAAATACTACTCGCCCCACTGTTTGTATTCGTTTTGGCAAGCTGTAATTCAGCTTCTAAAGAACCTGATGTAAAAAGCCCAAATCTACAACACGAATCATCCAAAACCTTTACAGGAAAAAATGTGCGCTTGGTAGGACGTTTCGACAAATCCACTGCGGGCGAAGCCAAATTCACTTGGCCAGGTTCAGCGATAGAATTTCGCTTTGAAGGATCACAAGCCACCATTGCCATTGCAAGCCAGAGCAAAACACGCTTTGCATTAGATGTTGATGGCCAAACGAAAGATTTTTGGGTTGAAGAAGGAAACCGAACTTACAGTTTGGCTTCAAATCTTACCATAGGCGCTCACACAATCCGGTTAACACGAGTTAATGAATCCACAGCTGGTGTTACACGTTTTACAAGCGACCCTCAAACTGACGGCAAGTTAGTAACGCCACCGGCAGCCCCCGCCAGAAAGCTTTTAGTCATCGGTGATTCCATTACAGCGGGATATGGCGTTGAAGGGGCCAACCAATCATGCCACTACACTTTAGATACCAGCACCCAACAATTAACCTACGCCGCATTTGCAGCTAAAGCGCTCGGCGCTGATTTGCATGCTATTGCATGGTCCGGCATTGGAGCTTGGCGTTCATACGGTGAGAAAACGCCCATTAACCCGAGCATGATTATTCGTCACACACGCACCTTGGCAGACGAGCCCAATAGCAAATGGAACGCTCAAGAATATCAACCTAATGCCATTCTCGTGAATATTGGAACCAATGATTATTGGGAAGGCTCTGTTAGTAGTGATTATCGCGATGCAATGACAAAACTCATCGGGCAAATTCAAGCCGATTACACGAACAAACCAATTTATTTAATCGTCAGCCCCATGCTGGGCGAAAAAGTTCACATTGCGCAGAAACAGGTACTTCAATCCTTGGCAAAAGGAAATATCAAAGTGCTGGACTTGGGTGAAAACAACGGTTCAGAGGGATTCGGTTGCGATTACCATCCTAACCTAACCACGCATACGCGCTTGGGCAAGGCTTTGGAAGCAAACCTAAAAACTGAATTAAATTGGTAAAAGACGAACTCCTTGCCAACGCTTATGTTGGTAAGGAATTGATAGGCTCAAACCGTGAATAAACTGTTTATTATTGGCTTGCCCAGAACGGGAACCACCAGTGTAAGTGTTACGCTATTGGATTATGGATTTAAAGTAGCACACACAGCCTATACAAAGCGCGCATTTGAACTGGCCGATGTCATTTCAGATGCACCCTGCTTCTGTGACTACCCACACCTCGATAAGCTTTTTCCAAATTCTAGATTCGTTTATTTAAATCGTTCGCTGGAAACCTGGGTTCCTTCAATACACCGATTATTAACCAAAATGCTTCCTCAACTTGAGCCAAAATCCGGTTATCTTCACCCCGTACTCAAACGCAGCATAGAACAAATTTTTGCTTGTTCATCAAACTCATTAAGCGACGTACATTTACGCGACGCATACCTGAAACATCAAAATAATGTTTTTAATTACTTCGCAAATAGAACAGACTTTCTCAGCATCGATGTTAGTGCTGACAGAAGCTTAATCGAACTATTAAATTTCCTACATTTACCCGCTAAAGAACCAGCCACCTTTCCAACATTAAATGTGGGAAAACTTGTTGATGCGTGGAAAGAAATTAAGCATCCCAACAAGGTGAATTCATTAAGTGCGGGTAAAGAGCATAGAAAATTTTTTGATTATCAACACTGACAAGCACAAGAACTAGGCGAAAACATCTCAACATCTGTACCATTAAGGGTTAATTATGAATAACGCGCTATCTGAATTCCCCATTACGCAAAAATGGCCCGCCAAAAATCCTGATAAATTGCAGCTTTATTCTCTCCCTACACCCAATGGTGTGAAAGTCTCCATTATGCTGGAGGAAATAGGTTTGACCTATGAACCTCACGTAGTAAATTTTTCCACTAACGACCAATTATCCCCTGAGTTCTTATCTTTAAACCCCAACAATAAAATACCTGCAATTATTGATCCTAATGGGCCAAACAATAAACCCATTGCGCTATTTGAATCAGGCGCAATTTTAATTTACCTCGCAGAAAAAACAGAAAAACTATTAGCAAAAGATGCTGTTCAGCGCTACCACACTATTCAATGGTTAATGTTTCAAATGGGGGGCGTGGGACCTATGTTTGGACAAGTAGGGTTTTTCAATAAATTTGCTGGCAAAGACTTTGAAGATAAGAGGCCACGTGATCGCTATGTTGATGAAGCGAAACGTTTACTAGGCGTGTTAAATAAGCAGCTTGAATCCAAACCTTGGCTCATGGGAGATAATTATTCTATCGCCGATATTGCAACCTTTCCGTGGATTAGAAATTTAATTGGCTTTTATGAAGCGGCGGATTTAGTCGGCATAAATAACTTTCCACATGTAACGCGAGCGTTGGATAATTTTCTCGCGCGCCCTGCTGTTATTAAAGGGCTTTCAATTCCAAGCTAGCCGGCAACTCCGAGCTACGCAGCTGAGGCGGCATCTTTTTTGAATGGCGTGTTTTTTCGATTTTGGATTCCATCATATTCTTTTGCAGAACTCGATGAATTAAATCCAATTTTTGAATCACAATATCACCCAACACAAATGGGTAGGCATGTTCGTGCCCCATGCTGCGGTTCAAACTATTTAAAGCATAGGTTAAGGGAAACCAGTTTTCGATAATGTCACGGAAATTTTTTGTGCGGTAAGGATTAACGTCAACTTCCGTGTGCAGCTCTTCGCTGTCATTTAATCGCGGGTGCACTTGCAAACCAAAATCCCGAGCCGTCTCCAATGTATCCACGATGTGTAAATAGTGTGCCCATGTTTCGGCCCAATCCTCCCATGGGTGTGAGCTTGCGTAGGCGCTCACATAATTGAGCTGCCATTTTTCCGCAGGGCCATTTTCATAATAACTTTTGAGAGCACCAGCGTAATCAAGGCTATCATCACCGAATAAATGTCTCACTTCATCCAACCAATCAGAGTTTCGCACTAGCACATCCCAATAATAGTGACCAGATTCGTGGCGGAAATGACCAAGCAAAGTTCGGTATGGCTCAGCCATTTGCTCCCGCATCTTTTCGCGATAAGCAGAATCAGCTTCATTAATATTCAGTGTAATTAATCCGTCAGCATGACCTGTAAGCACAGAGCCTCTTTCCCCAGTAATCGACAAGGAATCAGCAAGAAAATCAAACTCTAATTGAGGCGCTTCTGCCGTGGGCGTTAGCGGAAGGGAAAAAGCGAGTAAGCTATAAATTAATCGTCGCTTCTCCGCTTCAATTTTTGTCCACAAGGTTAAGTTATTTGCCTTACTAAGATCGGGAATGGTTCGGTTTAATCGACACGCAACGCATAGATCATTAGGGTCATCCTCATCCAACAACCAATTACAAGCGTGATAAACCAAGCCATTTGCACAATACCGCGTTCCTTTTTTATTCTTTTTATTTGACGCCAGAAGAGGATGAAATGGTTGAAGAATTCCTCTTTCATCTTGCCTAAAAGCTTCAATCTTTAAGCTTTCTACATTGAAACCTAAAGACGCACTACATGCTGTACAGGAGGTATTTTCAAAATAGACGAGCTGACCGCAACTATTACAGGTGGACAACCGCATACTCTCACCTACACCTTAACATTAAAATACGAATGATCAGTTGTGCTTTTTAACAGAGCCATGTTTAAAGCTCTGTACGACAACGCACATGAATCCGTACACAGGCCTGATATGTTTTAATTCTGACGAAATCCAAGAGATCAATTATGAAAAAGCCTATCTCATACACTGTAAGTTTTTTGCTAAGCCTATTAATGATTTCATGCGTTACATCATGCAAAGAGAACAACAGTGGGATGCCAAATGTTGAGCCGCCTAAAGATATTCCGGCGAGAACAGCTGAAACAGATAAATGGTTAGGCGAATGGAAGGGGCCGGAAGGAACTTTCCTTAAAATAAGCGGGGGTAAGGGTAAATACGAACTCATTATTCAAGACTTGGATGGCCCTAAATCTTTTAGCGGTGTTAGCGTGGAAAACACCATTCAATTCCAACGCAATGGAATCTTGGAAAAAATCCATAAAACCTCCGGCGAAGAAACCGGCATGAAATGGCTTAGCGATAAACACAATTGTTTAACGATTAATCGCGGCGAAGGTTTCTGTAGAGATTAAGTTCATGCGCAAAAATTAAATGATGTTAGCCTTTCCTGTAAAGTAAGCCTTTCCGTTAAAAAGTAGTGTGGTTTTTTTAGGGCTTCAAAGGTAGACTATCTCTACAAAAATTATATTTATCAACCTACGAGGAACCCATTATGAAAATAAGCTCACGAATTTCGTTGGTGATTTCTTTGCTTTCCATTATTGCTGTGCCAACTTCCAGCTATGCAGCCGATAGATCAAAAGCAAGGATATTTATCGTCGAGCCGGTAAATGGCGCAAAGGTTCCTACAACCTTTACCGTTAAATTTGGCGCGGCTGGCGTTGAAATTGCACCTGCCGGCACAAATAAACCCAACTCTGGTCATCACCATTTGTTAATCGATACTGAAACCTTGCCAGATTTACATTCACCACTCCCCGCCTCACCAACATTAATACATTTTGGTAAAGCCCAAACAGAAACTCAAATCACATTAACCCCTGGCAAGCACACGTTACAGCTCGTGCTGGGCGACTATATGCATGTTCCGGGCGACTCCCCTGTTATCTCAGAAAAAATAACGGTTAATGTCCAATAATCTACTTAAACAAACATTTCTTTTACATAATTATCTATAAATGACTCAGAATACCTCACATGATCATGCCGCATTTGTTAGTAAGCTAATGGCAATTACAGCAGATGAATTGAAAGCTTCCGCTGGTGATAGCAATGCCCTAACAAAAGCTATTACAAGGTTTTATAACGCCGCAACAGCGGCTAATTTGGTTCTGGAGGAGATTGAAAATATTCTGGGAGTGAATGAAGGTTGCATCATGGATCTGGCACAACTTTCGGAAGAAGATGAGGAAGTAGCTATTGAAGCATTTGAAGACCTTTCACACACTTAATCGGTATTAGAAAAGTTCCACACTCGCCTCAGCTTGAACTTGCAGCGGTTGATCCTTGGTTTTTAGTAACTTGGCTGCCAGATCAAGCTGCACGACTAAACTTCTGAAATGACCTTCAGCAGCATCAGTTACTTCATGCAAGGTTTCCAAGGAATTTAGCGCGTGGTCTGCAAGATTCAACATTGACTTTTCTTGTTCAAGAGTAAGATCAAGACCAACCGCTTGCTCACGCAAAGCTTGTGAAAGGTTCATCATAATTCGTTTAACAGAGTTACGATTATCCCGAGAGGCCATTTCTAACAACGCCATGACATTGCGAATTTTTTCTTGCTGATCAATTAGCATTGCATTTACTTTAATTGTTTTTGCGCGCGCCTCGGCGATTGAGGCAATTTGTGCAATAACATCGCGTAATCGTCCATATTTATCTGGATTGGATACTGGCGCATCTATTATCAAGAACTGTGCATTTTCAAAATTAAAAATGAGAAAGCGACCATGAGAGATTATTCTGAGAGACGATTTACGAAATTGATCAAATAGTTGTCTGTATCCGGGAGCAATAGCTTTTGGAAAGATATCTATCGAATCATCAAAACTAAACTGGATATATCCCTTCACCGATAAATCATTCAGACAACTCAAGGTTTGATCTGCCAATCGATCCATATTGGATAAACCTTGAACCGCCTGCGCATAAAAGGCCACCACACCCATTTCGGATGCTGATGACATAGCGGTAAAAGCAATCTCTGAATAGTTTTTTAATTCCTCTTGCAGGGCAAGAATGGACTTTTTATCTTCGTAGGATTTTTGAATACTTAAATCCAATGCCTCTGTGGTAAAGGGATTAAACACCCAACCGTCTAAATCTATCTGCTCTAGCTGAACGCGCGCATCTGCTGAAGTTGAGGCTTTAATTAATGCAAGACTCGGCAACGTAGGCGGTATTAACGCCAGATAATCTGACTGGAACAGTTGTCGCCCGGATATGAAAATGATTTGATCAACTGAAGCAAATTGTGCCACCAAATCTGCAGCATTGCTTAGTTCTACTTGGAACGCTGCCGCCGATTCGATTGGCGCCCCCTGATCATCCACAATGGATTCATTCCCCGGTACGCGGAAAAAGGTATTAGTGTCTGAAAACCACCAAAGCTTGTCCATTACATCTCCTGACTTTCACAGCAAAACCAATTCTTTTGGTGTCCAAAATTATTATAGGCGTACCTGTTTATTTTGCACTGCCCACGAATTACATGACATAACGAAAAGCCTGCTATGCAAACTGAAGTTGCGATAAAAATAATTTTTAATTAGATTTCCTGATATGGAATGAGGTTTATTAGAGGTTTCCGACGCCGGATATATCCAAAGCAAATAAATGGACTTTGGTTATGAGAAAATCTTTTGAACAATTTTTTTGAGCAAGGTGCCGTATAATGCCCGCAGCCATCGTTTATGATGACGAATGTTTATCAATCCACCCCAAAGGGGTGTTAAAAAGCAGGAAAGAAATTCTTATGCGTGTTGGTGTTTTTGCATGTGTGTTATCCCTCAGTTGGGTGCTTGCCGGTTGCAGCAGCGAACTTAACATCCCTTACAAAGGGCCCGAATTAAATAGCTTGGAACAAACTGCTAACTATTTTCAGACACGGAACGTGACCAAAACGTTAGTCGGTAAGAAAATCCGTATTGAGGAAAAGCCTTTCCTTTTAGGTGCCTATGATGTACGCGACGGTATCCCCACCCGGGTTCCAGAGGAGTCTTACACCGAGCTGCTGGATGCGATGCAAAAGAATGCATCGCCTTTATCAAGCTCTCCCGCCTTGAGCGACACCTCGGACGCACCCGAGGGGCTTCGCACGGCACAAGAGCGTGTTAGTTATTTGACGGCCCGCGCCATCGCAAAAAGCTTCGGTAAGAATGGCATTCCTGTGATGCCCATAAGTATGGCGATTGGCCTTGCTGACGCGCAGGCAGGAAACACACCGCCTAAAATCTCCGCAAAAGAAGAGAAGGAACTTCTGGCAGCAATCAAAGATAAAATCGCAGTGAAAGACAATGACTGGGCCGAAAATCGTAAACAGTTTTTCATGGCCGAAGAAAAAAGCTTTTTCGCAGAGAATATTGTAAAACCCGATGTGGTGGCGCTGGATTCCGGCGTGCAATACAAGTTTGTTAGGAAGGGAACAGGCAAGCTTCCGAAAATCAAAGATACTGTGACAGTTAATTACCGCGGCACACTACTGGACGGCACAGAATTTGATAGCAGCTACAAGCGCGGTAAGCCCGATAGCTTCAAGCTAAACGACATGATTCCCGGCTTTGGGCAGGCAATGACGCAAGTACCAGATGGTTCACAAGTGATCATTTATGTACCTACCAGCTCGGCCTATGCGGAAAAAGGCGCAGAGGGAATTCCACCCTACG
The DNA here is from genome assembly GCA_964581625.1 of uncultured Cellvibrionaceae bacterium. Taxonomy (GTDB): domain Bacteria; phylum Pseudomonadota; class Gammaproteobacteria; order Pseudomonadales; family Cellvibrionaceae; genus Cellvibrio. Next base: position 8,681 of record CAZOPE010000008.1, read on the forward strand.
CGGCTGTGATTTTTGAAGTTGAACTGCGCGGCGTTAAAAGCAGCTTCTTTTAAATATGTAGCAACATTTACCCATAGGTTGACAACAGGAGATGTAAACATGAAGTTTTTAGCGATTTGCGGCAGCTTAAGAAAAAAATCTACCAATATGGGCTTACTCCGCTATGCCCAAGCGCACGCACCTGAAGGCGTAGAGTTTGCGATCGCCGATATTTCAGAGATTCCTTTTTACAACGCAGACCTTACTGAGAAGCCCACTGCCGTTGTTAAACTTTTTGAACAGCTAGCCGCAGCAGACGCCTTGGTATTTGGCTGCCCTGAGTACAATTATTCGCTGGCCCCAGCTTTGAAAAATGCTATCGATTGGGCATCTCGCGAACAAGGCAATCCTTTACTTGGGGGTAAGCCTGCAGCCATTATGGGTGCTGGTGGCGGTATGGGAACATCACGCGCGCAGTATCATTTGCGCCAAGTGTGCGTATACGTCAACGTTCATCCCCTCGCCTCGCCCGAGGTATTTGCAAATGCCTTTACCGATGCGTTTGATGGTGAGGGAAACTTAGTCGATCCAAAAATCCAAGGCAATGTAGTTGCCCAGCTAGAAGCCTTAGTGAAGTGGACTAAACAGTTACAAAAATAACCCTTTTGCCCCAACCACAAGCAACTGAAGGTTTGTGGTTGGGGCATTCCTTCTCTTTGTTGTAAATCGCTTTTTTCGCCCGGACTCAAGGATTTAACGCCAATTCATTCGGTTTTTTTGTACCTTTCAAAAATCTTCAACTAAGCTTGCATGCAAGTGCCAATTTTAGGCGATATCAACAATAAATAGCGGCATTGAGAATAGCTTGGGATGAGTGGGAATAGCGAAAGCGATAATTATTGTAGAAATTTAATGGAGGTCAATAAGTCCCACAGCGTGGTGACTAATCAACCTATTTATAATGATCAGGGGATTCTACTTTTAGCCGCCGGCGCAGAGCTGAGCGAAAAACGCGCAGATATTCTTTTACAACACAAACTCCTCAAACCGGTTGAACAATGTATAGGTATTGCCAGTAGCTTTAACGGAGAACAGCTTTTTTCCTTTATAAATAAATTTTGCGACAATATTCCCGGCCTAGCGGTAGTTACTCAGCATGATGGCTACCGAGCTATCTTGCAGCAAATGTGCGTATTTTACGAAAAGTACCCCTTGCTCCAACAAAACCTTACAGTGCTTGCGTTACGTGCTCCGCGCATTTATTACCAGGGATTGTTCAGCGCATCCGCTGGTCTTGCCATTGCAGTACAAATGAAGCTTTCGCAACGAGAGCTTCAAACTGTATTTATTGCAGGCTTGTTTCATGATGTAGGCTTTCTTTACCTCGCACCCGAGCTCAGCCAAAAAACCCACGACTTTACAAACAATGAATGGAAAGCCCTACAAGCCCATCCCTTAATTGCCCAGCGCTTTTTAAGTCTAGTTCCTGATTTGCCGCGTGAAATTGGTGAAGCGATTGGCAACCATCACGAACGTATCGACGGCACCGGTTACCCGTTTCATGTATTCGGCGACAAATTACCGTTGGTTAGCCAAATTATTGCAGCTACCGATAACATTATTTTCAATCACTCACGTTACAAAGATTACGGCGCACACGCGCACTCCATGTTGCTGATAGCGCTTAAACTAAGCGACAACATTTACTTTGAAAATGTGTACGACGCCGCCATGCTTTTGTTTAAACAAGCTCCTTCGCCATCCACGAGTATAGATGATGCACCATCGGTAGAAGAGCTTTTAGCACGGCAAAAGATGCTGCAGCAGCAATTCCAAAATTCAAAATTTTTATCGCAAAAATTAATGGCGTTTCCTGCTGGCCCTATGGTTCGTTCTGTATCTGCCGTAATGGGTAGGCTCGCTATTTCGGTAGTACGCAGTGGCATTCTTCAGCCCGAACAAGGCGAATGGCTTCGAAAGTTCCACGAAGAACATAGTGCTGAAGGTGGCTTACCTTTAGTTGAGTTGGGCGTAATGTTTGACCAAATTTATGATCAGCTGGTTCATTTGAAAAATATTATGGAACGTGTGGTTGAAGCCATTCCAGCACAAGATGCAACCTTGAAAAAGCTAGCCACAGATGCATTGAGTGAAATTAATCTACACGAAGAGATTGTGCCGGCTTAAAACCTGAGCAAAATTCCGTCTTTCCTTCTGGGCCGCAACAGCTCATACAGGTATACTTGTGAGACAGGCCACGTCTCATTCATTTCTGCGAATCAACCTATGCTCACTTGGACATCCAGCCCCAACAAAGGCGGCACATTGCATGAATCTTTGGTAACAGAAACATCTGAAATAGAAGTGAGAAAATGCATTGAAGCCTGCGCCGAAAAAGCCATCAATATGCTGAACGACAATATTCATGATGATTCACTCTATTTATTGTTTGAATGGAATCCGGGACAAGCAGAATTAGCTATATGCATTACAGATCCAACTAAAACTAAAGACGCCCCCCACTCTTACCGCTGTGTTTTTCCCGCACTGGCTGAAGATGTCAAACAAGACACTCAGCAAGAGCATGCAGACCTTATTAAATTTTGGCTGCACGACTACCTATCCACCTATGCACCTTTCTTCCAGTATTCATTGGTTGCTATTTTCCATAGTAGCACGCGTAGCCAGACAGAACTCTTGTAGTTAATCCGGAGCAAAAATCATGAATTCTTTCAGCACGAGTTTAATTTTAATTGGAATGCCCGGAGCAGGAAAAAGCACGCTGGGAATCATGCTTGCTAAAGCCTTGGCAAAAGATTTTGTGGATACAGATGTGCTGATTCAACTACAACAAGGAAAAACATTGCAGGATATAGTAGATACCCATGGCTATTTAAGGTTGCGCGAAATCGAGGAACAGGTTTTGATTGATACCCATTACCCTAGCCATATTATTGCCACCGGTGGCAGCGCGGTTTACAGCGATAAAGCCATGCAGCATTTGCGGCACTTTGGCCAAATTGTCTTTCTGGATGTGGCCCTGAACGAACTGCGCTTGCGCATTAAAGATATTGATACTCGCGGTTTAGCACGCAAGCCAAACCAGAATCTTGAGGAGCTTTACAACGAACGCCGTGAGCTTTACCAAAAGTACGCAAGCATCACCATCAATTGCACGGGTAAAAGCCAAGAAAATATTTTGGCAGAAATTATTTATGAAGAAGCCGAAGCATACACAGAGAAAGATGCATAAACCTCGCCGTGAATGAAATAGCTTAATGAAAGTAGATAGTCGGTAAAAAATGAGGCTGCCATTCGGCAGCCTTATTTTTTAGCGAGCCTGAGGTTCTGTTGTGCGTTGTGGAGGCTCTCCTTCCGGCTTTGTTCCTGTGCCACGCAAGCGCACTAACATTTTTAGTAGATCAAACCAAAAAGGCGCACCAAACAAAGACGCAGACGCTGTTACCAGCCAACCAATAATCGATGAAGGCACCAACAGCATTGAAAACTCAAATTTGCCATTCCATCCAACGGGCAACGTTTGCAATTGGGAATAGGCTTGCGCAGCTAGCACACCGCTTGAATCCGACACACTGAGTTGCGCAATCGATGCGGGGTGAAGCCATAGCGTTTTAAATAAATGCACGCAATCAATATTAAATCCAACCGCAACAAACAAGGCTATAACGAAACACCAAACCTGCGATTGCTTTTTGTAAGCGCCAGAAACGCGCCCCATACCAGCATCAAACCAGGTGGCAACCTCATGTTGAAACACATGAATATTCCCTTCTGCTTTGCGGTATAAATTCTGCAAAAGTGCGCGCAACTGATCATCTTTTATCGAGCCTATGCCCGCTTCCAAATTGTCTAACTTTCCGGGGGCTTCTTGAATGGAATGAATTAACGCCAAGGCAAAATTTGTTGAAGGTATGTAGGCAGGTTTATTTTTTATCTCTTTAACATTGGTGGCGTCACCGTCACCTGCAGGATGCGCCAAGGCATCATTATAAATTGCCAAAAGTAATTTGTGTCCCTGACTCGTCTTCGCATTAAGCAGCTCGGTTAAACCACACAACAATGTTTTTGAACGAAGATTCAACCAAGAAGAAAACGCCTCGTAAATTGAACTGGCAATCAACGCCACTGAGGCAAAACAAAACACAAGTCCTATTGATACTTCCAAGACTGTACTGTTAAACACAAAGAACCTCCTATTAAACTATTTTTATGTGCTGAGTTTATGAATGGATTGATCCTTCATTGACACCATTTGCTGAATGCCCACTCGTTAACCCCTTACTGCATGACTCCACTATGAAAGCGAAATTCAGTGTCTGAACTTTCGATTAAACTTTTTTCCAGCTCAAGAAAAACCTTAACACGAGCCTCAATGCCTTCACTACCCGCCACTTTTTTTGCGAGGTGAAGATAATCTTCGTAATGACGCGATTCGGACTTCAACAGTGAAAGATAAAAATTCTTCAGCTCATCATCTAAATAAGGTGCTAACTTTGCAAAACGTTCACAGGAGCGAGCTTCAATAATGGCACCTACAATAAGTGTATCTACAAAACGCGCAGGCTCATGGGTGCGTACGGGTTTGCGCAACTCGCCCGCGTAACGACAGGGTGTGATTTGCTCATATGCAACACCGCGCTTTTGCATTATTTGCATAACTTGCTCGTAATGTCGCAACTCTTCACGCGCTAGTCGCGACATTTTGTGCATCATTTCAAAATCACCCACGTAGCGGTACATTAAGTTAACCGCCGTTGACGCAGCTTTCTTTTCGCAGTTTGCGTGATCTAGCAATAGCAACGCCTGATTTTCAGGTTGCTTGGCCGTTTCTATCCAGGCATCAGGCGTTTCACAATATAAAAATTGTTGAATGCGTGCTAAAGCGTTGGCTAACGCCGGTGTTGTAACAATTGGATTGGATATTGAATTCATAGGGTAAATCAAAGCTACTCGGTAAAATGGGGAATGACGTAGCGCTCGTAATAAGCGCAGGAGAGGGCATAAAAATCCCTATCAATGTTATCGCGTATATCGGTTAGCGGTGTACTCCGCCATTTCGGCAGCAAGCGCAAACCATAAACTTTTAAATCGCTGATCTGACTTGCCCCAGAGCGCAACAAGTCAAATACCCAACAGTATGGATTTTGCTCTTCTTTAAACAAAATTTGCTGGTGCTTGATTTGCTGCAGAAGAATATCTTCATCCACAATCTCAATCATATTCTGCACCACTTGCGATAAGTAGCCTTCCAAACGCTGAGCGATAATTAAGCGCTGTTCGTGGGTGTAGGCATTCCAATCAATGACCTCATGGGCGAAGCGTTTGCATCCACGGCAAACGCTATCACCAATCCCTGTTGAGCAAATGCCTACACAAGGAGTTCTTACGGGTTTGTATAAAAGCATAAATAACGAACACAAATAATAAGAAGAAAGCGATTAATAAGGCGTACCGCTAACATCCAATTTAATTTTCCAGACAGCGCCAGCACCAGTGAGGAATAACGTTTTTCCATCTTCACCACCAAAGGCAGCATTGGTGATATTGGCATCAACGTTAATGGTTGCAATTTGTTTTCCATCTGGTGTTAGTACGCGCACATGTTTTGCAGCGTGTTCAGTCGCATAAATATTGCCGTGGCAATCAAGTGCCATGCCGTCCGGTATAAACATGCCAGTGACCAAATCTTTACCCGCTTGCGGAACGCCATCGACGATGGGATAGGCTCGCAACACACCTTGAGCATCGCCACCTTCAACGTATAAGGTTTTTTCATCCAAAGACAGCGAAATGCCATTAGGATTGTTAATAGTGTCATCGACTACTGTTACGTTTCCGTCAGTTGCTACGCGATAAACGCGCGTTTTAGGTTGACCACCAGGCGCTGCAGCTGTTTGGTACGCAGGGTCAGTGAAATAAATCGTGCCGTCTTTAGCAATGGTTAAATCGTTTGGTGAATTGAAAACGTTGCCTTCAAATTTATCAATCACGTTGGTGCGTTCACCCGTCAGCGTATAGCGAGAAAGACTTTTGAATTTATGAGTGCCTGCAACCAAATTGCCTTGAGCATCAACGGCCAAACCGTTGCTACCACTATCCTCAATTAGGGTGGTCATAACGCCGTTTGCATCTAACTTTTGAACGCGTGAAGGGAATGTGCCAGATGTGACGAAATCCGAAAAATACAACGCATCTTTTATCCACACCGGGCCTTCATAAAGACTTGATTCGGTACGAGTGCTGTTAGCACCAGGGATACGCTCGGCTGTCAATTCGCCCGAGGGTGCAACACCGCACGCATTTACAGAAGAAGCCACAGAGCTCACAACAGCTGAAGCTGCAGGCGCTTCAGATTTTTTGTGCTCACAACCCATTAAACCAAAAGCGGCAGCGCCAGTTGCCACCCAAAATACCAGCCCGGATTTCATTATTTTCATGGGATTTTTACCTTATTAGTTAAATGTTTGATTAGCGTTTTTGAGGTGCGCGGATAAACACAAAGCCAGCTTAAGCGCTGCCAATTTTTCGGGAAGCAAACATATCACATTGACCGAGCGAATTCTCTGTGCGCAAATCACACCGCCCAGAACATCTGGCGCGGCGAGTTAACACCTTCTTTAGCATGATGTATACTTCATTTCCGATTTATAGCTCTTGCCCGAGCGTAGATTTTTCATCCGTGAAGGTCACGGATAGCCTCCTGCCGCAGAGATCCTGCATGCGAGAGTAAAAACCACCCAATGAGGATAAAATTGTGCTTGAAGCCTATCGCAAACACGTCGCTGAACGCGCCGCTGAAGGTGTTCCACCAAAACCACTTAACGCAGAACAAGTTGCTGGATTGGTAGAATTACTAAAGAACCCACCCGCTGGTGAAAATGAAGTTCTGTTAGACCTGATCACTAACCGCGTTCCCCCCGGCGTTGACGAAGCCGCCTATGTTAAAGCTGCTTTCTTAAGCGCAGTCGCCAAAGGCGAAGCCACCTCCCCTCTGATTGATAAACCTCTCGCTGTAAAACTCTTGGGCATGATGCTCGGTGGTTACAACATCGAAACCCTCGTAGGCCTGTTAGACGACGCTCAATTGGGCAAGCTGGCCGCACAAGAATTGAAACACACCCTGCTGATGTTTGATGCTTTCCACGATGTGGAAGAAAAAGCCAAAGCGGGCAATGCAAATGCAAAAGAATTGATTCAAAGCTGGGCTGATGCCGAATGGTTCACCAGCAAGCCAAAAGTTGCCGAAAGTACTAAGCTGACCGTTTTCAAAGTCACCGGCGAAACCAACACTGACGACTTGTCACCTGCTCCAGACGCATGGTCACGCCCAGACATTCCTCTACACTCACTCGCCATGTTCAAAATGGCACGCGATGGCATCACACCAGACCAACCAGGTTCTGTAGGCCCTATCAAGCAAATCGAAGCCTTGAAAAGCAAAGGTTACCCATTGGCATTTGTGGGTGACGTTGTTGGTACAGGTTCTTCACGTAAATCCGCAACCAACTCTGTGTTGTGGTTTATTGGTGACGATATTCCTGGCGTACCCAACAAGCGTACCGGCGGTGTTTGCATTGGCGGTAAAGTCGCGCCAATTTTCTACAACACAATGGAAGATGCTGGCGCCTTGGTGTTCGAAGCCCCCGTTGAGCAATTGAATACTGGCGATGTTATTGAGATTCGCCCATACGAGGGCAAAATCCTAAATGCTGAAACGGGCGCTGTGATTTCTGAGTTCAGCCTCAAATCCGACGTATTGTTGGATGAAGTACAAGCTGGTGGCCGCATTCCGTTGATTGTTGGCCGTGGTTTGACCACTAAAGCACGTGCATCATTGGGCTTGCCTGCAAGCACTCTGTTCCGCTTGCCACAAGCTCCTGCTGATACCGGCAAAGGCTACACGCTGGCTCAGAAGATGGTTGGTAAAGCATGTGGCGTAACTGGCATTCGCCCAGGTACCTACTGCGAACCTTACATGACCACCGTTGGCTCACAAGATACTACTGGCCCGATGACTCGTGACGAATTGAAAGATTTGGCGTGCTTGGGCTTCTCTGCCGATTTGACCATGCAGTCGTTCTGTCACACAGCGGCCTATCCAAAGCCAGTGGATATCGAAACCCAACACACATTGCCTGACTTTATCATGACCCGCGGCGGCGTTTCCTTGCGCCCAGGCGACGGTATTATCCACTCATGGTTGAACCGCATGTTGTTGCCAGACACCGTTGGTACTGGCGGTGACTCGCACACCCGTTTCCCCATTGGCATTTCCTTCCCAGCCGGTTCTGGCTTGGTAGCTTTCGCCGCTGCAACTGGCGTTATGCCATTGGATATGCCTGAATCTGTACTCGTTCGCTTTAAAGGCGAATTGCAACCGGGCGTTACATTACGTGATCTGGTAAATGCGATTCCTCTGTACGCAATCAAATCTGGCTTGTTGACTGTTGAGAAGAAAGGTAAGAAGAACATTTTCTCTGGCCGCATCCTCGAAGTTGAAGGCTTACCAAACCTGAAAGTAGAACAAGCATTTGAAATCTCTGACGCATCTGCTGAGCGTTCTGCTGCGGGCTGTACCATCAAGTTGGACAAAGCGCCAATCATCGAGTACATGACCTCTAACATCACCATGTTGCGCTGGATGATCGAGCAAGGCTACGGCGATGTACGCACCCTTGAGCGTCGCGCGCGCAAAATGGAAGAGTGGATTGCTAACCCAGAATTGATGGAAGCTGACGCTGACGCTGAGTACGCGGCGATTATCGATATCGACTTAGCAGATATTAAAGAACCAATCCTCGCCTGCCCTAACGATCCAGACGATGTAAAAGTTTTGTCTGATGTTCAAGGCGCGAAAATTGATGAGGTGTTTATCGGTTCGTGCATGACCAACATCGGCCACTTCCGCGCTGCGGGTAAATTGTTGAACGGCACCAAAGACGCTCTGTCTACCCGTTTGTGGATCGCTCCGCCAACCAAGATGGATCAACACCAATTGGTTGAAGAAGGTTACTACAGCATTTTCGGCACCAAAGGTGCTCGCACCGAAATGCCAGGCTGTTCTTTGTGTATGGGCAACCAAGCACGCGTAGCTAAAAATTCTACTGTGGTTTCAACATCCACTCGTAACTTCCCTAACCGCTTAGGTGAAGGCGCTGACGTGTATTTGGCGTCAGCAGAGTTGGCAGCTGTTGCTGCGATTTTGGGCAAATTGCCAACACCGGAAGAGTACTTGAGCTATGCCAATAAATTGGACAGCATGGGCAGTGAGATTTACCGCTACCTGAACTTCAACGAAATTCAAAGCTATCAAGAAGCGGCGAATGAAGGTAAGCGTATTGCCGCCGTTGAAATTCAAACCGTAGCAATTTAAGAACGGTTGAAAGTTAAAAAACCCGCCTCGGCGGGTTTTTTCGTTTGTGCGCGCTTTAAAAACATTTACACCATAAGAGCAAAGTATTTATAACAAATAATGGCACTACCCCCAATCCGACCTATACTTTTTGGCATAGACCGTGCAATTCACCAATAAAAGCACACTCCTGTCAAAACTCCGTCGGCGCCTATTTATGGAAACTATTGAGCAACTTCTCAAACAAGCAGAAACACAGCACAAAATCCTAGAGCTTAATGCGATGTTCTCGCGAAACTTAGCCTTCTTTAAAGAGGCGTTACCCAGTATTTACGAGCAATTTAAAGACTACACGCCTACCGAAATTAAAATTATTATTCAAGATAATGGCACCATCGACCTAGCCAATATCAATTTGGATAACAAACTCGTCTACGGATCTGACCCAATCGAATTCGCCGCGAATACAGTAAAGGGATATGTGGAATGCCCACTGGCTCAACGCCTGAATCCTAGTGAAACTGAGGTTCTGAACATGGATTCAGAATCACATACCCCAAATATTAATAAGATTATTCGCGATTTAAATGCTATTAATCTAGACCAGAGCCGCGCACCATTGGATGCAAGAACCGAATTCATGTTTATGCTAGGCGTGGGCTTTGGCTATCAAATTACTGAATTACTAAAGCACACTGACATCCAACACTTAGTCATTGCTGAAACCAATCTGGATATCTTTTTTGCATCCCTACACACGCTCGATTGGAGCGCCCTTAACGATAAGTTCAGCGACCAACACAAGACACTTAATATCATTCTCGGTCAAACACCTGAGATGTTTACCCAAATGGTTGCGCATCACGCGCAGCAAATTGGAATTTTTAACTTAGCCAAGCCCTATATTTTTACACACCTATCAAGCAACGAGCTGATAACAGCGACCGCGTCGTTTTTACAAAATGTACCCATCATTGCCGGTGCGCTTGGCTATTTTGATGACGAAAAGGTGGGGCTCACTCACTCAATCAATAATTTTAAAAATAAAATTCCGTTTATGAAAAATCACGGGTTTTTACAGAAGCGATTTGTAGACAAACCGGTGTTTTTAATTGCTAACGGCCCATCATTAGACATAGCAAAAGATTTCATCGCTGAAAATAGAGAGAAAGCTATTTTAGTTTCATGCGGAAGCTCGCTAAGTTCATTATACAAACTTGGAATCAAGCCCGATTTTCATGTGGAGCTCGAACGCACACATCCCATTAAAGAATGGATCGAGGTTACTACACCGCAAGATTTTCGCGATGGAATTACACTTTTAGCCGTAAATACCGTTCACCCAGATCTGCCCAAACTTTTTAACAAAACAGGCATGGCACTTAAATACAACGATCTGGGCGGAACATTTATTGAAAAATATATTTCTGACGCAGAGTTTTCAGTAACACTGGGGGCCTGCAATCCAACCGTATCAAACGCAGGCTTATCATTTTGTGCAGCCTTAGGTTTTACCAACATTTATCTCTTCGGCATAGACCTTGGGTTCCCTGAAGGCAACAAACACCATTCGGAGCACAGCTTTCACTATGACATTAAAGATGAAGATATTGATTCGTTTCAACTTGCCATGCCTGAGGATGATGAAGAATTTAAGCTGCCGGCTAACTTCGGTGGTAACGTTATTTCAAACAGACTCTTTTTGCGTTCCAAACTAAATTTAGAAGCGATCCTAAAGGATTGCAAAGCAATCAATTGTTACAACACTTGCAATGGTGTACTGATTGAAAATGCAAGACCTACAAAGGTGGAATCAATAAAAACCAGCTCTTGGCTAAAAATTAACAAAGAAGAATTCATTCCGAAACTTTACAGAGAATACTTTGGAAACAAACACTTCCTCAAATTACCACCTGACAAGAGCATAGTAGGCCTATTTAAGCCAGCTATTGATTTCTTACAGCAAGCACATGAAATATTTAGTGAAGATATCACAACCTTTGAAGAAGGCATCTCTTTACTAAGAAAAAACGAGGAGAACACCAGTAAATTATCTTCTCACAAAGATACATCTGATCTAACTAAACTCGTTAAAGGCAGCTCTGATTCATTCTCATTAATGATGGCCTTGTGTTTACAGGCTAACAACAAAAAAGAGGGTGTCTCAACGTTTAACCTAGCCAAAGAAAGCTACAGGAGATACCTAAAGTCTGCTCAGGATGCAATAAAAAATAACCTTCTCGAAAATGATTGCAGTGTATTTAACATTGAGCAGAAGTTGAAAAAGTAGGTACAGAGTCTTTTCATGATAAAAAAAACATTCATCATTGCAGAAGCAGGCGTCAACCATAATGGCGACATAGTGCTCGCCAAAAAATTAATCGATGTTGCCGTAACAGCCGGTGTTGACGCCGTTAAATTCCAAACATGGAAAACAGAGCTTTTGGTTACGGAACAAGCCGAAATGGCTGAATACCAAAAGCTAAATACTCAAAAAACCGAATCGCAGTTCCAAATGCTCAAGCGGTTAGAATTAAGCTACGACGCATTCTCTGAACTAAAGCAGTATTGTGATCAAAAGGGAATCATGTTTCTCTCCACTCCTGATGAAGAAACCAGTGCAACATTCCTCAATGATCTTCAACCCATTTTTAAAATTGGCTCAGGAGAGCTGACTAACACTCCATTCTTACGTCACATTGCTTCGTTCAAAAAACCCATCATACTTTCCACCGGCATGGGTACACTGGCGGAAATTGAACAGGCTCTTACCGCGCTGACCAATGCAGGCACAGCACGTAATGACATTACCGTATTACATGTGACTACCCAGTATCCAACTCCCATGGAAGAGGTAAATCTTAATGCCATGCTCACCATCAAGCAGGCTTTCCCAGGCATTAACGCGGGATTTTCTGATCATACCTTAGGCATAGAAGTTCCTATTGCTGCAGTAGCCCTAGGGGCGACCATTATTGAAAAGCATTTTACGTTGGATAAAAGCATGACGGGCCCCGATCATTTGGCCAGCCTTGATCCCCATGAATTAGCAGACATGGTAAAAGCTATTCGCAATATAGAGCGAGCAATGGGGCACGGCAGAAAGGAACCGACCGATTCAGAACTGCAAAATCTGAAAATCGTTAGAAAAAGTCTAGTTGCAAAAACAGCAATTAAAAAAGGGGATACGTTAAGCCAACTCAATATGGCAATTCGCCGACCAGGAAATGGCATCCCCCCATCAAGATGGGGCGATATTGAAAACACTATTGCAACTAAAGATTATCAATCAGGTGATTTAATTTAATGTTAAGAAAAATTTGTGTAGTAACAACTACTCGCGCCGAATATGGTGCATTAAAAAATTTACTGCGAGAGATTGATAATGATTCAGCGCTGCAACTACAGCTTATCGTTAGCGGAACGCACTTATCACCAGAGTTTGGCTATACACTAAAAGAAATCGAAACAGATAATATTAAGATTACCAAAAAAATTGAAATCCTTTTATCTTCAGACACAGCCATTGGCGTAAGCAAAAGCATGGGCTTGGCGCAAATTAGCTTTTCGGAAACCTTCGATGAACTAAAGCCTGATATCGTTGTTGTTATAGGAGACAGATATGAGCTAATCCCTATAGTGACATGTGCAAATCTCGCCCACATCCCTGTCGCACACATTAGCGGTGGCGAAATTACCGAAGGCGCAGTTGACGATTTGTTTCGCCATGCTGTTACAAAATTATCTCATCTTCACTTTACCGCAATTGACCTATATTCTCAGAGAGTTATACAGATGGGTGAAAACCCAGAGCGCGTTTTTACCGTGGGAGAGCCTGGACTAGAGGATATTCATAAGCAAAACTTCCTAACAAAAACTGAGCTTGAAGACTCACTCAACTTTCGTTTTAAGAAAAAAAATTTGCTTATTACCTTTCATCCAGAAACTTGTCACTCAACAGAGTTCACTTCAAATTCATTTAACGAGCTATTAATTGCTCTAAGTGGCATTGTAGATACACAATTCATTTTCACAAAATCTAATGCAGATACTGGCGGACGTCAAATCAATCAGATGATTGATTTTTTCGTTGAAAACCACCCAGAAACTTCAATTGCGTTTAACTCACTTGGAAAATTGCGTTATTTATCTACCCTACAATTTATTGATGGTGTAGTAGGCAATTCATCAAGCGGCATTATTGAGGTGGCATCTTTTAAAAAAGGCACCATAAATATCGGAGATCGCCAGAAAGGTCGCATACGTCCACTTAGCGTTATAGATTCAGAAGCTGACAAACAATCTATAAAAAAGGCAATTGAAACACTTTACACAAATGAGTTTCAAAATAGCTTACAAAAAGTTGAAAATCCCTATTACCAAAAAGAAACGTCCATCAACATTAAAACGCATTTAAAAAATGTTGATCTTACAAAAGTAAAAACCAAAGTCTTTTACGACGCGCCCAACCATTGCTAGCCAAATAAATTAAAAACATCTGTTTGAGCTTGCTCAAAATCGCCAAGGCGACCTATATCAAGCCAATACTCATTGATTGGAAACATAAGAACATTTTTATCTTTCGCAATTAACTCATTGAACAAATCAGGCATATCCTTGCGAGAAGACTTTGGAATATTTTTTATTATTTCAGAATTAAGCACATAAATTCCTGCGTTTACAAAAAATTGCTGCTTAGGTTTTTCAACAATAGAGGTTATTTTCATCTCATCCGATTCTATAACACCGTAAGGCACTTCCATACTGTATTCGCGGGTACACATAGTTGCCACAGCGCCTTTATTTTTATGGAAGCTGAGTAAATGACTGAAATTAATATTGGTGAGCAAATCGCCATTCATCATGATAATAGGCTCATCGATATGCTCCGGCAGCAAACTCAAGGCACCGCCTGTACCTAAGGGTTGATCCTCCTGAACATAATGGATGTTTACTCCCCATCTGGAACCATCCCCAAAATGATCACGAATTTGATCTGCAAGATAAAACACCGAAATATAAAACTCATTAAATCCATGCTCTATGAATCCGAGCATTATGGTTTCCAATATAGGGCGAGAGCCCACTTTTAACATTACTTTGGGAATCGAATTAGTAAGAGGGCGTAAACGTGTACCAAAACCACCCGCCATTAAAAAAACTGGCGTGGATTTTTTTGACTTAACATCTGACAAACGCTCAAAGGTTTCCACAGAAATTAATTTTCGTTGATCATCTACAACCGGAATATGCATGATGCTATGTTCACGCATGATCACGAGCATTTCTGTGGGACTAGTGCCTAAAGGAACAACAATCGGATTTGCGTTCATGATGCTGGAAACTGGAGCTGAAAATTCTTTATACGCCAAAAAAGCACGTCGGATATCACCATCAGTCACCACACCACGAAGAGCTTTTTGATCATCCAAGACCAGAGCTAGCCGGATACCACCGTTGTTAATTGCCTCAACAGCCTGAATGATTGTGTCGTTAATATTGACTGTAGATTTTTCAAAATTCGCCATGATTTTTTTCCGCCGTAATACACCATTCAAGGATCGGACTATCCAGAGGAACCCCTCTGACAATTTGATCTACTTCCAGCAAACTTAAATTACTTGGCAACAGCTCCGACAAGTCTTCTCGAGCGGTAAATCGTGTAAGACCTGTATGTGCCATAGGCCCTACTGAAGGCAAATAAGTATTATGACCAAGCAGTTCACCTGTTTCATCGCCAATGGTTCCCTTGGCAAAACAACGGCTATATAGCCTCCCTCCAGGCTTTAAAACTCGCACCATTTCTTTGTAGATTGACTGGGATTGCTCAAAACCATTACAGCAAACCGCTTCAACATCTAAAACACCGTCAAAATAATTATCCGGAAAATCCAGCGAGAGCATATCACCCACCGCAAGCCCACCTTTCCAACCAGGAACTTCTTCATCCAAACGAGCACGCGATATATCTATTGCCGATTGAGATCCGTCAACACCGTAGGTTTGAAAACCCTCTCGCGCCATAAACCATAGGTTTGCACCTGTACCACAACCTATTTCTAGCAGTTTGACAGAAGACCTATCATCAACCTTATAAAAACCACGAGCCACAAAACGAACGACGTCCTCGCCTGGATACTTCCCCCAAGGGCGCGATGAAAATATTTTTTCCCATGTACTATCCCACATAGTAAACCTCTGTTTTATAGAAAAATTTAGCGATAAAAAAGTACACGATTATTGCTGGCTGCTTCCGTCAATTTTAACTTTTCATAACGGTCGGGCTGGTGAATATATTTACCCAAGCAGAAAGATTGCTCCAATTTTCCGACGGAGCGCTTGAATTTAAGCAAATTATTATCAGGTCGATTATCCGTACCACCACCTAAATGAAGGATAGCCGAGCCGTCAGAGTTCTGCATAGCACAAGACATTGAGTAGTTGTGCAATATCAAATTGATTGCTCCGATTTTTTGACCTTCAGGTGTTGCAGCAGATAGGTGATATTCATGCCAGCACTCAGTCCTTAAAAAAATACTTGCAGCAACAATCTCACCGTCTCGCTCCACCAACGCAAGCAGACTTCCCTGTGCAATCAATTTTTCTACGTATTTTTCACTATAAAAATAGTGTTCACCCGCACCTAAGGCCTGCATTCGGGCGTTATAGATACGATTAAATGCCAAGCATTGCTCGCGAGTTGGGCTACTAGTAAAACTCACACGGCAATTGTTTTTGGTTGCTTTATTGATATTTGATATTGCACCGTGGCTATTTTTTTCTAAACCATAACCCACCAAATCTATTGCGCATGTTGCACGGTCAAACCAATAATTTCCGTAATATATTTCTTGATTGGCAAGAACCGGAGTAAAACGAATAAATTCTGCAAGAACATTGTGTTCATTTAAACATTTTTTATACTCAACGGAAGCTTCGCTGAGGAATTGCAGATCTCTTGTTGTTGATATAGGCCCGCCATAACCACGTGCGCTTTCAAAATCTGTAACATCTATGTGAGAGGTGTATGTGCAATGCAGAGGGTGATAGTAGGTTTCACCGCCCTTCTGATAAATAAAAAAAGCAGCTTTTACACTACAATTTTCATTTTTCTGCTTTTCTTCCGCATCTAGCGAGACGTAATCTGGATTATGGTATGGCGACTTCATTGAATTCGGCAATGATTGATAAACTTTTCGCGCCAATGATAGATCGAATGTCATACATAAGACCACAAGCTAGCACTACTGGGTAAGCATAAAGTTGAACTAACGTGCCTGCGAGCATTGACCAAGCTCATTGATGGACAGTTGGCATACATCGGTAACTCATTATTTAATTGCCAAAGTGGTCGCAACATAATTTGCTGTTGATGGGCTGAAGCAATAATGTGATTTAACCCCGCCACATCAATATCCTTTACTTGCACAGCGCATAGCCAATAGTTACTAGTAGCACCGAATTCCGGAGCAATAAATCGCAACTCATCGCATGCGTTAAAAAATTTTTGATAGTAATCGGCAAGTATTTTTTTATGCGCAAGGAATTCGGGCAAACGTTCCAGCTGCGCAACCCCCAAAGCGGCATTGATATTGGCTAAGCGGTAGTTGTACCCCACTTGGTCATGAAAGAAGAATCCAGCTTCGCTGGTTTTTGCTGTAGTGCTTAAATGTTTGGCTCGTTTCATTAATTCAATATCATGACTGACTAATGCCCCGCCACTGCCGGTTGTCATGATTTTGTTGCCATTGAAACTGAAAATACCTATGTCGCCCAAGGTACCCACGTGAGCACCATCAATATATGAGCCTATGCCTTCGGCAGCGTCTTCAATCAGCTTAAAATGGTATTGCACAGCAATTTTTTTAAGCTCGGGCATATTGGCTGGATTCCCCAGCGTATGCATAACAATTAATGCGGATATTACCCGGCCAGTATTTTTATTAATCGATTGGCCATTGCGAATTTCAACATTCGCATCTAAATATTCAAGTAGGGTTTGCGGGCAAACTGACAAATCTGTTTTGCCAGAATCTACAAAATGGGGAATAGCACCTGTGTAAGCAATTGCATTAGTTGTTGCAACAAAGCTCAAGGCTGGAGTGAGAACCTCCTCCCCTGCTTTAACATCCATCAACACCAAAGCGAGATGTAAGGCGGCGGTACCATTAACTACCGCAACGGCTTTTTGTACACCGGTATATTTAGCTAAATTTTCTTCAAATTGATCGACAAACTTTCCAATCGATGAAACCCAACCTGTTTTTACGCATTCGGTTACGTACGCCAATTCATTTCCGGATAAATCTGGCTCGTGTAAGCCCAATACCGGTTGATGCTTTAAGCGGTTAACTGAATCTAGGATAATCTTCGCAATGTCATTCATAGATTATACAAATGTGATTTGTAGTGTTTGAGGTTTTCAGCTTTTGCAAACCATTCAGCCGTTTTTTGTAACCCCTGTTTAAAACCATCAATCCCCAAAAATTCTGGCTGCCAATTTAAGCCAGTACGCGCTTTTTGATGATTTGCGAATAGCCGTTCCACCTCGCTACCTGCCGGGCGCAATCGTTGTTGATCAGACACAATTTCAATATCAGCGGACATAATTTCAGCAATAGTCTTCGCGGTGTCTTCCATACTGATTTCGAATTGACTACCCAAATTAAATGTTTCACCGGCGATATTGTCCGCCTCAAGAGCGGCGATAAAACCCTTTGCTGTATCACTCACAAAACTGAAATCGCGCGTAGGTGTTAACGCGCCCAATTTTATTTGACGATTGCCCGCTGCAATTTGAGTAATGATGGTAGGAATAATTGCACGCGCAGATTGACGAGGGCCATAGGTATTAAAGGGGCGCACAATGCTTACCGGCATTTGGAAAGAGGCAAAAAATGAATAGGCAAGCTGATCTGCGCCAATTTTTGTGGCCGAATAAGGCGATTGCCCTGTCATTGGGTGTTGCTCGTCGATCGGAACATACTTTGCTGTTCCGTACACTTCGCTGGTGGAAGTGTGAATAACTTTCTCGATATCAAAATCACGCGCAGCCTGCAAAATATTCAAGGTACCTTTGATATTGGTATCTATGTAAGAGTCAGGCGAATGATAAGAGAAGGGAATTGCAATTAGAGCTGCCAAATGCAAAACCGCATCGCAACCTTTCATGGCATTACGTACACCATTAGGATCACGTACATCGCCTTGAAAAATTTCAATTTGCGCAAGCACATTCGCAGGAATTGTGTCTAACCAACCCCATGAATTAAATGAGTTATAAAAAACAAAGGCCTTTACACTGTAGCCCTGTGCAACTAAATGCTCACATAAATGCGAACCAATAAAGCCGTCAGCACCCGTAACGAGTATTTTTTTCAACATTCAAAGTGCCCCTTGTTGGCGCTGCGAAAAATAAAGCTCTGCTTCATTTAAATCAGCGGGCTCATCTATATCAAGGCTTTCAGCTTCACACATGACATAGGCAATAACATTGGAATTGGGAATGGTTTGTTCGCGCTGGAAGTCAGCAACACTGAAAATATAAATCGCTCCGTTTGGCAAATAAATATTCGGTAAATCCTGACGGCGAGAAATTTTAGCGTACTCCGGCATTGCCGGCACAAGATAAGGATCGGCGCCTACATAGGCATACAAATATTTATTATTCGCAGCGCATACGCTAATTAATGCATAGCAATCTTTATGTTGACGATACATTTCAAGCGATGCGGCAATATTTTGCGCTGTTCTTAGTGGAGAAGTAGGTTGTAATAGCACTATCACATCGTCTGCCGCGAGCGACTGATGCTCAATAAACTCCTGAATCACGGGATCGGTGGGAGAGTGATCCTTTGCAAAGTCTGGATTACGGCAAATTGTTGCCGCTCCTTCTTGCTGTGCTATGGCGAGAATTTGAGCATCGTCGGATGAAACATAAATTGCATTGAATACCTGCGCCGCTTTTGCAGCGAGAATGCTGTGAGATAAAAGCGGTCTTCCCGCGAGATTCACGATATTTTTATACGGAATACCTTTAGAACCACCGCGGGCGGGAATTAGTGCAAGTGTTCTTGCCATAGAAAAATCCAGACGAAAAATCTTTATAGATTATAGTCAGCAAATGATATGCCAAATGGATTTTTATGGAAATGTTAAATGAGGACGAGCAAAAAGCTTAACGCAGTAAACTTAACACTTGATTAGGTCGGGAATTTGCCTGAGCTAACATGGCTTGTGCAGCCAGTTGAATAACCGTAGCGCGGCTGAGTTTTGCAGTTTCTGCGGCAAAATCCGTATCCACAATTCTTGACAATGCCGACACCGTTTTTTCTACAACATTACTTAGATTGGAGATGGTGAAGTCCAAGCGATTGTTTACCGCCCCCAAATTAGAACGAACTTTGTTGATGGTATTGAGCGCCATGTCAACTGTGTCTATCGATGTTTGAGCCGCATCTGCTGTTAATACGTTAATTGAGCTTAAGGATGAACCCGTCGCCGCATTAGCGTCACGGTTTTGTTCAACCAAGCCTGTTGCTGTAGCGCCATTGGCAGTAAGTTTAATTTGAATGGGACTATCGTTCATGGATGTCAAATGAATGCGGGCTGCAACATCCACCCTCTCATCACTTAACTGATTGTCGCTGTCTGTATCTGATAAATCTGTTGCCCCAGCGGTAAAGCCAGACGAAATCCCCAAGGCTGCAAAGGTTTTAAAACCGTTGGTATTGCCCAGTTTTAACGAAAAAGCTGTGTCACTACTAAACTGCAGCTGCCCGTTATCATCCACTTTTGCGGACACGCCTGTGCGAGCCTGCTGTGCGTTAATTTCTGATACCAGAGTTGCGGTGTTGTAAATATCACTGAGCGATACGTCAATACCCTTAATGCTCAAAGATCCCGTAGAGGATACGTCAGCAGCAAAGCCAATATCATTAAAGAAGCCATTCGTGGGGGGGGTGTTATTGCCAAAGGAAAAATTTAATGGCGTATCGGAATAAATATGTAAGCGCCCACTATCGTCCACATAAGCTTTCGCGCCCGTAGAAGCTGAGATGGCATTGATATTAGCGGCAACTGTCTGCAAGCTCTGTCCTGCAACAATAGATACGCCTAAACCATTAATGCCAATAACGTCATTACCGAGCACTTTGGTAACCGTACTACCCACGTATTCTTTGCGGGGCGTAGAGTTGGTTGTGAAGGCCACTTTTGCAACAGAACTTGCCGTAACGCCTGTTTGGTCTTTGTAAGTGTTGATAGTGGCAATTTTGCCCACCAGACCGTCACTTGAGGTTGTTGAACCTATGTCGATACCGTTAATGTTGAGATCGCCCATTGCCAGCGCTGTTGATTGATCTGACGCGCTCAGTTTTTTTCCCACAAGTTCTTTGGAGGAAGTTTCAACGAATCCCATATTTTTAAGAGTATCGTCAGTGCCTGATTTGCCTTTAGTGATGTTGATATCACCACCGGATTTAGACGAAAGGATTAATTGCGCATCTGCTGATAAGGTCCCGCCACCGTATTGAGCAGGCACAACCAAGTTAAAATGCTGAGAACCAAGATTCGACACATTAGGAATAATACTGGCGTTGTCTTTCGCAGTGCCTCCAAAATCTGAACCCGCAACAGAACCTGTATCCAGTTCTGCTACACCGAAGGCCTGCAGATTAACCGTACCGGGTAGATATGTCCCCGACATAAACGCGTAACCGTTAGTGGTGACCTCGGTATTGAAGGACGTTAAATCATTCCATTGCGCAATCCCATGGCTTGCGCTTACGTGCTGCAAAGCTACATCAAGAGAGCTACCCGCCTGTAATTCGTCAAACACCTCAGATATACCAGCACCGCCTGCATTTATTATCTCGGCATGCATCATTTTTACCGCCAAATAACCTACTGAATAACCTAGTGCGACAGGATTGGCGGTAAGTCCTGCGGCGTTAAACGCAGCAGTGAAAGCAGCTTGGTTAGAAAGAAGGCCGCCTTGAATATCGTTTTTAACGCGCTCGTCCGCGCCCTGAAGAAACTCCGCAACCCCCTCTCTAAACCATCCTGGCAATTCATTTGGCAAAAGCGCGGGCGTGCTAGCGCTCATATCCACGTTACGCGCCATGACTGCGTGAACCATTTCGTGGGCAATAACGCGGTCGCTGTAAATCAGCCCAGCTACTAAATTACCGTTGGGCAAGTTCGCTGGCGTGAAGTCGGCCATATCTAAATTTAGCGACAAATTGATGCCTCGATTTCCAGACTGAGACCAAGACACCCAAGCAACTTTGCCGCCCGCTCCGTCAGAATTAATTACATCTGAAGCAGGGACAAGGTTTAGGTCTATATCAACGTTATCGCCCTCCATACCGAAGTACGTCGAAATCAAGGATTCCGATTCTGAGATCCAACTTGTCTGCAAGGCATTAATGATATTCGCAATATTCGGGTCAGCATTGGTACCAGGGCTAGCACCGGTCGCAACCCCGCCAGTGCTATCCACCACAGTCATGGTAGAAAATTGCTGGCTGGACAGAACCAATTTGCCTTCGTCATCAGTAGTGGCTTGAACCAAACCATTAGTCTTGTCTGTAATTTTTTGCGCGAGTTCATCAAGAGACGATGTGTCCTTAATGCTAAAGGTCGCTGTGCTGCCATCTAAATTGACAGCAGAGATAGTCAACGTCGAAGTTCCCTTAAGAACGCCTGTCCCAACCTTATCGGTACGAAGTGTTACAACAGAAGTCGCTTCAACGTCTGAAGCGACATTATTGATTGTCGCAAGAAAATCTTTAAGCGATGTACCTGCCGTAACCGCAGGAATTGATTGACCATTAATTTTAATGGCATCTGCCGGAATAGCACTGGCGAGAGCGCCGGTGTTGCTAATGCTTAGCTGTGCGCCAACAAGGCCGCCACCTGTTGAACCTAAGCCTAGGGATTTTGTATCCAGCTTGGGAATTTCCATGTTGATAGACTGATTTACATCAGCACCAACCTGAAGGGAAACAGTTTTAGACTGACCGTTTAACAGCGACTTTCCATTCAACTCGGTATTTTTTGCAATCAAATCAACTTGAGAGAGAAGTTGTTTAACTTCGGCATTCAAGGTGGCGCGATCAGATTTGGAATATATGCCGTTGGAGGCTTGCACAGAGAGTTCACGAATGCGCTGCAGCATATTACCCATTTCATTCATGGCACCTTCGGCCACTTGAATAAGCGAAACACCATCGTTCGCATTACGAATCGCTTGCTCTAAACCCCGAACTTGTGAAGTCATGCGATTGCTAATCGCCAAGCCTGCCGCATCGTCAGCGGCTGAATTAATACGCTTACCAGACGACAGACGAGCAGTCGCCTTATCCAGCTCATTGCCGGATAGCAAAATTTGACGCTGAGCGTTCAAAGATGCGGTGTTGGTATTAATGACCAGAGACATTTATTGTCAATTGCTCCGTTTGAGTTGGTGCTACGCGAGCCTTTCTCGCCTAGCACCTCTTAAACGTATATCGACACTGAGTGGAAACTCTTGAGAGGGAAAATTAAAAATTATGAATTACTAGATGACGATGCCGATAGAGCTTTAAACGCACCGGTCAGAAAAGTTCCAGTGGATTTCAAACTGCGCACTATACCTTCCATTGCGCCAAACTGCGCTTGCAACCGGGCACGATAAGATTTGCTGCGGCGATCAAGATTGGAGACATCCGTTTTTACTTTATCAACATCTTTACTTAAGCTGGTTTCGCGCGTTTTTATCAAACCATTCGCTTTCAAAAAGTTATCAATCAAACCAGTGAATGTTCCAGAAAAACCGCGTGAAAAATTGATTTTCCCCGTAGTCGCACCTGCACTCACTTGCATGCTAAGACCTTCCGCTTTACTACCCAAAGCAGGTAACAAAACATTTCCAAAGCCGAATGCAGCCACGCCATCAACGGTACCGGCAACATCAGTACCTGCCGTTCCTGCGGCAACGCTAATACCCATATCAGCCATATCGG
Source organism: uncultured Cellvibrionaceae bacterium (assembly GCA_964581625.1). Classification (GTDB taxonomy): domain Bacteria; phylum Pseudomonadota; class Gammaproteobacteria; order Pseudomonadales; family Cellvibrionaceae; genus Cellvibrio. The sequence goes on from CAZOPE010000008.1 coordinate 32,039, forward strand.
TGCTTGCTGCTGTAATGGAAAAATTGCTGGTTGAACCATAAGCAGATGACGTAAATTCCAATTTTTGTGTAGTAGTATTGAATACAACATTCACCGTCGCTTTCGCTGTAGAGAGCGCAGCATCTGCATTGATTCGCGATTGCAGATCCGCTGCTAAATCTGCGCCGTTGGCGTAGGTTTTAGTTGGTAATGTAATTGACGATGCAGCAATTCCGTCCAGTGTTGCCGTGAATGAATAATTTTTACCTGTTGTATCCAGCGGGAAAGTAGAAACCACAGCGCCTGCAATTAAATTGCCTTTCGCCGGCTGGTTGGTGATGACAACATCATAAGAACCAGGAGTGCTCTTTTCTGAATATTTCGTTACGTTAATTTGCGCGTTGTTGGATGATGTTTTAGGCACAAACAAATCACGTACAGATTCAAAGTTTTTATCAATAGCAGAACGGAAGCTCGTTGGCAGCGCAGAGTCATCAATTTTCAACGTGCCATCCAGCTCAGTACGAATCCCCAAGGTTGCCAGCGTGGTGAAGTTTCCGCTTAAACCTGCCACAGCAGAATTCAATTGACTACGAACTTGCTGGACCAAATTTTTGGCCATAGGGTCTTGGCGCAAACTGCCATATTCATTTTTCTCTTTGTCGAAGCCAATCAGTTTGCTGCTATCCGAAAGGAATGTGTTGTAAGCGGCAACGAAATCACGAATCGCTTTCTCGGCAATGCTCTTATCTGCAGTCACGCCGATATTGACAGTTTCAGTGGTAGATTTATTAAACAAATCAAACTCTAAACCATCAACCACATCGGTAATGTGATTATTGGAGCGGCTAACATTCATACCGTTAACACGCAATAAGGCATCTTTACCTTCCTGCTGCTGGGTGAGGTTGCGTGTGCTTTGGTTGAAGTTAAAACTCGCCAACCCCGGCGCGCCAGGGGTTTCAGTGGCTGTTATTTCAACCTCGTTACTCGCACCTGATGGGCCGGTCACGAGTAATTTAAAGTTAGTACCATCACCAAGGATGCTAGCTTTTACGCCGAGATTGGATTTGTTAATGGCATCGCGTAAGCCGGTAAGCGAATTGTTGCTGTCATCAATAGTGATGGTACCGCCGGTTTTAGTGCTATCGACAGTAAAAGCATCTACCGCGCCATTCCAGCTACCAAAACGAATTGTGAGTGTGCCCTTGCCGATAGGTGTCGTCTGGGAACTAAAGTTGCCAGAACTGACTGATTGGGCTTGAGCAATCTGATCCACATTAATACTGTACTCACCCACAGCCGCCTTCGCATCTAACTTGGTGATGCCCAGTAATGTGGTGTTAGGCACAGAGGTGGATTTTGCGTTGAATGTGTCTGGGTTACCGAGCGCGGATGCCGATGTTTCAAGCTTTGAAAAAGCCGAACGGAGTAAACCAAAGTCTGAAATTTGGGTTTGTAAGAGAGTTTGCTTAGTAGTTAGCCTATTCGACTCAGGCAACTTGTTAACATCTACTAACTTGTCGATAAGACCAGCTGTGTCTATACCGGAGCCCGAACCAAGGGAGCTGATGATCGTTGCCCCCGTGTTCGTATTGGTTGTACTGGTTGAAGAAACGCTGGACGTTGCCATGAGGGATACCCCGTTAAAAACAATTTCGCTATTAAGTTAGCGGCAAGAGTTGAATAAACTTTAGTCTAAATAATATTCAATGGGCGATCTTTACAATTTAATTCAATTTCTATGTTCGCTTCATAGCGGTAAGCTTCTGCCGCCATACACCTCTGGGCGGCGAGTAAGTGCCTCCACCTTACGACCTTACGGCACCAATTACCGCCTCAACGCTGAATTAAGGTGTTCTACTAGCTACTATGCACAGACCACACCAAAAGCAGCAAACGTCAGCGGTCCCTAAAATCCAAAGCGAATTTAAATATGTTCCTGGGCGCCGTATTCTCGCACCTAAGTGATATTATTCGCCGCAAAACCTACCTCTCTAAGTCACCTTAAGATAAAAGATGCCTCTGAACACAAATTTGTTTAAAAAATTAACGCCTTTTATCAGCCTGATCCTTTTCGGCATAGCTGCCTACGGCGTTCACCACCAAATTGCGAATTATGGTTGGAGTAGCCTATGGGTGGATCTTATGGCGACACCATCCCAAACTCTAGAAGCCATGCTTTTCATGAGCGTTTTCGGCTACATAACTCTCAGCCTGTGTGAGTGGATTGCAATTCGTTACACCAATGAAAAAATTAATTATCAGCTGATTCTGCTAGGTTCATTTTTAAGTAATGCGATTAGCCATAATGTCGGCGCCTCTCCCATTACCGGAGGTGCAATACGTTATCGGTTTTACAGTGAATGGGGGTTAAGCAATGGGGCCATTGCCAAGGTCACTTTATTTGGCACCCTTAGTTATTTTTTAAGCGCTTTTACCTTATTGGTTATTGCTTACTTATTTCAGGCAGGTTCTGTTCCGGTTGAATCAGCAATTGCACAAAATACAATTAATCTCCTACTCGGTATTGGCGTCGTATTTATTATTGTCTGGATTGGCATTTCATTTTTCAGTAAAAATGAATTTCGCATTGGTAAATTTACTATTTCGCCCCCTACTCCCGCCCTCGCCTTTCAGCAAATGGTTATGGGGGCTATCGATCTCAGTATAGCGGCGATTGTATTGTACATTCCGCTTCTAAATTTTATGGACCTGAGCTTCAGTGAATTCTTAATTTACTACGTAGTTGCTCAATTGTTTGGGCTGATCAGCCAAGTTCCTGGAGGCATTGGTGTTTTTGAGAGCAGCTTTATGTTTCTTGCCGGAAATCGCTTTCCACCCGAACAATTATTATCCGCATTAATCATTTATCGCATTGTGTATTACATAGTGCCACTTGTGCTGGCCGGACTACTAATTGCTGGTTATGAGACCAAGAGCCATCGCTTTGTTTATACCTTAAAGCTGCACTATTTGTTTAAGTTGATCTACATAGCCACCCCAAAAATATTTTCTGTATTGTTGTTAATTGGTGGATGTATTTTGCTTGTATCTGGCGCCACGCCGGGAATTCAGGAACGGTTAGATTGGCTACAGTTTTTTATTCCGCTGCCACTTATCGAGTTTTCTCATTTGGTCAACAGTTTGGTTGGCCTAGGTATGATTTTTCTATCGCGTGCGGTTAGTATCAAACTTGATTCCGCTTATTACGCAACCATTATTCTATTGAGTGTGGGTATGGTTGCATCACTTGCCAAAGGGTGGGATTTTGAAGAGGCATCCATATTAGGTTTAATGCTTATTACCTTCATACCAGCTCGCAAACATTTTTATCGTAAGTCCGCACTGCTGCAACTGGAAATCCCTTTTTCGCAACTTTTAATCGGTGCCGTAATTGTTGGCTTGTCTACTTGGCTTGGCTTCTTTTCTTACAAAGATGTCGCCTACTCTAGCGACTTATGGTGGCAATTCTCTTTAGATAGAACCGGCGACGCATCACGCTTCTTACGGTCTCTATTCGTTATTTCCGTCGTCTGTGGCGGTGTACTTGTTTATCGTTTACTCAGCAAAACCACCATTGATTTGTCTCTTCCTACAAAAGAAGATCTGGATATAGCAACTAAAATCGTCCATGACTCCAACACCACCGACCACCACCTAGTATTAACCGGTGATAAATACATTTTATGGAGCGAAACAAAAAAAAGCTTTTTGATGTTTGGTGTGACCAATAAGTTTTGGATTGCAATGGGAGATCCTGTTGGTGACCCCACCGAATTTGAAAGTTTGGTTTGGCGCTTTCGAGAATCGGCTGACAAAGTCGCCGCACAAGTTGCATTTTATGAAACGGGTATTCAACATATTCCATTGTATTTGGATTTGGGTTTAAGCTTGATTAAGTTAGGTCAACAAGCCTTAATTCCACTTAACTCTTTCGGCCTAGAAGGCAAAAAGCGGCAGAACTTTCGCAGTGCAATCAACAAGTATCAGCGCGAGGGTTTTAGTTTTGAGATTGTTTACTCACATCAGGTAGAGGCAATTTTGCCAAACCTAAAGCGCATTTCGGATGCGTGGCTCAAAGAAAAAAATGCGAAAGAAAAACGCTTTTCACTGGGATTTTTCAACGAAGAATATCTGAGACATTGCGAACTCGCTGTCGTTAAAAAGGACGGTGAAATTTACGCATTTTGCAATCTGTGGGCATTGAATAATCGCAGACAAATATCTATTGATCTTATGCGCTATTTACCAGGCACGCCTAACGGAATTATGGAGTTTTTAAATATCAGCTTAGCATTGTGGGCCAAAGAACAAGGCTTCACCTATTTCTGTTTGGGTATGGCCCCTTTGTCCGGCTTGGAAAATCACGAGCTTGCGCCCCTCTGGCACAAGGTTGGCAACACCATCTTCCGTAACGGCAGTGATTTTTATAATTTCGAAGGTGTTTATTTTTACAAGGATAAATTTAACCCGGAATGGCAGCCTGTTTACCTTGCTGCGCCGCCGGGGCTGCAAACCGCCTCAGCATTGCTGGCCGCCACCACACTTATCTCAGGTGGGGTAAAGGGCATTTTTTCAAAATAAACACACTCTTTTAGCGTAGAGTTTATGAAATGCGTTTAAAAACAAAACTAGTTATTTCAATTGTTACCGCCTTAATCATCCTTGCCGGAGCAATCTATTTTTTTACACGAAAAACGACTCCACCCATCGACAATGCAATTAAGAACGAAACGGTGAAAGCCGGCAGCCATGAGCTTCAAGTCTATCGCGCCACCAAACCCGAAAAAGGTTTGCTCATTTACATTGCCGATAAGAGCCAAAGCAATCTAACAGCCGAATATGCTAAGCAATTCGCTGCATTAAGTTATTATGTGGCCGTGGTTGACAACGAGGCGCTCTTAAATTCACAACCTAACGTGGGTAGTTGCCTCAATCTGCCAAAAAAATTAGCTGACATTAAAACCTCACTTCAACAGTATTACAATCTTGATGACAACGAACACCCAATACTCTTGGGAGCTAATCAAAGTTCATCGACTGTCTATGCGACCCTAGCACAAACAAAAGACCATGAATTTCATGCTGCAATTGGTATAAACCTTGAGACAAAGCTCAAAGCGCACGCCGAGCTTTGTGAAAAAGATAATTTTTCAGGCGCTGAAAACCAAGATATGGCGTTAAAACCAATAGATCGCTTACCCACCAGTTTTTATGTTTTTCAGGCAAAGGATTCTTTCCCCGAAACCAAACAATTTTCTGAAAACATTTCTAACTTGAAATTCACCTTGGCCGATGGCCAAAAGCAAACCGCAATGGCAGAAGCCATTCAAATTTTGCAATGGCTAGATCCCCGCTTGGCTGATCAAATTTCATCGGACGCAAGCGATAGTGACTTACCCTTGATTGAAGTTCCTGCATCCAATTCAACAAACACTCAATTCACTTCTGAATCACTGGTTGTACTCCTCACCGGCGACGGCGGATGGGCAGAAATTGACAAAAGCGTGGCAAAAATTCTAGCTGAAAAAGGTGTACCAACCGTTGCGTTGGATTCTTTGAGCTATTTCTGGAAAACTCGCACCCCTGACGAAACCGCAAAGGATATTGAAGAAACGATTGTTAATTATTTAAAAAAATGGAACAAAAAACGTGTCATTTTAATTGGATACTCGTTTGGCGCCGACGTCATGCCGTTCATAGCGAATCGACTAACTGAAGAAACCCGCCAAAAAATTGCGGTAGTTGCGCTACTGGGTATGGGTAAAACGGCAGCTTTTGAGTTTCGCTTATCCAGCTGGATGAATGCTGACACCCACGATAGCCGTTTACCTATTGCGCCGGAAATTGCAAAAATGAATTGGGCAAATGCAATTTGCATTTACGGCGTAGACGACGATGCAGCCAATTGTTTACCTAACGTAGAATTGGGTGTTAAAGCTATTAGCATGCCGGGCGACCATCACTTTGATGAACGATACGAAGAATTGGTCAACCACATTTTGGCAAATGAACAAAAAGCTAAATAAAAGCCATGTGCATTTTGTTATTTTTCAATGGGAAATGAAAAAAAAACGTTGTTCCCTTGTCAACCTCGGTGGTGTAGTCAATTGAGCCACCCATGCGCTCAACGATAACGCGCGAGATGCTTAAACCTAACCCAGTCCCGTCTCGCTTGCGAGTGTCTGAACTGTCGGCTTGCGCAAATTTTTGGAATATTTTCTTGCGGAATTCTTGCGGAATTCCGGTTCCGAAATCTTCAACATAAAAGGTAATATTTTTTTCTGTGAGTTTGGCGGAGATTCTTACAACGCCATCCATGTGAGAGAATTTCACCGCATTTGATATTAGGTTTGACATAACTTGCAAGAACCTATCGCGGTCAACCAAGATCACCATATCTTTGCCGTCCTTAACGCCCACTATTTCATCATTCAACTCCAACCTAACACCATACTTCATCGCATAACCCGAGTTTTGATCTAAAGCCTGTTGAAGCAAATCTTTTACGCTGCAATCGTTAATATCCAACTGAAGCTTGCCAAACTCCAATTTATCCATATCCAATATGTCATTGACTAAACGGCCAAGACGGTCAGCGTTATTCTTAGCGATAATCAGTAAATCTATTGCTTTATCAGGCACTCCGGGAATTGCCCCGCCAACGAGTAGCCCAAGCGCGCCATTAATTGAGGTAAGCGGCGTTCTGAGTTCATGACTTACCGTTGACACAAACTCATTTTTTAACTTATCCACTTTTTTGCGCGCGGCTATATCGTGTATCAAACAGGTGTAAATTCTGCGATCTGGCAAATTCACTTTGCTCACGCCAATTTCAACAGGTAATTTAACGCCATCTTTACGTACAGCCTGTGTTTCAAGCGCCTTCCACATCCGCTGATTCTGTGTAAACTCATGCTCATCCTTAAAAGAAAAAGGGAAATCTTTTAGCATAGGAATACTTAGCGTTGAATCTTCGCCAATCAGTTGCGATTCTTGCGCACCGAAAAGGCGGTATGCTGCAGGATTAGCTCGTTCAATATAGCCAAAATCGTTTAGGATAATAATTGCCTCAACCGCTTCGTTAAGAATAGATTCCAATTCAAGAGTTCGGCGCTCAACAAGCGCGCTAATATACTGAGTCCGCCCCGTTACCAACAGCAAAAAACCACCCAATAAGCAACAAAACAATAATCCACCCACCAATACATACCAAGATTGCCCGCTCAATTGTTTATCAATAAATTGTTGAGTGGGCACTATGGTTAAACGCAATGTCCTGCCTGCAATTTTTTCTTCCTTTGTCCATGAATATAATTTGGCTATAGACGAGACAGGTGATTCATCCTGATGCAAATTAATAATATTATTTGAATCTGTAACATCGCTTAGAGAAATCAAAAATTCATTTTTCGAAAATTTATGACGAATAAGATCAAGCTGTCGGCTCACTCTTATCAAGGCTGTTACATAGCCGCGTAAAAGTTGGTCGCGCATTTCAGCGGATTTGGGGACATCGAGCGATTTAAAAACCGGCATGAATATGAGGTAGCTCAAATCATTTCCGGTGGATTGAATTAAATGTAGCGGCTCGGTCATAGCTGATTGCCCCGTTTGATTCGCTAATTGCAATGCACGGTTACGAATCATCTCGGATGCTACATTAAACCCTTGGGCTTTCGCGTTCTTTGAATAGGGCTCAATGTGAGTAACAACAATATAATAATCGCGTTCCGGTGCAATTATGTCGCGATCCTCTGCATCATGTTCTTTGATAAAGAAATCTGGAAAACCTTGCCCTGCCATGTAATGTTCATATTCATGTCGTTCAGCTCTATTGACTTTCTGATTCCACGACAAAGCGTTAATACCGCTTTCACCGTTTAGCTGCTCCACTGTAAAAAGCCTGAAATCCTCTGCGTTAACTTCGTCAGATGCGAGATAAAGACCTTTGAGCGGCGTTAATGCATTAATGGGTGTGTTGAAGCCAGAAAATAACTTGTCTGCTATAGCCTTTGCACTTTCATGATGTGCCCGCTCAATCTTCTGTTGCTCACTGTGGCTGGCGTTAAAAAATATGGCGACTATCAGGGCGCAACTTACCAACAACGGAAAGCCAACAGTTTTTAAACGGTTTTGCCATAAAGATCGTGGCTGGGCAAATAGGATGAGCACAAACGGGGCGGCAATAAGTACACCTATAGTGTCGCCAGTCCACCATGTCACCCAACTATTTATCGATTGAGATAAAGATACAACGCCGTTTAAACATAATGCGACCACGCCCACTGTGGCACTAAGAATGCTGGCGATGGGGCCACCCAATATGAAGAATAAAAAAATGCTCCATTCGTCTAAGAGCGCATTCGGGAAACCAATAACTTTATGAATAAGATAGGAGCCTGCCCAAGCAGCTAAACAACTTCCTAACGCGATTTCAGCGGCAATGGTAAGAACCGGCAACCCAAACGATGCACCACCATTCATAGCGATACTCGTGTTTAGCATCACCGAGCCCAAAAAAACACCTAATAGCATGGACCTGCCCCACAGCAAAACGGCTGCAAGAGAAATACCCAGCGGAGGAAAAATAGCTGTAGCAAAGCCAGGCGGAATAGCGAGTAGTAGCGCTAAACGCCCTGAAAGAAAGTAGGTAAATGCCAATAAAAAAATCCTGCTTATTAAGAGCAGGTTGGGAGATAAAGCAGCGGTCATAAATCCTTTCTCTATAGCCGTATTCTCTAAGCCTAGCCGAAAAATGCAAAGCTGCGAATAAGCATCGCAACTTCCACACATTAAAAAGCCGCTGAAAGATCAGCGGCTTTTTAAAATCGCGTTTGGCTTATGTTATGCGTTAGCCTTTGAGCAACGACAAGACTTGCTGCGGACGTGCATTTGACTGCGCCAACATAGCCGTAGCAGCTTGTTGCAACACTTGCGCTCTGCTCATTGCAGCCGTTTCTGCGGCAAAGTCAGCGTCAACAATACGTGAACGAGAGGCAGATGTTTTTTCAGATACGTTTGCAAGGTTGTTGATGGTGAATTCCAAACGGTTGTTGATTGCACCCATTTGGGAACGAACATCGCTAATCGTATCCAAGGCCTTATCGATTATACCTATAGCTTTTTGCGCTCCCGCCTGGGTTCCAATACTAATGCTCCCCAGCGCAGCCCCAAAGCCAACACCTGCTGATGCTTGGTTTTGCGAAATCAAACCCGTAACAGCGGCACCGTTAGCCGTAAGTTCCAAGCTAATTGGCGTTCCTTTCAGAGAATCGAGTTGAATTGACGCCAGCACATTGGTTGCTTTAGTTCCATTCAATGGCCCTGCCAACGAGGTATCTAACCCGAGATTTGCCAGAGTTTGCCCACCATTAACATCACCCACATCAATTGAAAATGCAGAGTTTGAGTTCAGTATGAGTTGCCCCAAATCATTCAAGCTCGCATAAACGCCTGTGTTAGCCTGTTGCGCGTTGATATCACTCAAAACGCGAGTAAGATCGCCAACATCATTTAACGTAATTTGAGTGTTGTTAAGACGTATGCTTCCCACAACACCTGAACCACTCACTGGTGCATTGTTCGCAACGGTTAAGCCAAGTGAGGTTACTGTTGTACCACCCGTGCCACTAAGGTTGATTTGACCTTTAGAGAACAAATGTAATTTATTGCCAGAGTCTTGGTATGCAATAACACCTGTACTTGTAAACTGCGCGTTAATGCTATCAATAACAGTGCCTAGAGGATCCGCTGCACCTATAGCGACGCTCACACCATTAATAATTAACGAGCCCGCCGCAGCTGGACCAAAAGTACCACCCGTCAATTCAGTGGATTTTAAGTTGGCATCAAAATTACTCACATTTTCCGCTTTCAAAGACGCAACAACACCGGTGTTATCAGTTTCTTTGTTGATGTTCGCAACTTTACCTTGCAGCGTCGTTGTATTTTCTCCACTGATGGTAACACCGTTAATTTTCAGGTCGCCGTATGCCAGAGACAATACCGAATTCTCAGCAGTAATGTGCTTACCGAATACAGCACCCTGCTCACGAGTATCCTGGAAGCCCAACACAGACAATAAGGAAGGCGCTGTTGTTGTACCAACCGCTAAACCGAGGGTTGATAGAGTTGCCGCCGCTGTTGCCGTTAAACTGATATCTCGACCCAAGGTATCGGTTAACACCAATTTGCCCGCAGAAACAGACGCGGTAACTCCAGAAGTTACGCTGACGGTATTGATAAGTGTTGCTACGGCGGCAGCTGATTCACCACCGGCCAGTGCAGCGGTTGTAACGCCATTGATCGTTAATGTACCCGCTACCGCTGGGGCAAAAGTACCACCGGTTACGACCGTGGGTTGGGTTGCATTGGGCCCAGAGGTAATCAAAATATCCTGACCGTTTTTCGCTTTCAGCGAGATTTGACCATAGCTCGGTGTCGTAATCGCACCCAAACCTGCCGCTGCACCCGCACCACTTACCGCGATAGTCGCACCATTAGCATTTGACAGGGTTACCAAACCAGATTCTGTTTTAGTGGCCTGTAAAAGGTTATTGGATTGGGAGTTAATGGCATCTATCAACTCATCCATGTTATTGGTGTTGTTGATAGTAAAAGTAGAAACCGTCGCATCTGGGTTTGTAAGCGTAAACGTAATGGGATTGGCAGAGTTAGAAACACCCGTACCCACTGTTGTCGTTGTAACCTCGTTAAACGCAGTTGCTTCAATACCTTCAATTTTTGAATTGATATTTTGCAAAAGTTTTTCAAAGGTGTCTGGCGGAGTTTTCGTTCCGTCAAACGCTCCTATGCTCTTGCCGTTAATCAAAATATCACCATCTTTAAAGACAGTAGACGTAATAGGCTGGCCCAGATGTGTGCTCGCTACGTCACCACTAGTGGAGCCCATACCCAATGTTTTGGCATCCATTTTTGGAATTTTCATGGTGATGGTTTGGCCTGCGTCAGCACCAACCTGCAAGTTCACCTTACCGAGCGTACCATCCAATAATTTTTGGCCGTTAAAGGAAGTAGATTCAGCAATTCGGTTTAATTCCGAAATCAATTGCTGAACTTCCGCGTCCAGCGTTTTACGGTCGGCATCGCTATAGATACCGTTACCCGCCTGAATGGATAATTCGCGCATACGTTGCAGAATATTCGTCGTTTCCTGCAAGGCACCTTCAGCGGTTTGAATCAAGGAAATGCCGTCGTTGGCATTGCGAATCGCTTGATCGAGGCCGCGCACTTGCGAGGTCATACGGTTAGAAATAGCTAAACCTGCGGCATCGTCTTTTGCCGAATTGATGCGCTGACCAGATGAAAGGCGCTCGGTAGATTTATCTAAAGCGCCACCGGAATTCATCAATTGACGTTGAGAGTTCAGAGACGCAACGTTTGTGTTAATAACTAAAGACATGATTTATCTCCTAAGGATTTTTCCTGCTCAGAGTCTTAACTCTCTGCGACAAGTCAATGATGAAGCCCGCAAGAAACTTGAAAACTTCGCGGCAGATCCTGGCAAACTTACATAGTTAGCTGCGTCAGGATTTTGTTACTTCTTTGCCTAAATGACTTTTTGCACAGACTGTGCCAAAAACGATCAAGGAGTTTTTTGAAGTGGGCAAACTTAATTCATTTTTTATTTATTCTTTGCAAATTTTGGGGAGAGTTTTTTTTGATTTTTATATCGAAAGTTAGAAAATATCACCTTTTCGCCCATCAACATCACTAAATAACGAGAAAACAAATACCCATAAAATATCTATATATTTCAAATGGTTAGAAACAGTTTATTGCAAAGATCGAGATTTCACTTTAATTGGCAGCAGCAACAATTTCACTTCAGGTAAGTGATCAATAACGAAAAAGTTTATTGCAAAAATAACGCAGCAAAGTAAACAAATAAAAATAAATTAGAATGGGTGAATTTGAGGAGAATCACTCAATAATGAAGAGGAAGTTGCGGCGCTGGAATTTTGCCACCTAGCGAGCTAACGGCAACGGATTGCCGCTCCGATGGAAGTTAATGGCGGCAAGGCGGCAGCGATAAGCAGTTTACCGCCGCAAGAGGCTTTCAATTTCTACGGATAAGGATGTTTAAAACGCCAAAAAAAAAGAGCAGCCGAAGCTGCCCTCTTTATATCATTTTTTCCTTTTAGGCTTGCGCGCTGAACAACTGGAAGTTGCCATCTACATCCTTGGTATGGGCAAGTTTCAAGAACGTTTCATCTGGAATCTGACGAATAACTTCTTGAGTAGATCTATCTAACACTTTAACAACCGTTTCACCGGACGCCTTGTCATAACTAAAGTGCAAATCGCGTTGCGTAGATTGAATATATTCATTCATTTGTGCAACAGCGGCTTCTACGTGTTCTTGCATTTCCTTGAGATCAGCGTGGTGGGCCTTTTCTACATGCTGCACATCAGTCTTAACAACGGGATTCTTATTGCCGGTACCAGCGCTGCTTACAACCGATACTGATTTAATCGGCGTAGCCGGTGCTGCGGCTTTAGGGATCTCATTCATAGTTTAGCCCTCGTTAAAAATTCACCAGAGGTTTCCCTCTGGTGATGTTAACTACCTTATCTCAAGAGTGACAACACGTTTTGTGGACGTTGGTTAGCTTGCGCCAACATAGCTGTCGCCGCTTGTTGCAACACTGTAGCACGGCTCAAGTTTGCAGTTTCTGCCGCGAAGTCAGCATCCACAATACGTGAACGAGCTGCTGTAGTCTTCTCAGAGATACTGGACAAGTTAGATACAGTAAAGTCCAAACGGTTGTTGATCGCACCGAGGTTTGCACGAGTATCGTTGATGGTGTTTAACGCATTATCGATTACACCAATCGCGGCTTGTGCATTCACTTGGGTATCAATACTCACACTTGCAATTGAGGCACCGAATCCACCGCCTGACGCTGAGATATTTTGATCGATAAAGCCAGTAGCTGTTTTACCGTTCGCATTAGTATCAATGCTGATTGGTGTACCCTTAACAGAAGTAAGCTCAATTTTAGCGTTCACAGTTTCGGTATCGGTTGGATCTTTATCGGTACCATCAAGCCCAAGAATACTTAAAGTTTTCGCACCACTCGTTGCACCTGCTTTCACAGAGAAAGCGGCTGATGAGTTTAATTGCAACTGGCCATTGTCATTGATGCTTGCAAACACACCAGTGGTAGCTTGTTGCGCATTAATTTGATCAGCCACACCTTTTAATGTTGCTGACAAGCTGCCCATTAAATCGATGTTAACGTTGTTGATATTTAACGAACCTGCTACACCACTTGCTGCAAACGCTGTTGCTGCAGTAGTGACTGGAGATGCAGCAGTGCCTGCGAACGCTGCTGGCAATACGCCATCCAATTCAGTACCACCTGTGTCAGACATGGTGATATTTGAAGCACTGTACAGATGTAAATTTTGGTCAGCATCGAAATAAGCTGTAACACCTGTGTTAGTAGAAGCAGCGTTAATGGTTGCCGCAAGTTCTGTTTTGGTACTGCCCGCGGTCACAGTAACGGTTACACCGTTAATAGTTAAATCCGCCGCCGCTGTAGTTGTTCCAGTTAAAGTTGACTTCAAATCTGCGCGAGTACGGGTAAGGTCAGACGTACCTGAGATTTCCGCCTTCAATGCAGCAGTCACACCCGTTTGATCTTTAACAGCATTAATATTGTTTACTTTGCCTTGCAACGTAGTCGTGTTTGTATCACTGATCACAACACCATTGATTTTCAAATCACCATAAGACAGGGCAGTTGTAGCTGCAGAGTTATCTAACGCTGTACCCACCGTTGTGCCGCTAGCGCGGGTTTCCTGGAAGCCCAAGTGTGCCAACAAACCAGAAGCGGCGTTGTTGCCAGTCGTTACACGAACAGCAGAACCATCGGCGCTTGAAACAGTTAATTGAGCTTGTACTGCGGTGCCTGAAGTGATGCCAGAACCCAAGCTGGTGGCGGCGGCGGTTGAAGTCAACTTGATACTCGCCCCGTTGTTACTAAGGATAGACAAGTAACCATCAGCTGTTTTGGACGCAACAATGGCGCCGTTTGCTTGTGTATTAATGGCTGATACAAGTTCATCCATACTGTTGGTATTTTTGATAACGAATTGGCTGGTAGTACCATCAGCATTGCCAAGGTCAATAGTCAAGTTTGCAGCGGTGGTCTTACCGTCGCCCGCTGATGTAGCGGTTACAGTATTTACCGCACCCACAGTTACACCAGACAATTTGCTATTAACGGACGTTAAGAATTTAGACAATGACGCACCAGTAGCCGTGCCATCAAAAGCTCCAATGTTTTGGCCATTAATCAGAACATCACCATCGTTGAATTTGGTAGAAGTAATAGCTTGGTCAAGGTTAGTACCCAACACATCTGCGCTTACTGAACCCAAACCAAGTGACTTAGCATCGGTAGCGGCTATTTTGAAGCTAATAGTTTGGTTAGCTTGTGCACCTACTTGCAGTTTGATGTCGCCCAACTTACCGTCCAACAGGTTTTGGCCGTTGAATGACGTTGATTTAGAAATACGATCCAATTCCGCTACCAGTTGTTTACTTTCTGCGTTCAACTGAGCGCGGTCAGCGTTGCTGTAAATACCGTTCGAAGATTGTACCGCTAGTTCACGCATACGTTGCAGGATGTTGGTTGACTCAGCCAACGCACCTTCAGCGGTTTGAATCAGAGACACACCGTCGTTTGCGTTACGAACCGCTTGGTCAAGACCGCGGATTTGTGAAGACATTTTGTTAGAAATCGCCAAGCCCGCAGCATCATCTTTAGCAGAGTTGATACGTTGACCTGAAGACAGACGTTGAGTTGAAAGGTCTTGCGACATACCAGAACTCAACAATTGACGCTGGGCGTTCAGTGAGGCGGTATTTGTATTGATAATTAAGGCCATGATGAATCTCCTAAAGGTGATTTCTTCTACAGAACTGATGCTGTAGCAAGTCGTTTGATGAAGCCTGAACAGATTGCTATCAGCACTTCTGTAAAGGTTATCGCCCGACTTTTCACTAGCTTTAGGAAATTTTTATATAAAACTTAAAACATTTATCGCAAAAATTAGCAAATTGTGGATCGAATGGTTATAAAAACCGATTTAACTCAGCCTAAGTGTCAAATTAACGGCCATATGCATTCATAGCTTTGTCGGCCTGATTCATTTGACGTAACTCTGACGCGATTTTCTCACGCTGCAAATTCGTGTGCGTATCAAGATCATCATTCAACCCCTGAATTTCGACAATGATAGTTTTAGCCGTCTCGACTAAATGCGCATCCTGTAAGGCTTTAATGTAAACATTGTCATCCAGAAATTTTACGTGCTGTTGATACTTGGTTGCAGCCAGCTCCATCTCCTCCCACGCTTCTGCTTGAGCCAGTTGTACTAAATCTTTAACGCGATCCAAAATCTCGTAGAGCGGTTTTAAGAGTTCGTTGTTTTCCATCTTAGTCACCTACAAAGCTACCTTTTATAAGAATGCGGTTTAAAATTCAAATACTCAACCGCCGTCAGTTAAATAGAGTTAAAAACTCACCTACATGTACTTAAACAAATTGAGATCGCTGATGCGAATAAAACTTTGTTGGGCAGCGCTCAATACGAAAGTTTGCATTTGCAAGCGCGTTGACGCTTCAGCGTAATCCAAATCTTCCAACTGCGACAAAACCGTTTTACTGTTAAGTTCAATATCCGAATTGAGGTTACGGGTACTTTCCAGCATATTCTGGCGCGCACCTACATCTCCCTGAACCGCAGAAATATTGCCCAAGACGTTTTCCAAGCTTGCTAGGGTTTTTGAGATTAATTTGGCAAAATCATCTTTACTGGTTTGAGTACTATCCACATTTTTCATAGCTTCACTAAAACGTGAAACGGTAGTCAACAACGCTTGTTTTCCAGTGGATTCAACAACGAATTTATCACCAGGTTGCGCCAACACACCCAGTGATGACGTAACAGGGTTACCGCTCACACCCATGGCTGCCAAAATATTTGACCCGGCATTCGAAAGCGAAATCACCGAATTATTCAGCGACGAAAAACCTTGTGGCGTTGCAATTACGCCGAGCTTCGCTAACTCAATCGCGTTTGTGCCGTTATTAAATGCTGCAGCTAAGCTCGCTGCATTAGTAACGTTGGTATTCAAGGTAAGCGTTGTAGTTTTTCCATTAACCGTAATATCCACGGTTTGTGGAGTTGCCGCAAAGTTAAAGGTTGATGCACCAGGATAGGTAATTGGAATATTTGGCGTAGTAGTGCCTGCACCTTGGGTAGCGACACCGGTGATAGTACTGATGGCTGCAGACGACCCGTTCTTAACCGTAATATTTAAACCCGTAGGTGATGTAAACACGCCGGTATCCGATAAGGTAATACCCAAATTCTGAAGCTTTTTGTAATTCGCTGCTGCTGTAGAGCTGCTATAGGGCAAGGTACTGTAAAAGGAGCTATCCGTTGCTCCACCCAATGCGGTAATAAAATCATTGAGCGCATTGCTCCCATTATTGGTTGCGAAATTTTGATCAAGCACCAAGGTTTCTGTTATTCCACCCACACTTATTTGCAAAGAGCCAGGAGTGACTGAATAATCCTTATCCGCTGCAACTGCACCAGTAAATGCTGCTGAATTCAACGAAATTGTTGAAGGTACCGCAGCGACGCCAGAATATGGAATTCCTGAAATGGAAAATTTAGCACCGCTAACTTTAATATCCTGACCGGATACATAAACTTGTTTTTCAACTAACACCTTTCCCGTTGTGCGCTCGGTAATGGTGTAATTGGGCGAAGGAGGATTTACCGCAGAATTTGCATTAAAAGTAACCAGCATGTCTTCAGGGAACAATTTATCAAAAGCGACTTGATCATAAACGTCACCCACACTAATTACCGCCGGTGGCGTTGCCTGATTGGATGCACTGGGGCGCGTTGTAAATGTATTGTGGCTTGTGGGAATATCAACGAATACTCTTTTGCCCGAATCACTCACAGCCACAGTAACGGTAGTAGAAGCCTGAACACTTAGTTGGCCTTCATCACCGTGGTAGGTGTAATTCCCACCACCATTACTGACAAAAGGCTGGGTTTCACTTTGAAAGCCTGCAAAAATATATTGGCCAGATGCATTGCGAGTGTTTTGCAAATTCATCAATTCACCTAGGCGGCTATCAACCTCAGCCGCCATCGCTTTGTAATCTGATGGCGACAATACTGCGGTGTTACCTGCATTAACTGCAAGTTCTTTTAAGCGTTGAACCAATGAAACGACTGACTGCAAAGTAGTATCTTCCAGCGTTAAATTGTTATCAGCGGTATCAATATTTTTTGTGAATTGCGTTGTGCGCGCCAACTCTTGATTCAACATTAAAATGGCGGTTGCAGCGACTGGATCATCTGCTGGAGACAATACGCGCTTGCCACTGGATATCTGCTGATTAGTTTTATCAACAGCTACCTGTGCATCGCGCATACCGATGTTGGCGATGTTATAAATTTGTGAGGTAGATACACGCATACTTTTTCTCCACTAGGTATTCACCCTGGAATTAACTAACATTCTTTAACTCAGCAATTAGCCCATTGAGCGCAAAAGCGCATCAAATAAATCTTTTGCTACTGTAATGACACGAGCGTTCGCCGTGTAAAGTTGTTGAAACTGAATCAAGTTAGCAGCCTCTTCGTCCATGTTTACGCTGGAGACTCCATCTTTCATCGTTTTAGTTTGTTCCAGCAAACTGCGGCTTGCATCGGTATTAATTTTTGACAAATTACTTTTTGTACCAACCTCTTCTACCAAACGCCCGTAACCTTGGCTAAAACTCATAGACTTATTTTGCATGGTTGCATTGGTTTCCAAGGCTGTCATCGCCAATGCATTGCGGTTATCGTTTTTAGAATTTGTATTGAAGTTAACGCTAAACGAATCACCCGCTTTGGGTTGGCCAGAAATTTTTACTTGGTATCCCAAATAAGAAGATTTGGCGAAATCAGCCGCTGTGGAATCGCCCAACAGTTGGCTCACACTTGGTGAGGTAGAAAGTGTTACGCCATCATCTAATGTGATATCAATACGGCCGCCAATTGTGATGGCGCTCTGCTCTACGGTTGCAGTTACATTTGAATCAACACCTGTAAGACGCACATTGGGATTTCCCGCACCATCGTTCACACTAATGCTGTTGGCAGTTGCGTTCGTTGCGGTAAAGCGAACATCGAGGTTTACACCTGATGCTGCCACCAAGTGCAGTTCCGGCCTGCCGGTAACGGGGTTGCTGCCGCTTTCTGCGCGAATGCCCAAGGCTTTTAAATTGGCGTTTGAGTTAATTTGGTCGCGCAAATAATTATTAAAATTTGTTTCACCCAAATAAGGATCTGTGGGTGTTGAATAATTAGGGTCAGGAACACTGGTATCCAGATTCACGCCGTTGTAGCGCAATAGGTTTTCACCGTTGAGCGTTAACTGCAACGGTGTGGTCAATGCTGTTGGGTCTATATGGATATCGGTAAGAGTTGCTGTTGTGTACGCGTGAGCGGATACGCCTTTAATGCTATTTAGCTGCGCAGCAGTTTGTGCAGCTGAAGCATTTGAGCCAGTTACCATTACCTGGGTATTAATCAAACCCGTCGTTTTATCTTTTGATGAAAAAGTATATTGCTCAGCAGGATAACCATTTGCTTGGGCGCTTAAGGCTGAGTTCAATGTTGAAGCAGTTCTACCCGCGGGCAAACCTATTCTTGCACCATTTCCAATAATACGAGTCTCGCCCTTATCAGTGGTAAAGATTGCGTTTTCGCGATTGGGATAAAAAATCTGTTCCGTCATCGCGGGGACTAACGGCTTTGGGTGCGCAGGATCAGAATTATCTAAAACGTCATAAGTCGTATCTGATGTAAAACGAATAACAACAGGTGGAGATAACTTTCCTAAATTTGAAAAGGCAGGCAAAAGTTGATTGTTAGCATCGTACAAACTTAAGACTTCACCGGCACTAACGGTTCCATTACCGGTATTTGAACTTGCTTTTAACGTGCGTATAGGTGAGGCAAAAGCCAATTGATCAGGCGACTTCAATAATGAGTGAATATCACGAGCGCCATTTCGAGTGGGCTGTAGCGTAAAGGTGTCCCCCCCCTGGAATGATCCGCTCTCCAAGGTTAGTTTCAAACCCTCAAACTGAATCGATTGCGGGTAACCACCCGATAAAATTCCCTGGCTCACAACGGAGTTGTCTGATACTCGCTTAATACTGTAGTTATTTGTGCCAGCCGCTATATCAAATTTGTAATCATCAATTGTAATTGCACTTGCATCTTCAATGGTTAACGACAATATGCGATCGTCTGGCTGAGCATTATTGCCATGAAGAATGCGATTATATGTATTGGTTGTTTCATTGATGCCAGTAAACATGGCTTGTCCATAGTTACCGTTTGAATCCAAACCTTGTGTTTGTACTTTATTGAATGCATCGCTCATGACGATAGCAATACGGCCTAATTCATTTAAAGAAGGCTGGAGCACATCTGACTTGAACTTTAATAATCCACCTAACTGACCACCCGTAATGGCTTCACTAATATCAGACGATACAGCATTTGTGTTTAAGTAAATTTTTCCACCATTACGTACCGTAAAACTGCTTACGTTAGGCCCAACAACTAAGGGCTCTCCATTACCGATAAAGACATTGATATCACCACCGTCTTGTTTAACTAACTGAATGGACGAAAGTTCGGATAATTTGCGCAAGGCTTCATCGCGCTGATCAAGCAAATCATTTGGTTGACCACCTGATCCTGATGCACCTTTCTCAGATATTGATTGATTCAAATTAGCAACCGATTTTGCCAAACTATTTATTTGGCCCATTACCGTGCCAATTTCGTTATCAACACCTTTCGCTGTATCAGCTAAACGATCGTAAAGCGTGTTGTAGCGCAAAGTAAGGCTTTCGGTTTGCGTGATAATTAATTGGCGGGCAGGCGATGACGATGGATCACTCGCACCATTTTGTAAGGCTGCAAAATAACTCTGAAAACTACCCACCAAGCCAGTGGCAGAATCTGAAAAAAGTTTATCTACTTTACCTATATTTTGGTTGTATTTATCTAATTCGTTAAAGTTAGTTGTATCCAGCCGCATTTGGGTGCTTAAGAACTCGTTCACCACACGTTGGACTGATTCGGGGTTAACACCTGATCCCAAAAACCCTGCGTTACCTAGCTGTTGCTCCGGGCGCGTAGAAAAATTAACTTGCTGACGGCTATAACCAACAGTATTCGCGTTGGAAATATTGTTACCCGCAGTACGCAGCGCAACTTGGCTTGCTTGTAAGCCCGAAATAGCATTGGAAAGAATTCCACTCATGATTGCGCCTCGTCAATATCATTTGCAACACTACTTTCGGTGGCTGCACGAATAGAATCGCTATTCAACAGGCGTTTAATTTTGTCAGCGTAATCAGGATCTGTTGCATAGCCCGCTTTTTGTAAAGCGTCCGCATACGACTTGGAATCGCTACCTGCACTTAAGGCTTCTTTGTATCGAGGATTATTTTTAATCAGCGCCACATAATCAGCAAAGCTGCCAGCGTAGTCTTCGTACTTACGAAATGCAGCGCGCTCCTGCTGTGTTACGCCTTGCTTATTTTCCAATGTATTTACGCTGACACTTTTCCCGCCCCATGCAGTAGCTTTAATATTGAAAATATTAAAGGAGTTATTGCCTTGCGCATCATGAATGAGATGCTTGCCCCAACCAGTTTCTAATGCGGCTTGTGCAAGAATTACATCTGTTCCTACATTGAGCTCAGCGGCAGCCTTTGCGGCATAGGGTTTTAACTTTTCCACAAATTCTTCTGGGCCATTGGCAATAGCCGTTTTATTTCCAACACGCGATTCTTTTAGCTGAAACGCTGACGACGACGTATTAATAGATGTAACGGGCGGCCTAAATTGGCGATCCAAGGTTTTTAATGGTTCGGACTGCCCTTTCAAATCAACAGGCTTTCCATAAGATTTTTGCATTTGCTCAAACATTGTTTTTGCCAAACCTATTCCTTCACCACTGGTAAGGTTAAGCACCATTTGTTGATCCATCATCTCTTGGTGAAATTTCACTTCTTCGCTTGAAAACATATCACCATCAGAAAATACAGCATTAGCTTCACGCATAGATTTCAACATTTGCTGAACAAACATTGCTTCAAATTTTTTGGCGATTTCTTTTAACGCCGCCGGATCGTTATGACGACCCATGGTTTTTACCGAATTCAGGGAGTTCTGATCAAAGAAATTATCTTTAATCGCTGTTGTGCTTCCGGCCAGCGATGTGCCGGCCAGCCCGCTTGTCATTGTGGTTTTATCGATAGCGGTCATTTATATCACCACCAATTCTGCTTTAAGTGCGCCTGATTGTTTTAAGGCCTCAAGAATCGCCATCAAATCGCTGGGCGACGCACCTACGTTATTTACAGAGCGCACTATGTCATCCAAGGATGCACCGGGCGCAAATTTAAACATGGGGTTAATTTTTTCAGACGCGCTGACTTTACTGCTTGGAACCACAACGGTTTGGCCTTCACCCAGCGGATTGGGCTGGCTCACCGTTAAACTTTCTGCAACCGTAACAGTCAAGCTACCGTGAGTGACTGCAACGGGCGATACGCGAACATTTTTACCAACAACAATTGTTCCCGTGCGTGAATTGATAATCACTTTTGCGGCCTCTTCGCCGGGGGTGACTTCAAGATTTTCCAGCATTGCAATGAAATCGACACGCTGTGCTGGGTTTTGCGGGGAATCTACCATTACCGATACAGAGTCCAATGGACGTGCCACATCTGGACCTAGCAAGTTATTAATACTTTTTGCCAATTGATTAGCGGTTGTGAAATCAGCCCGGTTTAAATTGAACACAATCGGTTGGCCGCCCGCAAAATTGGTTTCCACTGCGCGTTCAACCATAGCGCCGCCGGGAATACGGCCAGCACTTGGAATATTCACTTTAATACTAGAGCCATCAGCGCCTTGCGCACCAAATCCACCAACCACTAAATTTCCTTGAGCTACGGCGTACACTTTCCCATCCAAACCTTTTAAAGGTGCGATCAATAAGCTGCCACCGCGCAAACTTTTTGCGTTACTGATCGACGAAACAGTGACATCCAATGTTTGCCCAGGTTTTGCAAAGGCTGGCAATTCTGCTTGAATCATTACCGCTGCGACGTTTTTCATTTGCATACGCGCACCTTCAGGCACTGCAATACCAAATTGCTTTAACATGGAGTTGAATGATTGCGTGGTAAAAGGTGATTGCGTTGTTTGGTCACCTGTTCCATCTAAGCCCACAACCAAACCGTAACCAATTAATTGGTTGGCGCGCACACCAGCAACGCTGGCGATATCTTTAATACGCTCCGCAGAAGCAGCGAATGAAAATTGCAACAATAGAGACCCTATTAAAAAATTACTGATAATTTTTCTGAAGGTGAATGTTTTCATTACTGCGCTCTCGTTACGTTTTCTATCGTCATCCTCGCGTAGCGGGGATCCAGCTTTTGACTTTGACGCGGCCTTTCAAGAGTTGGATCCCCGCTACGCGAGGATGACGACTCCCAGATAAAATCACTTATCTAAAACGGCCAAATGGGGCCATTAAAGAATTTTGCTAACCAACCCATGCTTTGTGAATCAGCCATTGAACCTGTACCGCTATAAGAAATTTTTGCGTTCGCCAAACGGGTAGATACAACAGTATTGTCTGGCGCCACGTCATCGGGGCGAACAATACCGCTGATGCGAATAAATTCATCGCCACTGTTAAGCGTCATCCATTTTTCGCCACGCACCACCAAATTTCCGTTAGGCATAATTTCCGCTACAGTTACGGTGATATTGCCTTGCAAACTGTTGCTTTGATCTGCGCCTGAGTTGCCGCCAAATTTTCTGTTTTGTGCAACGTTGGTTCCCAAATTTAATTTACCTAAGGTTGGATCTGTACCTAAGAGCGTTCCAGCGCCACTATTGAATACTTGGCTGTTATCTTTTTTAACGGTGACGTTAGCGCTCTTTTTGGATACGGTGTTTTCACTTAAGGTGACGGTAATAATGTCGCCCACAAAATGTGCTTTTCTATCGCCAAATAAACTTAAACCGTAGGAATCCTGATACAGCGAACCATCTGTGCGTTGAGGCATAGCCTGCGCGGAGGAAACCGTTGGGGCGTAGTAAGGATCACCTGGTTTTGGTTTGTTAGCTGCACCGCAAGCCGATAACAAAATCGCACAGACTATAGCGATGCTTGTTTTGGACGATGACATCAACACTGTGAGTTTCATAATCTATTACTCAATGTGACTAAAGATTTTGCGCAATGTTTTGCAGCATTTGATCTGCAGTGGAAACCACTTTTGAATTCATTTCGTAAGCTCGTTGCGTGGTAATCATGTTTACCATTTCCTCAACGATATCCACGTTTGAACTTTCCAATTGACCCTGCAATAAACTACCCATACCGTTTTCACCAGGAGCGCCTTGCGTTGGCGTTCCACTCGCAACGGTTTGTACAAATAAATTTCCACCAATTGCCTGCAAGCCCGCGGGGTTCACAAAATCAGCGAGAGTGATGTTGCCTAATTGTTGTGGTGTGGCCTCCGCGCCTTGTGTGTATGCGTTTACAGTACCGTCTTTGCCGATAGTAATTTTGCCGGTGCCTTGGGGAATGGTGATGGCAGGCTCCAGAACCAAACCTTCCGAATTCACCACCTGCCCTTCTTCATTAATTTCTAGCTGGCCGTTGCGGGTGTAAGCCAAGGTGCCGTCTGCTTGTAAAACCTGTAGAAAGCCGCGCCCATTAATGGCTACGTCCAAGGGTTGCTCAGTCACTTGCAGATTGCCTTGTGTAAATTGTTTTTGTGTGGCGACTACGCGCGCGCCTGTACCAATTTGCAAACCTGAAGGCAACTTTGAATCTTGCGTCTCTTGTGCACCGGGTTGACGCTGCACTTGGTAAATCAAATCTTCAAACATCGCGCGGTCGCGCTTGAAGCCAACCGTGCTGGTGTTTGCCAAGTTGTTGGAAATGGTAGACAGCTGTTTGTCTTGCGCCGCCAATCCAGTTTTACTTACGTAGAGAGCAGAAATCATGATGAAATCCTCGCGAGCTTGAGCTCAGCCGTTAAATCAATTAAGACATTTGTATAAGTTGTGCAGAGGCAGATGAATTTTCCTCAGCATTTTTCATTAATTTCAATTGCATATCGTATTGACGGGACAAGGCCAAAATTTCGGTGAATTCACTCATGGCATTTACGTTACTCGCCTCCAAAACGCCGCTGGCGACACGCACGCTGGCGTCGGGCGTGGCCGTCAAACCGTCGCGTTGACGAAACAAACCATCAGGGCCCTTTTCCAGATTTTTGATATCGGGTTTAACGAGTTTTATGCGATTGGTTTCCACCATGGTGTCGGCCGTTTGACCGAGGGTTATGACAGAGATGGTGCCGTCGCTACCTATCTCCATCTTGTCCATAGGTGGCAGACTAATGGGACCGGAGTTACCGATAACCGCCAAACCATTGGCGGTACGCAGGGTGCCTGAGGCATCTATATTGAAGTTACCGGCGCGGGTATAGGCCTCGCTACCATCGGGCGCTTGAACGGCAATCATGCCTTCACCTAGCACAGCGACATCCATAGGGTTGCCGGTGGTTTGCATGGGCCCTGCTTCGAAATCAGCTTGGGGAGATTCCGTAAGTGCATAGGCACGAGTTGGCTGTCCATCCCCGTAATACACCCCCATGCTGCGTGATTGCTCGAAATCGGCTTTAAAACCGGTGGTATTGAGGTTGGCCATGTTGTTTGCACGTACGGCCTGGGCTGCCATGTTGTTTTTGGCACCGGTCATGGCGATATAAAGGGCTCTGTCCACAATGCGTACTCCGCAAATTTCTGTTTACAAATCCAGCGCTATTTTTTTGGCAGATTTGTGGTTAAACAGGGTTTTGCAAGAGGGGTGCCAAGTAGATATAAAAACCTAAGCTATTGATATAAAATGGCTTTTTGGTGAAAACAAAGCGGCAGGAATTTGAGAAATGCGGCAAGCGGCAAACAACTTCCGCTGTTTGCCGGGTATGGTTTGAGTTATTTAACCTCCTCCCTGCCCCCCTTGAAAAGAGGGAGGGGCTGGCACTCTGCTACATCAGAGCCCGATTGCTCCTCCCCGTTTTAAGGGGCGGTAGGAAGGGGTTTGATTTTAGGGCTTACTATCTCAGGTTAATAATTGTCTGAGTCGTAGCATTTGCCGTCTCGATGGTTTTAGCATTGGCCTGATAGTTACGCTGGGCAATAATCAGGTTTACCAATTCTTCGGACAGATCTACGTTAGACTCCTCCAATGCACCAGAGGTGATGTTTCCCAAGGAGGATGAACCGGGCGCGCCTATGATCGCCTCGCCCGTTTCAAAGGTTTGGGCCCACATAGAGTTACCTACAGGTTTTAAGCCTTCCATATTATTAAAATTAGCCAAGGCCACTTGCCCGAGGGTTTGAGCTTCACCGTTAGTGAAACGAGCAAACAGAATCCCTTTACTATCTACATCCAAACCAGCCAAACGACCTGTCGTGTAGCCGTTCTGATCAAGGTTCTCTACCGAGAAAGCACTACCAAACTGGCTGGATCCCCCCAAATCAATCACGAAGTTTGAACTTGATGGCGGCTCCGCAACAGGGGTAGTCCCGCCTTGTAGTACATTCAAAGGGCCCAGCGCGCCAAGCGGTTTCCCATCTGCACCTATGGGAGACCAGTTGGAAATCAGCATGTTGTCGGTTAGCGCAGTGTTTAGGGTACCGTCTGCTGAGAAGTAGACGTCATAGCTAGCCATAGTTGGCTGGGTGTTGTCTGGTGATGGCAGACTGGGGTTCGGGTCCCCTACATTCTGACCATCAATTTGAACGTACATTTTCCAGTGATTGGCCACAGTACTTGGATCATTTGCATCGTATTTTTCTTTCACGAAATAGGAACGCATTACGTGGGCATTGCCCAAGCTGTCATACACGGTTGATGAAGTCGCATGGTTGTAAGATTTGGGATCGGCCGGATCAAAGGCATTGATCAATACTGGAGTGAAGCTTGCTGCGGTTAACGGCGAAAACAAGTTGCCCACAATCGGTGAAGCACTTTTGATGGAATAGTCTGATTCCATAACAATTTTTAAACTACCACCCACTACCACGGCGTTGTTTAAATCATTAAGCGCTGGCTGAACCAACCCGTCGGCACCGGCTATAGTGACAGTTCCGGCTGTAACAGTAGCACCACTTGCGTCTTTATCACTGAATGAAAAATTGAGGTCACTACCTACTTTTGATTCAATTTCCAAATCACCTGCAGCGTTCACACTTGCAGTTATACCTGGCAAGGTGGTGGACGTAAGCGCATTAATTTGCGTTGCTAAACCTGGCATGGTTAAGGCCGTTAAACGCACTCCATTCAGCATGAGGTTGCCGTTAGTATTGCTAAATTCAACTGCAACAGTTGCAGTGTCTTCTTTTTTAATGGTGGCTTTGGTTGAAGCCGTAGCACTTACACCCGCTAAGTCATTCAACTTAGAGGCAGTTTGCGCAGCTGAATCACCCGCTGTACTCACAAAGTTTACCAAGGCTCCAGATGGAGTTTGGATCGACAGCGTTTGTGCCAAGTAACCATTAGTTACCGCCGGTATACCCGCCGTTGAAGCTGGAGCACCCGCTAATGCCGCTTGCAAGGCATTCGAACCGGTGACTGCACTAATAGCGATGGCCGACCCAACACCCTTGGTAGCATCGCGCAATTCAATGTCTGCACCGTTCACAACGGCTTGTACGTTGATAGGCACCGCCGCGGTATAAATAGCATTGTTTATTAAGTCCGCCACTTCCTGCAGCTTGGTAACTGTGGAAGAGTTCAAGTTAACAGCAACCGTACTCGGCAAAGCGGGGGCTGGAGGAGTAAGTGTTAAGTTAAAGGTAACAGGAGATGCGGTGAAGTTAATGGGTGTAGTTAATACACCGGCCGTAGCTGGAATAGCCGGTGTCAGAACTGTCGTCGTCGTCGTGGCCGCTTTCAAACCTGTTTTCGCCACCCCCACAGCAGAACCATCACTCACAAAGCTACTGCCCGTTGTCTTCAAGACCTTTTCATTTGCGTTTACGTTGTAGGCTGCTTTTACGTTGGTGGTTTGGCGAGGCGCCTGGGTATTAACATCAACCTTTAACTTAGTGAGAATACCGCCAACGTTGCCGTTTGCATCAGCGGCAAAACCTTGCAGGCTTGCACCAGTGCTGTTAACAATATTGCCGTCTTTATCCAAACCGAATGCACCTGCGCGGCTAAACAATTGTCCGTCTTTACCGTCCAACACAAAAAAGCCTGCGCCGTTTACGGATAAATCCATCGCATTTTGCGTAAACTTTAAATTGCCTTGGCCAAATGCTTGGCGCAAGGTGAGAGTAGTAACCCCGCTACCCGGTACGTTAGAACCGCCACCCAACAGGGAGCTGGTGTACACATCGCCAAATTCAGCGCGCGAACTTTTAAAACCAATGGTACCGGCATTTGCAATGTTATTGCCGGTCACACTTAAATCTGTGTTAGCTGCGCGAATACCGCTGAGACCTGTGTTAAATGACATGACGTGCTCCTAGTGTTGGGTTGCTAGTGCTAATGCATAGCGGCTAGTCATCAAAATATGTTTTATTTCTTAAAGGGTTTTACTTCACCCCTAGTTAAACTGTTTAACCTTGCTAATATCCACGGCGCCGTAACCTGCAAGGTTAAGCACTAATTTTCCATCGGTTCCAACCGTTACGCTGTTTACGTTGGCGCTCATGCTAGTTGCTAATTGCTGGCTTTTTCCGTCTTGGGTTGCCAACACTTCAAACTTATAAGCGCCTGGCGCCAAAGGAGTTTTGGAAGCCCAATCAAGAAGCTCACCATTCACTTCCATGCTCTCGCCGTCAAAACGGAAATTCATTTCGCCTTTTTCAGCGGAGCCGATTGGAATTTGCGCAGCTAAAACGCCTTTTGAATCGTATACGTTAACTTTTAATTCGGATGTAGATGCTGGAACAGTAATGGTTCCAGAAATGATTCCACCTTGAGCCAGCACGCTTTCTTTTCCTTCGACACTCACTGAACGACCAACGAGCGAAGACGCCTGCAATGCTTGGTTAGAATTGAAGCTGCTACTAAAACTATTGAAATTGGTATTCAATTTTTCCAAGCCTTGC
Organism: uncultured Cellvibrionaceae bacterium; assembly: GCA_964581625.1. Taxonomy (GTDB): domain Bacteria; phylum Pseudomonadota; class Gammaproteobacteria; order Pseudomonadales; family Cellvibrionaceae; genus Cellvibrio. Next base: position 60,320 of record CAZOPE010000008.1, read on the forward strand.
ACTGAACTAAATTGAGCTAATTGCGCAACGAATTCAGAATTGCTTTGGGGTGCAAGTGGATCTTGATTTTTCATTTGCGTGATCATCAATTGCAAGAATGCATCTTGACCAAGGTCGTTTGTTTTTTTCTTGGGTGCTGCCGCTGAGTTCTTGTCTATAGCGTAACCAGCAAGAACGTCTGAAGGCGATTTAGTACTTGATACTTCACTCATTTAATTCACCCTAATCCACTAACTTGTTGCTAACTTTTTTCGCCGAACTTAATGATTAAGTCATCACTACGTTTTAATTACTGACCCAATGTCAAAACGCGCTGCACCATTTGCTTAGCAGAGTTCATTACCTCAACGTTCATTTGAAACGAGCGCGATGCGGAAATCATATTGGTCATTTCTTCCACCACGTTTACGTTGGGGTAATACACGTAACCTTCTTTATCGGCTTTAGGATGCGTTGGTTCATAGCGGCGCTGTAAAGGCGCATCACTCTCCACAATACCTAACACTTGTACGCCGGCATTCGCGTCGTCTTCATTTGCGGCTTTATCGCCACTCAAGGCTTGTTGCATAGCTTGTTTGTGCATAGCAGCAAAAACGGGTTGGCGGCTACGGTAAACTTGATCAACGCTGGAGCTGGCCGATTGTGCATTGGCCAAGTTGCTTGCGGTTGTGTTTAAACGCAAACTTTGTGCGTTCATACCGGTTCCAGCAATGTCAAAAATTGTTCCCAGTGCCATGATTTTTCTCGCTTTAAAAAATAGGTTTCAGTAAATTCCGCAACACTTAATCGCCACGTATGGCCGTTTTTAAACCTTGGAATTTACTGTTCAAAAATTGAAAGCTTGCTTGAAACGCCAAACTGTTTTTCATGTATTCCGCATGCTCGATTTGATCTTCTACTGTGTTGCCGTCAATCGAGGGTTGTTGCGGTGTGCGGTACAGTAAATCAGGATCTTCACCAAATACCGTATTCGCGGACATGTGACGCTCGTTGGTCATTTGAGCGGCAAAGTTAGTAGTTTCAGCCGATTGCTGGTTGAGCATGGTTTTAAAATCCAAATCGCGTGCTTTGAAGTTTGGGGTATCAATGTTTGCCAAGTTGTTCGCCAATATACCTGCACGTTGGCCGCGTACGCGCAGTGCGCTTTCGTGAATTCCCAAGGCTGATTCGAATGAAATTGACATGGCAGCGTTTCTCTCTAAGCGATCTGGTTAAGCAATCTGGTACCCGGTGGTTGCCGATATACCTTTGTTACAAATTAGATTGCAACGCCTATGCCAACGACTTTAAATTTTTTATCTCATTGTTTTTATTAACTTTTTTCAACACAAAGATTGGTAAAAAACGGCAATTATTCAAGCGGCAACCTAAAAGCGGCAAAGCTTTTCCGCCAGGGTTTTCTTTTACTTGAGGACTTTTTTCCACAAGATTTTTTGCCACCAGATAGCTCCTGTTATGGCAAAGTAGAGGCTTAGCCATTAGAGAAGCTAGCTCATGTCACTCTTAGCCATACACCATGTCGCTATCATCAGCTCAGACTACGACCGATCAAAATACTTCTACACCCAGATTCTCGGCCTTAGGATAATCGCCGAAGCTTATCGCGCTGAGCGCCACTCTTATAAGTTGGATTTAGCTGTAGCCGACGGCAGCCAATTAGAGCTTTTTTCATTTCCCAACCCGCCCGCTCGCCCTTCCCGCCCAGAAGCCTGCGGGTTGCGTCACTTAGCATTCGCGGTAGCTGATGTTGAAAAACTTAAGTTGGATTTGGAACAAAAAGGGGTAAACGTAGAACCCATTCGGGTAGATGAATACACAGGCAGGAAATTTACGTTTTTTGCCGATCCAGATGGATTACCGTTGGAGATTTACGAGCGCGCTGACGCATAAAAAAATAAGATGGAGGAGACGATAGCGAAAGGATTGAACCTGGAAAAACGGGAGCCGCAGCTTGCGCCACGGCTCCTAACACGAGATTAAATAGCTTTGTACAGAATACCGGGATCGCAGCGCACCATTTCAAACAAATCGGCGGCGCCCGCCAATCCTTCTGAGGACCCAAGATATAGAATGCCTTGCGGTTTTAACGATGCGTGAATTTTCTGCAGAATTTGACGCTTTAAGTCGGCATTGAAGTAGATCAGTACGTTGCGGCAAAACACAATGTCGAACTTTCCTAAAGCTGCGTAAGAATCCATCAGGTTGATAGGCCGAAAATCGATACGATCGCGCAACACCGACTTTACTTTCCAGTTGCCTTGCGGCGTCTTGTCAAAAAAGCGATCTAAACGCTCGTTGGACAAGCCACGCATAACCGACAATTTGTCGTACTCACCCGCGCGCGCCTGCTCAAGCACGGTAGTGGATAGGTCAGTCGCCACAATCTGAACCTGACGCGGCAAAGTGCCCATGTTCTTAAGCTTGAACTCTTCCACCATCATACTGATGGAGTAAGGTTCTTGACCTGAAGAACATGCAGCAGACCAAATGCGTATGGGCCCAATCACTTTGTTGGCAGGCCCCATCAGCTGTGGGAAAAGCGTATTTTTTAAATGGTCGTAAGGATAAACATCACGAAACCAAAAGGTTTCGTTAGTCGTCATGGCATCAATGACCTGCTCTTTCAGCTTGCGGTTAAAGCCATGCCTCAAATTACGAACCAACTCGCCAAAATCGGCAATCTTGTGATCATCCATTAAACGGCGCATACGGTTGGTCACGAGGTATTGCTTGTTATCACCCAGCGAAATGCCACACGCATCCTCTAGAAACTGACGAAACTGGTCGAACTCAGCTTGGTCAACGTTGCCTTGCGTCGCAAGCTTGGCAAATACGTCATTGGAATCTTTATTTATCATATGTGCTCTTAGCAGTACTACATCGCGTTATGTGAGCTTGGCTCTATTTACTCTGCATCAGGTGGCAACAAGCTTTCGCCCGTAATTGCTAATACACGGTCATTTACACGGCGCGCTAACTCGTCTGGGTGGAACTTGGCGAGGAAGTCATCAGCGCCTACTTTACGAACCATGGCTTCGTTGAACACACCGCTCAAGGAGGTATGCAGCACTATATGAAGCTTTTTCAAATCGGGATGATTACGCACTTCTGCCGTAAAGGTATAACCATCCATTTCCGGCATTTCGATATCGCAAATAATCATTACCAACTCGGCATAGGGATCTTTGCCTGCCGCAAGAATTTCTTTGAGGTATTGCAACGCTTCCGCCCCATCTTTCTTGATGGTGGTACGTATACCCATCCCCTCCACCACACGCTGGATTTGTTTGCGCGCGATGGTTGAGTCGTCCACGATAAGCACGTGTTTTTGAACAACTTTATCCGCGATACCGTCTTCAATAACACCCGCGGAAACCTCTTCCTTCATGGGCGATACTTCAGCCAGAATCTTCTCCACGTCGATAATTTCAACCAAGTGGCCCTCAACCTGGGTTACAGCAGTCAAATAATGTTCTTTTCCCGCACCCTTCGGTGGTGGATGAATATCGCCCCAGTTCATATTTACGATGCGCTCAACAGAGCGAACAAGGAAACCTTGGGCGGTACGGTTGTATTCGGTGATGATGACAAAACAGTTGTCGATATCCGGCAACTCACGGCGGCCAATGGCGAGGTTCATATCCATAATTGGAATGGTGCCACCGCGGATGTGGGCAACGCCTCTTACTACAGAATTACGGCCAGGCAGCGCGTTCAACGGCGGGCATTGAAGCACCTCTTTTACTTTAAATACGTTAATACCGTATAACTGCTGACTACCCAGTCGAAATAACAATAGCTCCAGACGATTTTGTCCAACCAATTGTGTGCGTTGGTTGACGCTATCCATTACTCCGGCCATGCCACCACCTCTTCTTGCGGAATTTACGTTCAAGTTGCTCTCATATGGCAACTTGCCTGAATTTTTTACACTAATGCTGATTTTTCATTATTAGAGAAAACGGCATAGTCTTTGCTTTTATCACGCTTAGTAAGCTTTTTCGGCTGAAAGCCGTCACTCTTTAGGTCGATTGCAGACGAAACTTGGTTAACGCAGCGTCCGCCTTAATGAGGATAGGACAAATTATGAGATTTCGTAGTTTTTATAGAATTTTCTTTTTGAATTTCGCAGAAGCCCTGATCAAACAAGGAATTAGCAAAATATTGGGTTCGGGAATTCTCGTGGTTTTGATTGGGCAAGCTATTAGCGCGCAAGCTCAAACACAGGCGTCTATTGAAAATATTGGCCAAATACAAACCCAAGTCGCCCAATTTTTGACGGATGAGTACACCAAAACCCAAGCAGTGAAAGTGGAAGTTAAAGTTGGTAATTTGGATCAACGATTGCGCTTGGCCCGTTGTGATCAAACACTGGCGTTAGCCCTGAAAGACCCACTTAGTAGCGGTGGCCATGTCAATGTTCAGGTTTCATGTAAAGGCGGTTCATCGTGGACAATTTTGGTTCCTGCACAGGCAAAAGTTTACCGCTCCGTGGCAGTAGCCAGCCGCACCTTACAACGCGGCGATGTGGTGATAGAAAGTGATTTAACCCAAGACATAAGGGATGTTAGCGAGTACCGCCTGGGCTTTGCGCTTACCCCCGAGGCGATTGTAGGTAAAGAAATAAAGTTCACCGTCAATAAAGGCGAAGCTTTCCGTAATTCTGTTCTCGATACACCTGTTGTTATTAAACGCGGCGATGCAGTTACCCTAGTAGCCTCCGCAGGCGAGATTAGTGTAAAAACTAACTGTACAGCGATCGCTGATGGCCGTATTGGCCAACAAATACGGGTTAAAAACAACCAATCGGCCCGAATTGTGAATGCCAGAGTTGTTGAGGCAGGTAAGGTTGAAAGCATCATGTAAACACAGGGCTTGATGCCAACCGGCCGATAAGGTCGAAACGCATGAAGACAATGAAGTTAAATCGTAAATAAGCCAAAAAAGTTGCTAAAGTTTCTGAGCTACTGGCCGACAACCCTTACAGGGAAACTCTGATCGCAAGATCACCAGTCTCTTGAATACATAGCAATCGTTGGGGAACGACATCATGGTTATAGATACAAACAACATCAATTCATCTGGCGGAGCCAACCGCAGCCGAAGCTCGGCACCCGTGGCACCCACCAGCCCAAAAACTGCGGCTGCACCTACTGCCAAGCCAGAGCCCAGCACTAAAGACAATGTTGTACTGAGTTCAGAGGCTCAAAATCTGGTGCGCCTGCAAACCAAGATAAGCAACCTGCCAGATGTTGACCTTGATCGTGTAGCCGCTATCAAGCAAGCCATTGCCGAAGGTCGCTTTGAGATTAATCCTGAGCGTATTGCCGAAAACATGCTTAATCAGGATGAACTTTTGGGCTAACAGATTTACTCACAGCCCCTTTTACACCTTTCCCGGCCATCCCCCAACATGGCTAGGTTCGCTAAACCAGTGAGGTTGCTATGTCTCTTAATATTCAATTTTTGCGCGACATGCTCGCCCAAGACACCAGTGCTATCCAAGAATTAAAAGGCCTTTTAATGAAGGAGCGCGAGCTTCTTGAGCAACGCCAATTGGATGGTATGCAAGAAATTGTCAGTCAAAAAGATCACCTACTCGGTAACCTCTCCTACACCGCACGCCAACGTGAACAAATCTTGCGTAATGCCAGCCTACCCACCGATTTAGCGGGCTGGAAAATGTTTTTGGAACGAGATGCCTTAACGCTTAGCCTCATTCCGGGCTGGGAAAGCTTGACTGCCGAATTCACCGAATGCCAGGCCGCTAATGAAGTTAACGGCAAGATGATAAACCGCTCCAAACAAACTTTGTCGCACTTACTCAATCTGATTCGCGGACAAGTTGCGGCCCCATCGCTTTACACCCAAAAAGGTTCAACCACCAACTACAGCAACACCCACACTGTAGCTAAGGCGTAACCATTAAAAGCTTTGCTATCTTATTGATAGCAAAGCTGAGTTTTCTGCAGAACCTTGGTTTATCACGCAAAAATCCCTACAATGCCCGCGCGTTCAGTCAGGCCATAGCCCAGAACTTTGAACGCCCCTCCTTTGTCCTCGTAGCTCAGCTGTATAGAGCGTGTGCCTCCTAAGCGCAAGGTCGCAGGTTAGAATCCTGCCGGGGACGCCATTCTCAATAATTTCAATATCTTAGATAAAAAACATAAAGTTCAGCTTGAGCTTTCCTAGCCGTTGCTTTGCTTATTTGAATAAGTAAGACCCGCCCCTATTTTCAAACCTCAAAAATTCTAAGCACTTCTTGACGTCTTTTAAGCTACTTGCATTATACTGTATATAAAACCAGTACAATGGCATATATGATGGCAACCGAAACTCCACCCGCACCAGAGCTCAACTTGGAGCAACTGCTCAATCGCAGCGATATTTGGCGCGGTGGCTCCTATCGCCCAACGCCTCTAATAATGCTAGATACGGGATTTGTCGAACTTAATGGCGTGCTCTTGAATGGAGGCTGGCCTCGATCCACTCTTATTGAAATATCCCAGAAAGGTTTGCAGCAGCTCGAATGGCTCTTATTTTTGCCCTCGTTAAAAGTCATTGAGGGTTACATCGTATTACTGAATCCTCCGGGGGAACCTTTTTGCCAAGCCTTTATTCAGGCAGGAATTGATCTAGAGCGCATAATCGTTGTTCGTGCTACTAACAAAGCAGATTTTCTTTCCAGCTTTACCGAACTTGCGCGAACTCAGGCGTGTGAAGCCTTGTTTGCTTGGCAACAGCACCAGTATTTAAATTACACCGAGTTGCGCAAATGCCTTTTGGCGAGTAATGAAAGCTCTGGTTTATGCATCTTGTTTCGCCCAGAAAACGCACAGCAGAAAAGCTCACCAGCCAGTTTGCGCTTGCACGTTCAGCTTGCCAAAACTCAATTTCAGTTAGGCATTTTCAAACAAAAAGGTGTGTTGCAGCATTCATCAGCTTTGATCAACTTGCCTTTACCTCAAGTATTAAATGGATTTTTGCCTTACAACTTATTGGATCAACCAGAAAAAGTAGCACCAAAATCCAATATCCTTTTGTTGAGACGCAGCAAAAAATGACCTCAACTCGCCCCAATTCTCGGTTATGGCTAGCGTTGCGGCTTCACAAGCTGCCGCTGGAAGCATTAAACATACCGGATCAAGAACAAACGCCGATTATTGTGACCGAGATGCAACACGTTATTTACCTCAATAATGCAGCAAAAACAGCTGGCGTCACTGTTGGAATGGATGTAACTACGGCGCAACTACTCAGCAACTGCGAATCGTTTTTGCGCAATCGTTCGCTAGAGACTAGCGTATTAAATGAGCTATTAGCGCGACTCTACCAATTCACACCTTATTTAGAATCCTATGAGTGCGAGTACCAACCTTATTCAGGTTTGTTATTGGAGATATCCAGTTGCTTGCTTTTATTTTCCGGCACCGAAAATATTGTCGAGAATATTTTTAACTTATTAAAAAAAAGCTCTCATTCATTCGAATATGGCATTGCACACACAGCAAAAGCTGCGTGGCTACTTTCTTTTAGCCCAACAAAAATTATTGACGGCGCCAGCAAAGAGAACTTTATTGCGCAGCTGAAACTATTACCCATTCATTTACTGCATGATTTTCCAACAGCAATAGAATCCCTGCAAAAAACCGGCTTTAAAAAACTGGGGGATATCACCAAGCAAATTGATGCACAAAAAATTAGCAGTATTAAAAAGCGTTTTGGCATGAAGTTTTCAGAGTACCTTTGTGACATATTTGATTTCGAACAGAGTATTCAGCAAAACTCGCTTTTTGTTAAGCCTTTACCCAATTACAAACCAGCAGAGTTTTTTTGTGAGAACATTCAATTTGATTACCCCATCACCCAGAATGATCAGCTTTATTATCCCGCAGAAACCCTGCTACAAAGTTTAAGTGACTATTTGCGTAAACATCAATTTGAATGCCAGCATATTGAGTGGACCCTATCTGATATTTATCGCAACAAATTTACCATTCACATTCATAGCGATTCTCCAGAAATACATTGGCAGTTATTCTATGACTTAACCATTATTCAGTTAGACAACAGAGAATTACCTTTTGAAGTAGACTCTCTCACGCTCTTATGTAATAAAACACAGCCGATTCAAAACAGAAACCAATCACTTACCTTTGACCACAAAAAATCTCGCGCAGAAGCACGAAGCTTTTCCATTACAATGGCAAAATTAAAAGCTCGCTTAGGTGAAAACGCTATTTATAAATTAAGCTATCAAGATGCACTATTACCAGAAGAAGCTAATTGCAAAATCACCATTAATGAAATATCAAACCAACAATTGCCTAACATTCATAAAAAAGCTTTTCGTCCAACTTGGTTATTGCCATCACCAGCTCTTATTGAGGAGCGCAAACAGGGTTTATATTGGCGCGGAAAATTAACATTCTTGGCTGGACCGGAACGTATCAATGCAAATTGGTGGGAGAAACCTGTAGGGCGAGATTATTTTGTCGTACAGCGACATGATCACGTAAGGTTGTGGATTTTTTTTGATTTACACCAAAAGACATGGCACGTGCATGGAATTTTTGCATAAAAATGTGAGGCCTCCATGCGTTATGCTCATTTAAACACAACCACCAACTTTACTTTTCTCACAGGGGCATCTCATCCTCCTGAATACATATATCGTGCTGTCGAATTAGAATACGACGCACTAGCAATAACCGATGAATGTTCTCTAGCAGGTATCGTCAAAGCGTTTGTAGCAGCAGAAGAATTAAATTTTAAACTTATTGTCGGCAGCCGCTTTACCCTAACAAATGGCATGCAATTAATTGCTATAGCACCTACCCGTATTGCTTACGCTGAACTATCTGGCTTTATCACGCTTGCTCGTCGACGGGCAAATAAAGGTGAATATGAAGCACACTTCGATGATTTACGTTTTCGCCTACAACATTGTTTGATTATTTGGATTGGACAAGCCGCTGACAACATTGTTCAACCAGAAGCCATTATCAACCAACTTTACAACGCATTCAAAGAACGCTTATGGATTGGAATTAATCACCAATTGCATGGCGGCGAACAAGCGGAGTTTGCGCGATGGCTTAGTTTAAGCACCCATAAAAGCATTCCCTTAGTAGCTTGCGGCGCAGCACTCATGCACGAAAAAAAACGTAAGCCACTGCAAGATGTAATAACGGCTATTCGCAATAACACGCCAATTTCTGAAATGGGAAGCAAGCTGGAAATTAACGGCGAAGCTTATCTAAAATCATTAAAACAATTAAAAAAACTTTATCCAGAAAATTTATTAGAACAAACATGTGTTATTGCAGATTTGTGTAAATTCTCAATGACCGAATTGCGCTATCAATACCCTAAAGAGCTTGTCCCAGAGAAACTAACGCCTATCGCACATTTACGCAGACTCGTTAATGAAGGAAAAAAGAAAAGGTGGCCGGCAGGAATAGCAACGGAACACCAAGCCATACTTGATAAAGAATTAGCACTAATTGAAGATGTTAAATACGAATATTACTTTTTAACAGTTTACGATATTGTCAATTATGCTCGTTCACAAGGGATTTTATGCCAGGGCCGCGGCTCAGCAGCCAATTCAGTAGTCTGCTACTGCTTACATATTACCGAAATTGCCCCAGGCCAAATCAATGTTCTTTTTGAACGATTTATTTCCAAAGAGCGCGATGAACCCCCTGATATAGATGTTGATTTCGAACACTCCCGCCGCGAAGAAGTGATTCAATATATTTACCGAAAATATGGACGTGAACGCGCCGCTATTGCGGCCACAGTTATCACTTATCGCTCGCGTAGCGCAATTCGCGATGTAGGAAAAGCTCTTGGAATGGAGCAATCATTAGTCGATCACTTGGCTAAATCCATGGCATGGTGGGACCGCAAAGAAGACCTATCAAAACGAATAGCAGCTTCTGGCTTAAAAACAAACCATAAATTGCTGCAACATTTTTTTATTTTAGTCGATCTGATTCGTGGATTTCCTCGTCATTTATCGCAACATGTAGGCGGGTTCATCATTTCAGAAACTAAAATTAGTGATTTAGTTCCCATTGAAAACGCTTCTATGCCAGACCGTACACTTATTCAATGGGATAAAGAAGATTTAGAGTCTATGCGTTTGTTGAAGGTGGATGTTCTAGCATTAGGCATGCTGACAGTATTACGTAAAAGCCTTGAATATATTAATAGTTATGACAATGCCATTAAATCAATTCAAGATATTCCACTCGAAGACCCCGCTACCTATCAAATGTTATGCGATGGAGATAGCGTAGGGACATTCCAAGTTGAATCGCGCGCACAAATGTCTATGCTGCCGCGTTTACAACCGCGCACGTTTTATGATCTGGTTATTCAAATTGCGATTGTTCGCCCGGGGCCAATTCAAGGTGGCATGGTTCACCCCTATTTGCGTAGACGAAACAAATTAGAAGAAACTACTTATCCCAAAGATGAGCTGAGGTGTATTTTAGAATCAACCTATGGAATCCCTATTTTTCAGGAACAAGTTATTCGTATTGCTATGGTGGCAGCAGGTTTTAGTGGAGGCAAAGCAGATCAATTAAGGCGCGCTATGGCAAGCTGGGGGAAAACTGGCACGCTCATGAAGTTTGAAAGTGATTTTATTGACGGAATGCTTGCAAATGATTATGAATTGGAATTTGCGCAACGCTTATTTGAACAAATAAAAGGTTTTGGGGGCTACGGATTTCCTGAAAGTCATTCGGCCAGCTTTGCATTGCTGGCTTACGCTTCCGCGTGGATTAAATGCCACCACCCTACGGCATTCTACTGTGCACTATTAAACAGCCAACCAATGGGTTTTTATTCTCCCTCACAATTAATTCAGGATGCACGTCGTCACAAAATTCCCATTCTGTCTGTAGATATCAATATCAGCAGTTATGAACACAAGCTCGAAAAAATAAAATCACAATGGGGCGTTCGCTTAGGATTTTGTGAAATAAAATCTTTAGACAATGACAAGGCGAAAATGATCGAACACTGGAGGAACAATATTCATTTCACTTCATTGAAAGATCTCGCGCGGCGAACAAAATTAACAGCCGTTGATTTGCAATGCCTTGCCTCCGCTGATGTACTACGTTCACTAAGTGGTAATCGCCATCAATCTCGGTGGGAGGCAGCGGCAATTGAACCTTTCTCCGCTCTACTTGATCATTCCGAAGCTAACCCAAAAGATGATTTGTTAACCCCGGCGCCCAGCTTAGAGCAAGATATACTCACGGATTACGCCACAACCGGCTTCAGCTTACGCCCCCACCCCATTGCGTTATTACGAAACGAATATCCTTTTAATAAATGCACTAAATATAGCGATTTAAAAAATGTACGCCATGGTGGATTTGTACGTGTGGCTGGGATTGTTACGGGACGACAACGCCCAGGTACAGCGAGCGGCACCTTATTTTTAACTTTGGAAGATGAAACAGGGAACATCAATGTGATTGTATGGAAAGGTACTCAAGAAACCTTTAGACACGCTTTATTAACATCTAGGCTCTTATTAATTAAAGGCACGGTGGAAATTAATAAGGATAATGTTTCACACCCTGTCATTCACGTTATAGCCGGACAACTTCATGACTATTCCGCCCGACTTGAAAGCCTTTCACTAAAATCACGCGATTTCCACTAAGGGTGAGTTGACTGGAGTAGCTGATTTCAAGTGGCAATATTATACTGCGCCCCCACATCTATAGCCGAAGCACACCATGAATATAGTTTTGTTTTCAGAAGCGGATTTTATTGGCGACAATCTTATCGCCATTCGCGATTCGCGCCGGCTGGAACATATCTCTCACGTTCACCAAGTTAAATTAGGTGAAAGCCTCAAGGTTGGTTTATTGAATGGAAATATGGGCTCAGGACTCGTCATTTTTTTCAACGAGAAGGAAATCCATCTACATGTCTCATTAACACAACTACCCCCAAAACCTTTACCGGCGACCTTAGTGTTGGCGTTGCCTCGCCCAAAAATGTTGAAACGGACATTGCAGACCATTTCAACATTGGGCGTAAAGAAAATTTATTTGATCAATTCTTACCGCGTAGAGAAAAGTTATTGGCAAACACCACTGCTGGAAGCAGATGCTATCCATGAACATTTATTACTCGGTTTAGAACAGGGCTGCGATACGATTCTACCTGAAGTGCATTTAATTAAGCGCTTCAAACCTTTTGTTGAAGATGAATTGAAATCAATTGTCGACATGACACAACCACTGGTTGCTCACCCCTATACAGACACGCCCTGCCCCGCACAAATTGATCACGCGATTACGTTGGCTATAGGCCCTGAAGGTGGGTTTATTCCCTACGAAATTGATTTATTGCAAAAATGCGCAGGATTCACAGCAGTGAATTTAGGGGAAAGAATAATGCGGGTAGAAACTGTTGTGCCTTATTTGCTGGGTAGGCTTTATTAAGAAATCGTTTCAGTACGTTTTTTAGCATCAGCGCTAAGAAGGTCTTCAAACTTATCAATGCTTACAGCGGGGCTTGACAGATAGCCTTGGTAAAAATGGCAACCGAATTGTTGCAGTATTTTTAATTGATCCGTTTGCTCTACACCTTCTGCTACCAATTCCATATCCAACAAGCGACCCATGGTAATAATGGTTTCAACCAATACGCGGTCGTTGCGGTCTTCGATGATATCGCGAACAAATCCTTTATCAATTTTCAGCGTGCTTACTGGCAAACGCTTTAGATAACTAATAGACGAATAGCCAGTACCAAAATCATCGAGCGAGAAACTAATGCCGTATTCAGACAAAATCGTCATGGTTGTAATGGCTTCGTCAACGCGCTGAATAACAATGCCCTCTGTAATTTCCATGTCCAGCGAATTAGTAGGGATTTTGTGTTTATTGAGTGTTTGAACAACATCATCCACGAACGCGGTGCGACGGAATTGACGGGGGCTGATGTTTATACTCAAGCGTGCACCCTCACGCCACAAGCCTAGCCCGTGCCAACGCTCCAAGGTTTTACAAGACTCTTCGAGCACCCACTGGCCTACATCAATAATCATCCCCGATGTTTCTAACACGGGAATAAAATCTATGGGGGAAATAGTTCCCTTGGTTGGATGCTCCCAACGCAAAAGCGCTTCGGCTCCAACAATAAGGCCCGACATCACATCAATTTTGGGCTGGTAGTGCAGCTTAAATTGATGCTCATCCAATGCGCGGTGCAAATCGCCTTCCATAACCAGCTGACGGCTAACCTTATCAGCCATAGCTTCATTAAAGAACTCAATAGAATCGCGACCCTTTTCTTTTACTTGATACATAGCGGTATCGGCATAGCGTAATAATTCATGCACAGAATTATTTTTATCAGGATACACCACTACCCCAACGCTACAGGTTACGCGCAATTCCATATTGTCATACATGCACGGCTGCGAAATAACCGTACGAATTTTTTCGCTAATTTCACCCGCACGCAGCGCTGCGGTTTCGATATTTTGGTCAAGAACAGTGAGCACAACAACAAACTCATCACCACTCAAACGGGCAACTAGATCTTCGTCGCGAACGGTATTTTGCAGGCGGGTTGCAACCTCCTGCAAAACGCGGTCACCTACCGGGTGCCCCAAGGAGTCGTTGATATTTTTAAATTGATCGAGGTCGATAAATAATACTGCACCGTAATAACCGTGACGTTCAGCGCGGCGCAACTCATGTTCAAGACGCTCAACAAGCTGCAAACGATTTGGCAACCCGGTTAAAGAATCGTGATGCGCCATAAACTCCATTTTTGCCTGAGCATTTTTTCGATCTGTGATATCCACAGAAACGATAAGCGCAACTTTTTCGTCATAAAATGCCAATGGCATAATATGCGTTTGCAAAAATAATTGGCGACCGGTAGCGGTAATAAAACGCTCTTCAATAACATCCAGCTCTTCATTACCACGAATCACACGATAATCATTTTGTAGCATGGTATCTATGTCGAACACAGAGTTTTTAAGCAGCTGGCGAACATGTAAGTTGCGCATTTGCTCCGGCGTAAAGCCCAGCTCATCAGCCAGAGCTTTATTCGCAAACAGGTAATAACCGGCAATGTTACGCGCACCAATCATCACAGGAAGATTGTCGATTATTTGTCGCAAATGCTCCTCGCTTTTTCGCAGGGCCAATTCAACCGCGCGACGTTTGGCCAACGAGAGCTCAACAATATCTAATAAATGATTTGAGTTAACGATGAGCTGCGCAAGTTCATCGCGACGCTTTGGTGGCAATAGGGTTAAGCGATGAACGCCGGGGTGATCGGGATTAATGTTATTAATTTCACGCGATAATTTAACCAGTGGTTTCGTCAGCATAAAATAGAATACGAAAAACAATAGCAATACCAACACCATGTTTCGCAATACACCAAACATCATATTGGAATAAGCGCGCGCATAGAAAGGGGCGAGCCACTGATCCATATCCACTTTAAAACGAATGCTGCCGGAGTTGCCATCTGCGTAACCGGGAATAGCAAGAACATCGCCATATTCAGCAATAGGTTGGGAAATTTTTTGTGTGAACCAACGTGTAGCTGCAGGGTCGCGCTTTACACTGGCTTGCGAAAGAATGTTGCCTTGTTCATCTGCAATAACAACTTCATAAATGAAACCGTATTTTAATAAACCGTTTACAACCTCGTCCGACAACTCTTCATCTAATGTTGCAACAGACCGTGCAGCAGGCGGTTTGGCTACCGCAATAACCTGGTCAATAAACTTAGCCAGCTCGCGCTGTTGCTCAAAATAATCGAAAGAAGTTTGAATAAAGCTCATCACAAAGCTGAGCACAAAGGCCAAAATAATACCTATTTTGGCCAGTTGGAAAGAAATGCCATGAATAAACGATGGAGTCTTATCTTGCATGGATGGGTGCTTTCCGCTCTCTATTTTGTTTCATGGATGATAGATATGACTCTTAAACTATAGCTATAGCTCACAGCCATAGCACTTTTTGCAGTATAGAGTAATCTGACGATTTGACACCAAGAAACAGGAATTTATCTCACTTGGATTAGCCATGAAATGCACTTGAAAGGGGTGCAAGCCATTAATTAAACAGTCTGCAGCCTAAAGGATCGGTTTGGTTAATTTTCGCTCGAATTGATTAATGTTGTCATGTTCTCGTCGATATAGATGCCATAAAAACATGCACGCTTATTAATCGCAAGCCTCGGAAACACAAAGCTTTTGTTCACTTCACTCGCGTACTAGAATGAGCCCATCTGTATGATCTATTTGCAAAACTGTGCCGTCACCATGATTCGCAGCGCTAATAGAAATATCGCTGAAATTTTTGAGGTTTAACAATGCACGTCCGGTTTTTCTACAGCGCGCTCGCCAAGAGCTTGCTGCTTAGTTGTCTTATCGTCTTAAACAGCCAAGCTGCCACCAAACAGGCTAGCCCTAACCACACCGCCAAATCCGCCAAGCCTTCTGCAAAAAAACCGGCAAGTGCGAGCACATCCAAACAATTTGCCGACGCCCCTGGCTCTGCTGCACGCAAAGCTGAACGGCTCTACTACGTAGAAGCGCAAGCGGCCTTGGACAAAAAGCAATTTGCCCGCTATCGGGAACTACTACCAAAACTGAAAAATTACCCACTGGTCGCCTATTTGGAATATCAAGAACTCGGCGAACGCCTTATGGCACGACCTACCAAAGAAGTTGAGCAATTTTTCAGCCGCTACCCTGACGCCTATGTTTCAGAACGCATGCGCCACCGCTGGCTACGCGCCTTGGCCATTAAAGAGTTATGGTCTGAATACCGCCGTTTCTACGATAGCAATCTTACCGATCCAGAACTGGCCTGCCTGAATTTACGCGCACGTCTTGAGACGGGTGACAAAACAGCACTTAAAGAGGTTGAAGCACTTTGGAATATCGAGAAACCACAATCCAGCGCCTGCGACCCCGTGTTCAAAGAATGGAAAAATGCAGGCTATTTAACGCCTGCATTGCTGTGGAGCCGGCATTTAAAAGCCGTTAAGGCCGATGAAATTGCTTTGGCTGCGAGCTTGGCCCAAGAAATGTCTGCAAGCCAGCAAGCTCATGCCCTGCTGTACGAAAACGTTGCACAAAACCCCCGTTTAATATTGCAACCAGAGTATTTCAAAAGCCAAGCGACTGAAACCCGACTTAGCATTGCCTTAGGATTGGAAAAATACGCGCAAATCGATTCAATGGAAGCCGCCAGCTTGTGGAATAACTATTCCAAACGCAGCGACTTTACAGAAGATGAAAGGCTCAACATTGCCTATACCATAGCGCGCCAACTGTTACGTCAAGACCACGGAAAAGAAGCAGAACACATTGCTGCGGCAACGCCTAACCTTAGCCGTCCCGATTTGATGGAAACCTTGATCCGCGAAGCACTCGTTCAGAAAGATTGGGAAAAAGCCTATCGCTGGGTAGTTCGTTTGCCTGCAGACACCAAGAAAACTGAACGCTGGACCTATTGGCAAGGCCGCATCATGGAACAGCTGAAAATCAAAGAATTAGAAGGCAAGACATCAAAAGATTTCTACACCCAAGTTGCTAATACTCGCAGTTTCTACGGCTTTCTGGCGTCAGATAAACTCGGTATAGACTACAGTTTGCTCGACAAACCCTTAACTATTTCCAAAGAAATTTTGAACAAGGTAGAGAGTAACCCAGGTATTGAGCGAGCGCGCGAGTTCTATTTGTTGGGCAATATAGCCTCAGCCAGTCGTGAATGGACTTACACCACCAATCGCTTCCCTACCACAGAAGAAATGGTTGCGGCTGGCCGTATTGCCGACCGCTGGGGATGGTATCGCCAAGCCATTCAAACCATGCAAGATTCAGATTATTGGGACGAGCTATCGGTACGTTTCCCTATTCCCTTCCCTGAACACGTAAAAGCTGCAACACGTCAAACCTCTATTGATCCGCATTATGTTTATGCCATTACCAAACAGGAAAGCGCATTTAGTGCCGATGCCCGATCACCGGTCGGCGCCATGGGGTTGATGCAACTCATGCCAACAACTGCAAAATCAACGGCTAAAAAAGCAGGGATGGTTTACCGGCCCCAAGATTTACTTTTGGCCGAAAAAAATATCACTCTCGGAAGCCGATACCTAGAGGAGCTACTTAATGCGTTTTCAGGTAACCGAATCTTAGCGACTGCGGCGTACAATGCAGGGCCATCACGTGTAAAACAATGGCTGACAAAAGATGACAACAAGCTGCCCTACGACGTAT
This sequence comes from uncultured Cellvibrionaceae bacterium, assembly GCA_964581625.1. Taxonomy (GTDB): domain Bacteria; phylum Pseudomonadota; class Gammaproteobacteria; order Pseudomonadales; family Cellvibrionaceae; genus Cellvibrio. Next base: position 77,625 of record CAZOPE010000008.1, read on the forward strand.
GGATTGAAACTATTCCATTCAAAGAAACCCGCTTGTATGTGCAAAATGTTCTGTCTTTTTCACTTATTTACGCCTACCGCACTGGCAATAAACAGCCTTTCATTACGCCGCAAGAAGCGGCTCGGGATTTGTAGTCAATCATAAAAAATGCCCCGATTGGGGCATTTTTTATGCAGGATTAATAAGTTGACGCAATCGTTTCTGCACAACTTTAGCCAACTCATCCGGCTGAAATTTCGATAGGAAATCATCACATCCTACCTTCTCCACCATGGCTTTGTTGAAGCTGCCACTCAATGAGGTATGCAGCACAATATACAAGCTCTTTAATGCGGGATCTTTTCTAACTTCCGCCGTTAATCGGTAACCGTCCATTTCTGGCATTTCAGCGTCGGTAATTAGCATGAGGATTTCATCCTCAATATTTCGACCTTCACGCACCCATTGCTGGAGCTGACGCAGCGCCTGCAAACCATCCTGAACGTATTGCACTTCAATACCAAGATTTTGTAAGGTCGCCTGAACCTGTTTGACGGCCGTGGGCGAGTCGTCAGCCATAAGCACTTTAAGTTTGCGTTTACGAGCTTCCGCCGCTAAATCAGCATCGAGCACTTCACCAGAGACTTGGGTGTTGTAAGGAATAATATCTGCCAGCACACGCTCAACATCCAGAATTTCAACCAACTGATCTTCCAATCGGGTAATAGCGGTTAAAAAATGGCTGCGGCCTGTACCTTTCGGTGGTGGAAGAATTAACTCCCAGTTCAAATTTATAATGCGATCCACAGCGCCGATTAAAAATGCCTGCACCGAGCGGTTGTACTCAGCCACAATAAGATTGGCATTTTGAATATCCACCAAAGGTCCATTACCAATAGCAGCACTAAGATCAATAACCGGAACGGTTTGCCCCCTGAGATGCGCCACTCCCTTTACATGCGGGTGGCTGTGGGGGACGGCACGGAGCGTGGGTAGCTTAACGACTTCTTGAACTTTAAAAACGTTAATGGCAAATAACTGGCGCCCGCGCAAACGAAACATCAACAGCTCTAGGCGATTCTCGCCCACAAGCCGGGTTCGCTGATCAATAGAATCTAATAATTTAGACATTCGATGGCCACAGGTTAAATAAATGGATGTTAAAGCTGCTTGGCTATTTCTTGAGAATAGGTATTTTCAAGAGTATAGGCCAATAAATTAATGCCGCTAAAAATATTAAACGCTATATCAATTGCACCCAACATTGTGCGCTCGGCATATCAAGCTACACTTGGACTATAAGAATTTGAAGCCAGAAGCTCACTATGACAGAGTCGCTCCCACTTTTAGCTCGTCAGCCCATTTTCAATACACAAATGAAAGTGGTCGCCTATGAATTATTATGTCGCTCAAGCCATATTAACCAAGCCGATTTCAACAATGGGGACGCCGCCAGCTCACAGGTACTTCTCAATGCTTTTACAGAATTGTCTATCCACAATGTCGTAGGGAAACATCTGGCCTTCATCAACTTTACACGCAACCTCCTACAAACGCCGCCACCATTTGACCGTAAACAATTGGTTGTTGAAGTTGTAGAAGGACAAAACGTAGATGCAAGCATGTTGCACGCATTAAAAGTACTGCGGGAAAACAATTACACCATCGCATTAGACGATTTTATTTTGACGGCGGAAACCGAACACCTGATCCCCTATGCAGATATTATCAAACTGGATGTTCTGCAATTGAATACAAAAGAACTTACCGACCATATCAACCGATTGAAACAATTCGATATTAAATTGTTGGCCGAAAAAGTTGAAACCTATGAAATGCTAGAATTTTGCAAATCAATGGGTTTCGACCTATTCCAAGGCTATTTTTTGGCACGCCCGCAGATTATTACCGGGCGAAAAATGTCAGATAACAAACAATCCGTTTTACAACTTTTATCTGCACTACAAGATCCCGACGTCCCAGTCGAAAAAATTGAACGAATGATAGCGCGCGATACAGTTTTAAGTTTTAAATTACTGCGCTTGGTAAATTCTGCTGCGTTCGGTTTAGCGCGCAAAATAGATTCACTTAAACAAGCCATTATGTTGCTTGGGCTCAACAAAATTAAAAACTGGGTGAACATTCTCGCCATGTCTAACTTGGGCGACAAACCCCACGAATTAAGTGTTGCCGCTCTTACGCGTGCGCGCATGTGTGAGTTAATTGCAAATCAACTCAACGGAAAATCAAATGCTGATGGTTACTTCACCGTAGGTTTGCTGTCGACGCTTGATGCGTTTATGGATTTACCCATGGCAAATTTGCTTGAAAGCATTTCGCTCAGCAAACACATCAACGACGCCATACTCAACCAGCTTGGTAGCGAAGGTAAAGTCTTGGAAATTACCACACATTACGAAAAAGGTGAGTGGGATAAAATTGATTGGAGTTATCTGAATCAGAATGGAATTTCCGCGGATCAACTTGCGCAGATTTATGTAGACACTTTGGAGTGGGTAGATAAAACGATCAACGATTTGGGCATTACCGACAAAAAATAATTCTTAAGACAAGCTAGCAAAAAACATATCGACCTGCTCTGCATTAAAAGGCCAATTTAATTCTACGGATGAGTTAGATGTAGCTAAAACAGGAATACGAATTCCATATTGATCGACAAGTTTGTCATCCTCAGCAATATCAATTTCTATCAACCTGAACTGATGCTGCTGAAGCAAAGGCCATAAAACATCTTTGGCCTTATCACACAAATGACACCCTAGGGTGGTGTACAAATAAACCTTCACGGCGTTGAATTAATGCTTGTAAAGCAACGCTGCAATAACGGCAAGAGCCACCACTACCAGCACAATCCAACCGCGGTTACTTTTTTCTACTTCTACCTGCTTCTCTTTCTTATTAAACTTATGCTGGGTTGCAAGCTTGTCCTGCTGAGCCGAGGATTTGGCAGGCGTTGGGCGAGTCGCTGGTGTTGATTGGACGGGAATCGAGCGAACAGTGGTTTTCGCCATTTCATCTGCTGGCCCCATCACTCCAAAGGTTAAGGCATCGAAACGCAACTCATCACCCCGCTTTACACGCGCCTCCATAACCTGCTTACCATTTAGAAAAGTGCCGTTAGCAGACCCCAAATCTTTTACAAACAAAGCACCGTCAATGATCTGCAGCTGGGCATGGCGACGCGATAAATGCGCAGCAGCCAAACTAATATCGCAATCTGCTGAACGACCTATAACCGTAGTATCTTTCAAAGGAAAGACGCGGTTAGCCAAGGCCGTATGATTAGCTTTAAGTGCCCACCCTGTGGTATGGACAGACCGCATTTGTGTTGCGTTTGCCGCTTCCGACGAGGTGACTTTGGATTCACGCTTGGGATCTATAACCACCAACTCAATGGTGCCGAGGGTGATTTCGTCATCAACCTTAAGGGTACAAGCACCTATAACATCAACGGTATTAACACGAACAGGTTTGAGAGGTTGCAGATTTTTTAGAGTCAGAGTTTCGTGGGTTACATGGACTTCAAAATGCTTATCAGCTACATAAGGGTCATCCACGACAAGATCGTTGGTTGCTGAACGTCCTACGGTGATCATGGGCTCCACCAACCACACCGAATTGTACTTATTATTTTTATAACGAATTTTTAGCATAGTTTTAAACAACCTAAAACAAAATTTGTAGGCTGGATAATGCTATAGGCTTTGCCCCTTTTCAAGCTCCGACCTCCCGGTTTTATGACTAGCTTGCAAGGAAGTACAATTTTACGAGCACTTTTATAACTTTTTTACAGGTAATTCTCGGCAAAAGCTACTTTTAAGGTAAAAACAGCTTAAAGCAACCACCACCTAAGGAGCTCTCGTTATCTAAACGGATAAACCCTCTTTGGGATTTATTTTGATGCATCAGCGCCACCTTATTAGCAAACATAAGCCCCAAGTGTGGCCGACCGCCCGCAAAAGTTGCTTTAGCCTCACAAAAGGTCGAGGCGTTTAGCATATGCTCAGGGTAGCCGGGCCCATCATCCTCAATGCTAATGCACAGGCCATCTGACGTTTGCGCCGCAGACAACTTAAGCTTACTTTTGGAGTAACGTGCACAGTTGACCAGAATATTGTTCACCACACCACCGACTAAATCGCTGTCAAAATAACCTGATAAAGACTCATCGCAATCCAACTCCAATTCAATTGACCGAGTCTGTAACAAAGTATGATTTCGTGCGACCTGCTCACTTATTACATCCAGCACTTGGCATTCTTCAATGTAGGCATGCACCTTGTCATGATCCAAGCGGTAGAGCGATAGCAACTGAATAAGCTCACTGTTGATACGCGCGGCTTCGTACTCCAAAACTGCATAAGACTTGGCGTGAACATCATCCTGAGGGGGATATTTGGCCATTACATCCGCCAAGGTATTCAATAACATACCCAGAGAATTTTTCATGTCGTGTACGCTGGAAGCTAACACAGATGAAAAATCCATTATCTCCGATTTTTGGTTCATAACTTTTCCACCAAAGTTAATATTATATTTTAAATCTTACAGATTAATGGCGCTGGGCGGATGCAAGACCGCGTATCGCATCGTCCAATTGCCGGAAGCGTCTATATTGAGCGTGTTTATCGGGAATAATGTTACGAATGTAATCCAACGTTTGCTGCATGTTAATAATTATCTGTTCACTATCCGATGTTTGCTTCGCCTGCCCCATTAAGGCCTGAACCAAATTTAAACGCAAACCTATATGTTGCGGAAAATCTTGCAAAGCGCTGGCAAAACAATCTACAGCGCGATTGAAATCGGCTGCTTCGTAGAAGGCAATACCGTCTTTATTAATTCGCGCAACCAAGGCTTTATTTTTTGCACTGCATGGCTCATCCAGTAGGCAATCGATTTTTTGGAGCTGCTCTTCATCGTCAGCATATTCATCCAGCAGCTCTGCAATAATTTTTGCGCTCTCTTCCTCTTTGCCCAACTCGCGCAAGGCTCTGACTAGTTCGATACGCAACTCTAAGTTCACTGTATCGTCTGAATCCATCGATTTTTTTGCATTGACCAAGCAATCCGTTGCGCGCTTATCTTCACCAGCCGCAGAAAACAATTGCGACTCCAATAGCTCTGCTGCAATTTTATTGCTATTGGTTTTACCGAATCGAACAGGAATTTCAGCGGCCACTTTAAGAGCATCACGTAAGAATGGGCTTGCCAGATTTTTATCTAACCCGGAAAGCCGAATAGAAGCATGAACAAAACTCTTATGAAATTTAATATCATCATGAACAGAGTTTTCGCCCAGCTTAACCGCTTTGCGGTAAGCATTGGCCGCTGCGAGTAAATCGTTATTTTTAAAACTAACGTCGCCTAATAATTGTTGGCGCAATATCGATAAAGGCGAGACATATACCGCTTGCTGTAAAACCTTTTGCTGATTTTGATAATCACCACGTGCTGATAGTAGATCAGCGTTCATATCATAGGCTTTTAAACACAAAGAATTGAACTGGATAACCTCTTCAAGCCATTGTTGAGCGCTAAGTGAATCACCTTGCAGCTTTTTCACTTGTGCCATTCCTAACATAGCCCAGTCCAGCTGGCGAACCTCTAAAATATCACGATATAGAGTTTCGGCTTTTTCATATTCGCCCAGCTCCAACAAGGTTCGCCCCAATATTTTTTGGCAAGCCCCCGCATAGCGACGCGTGGAATTCAACTCCTTTTCACATAGCTCCACCACAGATTGCAGCTGCTTATCTTTCAAGGCTCTGTAAATGGGCGTAAGAGCGATGCGCTGTTTAAACAGACGATCCAATCGCTGCCCCAAAATTTGACCGGTGATGGGTTTGGTGAGATAAGCATCTGGCTCGTAATCATAAGCAGCCATTATGATGCTCTTATTCGACTCTGCAGATACCAGTAAAAACAAACTGTCGCTATTAAGGTTAGGCTTGTGTCGCAAAACCTCTAAAACTTGCTGGCCCGTTTTGCCTTTACCTAAATTTTGGTCGCACAGAATAAGGTCATAGGTCTTTGAATTGCAGTAACGCAATGCTTCGCTCCCAGACGGCACAGAATCAACGGTTCCAATACCGAACTCTTGCAACATCTTGGAAAGCGTAATACGAAAGCTCTCAAAATCATCCACGACTAAAGCTTGCATTTTTGCGTAGGGGTTTTCAGACATAGCCTCGCTCACTTACACCATTGCCCGCTGCCATGACAAGCTGACTATTTTGAATAAAACCAGAGAATAGCCTAAGTCTAGCCGCTTTTGACTATTTCTCTATTTGGCTGGGGTTTGGGATGAAGGAAACATCTAAAGCGAAGAAACTGACGACACATCAGCCGTTGGCAGCATTCGGCGGCGGGATTCAAAAATACGGTTGCCGCCCAATTTCTTGGCATTGTGTTTTGCATCTGCCAACAAAAGCGACACCTGATGATGTGTTGTGCAAGATTTTGCATCTGGTGATACACAACCAATAGCTAGCGTTAAAGCTCCAAATCGTTGACGGTTTCCGTGGCGGTCTAAACTCCAATAATCTTTATGAGTTTGAGGCAAGAGCGTTTCATAAGCTTGAGTAAAATCAACAAAAACCGATTCGCATTTTTCTCGCCAATCATCACTGCGAAAGCAAACAATAAAATCATCGCCACCAACATGGCCAACAAAATCTTTCGTAGGATCAACTCGATCACATAAAATTTTGCTCAACTGCAGAATAATTTCATCACCGAACCCGTAACCAAAGGAATCATTGAACGGTTTAAAATGATTTATGTCCACATAAGCCACTACAAAGCTTTCACCCTTGTGCAATAAGTGGTCGATCCACTCGTACAAGGGCACATTGCCGGGCAGCTGCGTTAAAGGATTACTGTGTTTGGCTGCGCGCAACTTTTCCTCTGTGATGCAGCGCAACAGATGGCGAATTTTTCCAACACCTGCGTACTTGCCTGCGTCACTCACAATAAAATCTACGCTCAGATTTTGATGTGGATCCTCTGTGATTAACTGACCGACTTTTTTAAGTTCACAGTTTGAGTCGATAATTAACGACATGGGGCTGATAAATTCAGCGATGGTTTTCTTTGCAAACAAATCGTGTGCAAAAGGCTGGGAAAAAATATTCAGTAGCTCTGCCCTGCTCACCATCCCCAGCGGTTTTCCCCCGTCCACCACGGGAATACACCACAGGCGAACATCCGACCGGAACATTTTTACCACGGCTTCTGCATTAAGGCTGGGCGAAATTACATCAACTTTAACGACAATTTCACCCACCCTGTGCAAGAAAAAATCTTGATAGGGAAAGTGATGTTGGCGAGCAGCTAAATTAATGTGTGCAGGAAATTCGAGGATGGGATCTGTCGCAGGCTTAGCCAAAAAATACCCCTGAACATATTCAATGCCCATAGCAATTAAGGTATTCAATTCCGCCTCGGTTTCGATTCCCTCTGCAATGACTTTATTTCCCATACGATTGGCAATATCCAACATGGCCCGCACGAATTCTCGTTTCACCGGGTCTTTGTCGATTCCGCTAATAAAATGTCGATCAATTTTTACATAATCGGGACAAAGCTCACTCCACACTCGCAAACCCGCGTAACCGGCGCCCAAATCGTCCAAAGCGACAGCAAAGCCCTGCCGCTGGAAGTGCTCAGAGGCAGTACGCAGTAGATCAAATTGATCCAAGGGCTGGCTTTCGGTCAATTCAAACACCACGCGCTCCGGGCTAAGCCCAACCCGCTGCAAAATTTCGCGCGTAACGCCATCGCGGTATTGGCTATCTGTAAAACTCAAGGGAGTCATGTTTAAGAACAATTTGCCGCTTAAATTCAAAGCCACAAACTTTTCGCACGAACCGGCACGGCAGGCGAACTCCAGAGTAGCCAACTGTTTGGTACGGCGAGCGACAGAAAAAAGCTGATCTGGCGTATGCAAAGGGCTATTTTCCGGCCCCCTGATAAGCGCTTCATAACCGAGGATACGGCAAGTATCCAACCCGATAATGGGCTGAAAAACCGGCGTAAGCAAACGATGCTCAATAATTCGCTGCAATTCCGCTTGCATTTGTAACTCCGAATAAACAACTGCCGTTTGCGAGATGTTAAGGGGGAGATTTTTCATGCTGCACATAATCTACCGTCAATATGACAGTGCCATTACGAAGGCTATCGGCCAGGGATTTTCTGAGATTTGTTCCCAGCCCCATGCAACAGGTACAATGCGCAACCATTTTTTTGACGCCTTAGCCATGTCCAGCCACGACAATCTTTACGCCAACCCCCTCACCCACGTGAATGCGTTTGCCTTTGACGAGGGTGTGGTTAATGTATTCCCGGACATGATTAAACGTTCAGTCCCAGGCTACGCTACTATCATCAACATGATTGGGAACTTGGCCGAGCGCTACGCGCAGGCCGACAGTTTCTGTTATGACTTGGGTTGCTCGCTGGGAGCAGCTACCCTGGCCATGCGCCACAGAATTCAAGCGGCGAATTGCAGCATCATAGGCGTGGATAATTCGGCTGCAATGATTAAACGTTGCGAACAAGTGATTGCGGCAGATAGCGCAGAAATTGAGGTCGCACTCCATTGTGCAGACCTGTGCGAATTCCCGATCAGTAACGCCTCCGTTGCTGTTCTCAACTTTACCCTTCAATTCATTGAATTAGAAAAACGCACCGAAATTTTGCGTAGCATTTATCAGGGGCTAAAGCCCAATGGCGTACTTATTCTCTCTGAAAAACTTGCCTTTGATGATGAACAACACCAAGCCTTGATGATTGAGTTGCATCACAACTTCAAACGCGCTAACGGTTACAGCGATTTAGAAATCGCCCAAAAACGTACTGCTATTGAAAACGTACTGATTCCTGAGACTCTCGCCACCCATCGCCAACGCTTGAAAGACGCGGGCTTTGCGAGTGTGGACGTTTGGTTCCAATGTTTTAACTTCGCCTCCATAATTGCCATCAAATGATCGAATACAATCAACTGCTCGCCTACCTGCCAGAAAGCCCTCTTGCTTGCTGGTCAAATACACTTCCGCAACAAATTGCCGATGGTCTTTGCGAAAAGCGCTATGGGGATTTACCAACGTGGAAATCTGCGCTTGAGCGGCTGCCGCAAATCAAGAGTAGCCACAACAACTTTAGAGACAAAGTTGAAATTGGCGGGGGTAGTGACTGCGACGAACCAATAAGAGCGGAGCTTCAATCTGTTCTTGAAACTCTCATTCCATGGCGAAAAGGCCCTTATTGGTTACATGGAATTCATTTGGATACAGAGTGGCGGTCAGATTGGAAATGGGATCGCGTGCTTCCACATCTTGCGCCGTTAAAGGACAGATTGATTCTGGATGTCGGCTGCGGCAACGGTTACCACTGTTGGCGCATGTTGGGTGAAGGAGCGCAACGCGTGCTAGGTATAGATCCGTCACCACGTTTTATTGTGCAATTTCACATGGTTAAACAGTTGGCGGGACAAGATTACCCCATAGATGTTTTACCAGTAGGAATAGAAGATCTTCCACCCAAGCTGCAAGCCTTTGATACAGTTTTTTCAATGGGTGTTTTTTATCACCGCAAATCGCCTATGGATCACTTGCGCGAGCTTAAAGAAGCACTGCGACCCGGTGGGCAATTGGTACTTGAAACCTTAGTAATTGAAGGTGAAATGGGTGATGTGCTGGTACCAGAGGGCCGCTATGCGATGATGAACAACGTTTGGTTCTTACCTAGCTGCGAAACCATGCTGAGTTGGCTGCGCAAAATGGGGTTTAGTAATCCACGTGTTGTGGATGTTTGCGCTACGTCTACCGAAGAACAGCGCTCAACCCACTGGATGAAATTCCATTCACTCCCTGAATTCCTTGATCCCAATAACCCAACACTCACCGCCGAGGGACACCCCGCCCCCATTCGCGCGGTCTTTGTAGCAGAAGCTTAAAGACATTCCCTAACTCATTAACTACCTAACTCTAAGCAACAATCCTTGGCAATTGCCTTGATAGGCAGCATTCTCAAGCTGTTTCAGCTCCCTATCCGTTAATTTGCCTGGGCTGGAAATGACCGTATGGCTATTGCCTGCAGCCAAGGCCTCCCATGTAATCCACAAGCGGCTCGCTTCGTCACTGCAATGAATAAGGCGTACGTAGCGAGTATCTACGCCAAAAGACTCCAAAAACTCGCGCGATAAATGTTGCGGTGCAATCCAAGTCACCCAACGGTTAACACAGCTTTGCGTCAAAAAAGCAATCATAGGCATGATTAACGCTGCTTGCTCCGGAGACGAGTTTGCAATAACAAGCTCGGTAATTCCACAGCTAGGTGCAGCTGCTTGGTCTAAATGGCGAACTCTATTCACGGCGAATGACTCCTACGCTTAAACCTTCGATAGTAAATTCCTGATCGGCGAGATCCACATGAATCACATCAAAATCCGGGTTCTCTGGCCACAATTCAACTTGAGAGCGGTTACCCATACGCTTGTAACGTTTTACCGTCACCTCCTCGCCAATACGGGCGACCACAATCTGGCCACTACGAACTTGGGTCGTGCGGTGAACGGCTAATAAGTCACCATCCAAAATGCCGGCATCTTTCATACTCATACCGTTTACACGCAGCAAATAATCAGCTGACGGAGAGAAGAAGTTTGGCGGGATGTTGCAGTAATCTTCAATGTGCTCTTGCGCGAGAATTGGGTTACCGGCGGCAACGCGGCCAACAATAGGAACACCATCATTCGCGGTTTCAGGCAGGCGAATACCGCGGGATGCCCCAGGCACGATTTCAATCGCACCTTTTTTCGCTAGGGCCTTGATGTGCTCTTCAGCCGCATTGGGCGATTTGTAACCGAGAATGCGGGCAATCTCAGCGCGCGTGGGTGGGTAGCCGGTTTCATCGGCGTAACTTTTAATAAGCTGTAAAACTTGTTCCTGACGCGCTGTTAGATTGTACATAACCACCCCTGCTGATCTGTTTGTTTATACAGTAATTGGGATTATATACAGTATTACTTCCAGTGCAACAAGTTTTTTTGCGACAAATGCTCGGTTCGTTTTGGGCTAATCATCCAGTACCTGTGGCGCTTCATTCAAACCGAACTCTATACCGAGTTGGATGCACCAGCGATTAAGTCTATCTGCAGTCAGGTGTTCCTGATGATCCTCATCCAAAGCTAGGCCAACAAACAAGCCTGTTCCCGGGATTTCCGCTTTAGACGACGTAAATTCGTAGCCTTCGGTAGACCAATAACCGACGATACAGGGCTGAGCTTTTATCACCACATCGTGCAGCATGCCCATGGCGTCCAAGAAATAGTCGCTGTAGCCGTACTGGTCACCCAATCCAAATATAGCGATGGTTTTGCCGGAAAAATCAATCTCCGCAATATCATTCCAAAAATCATCCCAGTCAGATTGGATTTGGCCAAAATCCCACGTTGGTATACCCAAAATAATTTTATCGTAAGAGACAAAATCCAGCTGGGTCGCGTCGGCAATATCGTGAACATCGACTACTTGCTCGCCAAATCGCGCTTGAATCCTGTAAGCGATACGCTCGCTATTACCCTCATCGCTACCAAAAAAAAGCCCTATGCTACCCACACATACCTCATATCAACTGATAAGAAACGCAATTTTCCTCACCGTCACTTTTATACGCAAGCAATCTTGTGTATACATGCGCCAGCTAGTGAAAAGTCCTGCTTTTTTGCCCATTGTTAATGAATTAATTCATTTCTGAATTTGTTAAGAAGGGTTAAACAGCTACAATTTCAATGACACTCAATAGTGCCTATTGCACACTTGCAGCATAACTTTTCCAATAAGTGATCTTATACATGAATAAACTTCTGCTCATTGATGACGACAAAGAGCTCAGCCAACTGCTGAGTGAATATCTCACAACTGAAGGATTCGACGTCGTTGCCGCTTATGATGGAGAAACTGGCATTCAACTCGCAACGCAAGATCAATTTGCGGCTATTGTACTGGATGTGATGCTGCCGATTTATAACGGTTTTGAAGTGCTGAAAATTTTGCGCAAGACGCATCAAACACCAGTACTCATGTTAACCGCCAAGGGCGATACGATTGATCGGGTTATTGGGTTGGAAATAGGCGCAGATGATTACTTGCCCAAGCCCTGCGACCCTCGTGAACTCGTAGCTCGTATTCGCGCCATTTTACGCCGAGCGCACACTAATGAGCCCGCACCCGCTAAGCTGGAAAAAATTGCATCTGGGCCGCTCGTATTACATTTGGGAAGCCGCCACGTTACCTGGAATAGCAGTGAAATTGTTTTAACGGGTACGGAGTTCAGTGTCTTGGAAATATTAGTAAGACAAGCGGGCCAAGTGATTAGCAAAGATGATATGACCGAACAAGCGCTCAATCGCAAACTCACACCTTACGACCGCAGCATTGACGTACATGTCAGCAATATTCGCAAAAAATTAACAGCGGCGGGAGCCAACAAAGAACTCATCATTAATGTGCGTGGCGCTGGCTACATGCTTACATTGCATGAAGAAAAATAGCCTGACATGACGCGGTTATACCTAAAAATATTTTTGACCTTTTGGTTGATAACCGCTTTTATCATTGTAGGCACCACCGTAGTGGTGCATTGGTTTGATGTAACACCCGATGGCAATTTACAAAACGCTCATTTAAAACATGATGAAGAACCCGCCAAACGTCTATTGTTCCAAATGGCGGGCAGTATTATTAACCGCAGCATGAGCGACATCCGCAAAGATATACGCGCCCTGCCAGCTTGGTCTTCTCCTTTTATCTTTGCACTCGACAACAATAATCAAGATCTTTTAAATCGCATGCTGCCGCCCGGAGTGCTCATGATTGGTGAGCAACTCAATGCGAAGCATCCTTACGAAAAAATTCAGGATAGGAATCGCAAACTCTTTGGTCGTTACATTACGTTGAACGATGGCGAGGTTGTGAAACTTATTACGATTGCCGATGGGCTAGACGAAGGTGCCGACCGTGACATTATTTGGGAACTATTCATTAATAATATTTGGCCGCTGCTCTTAGTATCCACACTTGTTAGCGGTAGTGCCTGCTTTTTACTCGCACGTCATTTCACCTCAAGTATCAAGCGTTTACAGGAAACCATTCAGAAAGTTGCACGCGGCGATTTAAGTGCACGCGTTAGCAAACATTTCAGCGGTAGAAAAGATGAAATTGCGGCGCTGGGAAGAGATTTTGACCAAATGACGGCACGGCTCGAAAAAGCCATGCTTGAACAAAAACGTCTCATTAAAGATGTATCGCACGAGTTGCGTACCCCGCTCGCTCGCTTGCAATTTGCACTCGCGCTAGCGCAACAGAGAAGCCAAGGTGTGGTTGATGGCGAGCTCGAACGCATCAAACAAGCAGCCGATTATTTAGGTAACATCATTACTGAAATTCTCTCGCTCCCGGTTCACGATCAGCAAGGTTGGCAGCTGGACGACACACTGGATTTAGTCTCACTACTGCAGAGTATTATTAACGACTACGAGCAGATGGCGAGTGAGAAATCGATTAGTGTTCATTTCGTATGCCAGCGCGATGAAGCTTTGGTGGCAACCTACGGAAATATGTTAGTGGGGGTATTCGAAAATATCTTACGCAACGCCATTCACTATACCCCTGCAGGGGGGCAAATCGAGATCGGACTATCCTACCAATTTTATGAAAATATCTTTTCTATCGTCATCGCGGATTCGGGTACCGGTGTGCCCGATGAACTTTTAAGCGATATCTTCCAGCCGTTCTTCCGTACAGACTCTGCACGAGATCGTGAGAGCGGCGGTCACGGCTTAGGACTTGCGATTGCTCACCGCAGCGTAACCTTGCATTACGGAAAAATTTGGGCAGAAAATAAACCAACAGGTGGTTTAAAAATAACAGTGGAAATTCCAGCGCTTACGGAAGAGCTTTAGTGTTCCATCTAGCTAATCATCAGACGTAATTAATTCGTAAATTCCCGGTGCATTTCGCCAACCACCTTCGTAATCCATTCCATATCCGAACACATAAGCATCCGGCACTCTCAAGGCGATGTAATCTGCAGAAATCGCAGGCGTAAAACCAGCAATTTGTTTCTGACACAGCACTGCGATTTTTACATCTTTAGCACCTAATTCGTAACATTTATTTGCGATGGCTTTTAGTGTGACGCCGCGATCCAAAATATCGTCCATTATCAGCACACTCCTACCCTTCAGTTCCACATGGGGTTCATGCAACCACAACAATTCACCCGTGCTCAGATTCTCTTGGTAACGAGTTGCGTGCACATAATCCAGCTCCAAATAAAAAGGCAACCGTGGCACAACATAACCCATCATAGGCAATGCACCACGCATAACGCCAAGTACTACTGGGTGTTCTTCAGAGAGATCTGCAGCTAATTTCTTAATAACTACATCCAGCGCTTGCTCAACTTGCTGAAGGTTAAATAGGCAATTTGCGTTTGCACCAACTTGGTCTAGAGAACTAAAAAATTTCATGAAAGACTCACCGCACGTTTTGCCAAATAGGCATCGTAATCTGGCACAGCTCTTAGTGAAGGAGAACTAAATAAAGGAGAGGCGATTAAAAAATCTGCTGAAATATGATTGCACGCAATAGGAATATTCCAAACTGCTGCAATACGCAGCAAGGCTTTTACATCAGGATCGTGCGGCATGGGTTCAAATGGGTCCCAAAAGAAAATAAGCACATCTACATGGCCATCGGTTATTAAAGCACCTACTTGTTGATCGCCACCCAAAGGACCGCTGATCAATTTTTTAATAGGTAAACCTGTTGACTCTTCGATAATCATCCCCGTTGTGCCGGTCGCGTAGAGCCCATGATTTAATAACTCCGACTTGTGCTCTTTGCACCACGCAACCATATCGTGCTTTTTATTGTCGTGAGCAATGAGTGCGATATTTTTTTTTGCACCAAGAGTTACTTGCTTAAATTCCATTGTTATCACCAAATGTATGCAGAAATAAAAAAGGCCTTGGCTAGAGTATAGACAAGGCCTTTATTCATGAACAGATTTAGCTTAGTTGCTCAACTCCAACAACAACTTGTTCAAACGTTGAACATAAGCTGCCGGATCCTGCAGTTGCGCACCTTCCGCTAAATTCGCCTGATCAAAAAGAATATGCGCTAAATCGCCAAAACGCTCTTCATTCGCTTCTTGTTCAAGTTTTTTAACGAGCGGATGTTCTGGATTCAATTCAAAAATAGGTTTTGAATCAGGGAGTTTTTGGCCGGCTTGCTCAAGAATGCGACGCATTTGCGCGCCCATGTCATGTTCAGCCACCACTACGCATGCCGGAGAATCGGTTAAACGATCCGTAATGCGTACTTCTGCAACCTCTTCAGTCAGTGCCGTCTTTACTCGCTCAAGCAGAGGCTTCAACTGCTCTGCCACTTTCTCTTTAGCTTGCTTTTCCTCTTCGGTGTCCAGCTTGCCGAGATCAAGCTCGCCCTTGCCTACGTCCTGCAGAGATTTTCCGTCAAACTCAGACAAGTGGCTCATCAACCATTCATCTACACGGTCAGTTAATAACAATACTTCAATACCCTTCTTACGGAAAACTTCCAAGTGAGGGCTATTCTTGGCAGTGTTGAAGTTTTCAGCTGCAATGTAGTAGATCTTTTCCTGACCTTCTTTCATTCGGGCAACGTAGTCTTCAAGCGATTGATTTTGTTCTGTCTCGCCGGTATGGGTTGTAGCAAAGCGCAAAAGCTTGGCAATTTTCTCACGGTTCGCAAAATCTTCTGCTGGCCCTTCTTTCAACACTTGACCAAACTCTTTCCAAAATTTGCTGTAGTTTTCGGGCTCACTTTTCGCCATTTTGGATAACATATCCAAAACACGTTTTGTTAAAGCGCCACGCATAGTGTCGATGTTAGGGTCTTTTTGCAAAATTTCACGGGAAACGTTCAACGACAAATCGTTTGAATCCACCACACCTTTTATAAAACGCAGATACAGAGGTAAAAATTGTTCCGCATCATCCATAATAAAAGTGCGCTGAACATAGAGTTTCACACCACGCGAAGCATCGCGGTTGTATAGATCAAATGGTGCACGGCTGGGAACATAGAGCAAACTGGTGTAATCCAGATTACCTTCAACGCGGTTGTGGCTCCACGTGAGGGGTTCTGCGTAATCGTGGCTTACATGCTTATAAAACTCTTTATATTCTTCATCTGTTACATCGCTACGAGAACGTGTCCAGAGGGCCGTGGCCGTATTGATAACTTCGTCTTCCGCAGCTTTTGCTGCATCATCATCAACCGCAACCGGCTTTTGCATTACCACCGGAATAGCTATGTGATCTGAATACTTTTTAATGATCGTGCGCAGGCGCCAGTTATCCGCAAATTCCAGTGCATCATCTTTCAAATGCAGCTCGACTGTCATACCACGTTGTGCTTTTTCAACGGTTTCAACACTAAATTCCGCATCGCCAGAACACTCCCAACGAACACCTTCACTCGCTGCTAAACCGGCGCGACGAGTGGTTACTACAACTTTATCGGCAACAATAAATGCTGAATAAAAACCAACCCCAAATTGACCAATTAGTTGCGCATCTTTCTTTTGGTCGCCGCTCAGCTTTTGCATAAAGCTCGCAGTACCTGACTTGGCGATGGTGCCAAGGTTTTCGATCACCTCATCGCGTGACATACCAATACCGTTGTCGCTGATGGTGATTGTCTTTGCATCTTTGTCAAAACTTACACGGATTTTTAAATCTGCATCACCTTCATATAAGTCACCATTCGATACCGCTTCAAAGCGCAATTTATCTGCAGCATCTGAAGCATTTGATACCAATTCACGAAGGAATATTTCGCGATTGGAATATAACGAGTGAATCATCAAATGCAATAATTGTTTTGCTTCCGTCTGAAAGCCGCGCGTTTCTCTACGAGCTTCTATAGTCATTATGTAACTCCTGATAATTGCAAAATACCAATATAGGGCTTCGGGCAAAGAACAGCCAAAAACCGATGAAGACAAAATGGGGGAGTACTATGAAAAATCAAGGGGAGGCACCGCAAAAATGCACCAATTGCTTGATCAATTTACGGGCGGTAGAGACAAAAAAGCCCGCATTAAGCGGGCTTTTAGGGAATTTGGTAGGACTAAGCAGACTCGAACTGCTGACCCCCACCATGTCAAGGTGGTGCTCTAACCAACTGAGCTATAGTCCTATACGTGCGGCGCGCACTTTACCAGTTGCATCTATGCCAATCAAGCAGGGATAATCAATTTTATACGAATCACGCTTGAGGTTGCAGGCCCGCATGAAAATTGCCGTGACAGGTGCTACTGGTTTTATAGGGCAAGCACTTTGCCCATATTTGGAAAGCCATTTACAAGCGCAGATCATCAAATTGACTCGTGGCCCAAATCAATCCGAGGGCCAAACCCTAGACCTAACAACTAACGACCAAGCCCTCCTCGCAAGCTTAACGGGAGTTGATTGCCTAATCCATCTTGCCGCTCGAGCGCATACTCGCAATTCGAGCGAAGCGGATTTCAAACGCGACAACGTCGAGCTAACGACCCGAATTGCCAATCTTTGTAGAACTGCAAAAATTCCGCGCGTGATTTATGTCAGCAGTATAAAGGTGAACGGCAACTCAACCAGCGGAAGAACTCCGTATACGGCTGACGAATTGCCGCAGCCAGAAGACAACTACGGGCAATCAAAACTCGATTGTGAAATAGTGTTAAAACAATACTTTTCGAGTGACGACACACAGTTGACTATTATTCGCCCACCACTGGTCTATGGAGATAATAACAAGGGGAATTTGCAAACACTTGAAACACTTATCGCCAAGAACATTCCTTTACCCTTTGGAAACATTAATAACCGTCGTGATTTAATTTCCTTACACAATTTGTGCGACCTCATTACCCTTTGTGTAACCCACCCAAAGGCAGCTAATGACATTTTTTTAGCAAGTGACAATGTAACTCGCAATACACGAGAAATAGTTCAGTTACTTGCAACCAAATTAAATATCCCGACTCGATTTTTTAGTGTTCCTAAATGGGTGTTTGGCATTTTAAGCTTCCTCTTCCCACAGGCAATCGAAAGCTTAACGGGGGATTTACAAGTCGATATCAAAAAAACAAAATCTCTTTTGGGTTGGAACCCAGATTCATTATGAGTTTATTCATCTTTTTATTTTTTCTGCTTTGTGCCTTGGGATATGTATTTACCAAGGGGCTAATTCTATATGCACACAAAAAGCAGTTATTGGACGTAGCCAACCATCGTAGTTCACACGTTAATGCAACCCCCCGAATTGGCGGATTAAGTTTTGTTGTACTTATTAGTGTTTTAGGTTGTACCTACGCGCTATTACATGAAATGAGTAACCTTATATTGTTCACAATTGTTCCCACAATGTTAGTCGCCTTAACTGGCTTAGTCGACGACATAAAAGGAATTAGTCGAACCAAGCGCTTTGCAATATATTTTATCTGCGCACTTATTGCTTTGGGTAATCTCTCAGCACATGGCAGTAACAGCTATTGGGAAATAGTCTTAACAGGATTTTTCTTAGCATTAGGGCTTTCATGGTTAATTAATCTTTTCAACTTTATGGATGGAATAGATGGGATTGCCGCTAGCGAAAGTATTTTTGTTTTATCAGGGCTTGCGCTCCTCACTTATTGTCAGGGTTTTACGAGCTTCAGTTATTTTTTGATTTTATGCACTGCACCGATAACCGGTTTCCTTATACTTAACTGGCAACCGGCGAAAATTTTTATGGGTGACATTGGAAGTACGTTTTTAGGTTGCGTTATTGGTTGTATATGCCTTTATGCCATCAATTTAAATGCCGTCACCCTTTATTCAGTCATTATTTTACTAGGCCTTTTTATTGTTGACGCTAGCTGGACTCTCGCTTACCGGATTGCCACAGGTCAAAAATGGTATCTCGCACATCGCAGCCATAATTACCAAATTTTGTCGCGCAAATACAATTCTCATCAACAGGTCAGCTTACTTTATTCAGCCATCAACCTGTTTTGGCTCCTTCCCTTGGCCATAGCTGCAAATTATTGGCGAGAGTACGCATTACTCATTACTACAATTTCCGTGTTACCTTTGATTTGGCTGTGTTTTATAATGGGCGCCGGAAAAATTGAAAAAAACTAAAGCCACCTGGAATCTTCATCAAACAGGTTTCGAGGCAACTCTATGAACAGCTTACTTGCTAAATTTCTGGATGCTCCGCGCCCAATAAAGCGCGCGATTAGTGTCGCCTACGATGTGACCGCCATTTCAGCTGCTTTTTATCTCGCATACGTTTTACGCTTAAGCCAATTAGAATTCCACTTTAGCTCAAACGAACTCTTATGCCTCATAGCGACCATTGTAATCTCTGTAGCAATTTTTATTCGCATGGGGCTTTACAGGGCTATTTTGCGTTACATGCCACCGCAGGCCATCGTGACCATTTTAATTGGTATAGTTGCTTCTAGCTTCGCCATGATTGCAACAGGCTTTTATCTTCACGCCTTTCTGCCGCGTTCCGTCCCTGTCATTTATTCTTTCATCGCTTTGTTTTTAATTGGTTTGCCTAGACTTTTGTTTCGCAATCTCCTGCAATTTTTTACCCCACAAGGGAATACGAATATCATCATTTACGGGGCTGGTGAATCCGGAAATCTTCTCGCATCTCACCTCAATAAAAGTATTCAATATAAAGCTGTGGCGTTTGTTGATGACGATAAAAAGCTACATGGCAGCAATATGCGGGGCATCAAAGTGTATAGCTCCAGTGAAATCCCAAAATTGATTCGTAAATTTAATGCGAAAAAGATATTGCTTGCACTAGATAACTCTGCGCAACAGCAAACCGTTAGTATTGTAAGAGCATTAGAAAAACTGCCCGTGCAAGTGCAAGCGATACCACCGCTCAATGACTTAATTAATGGGACAGCCAATGCTGAGGAATTCCGCTCCATTCAAATTGAAGAGTTATTGGGAAGAGAACCTGTTGAGCCAGCTTCATCCTTATTAGACATTAATACCACCAATAAAGTGGTTATGGTTACTGGCGCTGGCGGTTCAATTGGCTCAGAAATTTGTCGCCAGATCATAAAACTCAACCCGGCATCAATCATCTTATATGAACGAAGTGAGTTCAACCTTTATCAGATTAACGAAGAGCTTTCAGCATTAACCAAGGATGATTCAACCAAAATTTATCCTATTCTTGGTTCAATTAACAACGAAGCACTGCTTGAAAATATTATGAAATCATTTCAAGTGGAGACGTTATATCACGCAGCAGCTTATAAGCATGTACCTTTAGTTGAATACAATATTTTAGAGGGCACCAACAACAATTTATTTGGCACGCTAAAAACAGCCAAAGCAGCTATTGCCGCAAAAGTGAAGCACTTTGTTTTAATTTCGTCAGACAAAGCCGTAAGACCTACAAATGTAATGGGCGTAACGAAACGTTTGGCCGAATTGGTTTTGCAGGCATTTTCAACTCAAAAAAATTCAACAACATTTAGCATGGTTCGTTTTGGTAACGTGCTTGATTCGTCTGGTAGCGTGGTACCAAAGTTCCGCGAACAAATAAAACGTGGCGGCCCAATTACTGTCACGCACCCTGAGATAACTCGCTATTTTATGACGATGAGCGAAGCCGCCCAACTAGTCATCCAAGCGGGAGCAATGGCTAAAGGTGGTGATGTTTTTGTATTGGAAATGGGCGAGCCAGTAAAAATAGTTAATCTCGCAACTGAAATGGCGTTTTTATCTGGGCACAGCATTAAGTCTGAATCCAACCCAGCGGGTGATATTGAAATTCTGTTCACCGGACTACGACCCGGCGAAAAGCTTTATGAAGAATTATTGGTTGGTGAAAACTGCGAAGGGACCGAACACCCTCGAATTATGCGTGCAAATGAGAATGCAATTCCTTTGCCGGAATTAGAAGAGTATTTAGCAGAATTACAAAATCACATCGAGAAATTTAATCATAAAGCCTTATTTGAAACCCTTAAGCATTCCTGCGTCGAATTTAATGCTGCAGATGGCACCGAAGATTTGCTGCACCACGTGCGAAGCAACAACGTAATAGCATTGAAAACCACTAAGCAAACCAAACAATGAATAACCAACCCAACTCGCTGAATACATTGAGCATAAGCTGTGTTGTTTACGACACTGCCCCTTCCGTACTGGCTACCACGATACTCTCACTAAAATTTGCATTGGAAGTAGCAATTGAAAATGGAAGCCTGAACTCTTATTTATTCTCTCTAATCAATAATCAAACACTCGAAACGGAATCTTTTCAAAATTCCGCCACGTTGGCGAAAAACGAGTTAAAATTTGTAGAAATCATCAGCGGACATGGAAATATTGGGTATGGTAAGGCCAATAATCTTGCCATCAATAAAACACAGTCACTATTTCATTTAGTTCTTAATCCAGATGTGGAAATGGACTCGCAAGCATTACATGAAGGCATCACCTATTTAATTAATCATCCAGATGTAGGCTTAGTCGCACCAGATGCATACAACGAGAATGGATCACCAGAATATTTATGCAAACGCTCCCCCTCTCCCCTTGTGATTTTTCTTCGAGGAATCAATAGCGGATTATTGAACCGCATTTTTAGAAAAAGTTTAGAGAGATACACCTACAAGGACAAACTTCCTACGAAAACGCCTTTTCCTATAGAGCTAGCAAGTGGGTGTTTTATGTTATGTAGAACCGAGATACTACAAAAAGCCGGAGGATTCTCACCAAAGTATTTCCTTTACTTTGAAGACTTCGATCTTTCACGAAAAATTGAAAAGAAGATTTTTTTGCCCTCTATGCACATCACCCATTTAGGTGGACAAGCAGCTAGAAAAGGTTGGAAACACATTAAATTGTTTTTAGCGTCTTATTTTATTTTTCTTAAAAACTAAATGAGCTATAGAAAATGACGTTCGATTGAACCCTAAGCAGCTTGAATACTTTCGTTAACTCGATCGCGCATTTCTTTACCAGGCTTAAAGTGGGGAACATATTTACCTTCAAGCGTTACTGACTCGCCTGTTTTCGGATTGCGGCCCGTACGAGGCGCACGATAGTGCAAAGAAAAACTTCCAAAGCCGCGAATCTCAATACGCTCTCCCGACGCCAGGATATCAGACATATGATCCAACAGCAGCTTCACTGCCAGCTCAACATCCTTAACGGGTAACTGGTTTTGCTTTTCGGAAATATATTCAATAAGTTCAGATTTTGTCATGACCTATACTCATATTCTGGCTGACGCCGCATGGGCTAGATAGTGGCAAGCAAAATTTGCTGCAATCCTTTTTAAAGCGTTTGAAATACTAAACAATATTTAAATTTGTATAAACTCAAATCGAGTGCTTATACAAATTTAAAAACTGAACACCTCAAACAAAAACGGCTAGAACAAGTCTAGCCGTTTTTTGCAAAATTACTCTTTATTTTGCATTTGCGCTTTGATCAAGTCGCCCAAAGTAGTTGGCGCAGCTTGCTCGGTTTGCTTGGTGCTGTGATCTTTCAATGCTGACTTCTCTTCCTCAACATCTTTAGATTTTACAGACAAGCTGATAGCACGATTCTTGCGATCTACAGCAATAATCTTGGCTTCAACTTCATCACCAACCTTCAACAAGTTGCGTGCATCTTCAACTTTCTCACGGCTCAACTCAGACGCTTTCAAGGTTGCTTCTACATCAGCAGCCAAAGTGATGATGGCAGCCTTAGCTTCTACTTCTTTAACGATGCCTTTTACAACTGCGCCTTTGTCATTTACAGAAACGTATTCTGAGAATGGATCAGCTTCCAGTTGTTTGATACCTAAAGAAATACGCTCACGCTCTGGGTCGATTGCCAATACAACGGTTTCCAACT
>CAZOPE010000009.1:0-99067 GCA_964581625.1 uncultured Cellvibrionaceae bacterium
GTTATCGCCAAATTTCACTTCTTTTGCAGACATAATCTTCTACCTTCAATAATTCATTATCACGGGGAAATCATTCGATTTCAGGGGATTCTTTATTGGGATCAAACGAGCGATTTAGACCAATACGGCCTTGATGTCACTTTCGTTCAAAATCACTAATTCTTCACCGTCGATGGTGATGGTGTCGCTACCGGCGTACTTACCGAATACTACGACGTCACCTACTTTCACATCTAACGGACGCAATTCACCGCTAGCCAATACACGGCCATTACCAACAGCGAGTACCTCGCCTTGATTTGGCTTTTCTTTAGCTGCACCTGAAAGGATGATGCCACCAGCAGTTTTGGTTTCTTCTTCTTTGCGGCGAACCACAACACGATCATGTAACGGACGAATTTTCATGGACACAAGTCTCCTAACTAGCGTTGTTAACAAACCTGAGGCTAGCCTCAGTGATTGAGTATCTGAGGCTAGCCTCAGCGATGGTTAATAATGACGATTTTGAACTCTTCAAGACCGCCAAGAGAGCGAGTTAAATGACAACTCGCTATGGGGTGAACAGCAGATGGGGCTTGGTTTTTGGATTTCAACTGCGGAGTGAAAAAAAATCCGCATTTATTAGCCGCTTAAGTGCGATCTTTAGGGCTTTTGCCAGACGTTGGCTCAATTATCTCGCCTTCTATCACATCCTCATCTTTGGATGTTGACTGAAGACTGCGGTCAGTAGCGGTGTTGACCTTAGCGCTACCATCGTGCTCATAAACATTACCGCCTGCAAAGCTATCATTCGCGCCCGGCTTGCCGAATCCGCCCTGACCAAAAACACCAAAACCGCCGCCTCCGAAACCACCTTGCCCAAATCCGCCAGCCGCAAAACCCTGAAACTGGCCTTTCCTGGCGAGGTAGCGAGCAAAACCTTTGCGAACAAAAGGGATAAGAATAAGGATGGCGATAAAATCACTAAAGAAACCGGGAATGATCAACAAAATTCCGGCAAAGGCTTTGACGATGCCCTCAGCTATAGGCCCCAGAGGTGATTGGGCAGATTGCGCGGCTTGAGCAGCTTTCATCATGGCGTTGATTCCTTGAGCCCGCATTAACTGCAAACCAAAAAAGAACCCGGCGAACAATAAAATAAACGCGGCCCAACCCCCTACGTATTCGCTCATTTTGATAATCGACCAAATCTCAACGAACAAGAGCCCCAACAACCACAACAAACCTAAACGCATAATCATTCCTCATTTTAGGGTGGCCATCTTAGCATTGGTGGTAAGGGTTGGTCAGGCAGGATTTGTACGCAACACCTTGCGCACCGAATAGATCATCGACAAACAGAGTATTCTTAATTAAGGTGAGCCACCCATTCAGCAGCCATCGCCATAAACTGCCATGCTCGAAACCCAAGAACAACGCCGCGAAGCCATGTTCCTCGCCCTTGCTCAAATTCCCAAAGGCAAGGTAATTACCTACGGTAATCTGGCCAAACTGGCGGGTATGCCTAAAGGTGCGCGCCTAGCAGGGCGATTGATGTGCGGCTTGCCCGCCAATTCTCGCCTACCCTGGCATAGAGTCATTAATTCGCAGGGGAAACCGTCTTTACCAGAAGGCTCCGAGGGCTACCGCGAACAACTCACACGCCTGCAGCAAGAAGGTATTGAAATTCATAACGGCAAAATCAAATTATCCCTTTACGCCTATTCTTTTTAATCAACGCAGCCCCACTTTATGAGCACAGACATTTCAACGCAGGACAATAAAAATAACTACAAAGGTTTGAAAGGAATTCAACGTGCATTTGCAACACCCTCTGCCCTTACCATGTTGTTTTTAGGCATGGGATCCGGCATTCCCTTTTTATTGTCCGGCTACACCTTATCAACTTGGCTACGCGATTCAGGCATAGCACTTAGCACCATTGGCCTAGTCAGCTACGCCAGTTTTTTTTACGTGCTGAAATTTCTGTGGGCACCGTTGATCGACCGTTACCCGCTGCCATTTTTAGGCCGCCGCAGAGGTTGGTTGGTGGCCTCACAAGTACTCCTGATTTTTGCGCTGGCAAGTATGGCGATTGTAGGGCCAAGCTCCTCGTTAATGACCTTCACTTTTTTAGTTGGCTTAACGGCCTTTGCAGGCGCAACACAGGATACGGTTGTGGATGCCTACCGCATTGAAATTGCGCCTGTTGAATCTCAAGCGGCGCTGGCCGCCACTTACATTTTGGGTTACCGCGTCGGTTTAATTTTATCGGGCGCTATGTGCCTTTATTTGGCGGAGCTTACCAGCTGGAAGATCGCTTATTTCGCCATGGCTGGCTGTATTTTGTTACCGCTCGCGTGTGTGTTTTTATCCAAAGAACCCAACCCAACTAACGCGCTGAACGTGCGTGAGATTCGCATTCAAGATGCTTTTATAAAACCTTTTCAGCAATTTTTTTCGCGCAATGGCATTGCACTTGGCATCGCGCTTTTGGCGTTTGTAGGCTTATTTAAATTGCCCGACCAAATGATAGGCGTTTTAGCAGGGCCGTTTTATTTGGATTCAGGATTCACCAAAGCCGATATAGCAACCGTATCCAAACTTTATGGTGTATGGATTGGTATTGCGGGGGCGTTTTTAGGTGGAATTTGCGTTGCAGCATTTAATATTCGCTACATGTTGGTGGTTGCAGCAATTGCAGTTTCTCTTTCAAACCTTGCTTACTTATTAATGGCCGTTCACCCTGCGGAACAATGGTCATTTTTCGCGACGATTACGGCCGATAATATTTCGCAAGGTTTTGCGGGCGTAGTGCTGGTTGCGTTTATGTCGAGCCTGACCGATAGAAATTTCACTGCAACGCAATACGCACTGCTCGCATCACTCGCAAATTTACCGGGTAAATTTATTGGCGGGGTCTCGGGTTATATTGTGGAAGCAACCAATTATCAAACCTTTTTTATTTTCAGCACCTTGTCGGTGATTCCAACCTTGTTGTTGCTGGCTTGGTTATGGAAAAGAACGGGACAGGATTAGAGAATTTATTTTTACAAGGTTGTCGTCATCCCCGCTACGCGAAGATGACGACGATTAACACTAAATCAATCCCTAAAATTCGTGTACTGCAAAGGCATATCTAATTCAGCCGCACGCAACATGGCAATACATTCTTGCAGATCATCACGCTTTTTACCGGTTATCCGCACTTGCTCTCCTTGAATAGATGCTTGAACTTTCATTTTCTCATCTTTAATCATTTTGATGATTTTTTTAGCAAGCTCGGTTTCTAAACCGGTGCGCACCGTAAGATCTCTTTTCACTTGCTTGCCTGCCGTTTTAACAGGTTTGATATCCAAACAAGAAACACCAATGCCGTTTTTAGGTAGCGATGTTCTTAAAGAATCCAGCATGGCATCCAACTGATATTCAGTATCAGCGGTCATGGTAATTTCGTATTCCTTACGTTCGAATTTTGCGTCCACACCTTTGAAATCGTAACGGCTGGTAATTACCTTACTGGCTTGGTCAACCGCGTTGGTGAGCGCATGTTTATCTACTTCAGAAACCACATCAAACGATGGCATTTTTATTTACCTCTACATCAAATATTCAAAACCAATAATTACGTATAAGACCTTTACCCGAAGTAGCGAGCGATGACAGCACAAGGTAAAAATCAGAATTTACACATAGTAAATGCGCATTTTTACTGATTTTTAACGCAGTTATGTCGCGCGCAGTATCGTGTAAAGATCTCTATTAAATAAACAAGGTGGCGAAAGCGATAGCGCCCACCCAGAATAATAATGAGCGCGAGTACAGCGGCACACTGGATTTAACTAAGGCAAAAGAGTACGCAGGCTCCGCTTGTGGGCTCAACGTAATCCCCACTAAATCTTCAATAATTTCTTGTGCATTTTCTTCTGCTTCCTGAGCTGCTCCGGCGAGTTCTTCTGCAACCTCCGCAACCTCTTCGGGGCTTGCTTCAGGATCAACCACCACAACCGTGGGTTTCACATACAAATCGGTGGGAGCACCCAGCGCACCGCGCAAACTATTGTTCAAAATAGTCATGGATGAGTTTTCGGTATCAAGCAAACTGTCTCGCAGCGGGCAGCTGTCAAAGTTACCCACAAACGCCCAAGTTAAACCCATGAGGCGCACCGCGGGAAACTCAATTAACCATAACCACTTCTCCGCAAGCACAGCCTCGTTTGAGCGTGGGGTCGTTTGCTCGCGGTAAATCACACTCAAGCGGTATAAAAGAGCGCCCACAGCGCCGGCAATCACAAACCAAAATAAAACCGCAAAGGTGCGCTCAAAACCGCGATAGCTAATTACTTTTAATGCTTGGCCATGCAGGCTTTTCCAATCGCTGATCGGGGAAGCCGCTATGTCATCCGCCGCATGGCCGCATATATCATCAATCCATTTACTCGCTGCTACAGAATCACCGCGATTTACTGTGGCAATATAGCTATTCACTTCTGACAAAAAATCCCCGCGCCCCAAAGCGTATAAAAGGATGGGGACATACACGAAGAATAGGAAATTAGCAGAAAGAAAATAAACAATCGCCCAAATACAGATGATCATAACCAGCATAGGGAAAATGAATGCGACGATCATGGGCAAGAGCGGAAAAGAAGATGCAGCAGGTAAAGCACGTGCGCGATTGAGCAACCAAATAAACCAGCCATCGCGCTGCAACACGCTCGCACTTTGCGGCGACCAATAGATAATGCCCAGAACGGCAATCAAACTTAAAAAAATCATAGCGATCTCTCGTGATTAAACGCTGCCAGATACGGCGGCTTGCAGGCTCGCGCGGTAGCGAGCCCAGTCGAAGGCTTCACCCGGGTCGGTTTTGCGTCCGGGCGCAACATCACTGTGCCCGACAATACGTTCCAGCGTAATTTGCGGGTAAATGCGCATGATGTCGCCAGTCACCCTCGTCAAAGCTTCGTATTGGGCGTCAGTGTAAGCAATATTGTCACAACCTTCCAACTCAATCCCAATACTGTAATCGTTACAGTTTGCAACGCCATTAAAGGAAGACACGCCGGCGTGCCAAGCGCGGGCATCAAATGGCGCAAATTGTGTGATGGCGCCGTCGCGCTCAATAAAAAGATGTGCAGATACTTTTAAGTCTGCGACGGTTTGAAAATAGGGATCTTGCGTGGGATCTAACTGATTGGTGAAAAACTTTTGAACACAGCCTGTTCCAAATTTACCGGGCGGCAAGCTGATATTGTGAATAACAAGGAGACTAATAAATTGCTCAACGGGGCGTTGATTGATATTGGGCGAGGGGCATCGAATAGCGGAGGTTAGGTAACCATCCTGAACACCGACTTTAGAAGCATTTGACATCAACAGACCATGACCCTTGAGTTCAGACCCACTCTTTTTAGTGAGTAGGCATCATAAACCCAAGGCTAGGTCTTTGCACACGCCCTGTTTTAGCGGCTGCTACGCAAATTGCCGATAACAGCTTCGAGGGCGCGGTCGAACAACATGCCGTCATCAAGCACCTGTAAACGGCCAGATTTGAGCGCTAACGCCAGGCTCATGCGAGTCTCTTCCGCCACCTTAACGCCGGAGCGATTGACGAAAATGTATTTACCCGTGGCACGGATAATGGCGGCAAGACGGCTACGGAATTTTTGGCCATCTTCTGTTTGCATTTCAAACCAGCTGCCCTGGGTGAGATTACCAACCAAAGACAAGTGCTGATCGCCTTCTGGCAAGCTATCTGCCGCAGCATCCACAATGGGCTCGTCACTCACAACAACAAAGGTTTCCAGTGATTCCAGCGTTGCCCCCACAGGAACTAAAGGTTCCACCACTGGAGTTACTACAACCTCCTCCAATACAGGAACATCAACATCTGATGACACAGAGGATTCCATTTCATTGGATTCTGAAACTGCAACTTCAATGTTTACATCAAATGAAGCCTCTGCGACGAGAATGACATCCGCAGCAGGCGTTTCGTCTATGGGTTGAGGCTCGCCAAGCACAGCGGTTTCCACAACTAACTCGCTTTCCTCAACCTGAAGAACGGGGGGTTCAGCCTGAGTTTCAAGGATCGGTTTAGTAGGCTCGGAAGCGATTGGGGCGACAGGTGCGTCTGCAAGTGTGATAGATGTAAACGCGACTGTAGGCGCAGGCACATCCGCCAACTTCACCTTGATAGAGGGTTCTGCCGGCGTGGTGGGCTGAGCGGGAGCCACCACGGGACGTGGCGCAAGAATTGGCTCAATCTTGGGCACAGAGCGCAAACGAGCCAAGTGCAAGGTTTCTAACTGTTTAAACAGCTGGGTTGTTTCGAAAGGGCTGTAGGAAATGTCCTCCAAACCTTCACGCAATTTCTGTAAGAGCTGAGGAACGAGCTTCAACAGCCCCTGGCGATTCTCTTTAGACATAGGTGCGGTTAAGCTCCACACCAATTGCTGGGCCACACGAATCCCCGCCTGCCATTCAGGACTTTCCACACCTTGTTTCAAGCTGGTAATGAACAGCACGTTACCCCAAGCATCACGGAGCAATTTTAAAGCGGGTGCAGGAAGATCATGACCAGAGGTTAAGCGGTTCAAAACGGCATCAACCTGCAATCGAGCGCGCTCGGATTTGGCTTTGCCATCTTCAGCATCGATAGTACGCTGCTCAAGAATTTGAGCGCGGCGCTTGTCTTTTTCAAGGAATGAACGGAAATCAGTAAGCAAGTTATTGAAGATCGCCATGTCGATTTCGAAATCCGACAATATGGTTTGTACAGTGGTTTCCATCTTGTTGTACAAACTATCTTTGCGTTGGTTCTCTTCGCTGGTTTCTTGCCAACCCAGAGCAGCCATGGCCATCTCGTTCAGCAAACGGCGAGCAGGATGACCGCCTTTGCTGAAGAAGGTTTTGTCCGCAATCGCCACCTTAACCATGGGTATTTGCAAACGACCTATCAATGCCTTCATCGGTGACGCGAGATTGCGATCATCAAGAATGAAGTCAAACATCATACTAACGAGGTTAATAACATCATCGTCAACCGCGTTAATAGCTTGCGGCTTTTGATGCTCGCTGCTCAGCAGATTTTGCAACAAATCGCGGATGTTAATAGGAGCAACACCACCATTTACCGGCGCCTGCGTGAAGGTATTCTGGTGCTGCGCCATGGATAGAATGCGCACCAAATCTTGAGTGGCGACCACTTCCCCAACTCGTTCAACAGCCCCACGGGAGCCATTGCGAGAGCCTAAAAGATCACGCAATGTGTGAAGAACTTGGTTAGTTTGCTCGTCGTATGAAGAAGCAACACCCGCCTGAGCATGCCCAGACGGGGCTTTACCAGCGGTTGCGCCGGGCTCTACTGAATCCAATGACGCAGACAAACCGGCACCATAATGCTCGTGAGCGGCAGGTGTGTTGGGGCGCTTGATTCTATTGGTTTGCTTCAGAGAAGGAAGAATGTTGGCTTCAATCAATAATTGGTTAAGCGACTGGAACACGCCGCCCAGTTTGGTCATAACCATGTTGTCGAACAGCTTAAAGAGCACAAGCTTGGCTTTAACATCTATGGTCAGGCTTTTAGCTGCATCATTAAATGCGTTGCAGATGACATCTACACCCAGTGGATTGTTCTTTTGATAAACCTTGATCGGAACCAAGTGATCAATACGCAGAGTTAAATGCTGGATAGGCTCCGCGAATTGCTCGTTGGCCTTATTGATCATCCCTTCAATGGCCACCATTTCTTCCAAATCATCATTTTTAACGAGTGAAAGATCGTCCAGCGAGAACTCTTTGGTTTCAGTTTGAACTTCATCGCGATAGGCGTTATGGTCCAATAGCTGCGCAAAACGAATATCAATACTGCGAAAAAAAGCCGCTTCCATAGCGCGACGGCGAAGGCGAACTTCACGCATTGAGTCGAAATACAGGTTTTGCTCGTGATTGTTATTGGCTTTGTCCGCCAATTCAAACATAGCGTCATCAACTTTATCGAACAGGTCGCGCAGCAAACCTTGCAGCTGCTGGCGAGCCTTATCGCGCAAAGAATGCATAGCGGCAGGCAGGCGCGCCAAAATAATTTGCGGTTGCTGCCCAGTACTGCGCTCGGGGTTCAGTTGCACAACATTATTTTGCTCAGGACGGATATGTTCAGACATGATGCTTAACCATCAGATAGACCTCGTTAATTGAAGTATATCCAACTGGTTTCCGGGCTCTAGCGGTAATTGCTCAAGGCGAGAGCCATATCACAAATAGCGATAAGTTGTTCATTCTCTTATATAATTTCGAATCATTTTCACCATTTCGTGAAACCAACCGCTATAAAAAATAAACGCAGTTCACACGAACAAATATCATACAAAAAGGCTTTCGTAGCGGGTTTTTCGCAAACGCCATCAATTAAGGTATATTGGCGAAAATTCGTGATTAGATAGATAAGATAAATGAACCCAACCTTCGCACAGCGCATACCCCATCTTGCCGAAAGTATTATAGAAAACGTTAAGAGCGCCTTGGCTGAAGACGTAGGTTCGGGCGATATCACCGCCCAACTGATTCGTGCAGACCAAGTTGCCAAGGCGAACGTAATCACACGTGAAGATTGTGTTTTTTGCGGCAAAGATTGGGTAAATGAAGTGTTCGCCCAGCTCGATCCCACAGTAGAAATTGAGTGGCATGTCGACGACGGCGACTTTGTAACAGCCAACAGCACGCTGTTCAGCTTGCAAGGCAACGCCCGCAGCCTGTTAACGGGTGAGCGAGCAGCCCTGAATTTCGTACAAACATTGTCAGGTACTGCAACAACCAGTCGCTACTACGCCAACCTAGTTGCACACACAAACGTGAAGCTACTCGACACACGAAAAACCATACCCGGGTTGCGAGACGCGCAAAAATACGCGGTAGCCTGTGGCGGCTGCCACAATCACAGAATCGGCTTGTACGACGCATTTCTCATAAAAGAAAACCACATAGCCGCGTGCGGCAGCATTGCGCTAGCCGTAGCAACAGCAAGAACAATCGCCCCTGGTAAACCAATAGAAGTAGAAGTGGAAACCTTTGATGAACTAAACCAAGCCCTCATCGCAAATGTCGACATCATCATGCTAGACAACTTTACCCTGGATGATATGCGCAAAGCAGTGGCTATTAATGCGGGACAGGCTAAGCTTGAAGCTTCAGGAAATGTAACTGAAACAACACTCCCACTAATCGCAGAAACCGGCGTAGATTTTATTTCGATTGGGGTGTTGACGAAACATTGTCGGGCAGTGGATTTGTCGATGCGGTTTTTGAGCTAAATAACATTAATTAATAATTTTATATTGCGCTACACTCACTAATTTTAATCAGCGCTTGGATAACAAGCTTAGGTCGGCTTTGCTTGATTGGCTGGAGCAAAAAAAGTGAAACCTTTTCTTCAATCATTGCTTGGCCCATCAGTTAACTACGTGAAAAATATTTTTCATTCAAACCCATACACCCTAAGGATTGTGGAAAATCTTAGTTGGATTTTTGTTGATAAGGCAATGCGCGTGGTAATAGGACTATTTATTGGCGCATGGATGGCAAGATATCTGGGGCCAGATCAGCTTGGACAACTCAATTACTCACTCTCCTTCATTGCTTTATTAACAACCTTTGCAACACTCGGCCTCAATAGTATTGTTGTTAGAAGCTTAATAGTAAATCCTGAGTCAGCCAATAGCACAATTGGCAGTGCTTTTTTTTTACAAATTATAGGTAGCTTGTTTGCATGGGGTATTGCAATAGCAGCAGCTTATTTAATTAGACCAAATGATCAGACCTCATTATTATTTATAACAGTTTTAGGGATATGCTTTATTTTCAAGCCTTCTGAAACAATTAAGTATTGGTTTGAATCATGCCTTCAATCAAAATATTCTGTGATTGCTGAGGGAGGGGCCTTTTTAGTCTCAACAATATTGAAATGCCTACTTATTTTGATTTCCGCCCCATTAATATTTTTCGTATCAGTTGTGGTACTCGAAGCAGCCATATCTGCAGTGGCATTAATATATTTTTACTCAGCAACTACCGCTCACCCCAAAGCGTGGCACTATGAAAGAGAAACAGCCCGCGAGCTAATAAAGAATTGTTGGCCAATCATACTATCGGGCATCTGTGTCGCCTTAAATATGCATGTAGACAAAATCATTCTAATGGAATATGCGACTTTAAAAGATCTCGGAGCTTATTCGGTAGCAAGTGGACTAGTGGCAGCCTTGTATTTTTTACCGGTGGCTTTCGGTGGCTCTATAGCACCCCGACTAACGGAGATCTATATTAAGAACCAGAGCCTATACACCAACTACGCAAGACGGGCATATATTTTCTTTAGCCTCGGCTCTGCCATTATAGCGCTCGCAATATGTCTTTTATCTAATTCTATCATTAAACTTCTTTACGGCGAGGCATATCTAATTGCGGGAAAAGTGCTTTCCATTATGATTTGGGGAATTGTCTTTGTGTCGTTAGTTTCGTTAAGAGGACGCCTGCTAGTTATTGAATCCAATCAAAAAGCACTATTAATTTTAGTTTTAGGTGGAACAATAACAAATATTCTGCTTGCGCTCTTCCTCATTCCCAACTATGGACTGCTTGGCGCGGCATATTCATTCTCAATCTCATGGGGCTTAAATGCGTTTATATTCCCGTTATTTTTACACAGTACCAAGCACCATGGGTTTATGGCCATTGGAATAAAAAAAAATTATGATCAAAAATAAAATCGAAGAATATTTTACAAAGTCACCTTTATCATTAGTAGATGATGTTGGCCCAGTTTTTTTCACACAAGAAAAAGCTTACAGAGCAATTAACTATAAATATGAATCTTATGCCAAGGAATTAATTAACGGCGGGCTAATTAAGCGACTAGTAGATAGCAATCTTTTCCCTAAAACTGAAATATCAGACATTCATTTAGAAGGCTATGCATTTGTTGTTGAACATGAATTAATCAGTCCGATTATTTATCCGTACGAGTGGTCTCCTGAAATGCTTCGTCGAGCAGGCGAGTGCGTATTAACGGTTAACAAGATCGCGAACCTATATGGATATGAATTAAAGGATGCCCAACCATATAATGTACTATTTATATATAACAATCCTGTATTCGTTGATTTCGGTAGCCTAATAAAAAAGCAAATTGACTCCGTCTGGCCTGCGTATGAAGAATTTATAAATTGCTATTGTCGACCACTTATCCTTGTTGAGAGAGGGTTTAATGATATTTATAAGCACTTATTCTTACTCAGAGGAGCGATGAATATCAATGATCTTTCAAGAGTGACAAATCGATTCTATAACCTTATTGGCCTTAGACCAACCAGAGCAATTAGAAACCTCATATCACTAATCCGCAGAGGCAATTCAATTGATGCAGAAAAAATTGAACATCGATTTAAAAACAAGCTCATACAATTTTTTATAAAACTCCTTTTGCATTCCAAATTAAGACCTATAAAGCAGCTTAATCCAGAATCACTATTAAGACTTTTAAAATCTTACAAAATAACAGGGGTATCGAAATGGAGCCACTATCATACCTCTTCCGGAGTCTACACAAACTGTGGTGATATCGAACTTACACCCAGAATGAAATGGATTTTAGACAGAGTCGAAACATTGGCCCCAAAGACTGTAATTGAGTTAGCAGGTAATCAAGGAGTATTGTCTAGAGCAATATCAATATTACCGTGTGTTGAACGAGTTTTATGTACTGATTATGATCTTTTTGCAATTGATCAGTTGCTATTGCGCACAAGCAATAAAGATAAAGTATATATGGCTTGCTTTGATTTTATGGGGGATGCGCGTGAATCCATATCAAAAGAGCGATGCAAAAGATTAAATTCTGAAATGGTTATTGCACTTGCAGTCACTCACCATCTTGTACTGTCACAGGGATTTACGATCCACTCAATTCTAGAAACAATTTCATCCTACACATCCAAATATTTAATTATTGAGTTTATGCCGCTTGGCCTATGGGATGGCACTAGCGCCCCCCCCATACCCCACTGGTATACAGAGGAATGGTTTACAAACGGTCTTGCGCTGTATTTTAATATCATTGAGCGTTTCCAACTTGAGACAAATCGTATTGTTTTTGTTGCTAAGCTGCACGAATAAAGAGTATCCCTTAGAATAAAACCAATTATCTGGAGCATAATGTGCAATTTTCAAACAAAATAATTTTCGACTTCCTTCCGCCAATAGTTTTTAAATTAGTTAGATTTTTCAAGAATAACCGAATAAGGTTTGCGGGAAACTACGCCAGCTGGCAAGCCGCATCAAAAGATAGCACCGGCTATGACGATAATGTGATTTTGCAAAAAGTATTGGAGAGCACATTAAAAGTTATTAAAGGCGATGCCGCATTTGAACGGGACTCTGTAGCATTTGATACAATTGAATATTCGTGGCCTCTCGTAGCTACATTAACAAAAACCGCTGCTATTTCTAACGGCAATCTTAATGTTCTTGACTTTGGCGGGTCATTGGGAAGCAGCTATTTTCAAAATAGAAAATTCATTAAAAGCATATCCACCCTAAAATGGAATATCGTTGAACAAGCTCACTTTGTAAAAGCTGGGCAAGATTATGTAAAGGACAAGTCACTCTCGTTTTATTCAACTATTGATAAATGCCTATTAGAAAACCAACCTAACGCCGTGGTACTGTCCAGTGTTTTGCAATATTTAGAAAACCCAGAAGATATTTTAGAGAAAATCGATCTTATCAACGCGAACTCTCTGATAATTGATAGAACACCAATATCCAATCGGGCAGAAGATAGAATCGTTATCCAGTACGTTCCGCCTCAGATATACCAAGCAAATTACCCTATGCGCATTTTTTCTAGGGAAAAATTAATCGAATTATTAGCTAAAAAATGGGATCTAGTAGCAGAAACTCCATGCTTAGATGGAACTTTTACACTGGAAAAAGGATTTCAATTTTCTTTCAAAGGTCTCATATTCGAGAAAAAACATGCCAACTCTTAAAGCTTATATTAAAAAGCAAAAATTTCTTCCTGATTATGGAGGCATTTGGCTCAATCCATTTTTTATTGCAAGGCGAGGAATTTATCTTGCAATAAGAGAACTTAAAAACGAACTAAATGGTGATTTATTAGATGTAGGATGCGGCTCAAAACCCTATAAAGATTTATTATCTCCAAATAAATATATTGGCTTGGAAATCGACACCCCTGAAGCAAGACGACGTGCTACTGCAGACGTATTTTACGATGGCGGCAAATTTCCTCTCGAAAACAGCTCATTTGACACCATTCTATGCAACCAAGTCTTGGAGCATGTATTCAATCCCGACTTTTTCCTCAGCGAAATCGCGAGGGTTCTTAAACCGGGCGGTAGGCTTCTATTAACAGTCCCTTTTGTATGGGACGAGCATGAACAGCCTTACGATTATGCTAGGTACTCGAGTTTTGGGCTTCGCGCTCTTTTAGAAAAACAAGGGTTCAACTACATAAAACATAAGAAACTAGGTGCCGATCCAAGCTGTTTGTTTCAGCTCATAAATGCTTACTTATATAAAGTGACAAGTAGCTGGCCCAAGCTTGCCAAGCTACTATTTACGTTAACTATTATGGCATCAGTTAGCATACTGGGATTAGTCGCAAGAGCGATCTTGCCTAGCAATCCGGATCTTTATTTGGATCATGTAGTGCTTGCAGAAAAACTCTAATGAATAAATATATCGGCACCAAGGCTCTATAACTGGAGCGCACAAACATATAGATCCTAGTCCTAAGCAAACAATCGTGAAGTGCATTTCACGTAGCTATTGTGCACCACCTAATGCAACGATATGAGGGGGATACTTTTTTATTGCTGATACTCATCGAAAAAGTACCACAAATGTATATTATGCTCGCAACCCAATGTGCTGTGACACATCTAATGCAAAATCAGGATTATATTTTAACCTTACAGGCTAGACTGGTCATTTAGACTTCGGCGAAGTACCCGCAATCATAACCAAGCATAAATACTCAGCCTTCAAGCTCGATGTATTTAAATGATCAAATACAGACCTATAAAAAGTAAGCTTATTATTCGCATGCTAGACATCAATAAAGTTATTTAGTAGATATAATGTAAATGCGGCAGTTAATTCATATTCGGGTGCCTAATGGAAAATTACGTCACGCTTTTTGATAACCTATTTTTACCGCAGGGCCTCGCTCTTCACACGTCTATGGAGCGGCACATTAGAAACTACACCTTATGGATACTTTGTGTTGATGATAAAGCTTATGAAATTTTAACCACATTAAATTTGCCCAACGTACGATTACTTCAACTCAGCAAGTTGGAAACAGCAGAACTGCTTCGAGTAAAACCAACACGATCAAAGGGGGAATACTGCTGGACTCTCACGCCATTTGCGCCTCGATTTGTATTTGAAGCAGACCTAGCCGTGCAGCGAGTAACGTATATAGATGCTGACCTATGGTTTCGAAGAAATCCCTCAGTCATATTTCACGAATTTGAGAGATCAAAAAAGGAAGTACTCATTACAGACCATGCCTATGCTGCGGAGTACGACCAATCTGAAAAATCAGGGCAATATTGCGTACAATTTATGACATTCACGCGAACAGGCGGAGAATATACAAGAAAGTGGTGGGAGGAGCGCTGCATAGAATGGTGCTATGCACGCAGTGAAAACGGAAAATTTGGCGATCAGAAATATTTAGACGACTGGCCCGATCGTTTTTCTAAATACGTTCACGTTTTGGACAATAAAGAACTAGCGCTCGCCCCTTGGAATGCCACACGTTTCCCTTATGGCAACAGCGTATTTTTTCATTTTCACGAGCTGCGAATAGTAAGCGATCAAGTAGTGAATATTGGATTCTATAATTTACCAACCGCCCTTATTCGAGGGGTTTATACTCCCTATCTTGCAGATCTAAAAAATGCCACTGAAGCTTTAGAAAAGATTGGTTTTAAATATAGGAGTCAAGCTAAAAGCCTAGGCATGTTAAAAACTGCGTATAATTTATCGCGATCTTTTTATTTGATTTTTAAAGAAAATATCCGCACTGGGCGAATTCATTGGTAACCCTCAAGCAGAGCGACCCATGTTATTTGTATACTCCTTCAGAAGAGCTAGTTTTTAGCTCAACAGGTATACTTAATTTTATTTCTTATTGAAGGTTACTTATGCCTAAAAAAGCATTAATAACAGGTATCACCGGTCAAGACGGCTCCTATCTCGCTGAACTCCTTCTAGAAAAAGGTTACGAAGTTCACGGCATTAAACGTCGAGCATCCTCCTTCAATACTCAACGAATTGATCATCTCTACCAGGACCCTCATATAGAAAATGCACGGTTAAAACTTCACTATGGCGATTTAACGGATTCGTCCAACCTTACTCGAATCATACAAGAAGTGCAGCCTGACGAAATTTATAACTTAGGTGCACAAAGCCATGTAGCGGTAAGTTTTGAATCACCTGAATACACTGCAGATGTTGACGCAATAGGAACATTGCGACTCCTAGAGGCAATACGATTCCTAGGCCTAGAAAAAAGAACTCGTTTTTATCAAGCATCAACATCTGAACTTTATGGTCTAGTTAAAGAATCACCGCAAACAGAAAGAACTCCTTTTCACCCAAGGAGCCCCTATGGTGTTGCAAAGCTTTATGCTTACTGGATTACAGTGAATTACAGAGAGGCTTATGGCATGTATGCTTGCAATGGCATACTCTTTAACCACGAATCCCCCCGTAGAGGGGAGACATTTGTAACACGAAAAATTACTCGCGGACTTGCGAATATTGCTCAAGGACTTGAAAAACGGTTATACCTCGGCAATTTAGACGCAAAGCGAGACTGGGGCCACGCAAAAGATTATGTTGAGATGCAGTGGCTAATGCTTCAACAAGAACAACCTGAAGATTTTGTGATAGCCACTGGCCTGCAATATAGCGTACGAGAGTTTGTTACTAGCGCCGCACGAAACTTGGGCGTAGAACTAATATTTGAAGGAACAGGCGAAAACGAAAGAGGAATTGTCGCTGCAATCACTGGTAGTGATGCACCCGCGCTTAAAATTGGCGACGTTATAATTGCAGTAGATAGCAACTACTTTCGTCCTGCAGAGGTTGAAACGCTTCTAGGGGATCCAACCAACGCAAAAAATAAACTCGGCTGGTCACCCAGAATTTCATTCGACGAATTAATTGATGAAATGATGAGAACCGATCTTATAGATGCTCGTAGAAATGCGCTCCTTCAATCACACGGCTACACCACTAATATATCTCATGAATATTAAATACGAGCAATAGCATGAAACGTCCATCAATATTTGTAGCAGGACACAGAGGCATGGTTGGCTCCGCCATAACAAGGGCCTTACAGAAAAAAAATAACTGCGACATCATTACGAAATCCAGAAGCGAACTCGATCTGTGTGACCAAGTGGCAGTGAATAGCTTTTTCGCGGAAAATTCAATTGACCAAGTATACTTAGCAGCAGCAAAGGTTGGGGGCATATTCGCAAACAATACCTACCCTGCAGATTTCATTTTACAGAATTTACAAATTCAAAATAATGTAATTGGCTCGGCTCACAAGTTCGGAGTTAGCAAACTTTTATTTTTAGGCTCATCCTGCATTTACCCTAAATTTTCAGCACAACCCATTACTGAAGAGTCCCTGCTCACCGGGCCACTCGAACCCACAAATGAACCATACGCAATTGCAAAAATTGCAGGGATTAAACTGTGTGAATCAATGAATCGGCAGTTTGATCGAGATTATAGGTGCATAATGCCGACCAACCTCTATGGAACTGGAGACAACTATCACCCTGAAAATAGTCACGTCATTCCGGCATTAATAAGGCGCTTTCATGAAGCAAAAATTAATAAAACTGAAGTAGTAACCGTTTGGGGAAGCGGTGCCGCACAAAGGGAATTTTTGCATGTCGATGACTTGGCTGAAGCAGCTATACATACAATGAACATCCATAAAAATGAATGGGTAAAATTATCTGCGCCAGCATGCTCTCATCTAAATGTTGGAACTGGCTCAGATGTCACTATCGCTGAATTAGCTCAGCTTATTGCCAAAATAACCAATTACCATGGCTCAATTAATTTTGATTCGTCAAAGCCAGATGGAGCGCCAAGAAAATTGCTCAATATCGAGAAAATAGTATCTACTGGATGGATACCAACTATAAGCCTAGAATCAGGATTGGTTACCACCTATGAAAACTATAAACTAACGGCAGAACTTAATTGACATCATTTTTTTTTACAATAATTACGTCAAACCTTAATTCCGGTAAAGCTCTAGGTGTTACAGGGGCGTCAATTGAAGCTCAAACATTTAAAAACATTCAATGGCTGGTTGTTGACGGAAACTCCAAAGATGACTCACTTGAGAACCTCACCAAGCTCCAAATAAATAGTATAGCGATCACATCTGAAGTAGATACCGGAATTTATAACGCATGGAATAAAGCGTTAAAAAATATTCAAGGAGATTGGGTGATTTTTTTGGGTGCAGGAGACTCATTTATCGACACCAACGCTCTCACCAATGTATTTAACTGGATTAATAAAAATACTAGCGCTTCAGATACGATTTGTTACGGAAGCGTACTGCGCGTCAAGAACACTGATGACCAGGATGGCGAGTTAGATGATAAAAAATGGATAGGAATAAATGCTTCATGGCAGTTAGGACGCCCCATAATTCCTTGCCACCAAGGGGTTTTTCATAAAGCCGAGCTTTTCAATCGCCATCCTTTTTACGATGAAAGCTATAAGATAGCAGCTGATAGTGAAATTGTTATTCAAGAACTAATGCAGGGAAATGGCAAAAGCATGGGTATGATTGTTACAAAAATGCTAAGCGGAGGCATAAGCGACAACAAAAAATATCGCGCAAAATTAATATTTGAAATAATCCGGATAAATTGGAAGTTAGGAATTTTCTTTAAAAGGCCATTATTACAGCTTGCGCTACTTACTTTTAGCTGGCTGAAATACTCCGTATTAAGATTTTATAAATAAACCAACTATTTCTTTACCAATTCCGCAAGATTCAAAGAATTATAACTATTCGCCGGAGAAGTTACTGAGCTAATATTTTAGCTGTATTGAGCACCGCAAAACATGCGCACTCTTGGAGCATGCAACCATGCGTATAATATACTTCATTTACAATATTTTTTTATTTTGTGGCCTCAAATTTAAAAAGGTGATTAAGACCACCGAACGCCCAACGCCCTCCAATTGTCGAACTCTCCTGTGGGGGAGCGCTGACGAAACAGATGGTGTAATCCCCCGGATCATTTGGACCTACTGGAGCGGCAACTCGTCGCATTCTGCCGACGCTTGTCTAGCGTCAATAGTCCATGCCAACCCAAATTTCACTATCAATGTTCTAAACGATGAAAATCTCCACACTTATCTGCCCGATTTTCCTGATGTTCCTGCTGATTTATGCATCCAGTTAGTTAGCGATCTAATTAGGTTGTCGCTGTTAAAAAAATACGGTGGGATCTGGGTTGATCATTCTATAGTTGTAAGCCATTCACTGGAATGGATACTCGATGCCGCAATGACGAACAAAGCTGAAATAGTATGTTTCTACAACGAGCACCCAAGTGCTTATAAAAGCAATCAGAATAGACCTATAATTGAGAACGGATTTATCGCCTCAGCAAAGGGAAGTAGCTTTGTAACGGATTGGCTATCCAATTTCAGCGCCTGCATTTTCAGCAACAACTGGATGACCTATTACAAAGAAAAAGCTAACTTTAATGAACTAACATCTAACTTTAGAAAAAACAGTCTTAAAAGGGCTAGCTATTATTCCTGTTACATAGCTGCACAAGAAACCATGTTAAGGTCTAACAACTATAGAACACTATTCATTAACGTTGAAGATGAATTTTATTTTTATGAATTTGCAATCGCTTCTTTAATTAAGAGAACGACGCTAATTGATTGGATTTTAATGAGGGATGAGCCACCCGTTACACCAAAGCTTATCAAGTTACGTAAAATGCACCGCCATGTTGCTGATGCGTGCATACGATTTAAACTTCACAGTCATAAATCAATTCTAGGTAAATATTTAGATCAAAAGATTTGAGTACGACTCATATAGATTAATTGGTATCGTGAAATAATGAATAAAAATATTCTAATCGTAGGCGCTGGATTTGCAGGCGCAACCATTGCTCGCCAGTTAGCTGAAGTAAATTTATCCGTTATGATCGTTGAAAAACGCAATCACATTGCGGGCAATGCGTTCGATTCCTACGATGAGAACGGATTATTGATTCACAACTACGGCCCTCATATTTTCCATACTAATAGCCAACGAATATTTGAATATCTTTCACGTTTTACGGAATGGCGTAACTACGAGCACCGCGTTAGATGTGTGGTAAATGGTGAACAATATCCGTTCCCCATAAATCAAGACACTATAAATCAGCTGTACAAACTTCAATTAGATGAAATTCAAACTCGTAACTTTTTTGAACAAGTACGCGAACCACGCTCAACAATAAGAACTAGTGAAGATGTGGTCCTTAACAGTGTTGGACGAGACTTGTATGAAAAGTTTTTTTTGAACTACACAAAGAAGCAGTGGGGGCTGGATCCGTCCGAATTAAAAGCAGGTGTTGCAGCCAGAATTCCCGTAAGAACCAATAACGACGATAGATACTTTACTGATACTTACCAAGCCATGCCTTTACATGGCTACACGAAAATGTTCGAAAATATGTTGGATCACCCTAAGATTGAAGCTAGAACGGGAGTCAACTTTAAGCAAATTAAAAATCAACTCCAAGTGGATCACGTCGTTTATACCGGGCCTATAGATGAATATTTTGATTACTGCTTCGGAAAATTGCCTTATAGGTCTCTGCGCTTTCATCATGAACACATACCGGACACAACTCAACTGCAGTCAGTGGGCACCATTAATTATCCTAACGATTTTGATTACACACGTATAACAGAGTTTAAGCATTTAACAGGACAGGTACATTCCGGCACATCTACTGTAAAAGAGTACCCGCAATCAGAGGGGGATCCCTATTACCCTATACCCAATGATGAAAATGAAGCTCTTTACAAGAAATATGAAGCACTTGCCAAAACAGAAACCGGCGTAACATTTGTTGGCCGGTTAGCACAATATCGCTACTATAATATGGATCAGGTCGTAGGTGCTGCGCTAACAGCAGCAGAAAATTTAATAGAGAAACTTAAAAAATAAAATGCGCATACTCTATTTATGTAAGCGACAATATATGGGGCATGACGTTATCGTAGACCGATACGCTCGGCTTTA
This sequence comes from uncultured Cellvibrionaceae bacterium, assembly GCA_964581625.1. GTDB lineage: Bacteria > Pseudomonadota > Gammaproteobacteria > Pseudomonadales > Cellvibrionaceae > Cellvibrio. The sequence continues at coordinate 20,387 of CAZOPE010000009.1, forward strand.
TGAACAACCATTTCAGCTAGCTCAGTTGGGGCATGATGTTTTAGGTGTGTGTTTAAGCTACCGAAATTGCACCATCAAGGATGAGTTGCATGCTACCGAAAACGGCAGTATGAGATGGCTAGGTTTGTCTGCGGGAAGACTTCGCCGCAACCTACTTACCTACCCTTTCGCACTTCTTAAAATCGCGAAAGAATTCCAGCCGGATATTATTGTAGGTGCATCTGATTGCTTGCATATTGCTTTGGGGTATCAAACAGCCAGAAAGTTGAAAATAAAATTTGCAGCAGACCTTTACGACAATTTTGAATCATTTGGTTTGGCCCGCGTTCCATTGCTCAAAAACTTTTATCGGCAGGCTCTTGTAAATGCTCAAGCAGTTAGTTGTGTTTCAGAGCCTTTAGCCGATTTAGTGAAGCATACCTATCTCGCCAGAGGAAATGTTTTTACACTTCACAGCACCATAGATAAGAATGTTTTTTTCAGCCGAGACAAGTGGGAATGTCGCCAAAATCTGAGCTTACCGCTAAATGCACAACTGATAGGAACCGCTGGTGGCCTCTCAAGAGATAAAGGAATCGAACCTGTTTACACTGCGTTCCTTCAGTTAAGTGAGCGAAATCCAAATCTACATTTGGTGATTGCTGGAACTATAGATCAAAACTGCCCACCACCGAATAGTTCACGCGTACATTATGTGGGAGCGATACCCCATAAGGAAGTTGCAACGCTTTTTTGCTCGCTTGATGTAGCAATAGTTTATTTACGTAACACCCCATATGGAATATATAGTTTCCCTCAAAAGATTTATGAAATTTGCGCTTGCAACGTACCTGTCGTGGTTGCCAATGTCGGCTCAATGAGCAAGTTATTTGAAAACGCAGAAAATATCTTATATAACCCGGACGACACTGAGAGTTTAGCAAGCATTATCGAAAATCAACTGGCTGCGCCTTCTCGTTACGAACTCGCAATTATGGATTGGAAAGATCAAGCTCATGTTTTGGAAAAGGTTTATGAAAAAATAATAGGTAAAATAGACAACGAATAGAGTCAACTACGGCACTTCGGATGATATTAATATTAGGCCAAACCAAAAACTAATTAATCATCCTTTGCGAGAATAGATTTTAAAGATTGATTGTAACGATACGACACTTGGGACCAATCTAAGGTCTTTATAAAATCTTCCCGAAGGGACTCGACTATCAGCTTGCCGTTTGCCAAATCACCAAGAATGCTCGTTATTTTTGCGGAAAATTTATCTTTTTCTTTAACATCGCAAGTTAACGCTGAAGCATGCCGCCCAAAAGCGTCAACTAACACAGGCAATTTACTCGTAAGCATTGGAGCTCCACACGCTACAGCTTCAATTACAGATACTGGAAAGCCTTCCTGATCCCCCGATTTCGCCTCCACAAAAGGAGCGACAAACAGTGCGCAGCGTTGGTATAAAGTGGGAAGCTCGCTTTGTTTGACTGCACCTAAAAAGCTAACTCGTTCTTTAACATTTAGTTCAACAGCTAAATGTTTTAACTTTTCGAGCTCTGGCCCATATCCCGCAATGGTTAGCGAAATCAACGGTACGTCTTCTGCAATACGTGGCAGCGCCCTTATTAAAAACTCTACACCTTTTTTTTCTACCAACCTGCCCACAAAAAGCATTTCGTTAGCGTTGCGCTGCGTGAAAGGGGTTAGACTGAACTTCCCATAAAAATCTACCCCCATGGGGATGACTTGAATCCGCTCAGTGGTGACACCCAGCTTTATTACCTCTGTTTTCATTAATTCACTAACAACTGTAACTCCGGAGAATTTCGACAATACCCAAGCTTTTACTTTCATGAAAGCACGGCCTTTCAGCGCAAATAGATCTCCGCCATGGGAGGTGATGAGCATTGGGGGCAATGGCATTAAAATACTTAAAAATGCCAACACTAAACCTTGCGGGATAATCCAATGTGCATGAATTAATCTCGGCTTGAGATTAGAGATCAACGCGTGAGCTTTTATGAGCATTCCCAAAAAGAAAAATGGCAACAGCAAACACTTCCATTTATCCTTTTTAAGGTTGTTTAGTATTCCGCCACTTTGAATGAGTGTTTCAAAATTTCCTGGCGCATAACGAAACCGGTGAATATTTACACCATCAATAATCTCGTAAGTTTTACTATCAGGAGCATGTGGACATATTACGTGTACATCGTATTCACTCATTAGCCTGCGGCTAAGCTCGTGGACAAAAGCAGGCTCTGGATCATTTATCCACCGAGGATAAGTTGATGCGAACACCAACAGAATAGGCTTATCTTTTGTCATCAAATCTCGCTAAATTAACCTTGTTGAGCAACCAGCTTGCGCGTTTAATTACTGATTATCTTCTTTCGTTAGTTGTGTATCTTTATAAATAAGCGATGTTATTTGTTCGGATATGAGCCCCATTAAGAAGATTAATACTGATGTAATAAACAACAGCATTGACATATTTGTAAAGCGCCCGATCGTTATGAATGAATATAAGTAATAGCTAAGTCCGGTAGAGAAAAATAGAAGACTAATCGGCAAAAATAATTTTAAAGGGGAGAATAAAGTACCGATTTTAAAAATAATTAATAGGAAACGAATACCGTCTTGCCAAAGCCTTATATGGCTTTGCGTTCCTGCCAAGCGAGGCTGCACTTCTACCGGCACATAGGCGACAGAATAACCAGCTCGAAAGAAGCTCATGGTTATAGTAGTAGGATACGAAAACTTGTTGGGAAGCAGAGACATAAACTCGCGAAATTTTTTTGTTTTTACCGCGCGAAACCCAGATGTTAAATCATATACCCTATGGCCAACCATCCAGGATGCGAACCGATTGTACAGAGCGTTCGCAATTCCTCGCTGCACGCTTGCTTGACCACTTTTATTTCTTGAACCAACTGCCATGTCGTAACCTTCATCCAATTTACTCAAGAGGCTTGCGATATCTTCTGCGCGATGCTGACCATCAGCATCCATACAGACCACAACATCTCCTTGTACTGCCCTAAGGCCAGTTTTAATAGCAGCCCCATTGCCTTTACTATAGGGGTGAGATATGACACGACAACCCATTTTTTGTGCCACTAACTCAGTATCATCATTCGATGCATCATCCACGACAATGACTTCAGCAGACGGATAAATCCTTTTTAATTCAGGCAAGAGAATTGATAAGCCAGCGAATTCATTTTTTGCCGGTATCAGAATACTAAGCTTCATCTATCCACACTCTGGGTTCGTTTAATGGTTGACAACCAACTTAGTGCAAGCTATCTGCGGGGCTAAGTTTTATATCGTTGTTTATCGTTTCACTCAGCTCTTTGAGTTCTTGTTCATTGTGAGCTTTGGCAAATCCACTACCAATATTTTTCCTAGCAGAATCAATTTCTAGCAACGCCTTTTTGTACTCACCAACAGAAGCCAATAAACGAGCATAACCTACGGAATCTTCATAACCCCGATTAGGGATAGACGCTAAGGCATCAATCGCACCTAATAAATTTTTGTTTTGCAAATGCAGCATAGACTCAAAACGCGCCAAAAAATAATACTTATGAGAATATGACTTATTGGTTTTTAATAATGCAATCGCTTCGAAAATGCTTTTTCTATCAAGTGCCTTGCAACCACCACCAGCGGTCATTTCAAGTAAGTCATCTATCCCCTGAAAAGCGCCATTGGAAAAATCACCGGATTGAAGCACAGAAGTGTAATCGCGAATAACAGGTGGAGGCGCCAGATTAGGGTACACACAGGTAAATTGTAGTTTTAGAAATAAAATAGCAGGTTCGGCCGGAAAATCTTTTTCGATTGTTTCTAAAGCGATATATGCTTCTTTGGCGTTCCCCACAGATTGATAATAACTAACCAACAAAGATCTTGCTCTTATAGATTCTGTTCTTTCCGTTGCATGAACATAATTAAACATCAGTGGGCTACCCCACAAATTGGTTTGCATTTTTAAAATAGTGATAAGTATAGCCAGATAGGTGATAACAACTCCGAAGAAAAGTCGTTTTATAAAAAGACTTTGAATTTTTCCATATAAAAATGCGAGAGCACCAAGCCCTAGGAAGACAATGCCCAATGAAGCCAAATAGTTGCGGTGCTCGAAATATAACTCCAATGAAATAACTGTACTTTCCATTAAATGCCCGGCAAAAAACCACAGGCATGGGAAATACAACTGCACCTTCTTTTTAAAGAGCGCCCAAATTAGCATTACGAATATCGCAAACCATGCAGCACAAGATATTAAGGTGCTAATTGGATTAAATAAGCTTCGCGATATTGGAAAAGACTCTTGGTACAACCCAAGCTGGCGAGGCTCAGGCAAAATAATTTGGTGGATATATATCCACACGACTCTAGACTCGCTCAACAAGCGCTCGGTTAGGGTAAACGGCCGAACAGCGTAACCTTGATAAAATTTTATATGATACAAATACAAACAGAATAGTATGAGGGGAGCACACAACATCCCCCACAGCATCCATTTCCAATATTTATTAGGTATGGGACTCTTTGTGGCGATAAGCAGCTCAATGCAAACTAAATAGGCAAATATTAATAAACCACTCTCTTTACTCAATATAGCAAGCAAGACTATCGCAAAGAACGCAACAAATAGAGATAAAGATAAGAAGTAACTTTTTTTAATCAACGCATGCCTAGCATAAAAATAAGTAATCATGCCCGCCAACATAAAAAATGTACTAAGCAACACCATTCGCTGGATTACATACAATACAGTTGACACTTGAATTGGCAAAATCGCCCACACAAAAGCAACGCCTAAGCTAATAAGGCTGCATTGCCCTGATTTTACAGAACCAAATAGGTAGGGAATCAATAAGCGTGACAACCAAAAGACCAAGCCAGTGTTTGCTAGGTGAATAACAAGGTTCGCGAATTTAAAAGTGTAAGGGTGGGGCCAAGATTCATACTGCAAAAGCAGCGTTAACAATGTTAGTGGCCGCCCTAGTGGACCCGCGTTTCCCGAGAAAGCGGCATACCAAAAACCATTGGCTTTATAAGCTTCAAATAAAGGGGGAATATTTCCAAAATCATCTAACGCAAAATCACCATTCAAGCCTGACCAATAAAGCGCAGCTATCAATGATAAAAAGATAAATCCAAGGCATGCCCAAAAGCGGTTGCCTGAGAAAAAAGCAAAGTTTTGCACTATCCGCCGCCTATAGAATTAAATAAAAAAGCCCAGCAAACAACTTGCTGGGCTTTTCGCAAAGTAAGTAGCTTATATAAGCACTACCCGAAATTAGTCACGACACTCGGTAGGCATATATTTAAGAGGAACACCACCAGAAGCAGAAGCGCGACATGTATGCTTAATCACACCACCAACTGTGAAAAAGCTCATTTCGATTGTCTTGCCCGCAAGGTTGGCACCCGCAGAGGTTTTCATTGTTGCTTTATATTTACCACCCGTACCGGAGGTGACATCCTCAATTATAGAAGTAAATTTACCATTAATAGCCTTGGGGCCTGCGTAGTTAGTGAGGTTTGCTAACGTAGGTAAACTGGTTTTATCGGTGTAAAAACCATTAACATCTGTTCTCAGACCATCAAGCAAGCTCACCGGTTCAGTCATTTTTGAACGAGAAATGTAATCTTGGTAAGCTGGCAAAGCTACTGCGGCCAAAATACCAACGATTGCAACTACGATCATCAATTCGATCAACGTAAAACCTTTTTGCATTTTTTTCATAATGAATCTCCAAAATTAGATTAGTCGGTTGCCAAACTCTCAACTCAGTAAAAACAAAAGCAATGCACGTGCCAGACTACGCTTCATAAAAAGTAATAGCCGAAGATTCAGCATCTAACCGCTTCCTACGGGCCATCTGCTAATTGCAAAGTTACGTTCCGAAACACTCTCCTCCACCGAAGCACGTTTTACCCATGTCACATACGAGCTATAACTTCACAATATGAACGCAACGACTGACAATTCCCCTTCATCTGTGACATTTTTTGTCACAAGACACCAAACGATGCCATATTTTTACCTAAAGCTCACTTACTGACGCCTAAATCTAGCCTATACTAGGTTCCTACAACTCTAGATATTACAGAGAGTTATCGTTTACAGTTAAGCCTGTTTTTAAACTTGCTATTTTACAAATATAAAAGAACTGTTATGGCCGCATGATTTCCGGCGGGAGTGTCTCCTGATGAATACCCCAACCCACTTAAATGGCTTAGCGCGTCGCTTGGTTGCAGACAACCTGCTCGATCAGGAACTCGCACGAAAAGCAATGGCACAATCCGCCAAGGACAAAATCCCTTTTGTTCAGCACCTCGTCGTGAACGGGCTTCTCGACGCACGTACGATTGCCAAAGCAGCTTCGGAGGAGTTTGGTGCTCCTTTATTTGATTTAGACGCTTTAAGTCGCGATGCAATTCCAGAAAAGCTGGTAGATGAAAGGCTTATTCTTAAACATCATGCGCTTCCCATTATAAAACGCGGCACTCGGTTATTTTTGGCGGTAGCAGACCCCACAGACCTACATGCGCTGGATGAAATTAAATTCAATACTGGGTTGAACACCGATGCCGTTTTGGTAGAGGCCGACAAGCTTGCTACCGCAATTGAAAAATTTCTCACCGCCCAAGAAAGCCTTAATGACGCTTTAGGCGGGATAGATGATACCGAACTTGATAATCTCGACATTCAAACAGTTGATGAGAGTGCCGACGGCGATGACAAGGCTTCGGAAGCCGACGAAGCACCAATTGTTAAGTACATTAATAAAGTGCTTTTGGACGCAATTAAGGGCGGTTCTTCAGATATACATTTTGAGCCCTATGAAAAGGCCTACCGGGTTCGTTTTCGCACCGACGGTGTTTTACATGAGGTTGCAAAACCACCGGTAAACCTTGCTGGACGTATGGCTGCCCGTTTGAAAGTAATGTCGCAAATGGACATTTCAGAACGCCGAGTTCCGCAAGATGGACGCATTAAGCTAAAGGTATCCAAAAATCGCGCGATTGATTTCCGGGTAAATACTTTACCGACACTGTTTGGCGAAAAAATTGTACTGCGTATTCTTGACCCAAGCTCGGCAAAACTTGGGATTGACGCTTTAGGTTACGAGGATTTTCAAAAGAAATTATATTTGGACGCGCTTGCCCAATCACAGGGTATGATCTTGGTTACTGGACCAACCGGTAGTGGTAAAACTGTTTCACTTTATACCGGGCTCAATATTCTAAATACCCCTGAATTGAACATATCGACCGCAGAAGACCCTGTGGAGATTAACTTGGAGGGGATCAACCAAGTACAAATGAATACGAAAGTGGGGCTCACTTTTGCCGAGGCCTTACGATCATTCCTCCGTCAAGACCCTGACATTGTGATGGTAGGTGAGATTCGTGACCTAGAAACCGCGGAGATCGCGATCAAGGCAGCGCAAACCGGTCACTTGGTTTTATCGACACTCCACACCAATAGCGCACCAGAAACTCTAACGCGCTTAATGAACATGGGCGTTCCCGCTTTTAACATAGCAACAAGTGTAAGTTTGATTATTGCGCAACGTCTCGCACGTAGATTGTGCCCCTCCTGTAAGAAGCCAGCTGCCGACATTCCGCCATCAATTCTTACAGAAGAAGGTTTTGACGACATCGGAATTCCTAAGTCCGATTTTCAACTATTCCATCCTGTTGGATGCCAACTGTGTAACGGTGGCTACAAAGGACGACTGGGTGTATATGAAGTGGTTCGCATCACTCCTACAATCGCCAACCTTATAATGGAAGGCGGTAATTCATTGCAGATCGCAAGAGCTGCAAAAGAAGCAGGTTTTAATAATTTAAGAGTCTCCGCATTGCGCAAAGTTGCAATGGGGTTAACTAGCCTTGAAGAGGCTAACCGAGTCACCAAGGATTAACCTATGGCTATCAGTGCAACCACTCAAAAAGCAAAAACCTCTGCAAAGCCCTCCGTGGTGTCAAACACTTACGTTTACAAAGGTGTAGACAAGAAGGGCTCAAAGGTACAAGGGGAAATTGCCAGCACGAGCCCTGCCCTCGCTAAAGCTCAATTATTAAAGCAAGGCATCTCAGCAAAATCAGTATCAAAAAAATCCAAACCGCTTCTGGGCGAAAAGGGCGGCTCTATTTCTCCCATGGACATTGCGGTGTTTGCACGGCAGATGGCCACCATGATGAAAGCGGGTGTTCCCTTAGTACAAGCCTTTGATATTGTTGCAGATGGCTTAGAAAAGCCCAGCCTCAAGAAATTGGTTTTAACGATTCGTGATAGCGTTGCTTCGGGTGGTGGCTTCGCACCATCGTTACGTGAACACCCCAAGTATTTTGACGAACTATTTTGCAACCTAGTCGATGCAGGGGAACAAGCTGGTGCGCTTGAAACAATGCTTGATCGTATTGCAACCTATAAAGAAAAAACTGAAAAACTAAAAGCAAAAATTAAAAAAGCACTTAGTTATCCTATCGCTGTTGTAGCAGTCGCATTAATTGTGACTGCCATTTTGTTAATTAAGGTAGTACCTCAATTTGCGGAAACGTTTGGTAGTTTCGGCGCAAAATTACCTGCCTTTACCCTTTTTGTCTTGCACTTATCTGAGCTTGTACAAGCTTACTGGCTAATTATTTTGTTAGGCATTGGAGCCACTCTGGCCGGACTTAAAATAGCTGTCAGAAAATCAAAAGCATTCGCGTATTTAGTTGATCGTTATGTTTTAAAAATCCCCGTTATAGGCCAAATCATCTATCTATCCGTTATGGCTCGTTTTGCCAGAACACTTTCCACTACCTTCGCTGCAGGTGTGCCCTTGATTGAAGCACTTACCTCGGTAGCCGGGGCTGCGGGTAATAAAATATATGCAGATGCAATCCTTAAAATTCGCGAAGATGTTTCTACCGGTATACAGCTCAACGTCGCGCTTAAAGCCCGCGGCATTTTCCCTACGCTTTTGATTCAAATGGCTTCGATTGGTGAAGAATCTGGCGCGCTAGATGCAATGCTCGATAAAGTAGCTACTTATTATGAAGAAGCGGTGGACAATACAGTTGATAGCTTAACCTCCTTATTAGAACCGTTAATCATGTCTGTTCTTGGCGTGCTGGTGGGCGGACTGATGATTGCGATGTACCTACCAATATTCCAACTCGGCCAAGTGGTATAAGTGTGGTAGATATAATTAACGCTTTTGAGCTATACCCTCTCCTTGGAATAGTTAGTGCGGGAATTTTAGGGTTACTGGTTGGCAGCTTCTTAAATGTTGTTATATATCGTTTACCTAAAATGATGGAGCGCGAATGGCGCGCGCAGTGCGTGGACTTTTTAGGTTCGGACAACCTCAAGGATGATTTATTACCACAACAGGCAACTGAAAAATTTAATTTAGTCACACCCAACTCTACCTGCACTTCTTGTGGACACAAAATAAAACCTTGGGAAAATATTCCTGTTATTAGCTACATATTTCTTCGCGGCAAGTGTTCGGTTTGCAAAGCGCCGATTTCATTACGATACCCCATCATTGAAACAGTCACAGGGCTTTTTTCAGCCACGGCTATTTATACCTTCGGGCCAACGGCCGCGGGTTTAGCGTGCCTAGTTTTTACGTGGTGCTTGATTGCGCTGACCATGATTGATTTCGATACACAACTACTACCCGACAGCATCACTCTCCCTCTCTTATGGCTTGGTTTAATCGCAAACTCATTTGGATTATTCACTTCTTTAGATAGCGCCGTTTGGGGAGCCATTGGTGGTTATCTCTCATTATTTTCTGTTTACTGGCTATTCAAATTGTTAACCGGCAAAGAAGGCATGGGGTTTGGTGATTTCAAATTGCTAGGTGCTCTTGGTGCCTGGCTTGGTTGGCAAATGCTGCTGCAAATTATTATGCTTAGCGCATTTGCAGGCGCGATTATCGGAATTAGCATGATTGCGATTCGAGGGCGTGACAAAAATATTCCTATCCCTTTCGGCCCATACTTAGCCATTGCTGGTTGGATTGCACTCATGTGGGGGCACGATATAAATCAGCTCTACTTAAGTTACGCCTTCGGCCACAGGTAGCGGTTACCTGCGATGATTGTTGGATTAACTGGCGGTATTGGGAGCGGAAAATCTGAAGTCTCTGCACGATTCGAACGATTGGGAATTACTGCTGTTGATGCAGATGTCATTGCAAGGCAAGTCGTAGAGCCCGGCAGCTCAGCACTTGATCAAATCGCAAAACATTTCGGCGCAATAATAATTGCAAAAGACGGATTGCTAGATAGAAAGCAACTTCGCAAAATTATTTTCGAGCAACCTGCTGAGAAAAATTGGCTAGAAAATCTACTTCACCCGATTATCCGCGCAGAGACTATTGCTCAGCTCAATCGCAGCCAAAGCCCCTATACGATCCTTTCCTCCCCGCTTCTGCTTGAAACCAATCAATTCGAATTAGTAGATCGCATTTTAGTGGTGGATGCGGATGAAAAACTCCAGCTTTCCCGTGCCAGCTCACGGGATTCGATCTCCCCGGAAAACATACAAAAAATAATGCAAAATCAATTAAGCCGATCAACACGATTAGCGCGAGCTGATGATATTATTCATAACCAAGGTGATTTTCACGAGTTACAAGATCAAGTTGAATCTTTGCACGCACGCTACCTTCTTTTAGCCCAACACCCGAACTGAGCTACTCCCCAATGCACGCATCAGAATCCGAAACTATTAAGCTTAATTGCCCCACATGCAAAAAAATCGTGTTGTGGAACGACGATTTTCCACACAGACCTTTTTGCTGCGACCGTTGTCGCTTAATCGATTTAGGTGAGTGGGCAAGTGAGAGTCATAAAATTGCAGGAGAGTCACTAGATAAACTTTCTGATGATAAAAGCGATGATTTCTAATCTCGTGGAATTTACTTCCACCATTCACTGATAGCGGCTATACCTTGCGCGCCATTTTGCAAGGCAATAGGTAGGTAAGGCTCTTTCATTCCGCCCAAGGCGAAAACCGGCACCTTCGCACTTGCCACCAACTCCTGAAATTTTTCCCAGCCCAATTCTGGTTCGCAGGGGTGCGATAGCGTGGCGAGCACCGGAGATAAACAAATAAAATCCACACCAATATTTTGAGCATGGTTAATTTCAAATTCGTTGTGGCAAGACGCACCTAACAGAATACTTGTAGAGACTGGCCTGCTTTCGCAACTCAAAAGATTTTTTGAATTTAAATGCAAACCTAACTGCTCATTAGAAGAAAATTTTTTAAAAGCTGCGGGATCTGTGTTTATTAACAAGCTCGCTGAATTACATTGGCAAATATTCAACGCCCGAGGCACCAAGTGAGCGAGGCTAGTATGATCTTGAACACGCAGCTGTACCATTCGGATGCCAAGGGTGAGCGCTCCATCAAGGCGTGAATCAAACTCCTGATCACTGTCAAAACTTCCTGTGATTAACAAACGATTCGGTAAATTTATAGCGTTAATAATGGGGCGATTTGCCACCGGAAACTCATATTGGTTTAGATGTTTAGAAGCGACCCACATAATTGGCTGCCCCTCATTCCCTTTGGGTTCACCTGTAAAGGCCGTGACTTTGTGCACATCCAACAATACAGTTTTATCGCCGTAGTCGTGGGGAATTTTTATTAAGGGTTCGGTAGAGAGCGTTTCAATTGCAAGCTCTTCGCTTAACTCCCTTTTTAGTGCATCAAACACAGCCTCACCGGGCTCAACCTTTCCACCCGGAAATTCCCATAGACCTCCCTGATGAGCATCGTCAGGCCGCTTTGCAATTAAGATGGTGCCATCCTTGCCAAGGATGACACCCACTGCAACGTGAACAACTCGAGACAAGCTAAGGTTTCCTAGGATCTGTAATCGGCATTGATGCGAACATATTCATAGGAGAGATCGGTAGTCCAAATAGTTTCCGCAAAATCTCCGCGATTCAACTTAATATTGATCGCAATGTCAGAACCGCTCATAACCTTTTGTCCTTGCTCTTCGGTGTAGCTTGCGGCACGGCCGCCATTTTCGACAATCAATACATCATTCAAATGCACAACAACTTTACTAGCATCGAGATTGTGTAATCCAGCGTATCCAATTGCAGCGACGATGCGCCCCCAGTTTGGATCTGACGCGAACAATGCGGTTTTAATGAGCGGTGAATGTGCCACAGCATAGCCAACATCCAAGCATTCATCGCGATTTGCACCACCACTTACGGCAACAGTAACGAACTTGGTCGCACCCTCACCGTCACTCACAATGCTTTTTGCAAGATGAACATGAGCGGCCAAAATGGTTGCGCGTAACTTTTCGTAGAGAGCTCCACTTGCTTCGGTAATTTCCGGCAAATCCACTTGGCCGGACGCAATTAAAATACAAGAGTCGTTAGTTGATGTGTCGCCATCGATAGTGATGCGATTAAACGATTTATCCGCAGCCTCACGTGCAAGCTGTTGTAACAAAGGTTGGGAAATTTTTGCATCAGTTGCTATGTAACCCAACATGGTAGCCATGTTGGGTTTGATCATTCCTGCGCCTTTGGCAATACCGTTTACCGTAATTGTTTTTCCCTCAAACTCAAATTGCTCACTGAATCCTTTAGGGCGAGTATCCGTTGTCATAATGCCTGCCCCGGCATCATCCCAACCATTTTCATTGGCTTTAGCCAAAGCTTCTGGGATTGCAGCAATAATTTTAGCAACGGGCAATGGCTCACCGATCACGCCTGTGGAGAAAGGCAACACCTGCTCAGTTTTAACGCCTTTTGCCTCTGCTATAGCCGCACAAGTTGCTTTTGCATCAAGTAAACCTTGCTCACCAGTACATGCGTTAGCGTTGCCCGAATTGATAACCAAGAAGCGAATAGGCGCTTTGCTTAAATGCTCTCGAGAAACGGTAACGGGCGCTGCACAAAATGCGTTCTTGGTGAACACACCTGCAACATTACTGCCCTCGGCGAGCTCAAACAAAACCACGTCACGACGATTAACTTTTTTAATCCCCGCGCAAACTGCGGTTAACTTTACACCTTTAACAGGGTGCATTTCGGGAAAAGGATATTCACCTACAGCCATGATTTTCTCGCCTACTTAATAAATTAAAAGAGAATTTTTAATACTGCTTTAATAAAAAAGAGATGTTTAACATCTCTTTTTTATCTACTACAAATTCATTAGGAATTATTCCAACGCACCGTGACAACTTTTGTATTTTTTACCCGAACCACATGGGCATGGGTCGTTACGACCAACCTTACGCCCTTCGCGGATCACCGGAGCTTGCGTCAACTTTGCCACTGGCATAGCTTCAGTTAAAGATGAAGCTTGCTCATGTTGCAATTGCATTTTTTGACGTGCCAGTTCCTCGCGACGCTGATGCTCCATCGCCTCCATTTGCTCGCGAGTGATGGGCTCAACACGCGCCATTAAATGAATGGTTTCACGTTTAACATTGCTCAGCATACTTTGGAACAATTCAAAAGATTCACGCTTGTATTCTTGCTTCGGATTACGTTGCGCGTAAGAGCGCAAGTTAATACCTTGGCGCAAATGATCCATGCTAGCGAGCTGTTCTTTCCAGCAGTTATCCAACACTTGCAACATCACCTGCTTCTCAATTTCTAGCAGAATGTCACCCACACGCTCACACTTAGCATCGTAAGCGGCTTGAATTTCACCAAGTACTTTTTGACGCAAACTATCTTCATGCAACTGCGTATCTTCTTCCAACCACTTGGCAATAGGCAACTGCAAGCCAAAATCCATTTCAATTTGCTTTTCCAAACCGGGAATATCCCATTGGTCTTCAATGGATTGAGGTGGAATGTGGCTCAACAATAATTCGTTGACAACGTCGGCACGAACAGCCGTGATGGTATCGCGAATATTTTCGGCTTCTAAAAGCTCGTTGCGTTGATGATAAATAATTTGACGCTGATCATTTGCGACATCGTCAAACTCGAGGAGCTGTTTACGAATATCGAAGTTGCGCCCTTCAACTTTGCGCTGCGCCTTTTCAATGGCGTTATTCACCATGCGATGCTCAATAGCTTCGCCTTTTTCCATACCCAAGGCTTGCATAAAACCACGTACGCGGTCAGATGCAAAAATACGCATCAAGTTATCTTCTAGCGACAAATAAAAACGCGTTAAACCTGGGTCACCTTGACGACCAGCACGACCACGGAGCTGATTATCAATACGACGAGATTCATGACGCTCAGTACCGATGATATGTAGGCCACCAGCATTGATCACAATTTCGTGACGCTTTTTCCACTCGTCTTTAATGGCAGCGATTTTATCGTCTGTAGGATTCTCGAGCGCATCTACTTCAGACTCCCAACGGCCACCCAACACAATATCTGTACCACGCCCCGCCATGTTGGTTGCAATGGTTACAGTTCCAGGGCGACCAGCTTGAGCAATAATTTCTGCCTCTTGGGCATGGAATTTTGCGTTAAGTACCCGATGCTTAATTCCAGCTGTATTCAAACGACGAGACATTTCCTCAGAAGTTTCAATCGATGCAGTACCCACCAATATGGGCGCATTTTTTTCCTGATAGGTTTTAATGTCCCTAACAATCGCTTCGTATTTTTCTTCAACTGTTAAGAAAACCAAATCGTTTAAATCGATACGTTGTTTTGGTTTATTGGTTGGAATAACAACAACATCCAACCCATAAATTTCGCGAAATTCGTAAGCTTCCGTATCTGCTGTACCCGTCATACCAGAAAGCACGGGGTATAGGCGGAAATAGTTTTGGAATGTAGTAGATGCAAGTGTTTGACTTTCGCTTTGAATAGCAACACCCTCTTTTGCTTCAATCGCTTGGTGCAAACCTTCGCTAAGACGACGACCGGCCATTGTGCGCCCAGTGTGTTCATCAATAAGAACAACCTGATCTTCTTGCACAATATACTCAATGTCGCGATGGAAAAGAGCGCGCGCTTTTAATGCAGAACCTACATGATGCAATAAGGTTAAGTTGTTTGCCGCGTAGAGATTTTCGTCCTCTTTCAATAAGCCCGCTTTAACAAGCAAGTCTTCAACGTGTTGATGGCCTTGTTCAGTTAACTCAACCTGACGGCTTTTTTCATCGACAGTAAAATCACCTGGTTCGGTAATCACTTTACGATCACCATCTTCACCATTATCGATTTGTTGCTTAAGCTTACTCACCAGCAAATGCATACGCTTGTAAAGCTCTGAACTATTTTCGGCGTGGCCTGAAATAATTAATGGCGTACGGGCCTCGTCAATAAGGATTGAGTCAACCTCATCCACCACTGCAAAATTGAGCGGACGCTGAACTTTATCGGCTTTATTCAAAGCCATGTTATCGCGCAAATAATCGAAACCGTACTCGTTATTGGTGCCGTAAGTGACATCTGCACCGTAAGCTTCGCGTTTGGTTTCTGAAGATTGCATCGACAAAATAACACCAACGTTCATGCCCAAAAATTCATATACGGGGCGCATCCAATTGGCGTCGCGGCTTGCGAGGTAATCGTTCACAGTAACGACGTGCACCCCCTTACCTGTTAGTGCATGCAAATAACTTGGTAGCGTTGACACCAAGGTTTTACCTTCACCGGTACGCATTTCTGCGATACGACCTTCGTGCAACGTCATACCACCAATTAACTGCACGTCAAAGTGACGCATGTTCATTACTCGACGGCTAGCTTCGCGCACTACAGCAAAGGCTTCTGGCAACAAATCATCGAGAGTTTCGCCTTTTTGATAGCGATCGCGAAATTCTTGTGTTTTAGCGGTTAGTTGCTCATCCGTAAGCGCCTGCATGGCCGGCTCTAGGGCGTTGATACGAACCACAACCTTGCCCATACGCTTCAGCTCGCGATCATTTTTCGAGCCAAATATGGATTTTAATAATTTGTTTAGCATTTCTTTTACCATCAATAACAAAACGAAAAGGGGTGAGGCCAAGTGCTGCATTGCGCACATAGCGAAAAATGAGCGGCGCGAGCCAAAAGGAGAATTTATCGACTAGCGGTATGAAGGTAGGTTGCGGGGTCAACCACACGACCGTTTTTGTACACTTCGAAATGAACATGCGGAGCGGTAGATCGACCCGTGGAGCCAACCAAGGCTATAACCTGACCCTTTTTAACAACATCGCCGGCTTTTACCAGATTGATTTTATTGTGTGCGTAACGCGTTTCAAAACTGCCGCCGTGATTGATTTCCAGTAAGTTGCCGTAATCGCTGGTAAGCGAGGACGATGTCACCACTCCGGATGCAACAGCGGTGATTGCGGTGCCTTGAGGCGCCGTAAAATCTATACCCGAATGGAACTCTTGCTTGCCGTTAAACGGATCAGTTCGGTAACCAAAAGTAGATGACATGTACCCATTTTCAACCGGTATACGGTCGAACAAAGCTTCCATGTCAAAACTGCGGGACATCAGAATTGAATCCAACGCTCTGAATTGCTGCTCACGATTCTGAACAGCAAGAGCAAATTGATCCATGGAAAGCAGGAAGTCTGTGGGTGATTGTTCAGCCCCGCTCTCTTTACGCAGAGGCCCACCAACACCAGGTAGCTGACGGAAATCGAATTCACCCTTGTCTAATTTGGCGACTTTTACAAGCCTCTCGCCAACTGCATCTAACCGAACCAACCGAGCCTGAAGTTCCGCGACCTTTGCCGTCAAAGCGGCCACTTGCCCTTCACTTTGCTTACGGGATTTTTCCAGCTTTTCTCGCTGTTCACTTAACGCCCAATCTGGCGCTTCAGCGTTAAATGCATCTTTTTTATCAAAATTAACAAGCCAGCTATAACCCCAAGCACCTATGACAGTTGGTATCCCCAACAGACAGACAGACAATAAAGCACGCGTCCAACCACCAAGGGTTAGACTACGGGTTTGTCCGTGATCTGAGTTGACGATAATAATTTTCATTAAATAATTCGTTCTTCGAAAAACCGACTTAAAATCTACCGAACAAAGCTCTGGCACTCATACGAGGTCAGCCACGTTAAGCTTTTTATTATCCCTTAAAAATCAACACGTTATAATTGTTACTTTGATTTTTGAAAGCTAGGAAGCTGAAACCTGCGAGCTATTATTAGATGCGGGGGCGAAATATCTCACAGTGAGGGGAGAATTTCCAACAAAAATTGAGTCACCGCTCACAAGCTGGGCAACTCAATTTCGAGGGTTAGGCTGCGGAAACGGCTCTGGAAAAGGTGATTGGAGCCTCTTGTTCATTTGGGAAGGTTACGTATTCCCAGGCATCTTTTTGCTCCATCAAAAGTCGTAGAGCCCTGTTGTTAAGAGAATGCCCCGACTTGTGCGCGCGGTATTCACAAAGCAGACTATTACCCAAAAGGTACAGATCCCCAATAGCATCAAGAACTTTGTGTTTCACAAATTCATCTTCGTAGCGCAAGCCATCCTCGTTGAGAATGCGGTATTCATCAACCACAATGGCGTTATCCATGCTCCCGCCTTGAGCCAAGCCTTTTGAACGCAAATACTCAATCTCATGCATGAAGCCGAAGGTTCGAGCGCGGCTAATTTCCTGCACGAAGGATTTACTGGAGAAATCCACGGTAGTTTCTAAATTGCGGCCTTGGAAAACCGGCAAATCAAAAGCAATTGAAAAGTTAACTTTAAAACCATCGAAAGGGAGGAAGGTTGCGACCTTATCGCCGTCTTTGAGGGTAACTTCTTTCAACACCCGCACAAACTTCTTAGGCGCTTCTTGCTCTTGAACACCGGCAGATTGAAGCAGGAATATAAAAGGCCCAGCGCTGCCATCCATAATGGGTACTTCTGCAGCATCGAGTTCGACAACGGCGTTATCTATACCTAAACCGGCCATCGCGGAAAGAATGTGTTCAACAGTTGAAACGCGAACCTCACCACTGATCAAGCAAGTAGACAGAGTCGTCTCACCCACGTTGTGCGCGGTCGCTTTAATATCGACAGGTGGGTTCAAGTCAACGCGGCGAAAAACAATTCCTGAATCAATTTCACCAGGAAGGAGGGTTAGATAAATCTTTTTCCCTGTGTGCAGACCAACACCCGTGGCGCGAACGGCATTTTTGAGTGTTCTTTGTTTAATCATGAGAACCCAGCCCTTATTAATCGAGAGACATCAAAACACCCAACAGCGGGAGCGACTTGTTAGGGATCGCCGTCGGGTATTTTGAACAGACATAAACAAACACGTTAACTGTTTATATCTTTAATGGGGCCATACTAGCAATATCAAGGGCAAGAGACCAATTAGGTGATCCAATTGCCCTTATAGCCAAGACTGAATTAGTCTGCCTGACGACGCAAAAACGCTGGGATATCCAAATACTCCAAGTCTTTGTCGGCCAAAGGTGCGGCAGCAACTGCATGCGAAGAGGCATTCGCGCGCAAATGTGCTGGACGATCCAATGCACTGTAGTCAATTTGGCCAGAGCTGCGACGAGTATTGTCGATCACAACTTTTGTCGGAGCTGGTTTTACAACTTCTTTTGGAGCAGGCGCCGCCACATGACCAACAACACCCAGACCAGTTGCAACCACAGTTACACGTAATTCGTTGGCCATCTCTGGATCAATTACTGTACCCACAACAACGGTTGCATCACCTGATGCAAACTCTTCAATGATACTACCCACTTCAGAGTATTCACCCAATGACAAATCGATACCTGCGGTGATATTCACCAGAATACCGCGAGCACCTTGAAGATTTACGTCTTCTAACAACGGGCTGCGGATTGCAGCTTCGGCAGCTTCACGCGCACGGTTTTCACCGCTAGCACGACCAGTACCCATCATCGCCAAGCCCATTTCAGACATAACGGTGCGAACATCCGCGAAGTCCACGTTCACCATACCTGGGCGAATAATCAAATCAGCAATACCTTGAACTGCACCGAGCAATACGTTGTTTGCTGCTTTGAATGCATCCAACAACGAGGTTTGTTTGCCCAATACTGACAACAATTTTTCGTTGGGGATAGTAATCAAAGAATCAACACGCTCGCCCAACTCCTTAATACCTGCATCGGCAATTGCCATGCGCTTGCGACCTTCGAATGGGAAGGGCTTGGTTACAACTGCAACCGTTAAAATTCCCAACTCGCGTGCGACTTCGGCAACTACCGGAGCACCACCAGTTCCGGTGCCACCGCCCATACCCGCAGCGATGAACACCATATCTGCACCGCGCAACACTTCCGCGATACGTTCGCGATCTTCCATTGCTGCCTGACGGCCAACTTCTGGATTCGCACCAGCACCCAGACCTTTAGTCATGGTATTGCCGAGTTGTAAAACAGTACGCGCATCAATGTCTTTAAGTGCTTGCGCGTCAGTGTTGGCGCAAATAAATTCCACGCCCTCAACTTTATTCGCAATCATGTGCTTGACTGCGTTACCGCCGCCGCCGCCCACACCGATAACTTTGATTACAGCGCTTTGATGAATGCTATCTACTAATTCAAACATGGCCACTCCCCTTTCCCTTAACAAGTCTGCAAAAGTTAAAATAAATTATGTAAACAAAAAGTTAAAAATTACTTTGGAAAAGTCTTTTTAACTTTCCGAAAATCGAGCCTTGCGCATCTTTGGTGTGATGGGCCGAACGGCCACTATCTTGATGCTGCTGCTTCATGGCATAAATCAACAAACCCACGGCAGTCGAATAAATTGGGTTATTCACAATATCTGACAAGCCGCGAACATTTTGCGGAGCACCTAAACGCACGGGCATATGGAAAATTTCCTCAGCCAACTCCACAACGCCTTCCATTTTTGAGGTACCACCCGTCAACACGATACCGGCGGCAATCAAGTCTTCGTAACCACTACGGCGCAATTCCGATTGCACCAAGGTAAATAATTCGTCATAACGCGGTTCAACCACCTCGGCCAAAGCCTGACGAGATAAATCACGTGGCTGGCGATCACCAACACTTGGCACCTTAATGGTTTCATCCGGGCTGGTTAATTTTGCCAGCGCGCAGGCATATTTAATTTTTATATCTTCCGCATTGGGTGTTGGAGTACGCAATGCCATAGCGATATCGTTAGTGACCTGATCACCTGCGATAGGAATAACGCCAGTGTGGCGAATAGCGCCGTCTTTAAATATTGCAATGTCAGTTGTGCCACCACCAATATCCACAACGCACACGCCTAATTCTTTTTCATCGTCAGTCAATACGGCATAACTAGAAGCCAATTGCTCAAGAATGATGTCTTCAACTTCCAAACCACAGCGGCGGATGCATTTTTCAATGTTTTGCGCGGCATTTACAGCACAGGTAACCAAGTGAACTTTGGCTTCAAGACGAACACCAGACATACCCAAGGGTTCTTTCACGCCATCCTGGTCATCAATCAAAAATTCTTGCGGTAAAATATGAAGTATTTTTTGGTCAGCAGGAATGGCTACGGCTTGGGCCGCGTCAATCACACGCTCCAAATCCTGGGGAAAAACTTCGCGATCGCGAATTGCAACAATACCGTGTGAGTTCAAGCTACGAATATGGCTACCAGCAATACCCGCGTAAACCGAATGAATTTGACAGCCCGCCATCAACTCAGCTTCTTCAATTGCGCGCTGAATGGACAACACGGTGGACTCGATGTTAACAACAACACCCTTTTTCAAACCGGTTGAGCGGTGCGAGCCAATGCCTGCAATTTCAAGAATACCTTCTGGAGTTATAGCGCCAACAATAGCGACGACCTTGGATGTCCCTATATCCAGGCCTACGATCATTTTGTTGTCACTAACATTTGCCATCAGGTGAACCTCGTTACTCCGATCTTCGTTGGTGGAAGACCGCTCATTATTTTTATGCTGCAGTCGTTCAAGTTGTTTACTTGGTTGGGACGGCGATTTCAGGTTTTAGGTATTTTTTTGCTGTTTCGGAATCAGGAATCCATTGCACCGAAACACCGTTGGAATACCTCACATCAATCGCTTTTACATCACTCCAAACACTGCTCAAAAATTTATCGTATACAGTAACAAATCTACGCAATTTTTCCATCACTTCTTCACGTCCAATTGCAATTTCTTTCTCATTTTTTAACGTTAATCGCCAAGATTTTTTGTTATCGCACTTTAACGCCACAATTTCGAGTCCGCGCGACCGAAGCAGGGTCGATAAATCTTGGTATTGCTGCATAATTTCACGCGCATTTATTTCGTTTCCTTGCAACCAAGGCAAGCCAATTAGCTTGTCAGTTTCTTTAACGCGAATGATTTCGCCGCGTTGATTTAGGAAACCATTTGCATCCCAACGAGCAATAGGAGTTTGCTCAGCAATTTTCACTACTAAAGTGTCAGGCCAACGCCGACTCAGATAAACATGATCAACCCAAGGGTCTTCCTGAAGTTCACTTTTTAAACGGGCAAGATTCAGCTGTAAAAAATCACCGTCAATTTCTCTTTCAATCAACTCCATTGCCCGATCTTTAGGGAGATACTGAAACTGCCCCTCAACAGCAACACTCTTTAGCGGGCGTTCAAGCAGCTGAGCCAAAGGATCAGCGACGAAATACGCCGCTCCAGCAAATACGACTAGCAATACTCCCAAACCAAGTCCGCGATAAATAATTTTGCGCGATACTTTCGCTCTAACTTCTTCCACGGCCGTCATTTTTGATTGGGCAGACGATGAAGACTTGCCGCCTTGTGGCGAAACCTTGGTGTACCCTTTTTCCCGACGCAGATTTGTTTCACTACGCGCCATAATGGGATCATCGAACACCACGCGACTGCGCGCCAAGGGTGCTGCCTTTTCTACTGCAGCAGCTTTGCCACCCAAAAACCGGGTTCTTTTAGTTGTTTCTGTCTCTACGCCAGATTTTTTTACCGCATCGCGCGCGGTTAATTTCTTATCACCAATAACCGATGATCGCGGTTTTGATTCACGGCGAGGACTCTCCTGCATGAGCACATCTCGCTCAAACAGCCGATTAGCTCCAACTAATCTGTCAGAAACTCCCGGGCGCTCCCCAATTGGCGTTTTATTTTTCATGAGTATTGGTATTAACCCTTCACAAGCTACAACGCAAAATGGTGAGCACCAACTCGCTAAAACTTAAACCGCGTACTTTTGCCGCCATGGGCACTAAACTATGGCCAGTCATACCTGGAGCGGTATTTACTTCTAACAAATAAAAATTCAAAAATTTGTCTGCCATAACATCTACTCTGCCCCAGCCTTCACAACCCACGGCATGAAATGCAGCCAAAGCAAGCGCCTTAAGTTCTGCTTCTTTTTCAGAGCTCAAACCGCAAGGGCAAATATAACGAGTGTCATTGGCGATATATTTTGCATTGAAGTCGTAAAAGGTATGATCTGTTTCTAGCTTGATCGGTGGCAAAGCTTCGCCACCCAATATCGCAACCGTGAATTCACTACCTACAATCAAGCGCTCTGCAATTACACTTCCGTCATACTTTTGAGCATTCGCAAAAGCGTCTGCCAATTCACGCGCAGTTTTTACGCGAGCCATGCCGATACTTGAACCTTCATGAGCTGGCTTGACCATAGCTTCGCCGCCCAAATCAGCCAGCACTTTCTCCCAGTCCGTCTCAGCCGCCAAAATTGCAAACTCAGGCGTAGATAGCTCAACGCCGCGCCATAATTGTTTGGTGCGCAATTTATCCATGGCCAACGCCGATGACTGTACGCCACTACCCGTAAATGGAATTTTTAAATATTCCAGCACCGCTTGAATGCGGCCATCTTCACCGCCGGCACCATGAAGAGCTAAGAAAGCTCGATCTATTTTTGCAGCTTGAATATCGGCAATAGCGTTATCGCCCACATCAATTGCGACATGATCTATGCCCGCCTCCACTAGTGCAGCAACTACGGCAGCACCGCTTTGCAAAGAAATTTCGCGCTCGGAAGATGTTCCACCCAACAACACGCCAACACGACCGAGCTGTTGTTTAAGTTCATTACTTACGGGTAACTTTACTGGTTGCATTTAACTCAAAACCTCACTGCAAATTTCGTTTTGCCAATTCAGGAGATAGAACACCCACATTGCCAGCGCCTTGGGTAATCACTATGTCCCCAGCACGCACCAAATCTTTAATAATGTCGGGCACACCGTCTACGGTTTCTACAAAAATAGGTTCGACAACTCCGCGAGCACGAATACTACGGCATAGGTGACGGCTATCTGCGCCCGGAATTGGATCTTCACCCGCGCTATACACTTCTAACATCACAAGAGAATCCACTGTTGATAAAACCTCAACAAAATCTTCGTATAAATCGCGAGTCCGTGTGTAACGATGTGGCTGATAAACCATCACTAGGCGACGCTCGGGCCAACCGTCTCTCACCGCTTTAATCACGGCAGCAACTTCGCGCGGGTGATGACCGTAGTCATCAACCAACATTGCCTCACCACTCCCAATTGGAAAGTTTCCGTACACTTGGAAACGGCGGCCAACACCTTGAAAATTTGCCAAGCCTTGTTGAATCGCTTCGTCACTAATGCCTTCATCTGTTGCAACCGCAATAACAGCGGTTGCGTTGAGAACATTGTGAATACCAACAGCGCTCAAGCGAATGTGGAGTGGCTTTTCGTGTCCTGGACGAACAACATCAAACTCTGAATACATTGGCGATTGTTTGATATTGATTGCATGAAAATCACATTTGTCACTAAAGCCGTAAGTCAATATGGGTCGCGCAACGTCTGGAATAATGTCGCGGATTACCGGATCCTCGCCGCAAAGAACGGCAAGACCGTAAAAAGGTAAATTGTGGAGAAAATCGATGAAGGTTTTTTTCAGCTTTGAAAAATCACCACCATAGGTTTCCATGTGGTCCGCATCGATGTTGGTGACAATCGCCACCATAGGCTGAAGATGTAAAAAGGATGCATCACTCTCGTCAGCTTCAGCCACCAAATAACGACTCGCACCCAATTGCGCATTTGTACCGGTACTATTAACTAACCCACCAATAATAAATGTTGGATCCTGTTTTGCTGCCGCTAAAATAGACGCCAGCAAACTGGTGGTTGTGGTTTTGCCGTGAGTTCCCGCAACGGCAATGCCATGGCGATAGCGCATAAGTTCGCCCAACATTTCAGCACGACGAACAATAGGAATTCGCAATTTTCGTGCATTAATGATTTCGGGATTGGTGTTATTAACCGCACTGGAATTCACCACTACATCTGCACCGATCACGTTCTCTGCTTGGTGACCAATAAACACCTTCGCACCTTTTCTAACTAATGATTCAGTTACGTTAGATGCTTTGATATCTGAGCCTGAAATTTCGTAACCTTGGTTAAGCAGAACCTCAGCGATACCGCTCATACCCGCGCCACCTATACCAATAAAATGAATGCGACGAATTCGGCGCATTTCGGGCACTTCGTAATAGTCTTTAATATTTATTGCGGCCTTATCCACGGGCCACCTCCACACAAATAGATGCAACGGTTTCTGCTGCTTGCGGTAGTGCAAGCGAGCGCGCGTTTGTTGCCATCTCTTCTAATTTGGCGCGCTCATGCAATTGATCTGTTAATAAAGAAGCAAGTTTTTCTGCAGTTAAATCTTTTTGAGCCAAGGAAATTCCGGCACTCGCTTTCACCAAAATATTAGCGTTATGTGTTTGGTGATCATCGATAGCAGTTGGCAAAGGAATCAACACTGAAGCTACTCCTGCCGCAGCCAACTCACTCACTGTTAAAGCACCTGCCCTACAAATAACAATATCAGCCCATGCATAGGCCGATGCCATATCATCAACAAACGCATCCACCTTGGCACTCACTTGGTATTGCATGTACGAAGCAATTGTAGATTCCAAATGATTTTTCCCGGATTGATGCCTCACAACAGGACGATGAGTTACGGCTAATTTTTCCAGCGCTTGAGGAACCAATTCATTGATAGCCTTTGCGCCCAAACTTCCACCCAACACCAATAAATGAAGATTTTCATTTACTCTCGCTTCGTAACGTTCAGCAGGAACGGGCAAATTAGCAATGACTTCACGAACAGGATTACCGACAACTTGAGCATTCACTGTTTCGCTAGGGAACGCACCCGTAAAAGCAGTCAAAACACGCGTTGCAATCTTTGAAAGCAAACGATTGGTGGTACCTGCAATTGCATTTTGCTCGTGGATCACTAAAGGCTTGGTTAACATTTTTGCAGCGACTCCGCCCGGCCCCGAAGCAAAGCCACCAAAACCGATAATTACATCTGGATTTACACGTCTGAAAATAGAAATTGCTTGAGCGATTGCCAATCCAATTAAAAATGGCGCTTTTAATAATCCGCTCACTCCGCGCCCTCTCACACCCTCAATACGAATATGATTAAGCGGAATCTTGGCCGCAGGCACTAAAGAGTTTTCAATTCCACGTGGGGTACCCAGCCATTCAACATGAGCGCCCTTTTTTTTCAGAACATCAGCAACAGCAAGCGCTGGAAAAACATGGCCACCGGTGCCGCCAGCCATAATCATTACAGTTAAGTTTGCGATTGACTTCATAAAAACACCGCCTTGCGCTTAACAGTTCCTGTTTTTTGGGATGGCAATACTTCAGCGCCATTTAATCCAGCGACTTCCCATTGTGCACGCAGAACAAACGCCATTAGCATGCAGCAAATTAATAAACTACTGCCGCCATAACTAATAAAGGGAAGGGTCAAACCTTTTGTGGGTAGCAAGCCGGAGGACACACCAATATTTACAAAAACTTGAAAACTGAAAAGAATCGCAACACCAAAGGTTGCAAGTGCAGCAAAAATCTTTCCGCGGGCGAGGTTATTTTTTGCAACCATGATTATGCGAACAACTAAAGCGGCAAATAAACCAACCATCACCACGGCGCCTAACAAACCAAACTCTTCTGCAATAATTGCAAAAATAAAATCGGTATGCGCCTCAGGCAAAAAGAACAGCTTTTGCAAACTATTACCTAACCCCAAACCTGTCCATTCACCTCTGCCAAATCCGATCAATGATTGTGTTAACTGATAACCGCCATTTAAAGGATCAGCCCAAGGGTCAAGATAGGTCACTAGCCGCTGCATACGATAGGGTGAAAAAATAGCAACCGATGCCATGCCGGCAGCAGCGATAATAATGAGCAACATAAAATGCCAAATGCGCACGCCCGCAATAAACATCATGGAGATAACCGTTACGGTTAATACCACAGAGCTACCAAAATCAGGCTCTAGCAGCAGTAAAAAAACGAAAACCCCTAATAGCATTAACGGCTTTAAGAAACCCTGCCAACCGAAATGCAATTCGTGATAACGGCGTGCAAAAAAGCTGGCGAAAAATACAATTGCGCAAACCTTGGCGATTTCGGATGCTTGCACCATGATGAAACCCAAGTTTAACCAACGGCGGCTACCATTAACGCGGTGCCCAATACCGGGGATTAATACAACCAACAATAAAAATAAGGTAAATATTAAAAAATGAGGCGCATACTTTTCCCATATGCTGACAGGAATAGCCACTACAAAAGTTGCAAGCGCTAAACCCATTATCAAATAAGCCCCGTGACGCTTAGCGAAATACCACGCATCGTTATGTGTAAATTTTGACGCAGAGGAAAATGATATAGATGCTGATGTCACCATGACTAAACCAATTGACAACAAAACAAACCACAAACACAGGAGCGGCCAATCAATACGCTGACCCAAGGTTAAATTGGAATGCTGAAATGTGCTGGCAGGAGCTGAAGCCGTTAGCATGATGCAGCCTCATTTTTTTCTTTCAACGCTAAGACTTGTGTGCAGAATTGTTCACCACGATCTTCGTAGTTTTTAAACATGTCAAAACTAGCGCATGCAGGAGACAGTAAAACTGCATCACCAAAATTTGCAAGCTCGTAAGACTTTTGAACAGCCGCTTGCATTGAGGAAGCAAAATGCACATCTGCATATCCTTTTACCGCATCTGCAATAGCGGGTGCATCTCGGCCAATCAATACTAAGCGGCAAGGATTTTTTTCTAAAGCAGGATTCAGCTCTGCAAAGTTCTGACCTTTGCCCTCACCGCCTGCAATCACAATCAATTGAGCAGGAGAGCGGGAAAGACCTGCAATGGCTGCCACTGTTGCACCAATATTTGTGCCTTTGGAGTCGTTATAAAAATCAACACCACTTTTTGTGGTTACGTATTCACAGCGGTGATGTAGGCCGCGAAAGTCCTTTAAGGTTTCAACCATCGCATCCAGAGGTATGCCAGCTGCATCACCTAATGCGAGAGCCGCCAATGCGTTATCAACATTGTGCTTACCGCTGATTTTCAATTCAGTTGAAAGCAATAGAGGTTTTAAATTTTTAGCAAGGAATAGTTTTTCTTCCTCTTCAATTAAACCAAAGCTGCCAAAGTCAGCTTTACCACCAAAATAAATCGGTTTGACGTTTGCCGCCAATGGGGGATGGGTCAACACATCATTACGATTAACAACGATATGTTCTGCACCAAAATACACCCGCAACTTGGCGAGGATATATGAGCGCATATCTGCGTATCGATCCAAATGATCTGCACTAATATTTAGAATCGTCGCAACCTTGGCATTCAACTTGGTGACAGTCTCCAATTGGAAGCTGGAAAGCTCCATCACATAAAGTTCAATATCATCAGCCAAGAGTTCAAGAGCAGGTGTACCCAAGTTGCCGCCTACAGCAACGTTAATACCTGCTTTTTTTGCCATCTCACCCACTAAGGTAGTGACAGTACTTTTTGCATTGGAGCCGGTAATTGCGACTATAGGAGCCTTGGCATAGCGAACAAATAATTCGATATCACCAATTACCGGAATGCCTTTCGCTTTTGCGTCTGCAATTGCAGCGGTTTCCACGGCTACGCCGGGGCTAACAATAATTTCATCGCAACTTAGTAAAGTTTCCGAACGTAGTTCACCTAATTCAACTTGTATTTCTGGGAATTCAGCTTTTATTTTTTCCAGATTAGGTGGTGATGTACGCGTATCCATCAACACAAAGGCTACTTGGTGTTGCGCAAGAAAGCGAGCAACTGACAAACCGGTGATGCCGGTGCCAATAACAGCTTTAATACGGTTTGTAGCAATCATTTGTGTCACGATAAAATCTCAAAAAAATTAGCGAATCTTTAAAGTTGCAAGACCAATCAACACCAACATCAACGTGATAATCCAAAAGCGAACAATCACGCGGGGTTCCGGCCAACCTTTAAGTTCAAAGTGATGATGAATAGGTGCCATTCGAAAAATACGTTTACCGGTCAATTTAAAAGACGCGACCTGCAAAATAACGGATACCGTTTCCAGCACAAAAATTCCGCCCATAATAAACAGTACGATTTCATGGCGAACGATGACTGCAATAACACCCAAAGCAGCACCGAGCGCCAAGGCGCCTACATCTCCCATAAAAACGGTAGCGGGGTAAGTGTTAAACCAAAGAAAACCCAAACCTGCACCAACCATAGCGCAACAAAAAACCACGAGTTCACCGGCGCCCGGGATATAGGCGATATGAAGATAATCAGAAAACTTTAAATTACCTGCAAGGTAAGCAATAAGTGCCAAAGCACCTGCGACCATAACGCAAGGCATAATGGCCAAACCATCCAAACCATCCGTTAAATTAACGGCGTTGCTTGTACCAACAATAACGAAGTAAGAAAAAACGATATAGAAAAGCCCCATATCAAGAGCCACGTTTTTAAAGAAAGGAATAAATAATTGCGTTTCCGCTGGAGTTGCAGCTGCAAAATAGAGAAACGTTGCCGCACCAAAACCTGCAATAGATTGCCAAAAATATTTCCACCGCGCCGGTAGCCCGCGCGAATCTCTTTTTGCAACCTTGCGATAATCATCCACCCAACCTACTGCACCAAATATTGCGGTAACGACTAATACTACCCACACGTAGCGACTACTAAGATCAGACCACAATAAGGTGCTCGCAAAGATCGCAATCAAAATTAATGCGCCACCCATGGTAGGCGTGCCCGATTTACTTAAATGGGATTGTGGGCCATCGTTACGCACGGCTTGCCCAATTTTTAATTCACTCAAACGACGAATAAACCAAGGCCCAAGAATCAAGGAAATCCCCAAGGCCGTTAATACGCCAAGAATCGCACGCAAGGTTAAATATTGAAAAACGGCGAAACCATGCACATGTTCTTTTAATTGTTCTGCAAGCCAAAATAGCATTAATGATTTTCTCCGTTTGAACAAAGTGCTTTTACAACCAAATCCATTTTGGCGCTGCGTGAGCCTTTGATTAAAATTGTTGTATCTAATGTTGCAACGAATCGCAACGCAGAAATGAGAGCTTCACGCTCAATAAAATGATGTTGACCTGATTGTTCGCCAAACGCTTCACTTGCGTAGGCAGTCAATTTTCCCAATGTAAAAAAATGGTCGATATTTTTCTGCGCTGCGTATGCACCTAAATGTTCATGCTGATTTTTTTCATCATCACCCAGTTCAGCAAGATCACCCAAAACCAGAATTTTTTTACCAGAGCTGGCGGCCAAGACGTCGATCGCCGCCCGCACAGACCCCGGATTAGCGTTGTAACTGTCGTCTATAATGAGAGATTGATTCACACCCGCATGACGACTCATGCGACCACCTACGGGTGAAAAATTTGCCAAGCCTTTTTGAATATCAGTAAGGCTTGCACCAACAGAATGAGCCATGGCTGATGCCATGAGCGCGTTACGCACACTGTGCTCACCAAGCGCATTAACTTCAATGGCAACTTTTTGTCCGCGTATGTTTAGATCAAAAGCAACTGCCGAAGAATGAAACGCAATATTTTCTGCAAAACAGTCTGCAGCAGAATTATGGAGGGATACACGAAGAGACTTAGCCTTAAGGTCAAGCAACCATTGCGACGAAAATTTATCGTCGATATTAATTACCGCCGTATTCTCCGAAGTAAGGCTTTTATAAATTTCGCCCTTGGCCTGCGCCACTCCCTCGATAGAACCGAAGCCTGCAATATGGGCTGGCATCACATTATTAATCATGGTGACCTGCGGTTTTGCGAGCGAGCAAAGGTACGCTATTTCGCCAATTGCACTCGCACCCATTTCAATAACGGCATAATCATGATGAGCTTCCAATTGCAACAGTGTTAGGGGCACACCAATATGATTATTTAAGTTGCCTTTTGTCGCATGCACTCTTCCGCATTCATTTAAGATACCGGCCAGCATTGCTTTCACAGTGGTTTTACCGCTGCTTCCCGTAATAGCCAGAACAGGTTTAGTAAAAGCGTTGCGATTCATAGCTGCAATCTGGCCAAGTGCTAGAAGCGTATCCTTTATCACTAATTGTGGTACGGCCAGGTCAGGAGAAAATTTTTCCACCACCAAACCGCACACACCTTGCGAAACTGCCTGATCTAGAAAGTCATGCGCATCGAAGTTGTCACCGCGCAAAGCAACAAAAAGTTCACCTTCAGATAAAGTGCGTGTATCTGTATTTACGTTTGAAAATGCAACATTTCCGTTATGCAATTCTGCATTTAACGAATCACGGCAAAAATCTGTAACTTGCACTAAGGTCAAAGGGGTAATCATCTCAGCACCACCTGTTGACTATTATCACTATTTAAATTTTCTGAATCGCGCTTTGCTATACGGCGCTGCAACGCAAGACGCGCCTGCTTAACATCGCTGAATGTCAGCGTTTGATCCGCAAATATTTGATAATCCTCATGACCTTTACCGGCAATTAAAATCAAATCATCAGCCTTCGCTTGCTGCACCGCAAAATCTATAGCCTGCGCACGATCAGCTATTACCAAACATGCATTTGGATTGTGCAGACCGCGAATAATATCTGCGGCTATTGCTGATGGTTCTTCTGTGCGCGGGTTGTCATTGGTAATAATTATGTAATCGCTATATTTTTCCGCAATTCTTCCCATAAGTGGGCGTTTGGTTTTATCGCGATCTCCACCGCAACCAAAGACAACCCACACTCGTGATTTGGTATGTTCACGAATAGCGCGCAATGTGTTTTCTAGTGCATCCGGCGTATGCGCATAATCAACAATTATCTGAATATCTTGTTGTGAATCCCCCAAATTCACTGATTGCATCCTACCGGGTGCAGCGTGCAATTGAGAAACCAAGGCGACAACTGTTTTGAAATCTGCCCCACCAACACACACAGCCGCAATTACAGCCAACAGATTACTTAAGTTAAATTTTCCAATAAAAGGAGAGATTAACGCGGCCACGCCCCAGGGCGAATAAAGCTCAGCCTCTGCACCTTTTTGAGTAAGCTTAAGATCTTTAAGGTAGATATCTGCAGATTCATCACTTAATGAAAAAATTATCGGTGAAACACTCGCAGGCATTTGTGATAGCAAATTTTTTGCCCATGAATCATCTGAATTAACAATCGCATATTTCAGATTTGGAAAATGAAGTAATTGCGCTTTTGCTTGACCATAACTCACCAAATCGCCATGAAAATCTAAATGATCCTGCGTGAGATTGGTAAAAATGGCTGTATTAAACTCAAGCGCTGCAACACGGCCTAATACGAGGCTATGCGACGATGCCTCGATAGCGATAGTCGTGGCTTTTTCGGCAACCAATTTATAAAGAATTTTTTGGAGGTTAACCGGGTCAGGTGTGGTCAGCCCTGTAGATTGAATGGCGTTAATTTGTTGATCGAGTGGCGCAAGAGAATTGGCATCGAGCAATCCAAAACCTAGTGTGCCTACAACACCCGTTGCTGCATCAGCAGATTTTTTTTCTGCTTTAGCCGATAGCGATGCAAGTTGCGCGATCAATAGCGTGATGGATGTTTTTCCGTTAGTACCTGTAACACCCACCAAACGGCAACGCTGACTAGGATGCTGATAAAAATTACCCGCAATTTGACTAACCCGTTGAGCTAAGTTTTCGATAGCAACAACAGGAACATTACCGATCCACGCCACACCCTGCCACTGCTTATCAGCCTCAACTAAAATCGCCGCAGCACCAAGTTCAATTGACTTAGCAATAAATTGACGACCATCTAGTTTCGCACCCATCAGTGCTATAAAAAGATTTCCTGCTTGTATTTGGCGCGAGTCCAACGCTATACCGGAAATGTCTACATTCGCTGCTTTACCCAAGTTCGTATCGAGCAGCAAATTAGACAAAGTCATTTTTAGTTGAGGCATCATTGTATTGGCAACGCCTCCTGCTGTTGAACAACAGGCAATTGCTCTGCCTCTTGTTGAGCTTTTAATTTTGCCGCTTTATCTGCAGCTTGTTTTGCCGCTCGCGCAGCAAACGCTTTTACTTCTTCAACTTGCTCTGCGGTTGCATCTGGCGGAACTTGCAACATACGCAATGCATCTTCTGCAACTTTAGAAAACGCTGGTGCGGCTACCATTCCACCATTAGCAGTTGTACCTGCGCCCTGTGGTTCATCAATAACAACCATCGCAACTATGCGCGGATTTTCTACCGGAGCCATTCCTACAAATGAAGAAATTTGTTTGTGGGTGTAATGGCCAGCAATCGATTTAAATGCGGTTCCCGTTTTCCCTGCTACCGTGTATGAAATAGTGCGCGCGCGCTTACCAGTACCTTCAGCACTTACTACACGCATCAACATATTTTTAACTTCGTCGGTATATTTTTTATCGACAACTTTTTCGCCCGCAGGAATAGCATCTATTTTGGTTAACGAAATGGGGCGCTTAACGCCGCCGTTGGCAACCACTGCATAAGCTTGCACAACCTGTAGAACAGTGAGGTTCATTGCATAACCAAATGCAACATTACAACGTTCAATCAACTGCCCAATTTTTAATGACGGAACGCGGCCAGAAGATTCGCCTGGAAAATACGTTCCTGTGGGGTGACCAATACCCAAACGGGTGTACATGTTGGTTAACGAGTTGGCATCTAACTGCAATGCAATTTTTGACATTGCAATGTTGCTTGATTTTGCAATCGCCATCGGCAAATCTAAAACGCCGTAATTAAATCCGTCGTCCGTAATGGTTTTTGTGCCGACTTGGAATCGCCCCGGGTTGGTATCGATAAGATCTGTTGATTTAAACTTTCCCGATTCCAGCGCCGCCAAAATAGCGAGCGGTTTCATCGTTGAGCCAGGCTCATAGATATCGGTAATCGCACGGTTGCGAAGCGCTTGTCCTTTTGCTTGGCCGCGATCATTGGGGTTGTAAGAAGGGTAATTAGTGATTGCTAAAATTTCGCCGGTTTCTACATCCAGTATCACAAGGGAACCTGCAATACCGCCACTCTCTTCAACTGCTTTTTTAAGTTCGCGGAATGCGAGGTATTGCAAACGCAAATCAATACTGAGAGTTAAATTTTGCCCAGCACGCGCCGCTTTTATTAATTGCAATTCTTTTACCGTGCGGCCTTTTAAGTCCTTGAGTACTTGCTTGGTTCCATTTTCACCACTTAACCAAACGTCGTAAGCCATTTCCATTCCTTCCTGGCCACGATCATCCACGTCAGTCATTCCAACCAAATGCGAAACCACTTCGCCCGCAGGATAATAGCGATGATATTCGGTTTGCAGGTTTACGCCGGGAATATCCAAATCCATAATTTTTTGCGCTGCATCTGGAGCCATTTGGCGCTGCAAATACATAAATTCTTTGTTGGCATAGCGCGTTAGACGCGATTCCATTTCTGCCTTATTTATATCCAACGCCTGCGCTAACTCTGCAAACCGCTGCGGTGATTGCAAAAGAACTTTTGGATTTGCCCAAAGCGTTGCAACGGGCGTGCTTACAGCCAAGGGGGCACCGTTACGATCAGTGATAACACCGCGATAGGCCGGTATTAATTCATTGCGCAATGTGCGCGCTTCACCCTGAACTTGTAAGAACTCAAAGCCTTTGTCGGCATTTGGCAACACTTGTAAACTGGCGACGTGGCCGATGAGCACAATCACTAAAATCGCCATCACACCCACAACACAATAAAAACGCCAACGCGCAACCTTTAGGGGGCCGCGCGGTTTCGGAATTTGTGGATTGGTTTCCAGTGTTTTTGCGAAAGATGTTCTAATCATCGGCCGGCACCATAACTACGTGCTCAGTTGTCGGCGCGATCATGTTTAATTCTTTGTTCGCAATTCCTTCAATGCGGCTGTAAGCAGCCCAAGTACTCTCTTCCAAAAGATATTGACCCCACTCAACTTGCAAGTGAGATGCTTCGCGTCGCAAGGTTTCGAGTTGATTTACATCGCGGCGAACTTGATGCGTGGATGACACCACAGATAAAGCGGATGCAATAACAGCAAGCCAGAGACAAGCAACCAACATTAACGCCCAAGGCGCTATGCGTTTTGGTGCTTTTGTCTGGAATTGGCTCATGTTGCCCCTGTGATTTATTTGCTTGTTGTTAAAATAATTAAGAGATTTTTTCGGCGACTCTCATGATCGCGCTGCGCGACCTCACGTTTATATCAACCTCACCATCGCTAGCTTTAATGGCTTTCCCGCAAGACCGCATTCGCTTATTTAGTTGTTCATCGCGAATGGGCAAGCCTCGCGGAACAGGGTCACCCAACTCCTGGCGACGAATAAAACGTTTGACGACGCGGTCTTCTAAAGAGTGAAAACTAATCACCACCAAGCGACCACCAACTGCCAATACCGAAAGTGCTTGCTCTAAAACTGCATCAAGATCTGTCAGCTCGTTATTCACATGAATTCGAATTGCTTGGAATGCACGCGTTGCAGGATGCTTACCTTTTTCCCACGCAGGATTCGCTTCTTTAATAACTTCCGCTAAATGCTTTGTGCGCGTGAAGGGGTTTTTCTGGCGCTCGGTGACAAGTGCGCGCGCCATGCGTTTTGCAAATCGCTCCTCGCCAAACTCTTTCAACACGAAAGCAATATCTTCTTCAGCTGCGGTATTTACCCAATCGGCAGCACTTTGGCCGCGCGTTTGGTCCATGCGCATATCGAGAGGACCATCGTTCTGAAAACTAAAACCGCGCTCAGCCTCATCCAATTGTGGCGATGACACCCCCAAATCCAACAGAACACCATCAACCTTGCCAGCCATTCCGCGCGCTTCAATCAGGCTCGCCAACTCAGCAAAAGAGCCATGCGCAATTTCAAAACGCTTTTCGTCAGCGAAACGTTTGTTTGCCACTGCAATAGCGGCGAGGTCTTTATCAATACCTAACAATCGCCCCTCAGACGCGAGGTTTTCCAAGACCAATGCGCTATGGCCACCACGGCCAAAAGTGCCGTCCACATAAAAACCAGAGGGGTTTGTAATTAGCGCGTCAACCGCTTCTTGCAAAAGCACGGTGACATGTTGGAATTGAGTCACAAGATTCTCCTAGAGCGAAAGCGAAAGCATTTCGCTGGGAATCTCGTCATCAGCGGGATCATCCAACAAAGCCAACCAGCTCTCTTCGCTCCACAACTCAAGCTTTTTGCCCTGGCCAACAAGCATCATTTTCTTATCGAGATTTGCGTATTCACGCAGCGTTGGCGGAACAAGCACGCGCCCATTGGCATCAATTTCCAACGGGGTGGCATAACCAATCAAAATACGCTTGGTGCGCTGGGAAACTTTATTGAAACTGGGGAGTGCCTCGATCTGCGGCAATAACTCAAGCCATTCTGGCTCCGGGTAAACCAACAGGCAGCGATCTTGCGTATGAGCAGTAACCACCAAACGCCCGCCGCACAGCGCAGCCAATTCCTCGCGAATGCGGGTTGGTATCGCCATGCGACCCTTGGGGTCCATGCTGATGGAGTTGCTGCCTGTGAACACGTTTCACCACTTTGTTGCTTTTGCGTTCGTTATTAGTCGAAATTTTCCACAAAAAACCACTAAAACCCACTTTTTTCCACAAGGCACACTATAAATCGGGGCAAACCAAAGTCAAGCAAGCAATAAGCAAAAAGTGCTGAAAATCACGCTAAAAAACGGGATGTC
Organism: uncultured Cellvibrionaceae bacterium; assembly: GCA_964581625.1. Lineage (GTDB taxonomy): Bacteria > Pseudomonadota > Gammaproteobacteria > Pseudomonadales > Cellvibrionaceae > Cellvibrio. Next base: position 56,389 of record CAZOPE010000009.1, read on the forward strand.
GCCACGAATATCGGAGAAAAAGTGCGGAATGGGAACACAAATAAAACAGGAAATGGATAGAAATCAAAGAAATAGAAGGTGAACTTAAAGTAAAACCTTAAGTGTTTAATTATTTTGAATTAATAAAAGATATTTTTAAGAAGAAAGGGGTCTATACGACACCCTAAGGAAAGCTTTAGATGCTAAAAAAGGATATTGCGGGCACAAAAGGCTAACGTGTTGCGGGCAGACTGGCAACCCTCAATTCACGCAAATTTCAGCAAAAAAACATCAAACCCGCCAATATTCCGTGAAAATCGGTCCCCGATAAGTTTAGGCAACGCATTTCCAGCCAAGTGGCTTAGCGCTGACGATTTGCAGCCCATTTTTTACCGGCTCTTACAAAAAGCAGGTGTTAGCAATGTAAAGCTCCGAACCTGAATTAACACCAGGCTCCGAGCTAAGCAATCTCAAAAGTGCTTATGAAAAAAGTGGAGTCAGCCGATAAGCCGGGTTCTGTCGTGGACAGTCATTCATCTGGGACTTGTGTCGCCACAAGCCTCAAGCAACCTACCCGAACCCAGTGCGGGCCGCACCCACGGGTTCCTATTTGGTCTTGCTCCGAGCGGGGTTTACCGTGCCACGGACTGTTACCAGCCGCGCGGTGCGCTCTTACCGCACCCTTTCACCCTTACCGGTTCTGGTTTGCCAAACGGCACCTTGAACTTAGGCGGTTTGCTTTCTGTTGCACTTTCCGTAGGTTCGCACCTCCCAGGCGTTACCTGGCGCTCTGCCCTGTGGAGCCCGGACTTTCCTCCCCAGTGCACCGCCTCATACGCAAGCGAATAAGCCAGTTAACACTGGAGCGACTGTCTAGCCAACTCCGGCGCGCACACTACGCGCACAACCTAAAAAGCACAAGCTAAAATCTCTCGCTTCACGACGGTGCGCACCCACTTCATGCACTGCGAGTTTCGGTATGTAACAATCTGGCGATAGCCATACAGCCAAAGGGCCAATATAAGTCAAGTTACTGGTATTTATTGAATTTTGGGCTATTACTTATCCTATACCCCACTCCGTGAAAATCTGGAATTAATAACAATATTGCATTGAGGAGTTCACCTCGTGAAATTGCCAAAACTCAGCTTACTGTCTGTTTTGATCGCGAGTTACATAGGCACACCCGCCTTTGCTGACGACACACCTGCGCTGGATGAAGTTATAGTCACAGCTCAAAAACGCGCGCAGAAACTGGAGGACGTCCCCATTTCGCTCACTGCGCTTAGTGGCGCTAAACTCGAAGAAGCAGGCGTTACAAGCCCTTCAGGCTTATCTGATTACACCCCCAGCTTTAACATGACACAAACGGGAATAGGCACCAACATAGCCATTCGCGGTATTAGTTCTGGGGTAAACCAAGGCTTTGAGCAATCAGCAGCCATGTTTGTGGATGGCATTCACTATGGCCGCGCCCAGCTCGCGCGAGCGCCCTTTTTGGATATTGAGCGCGTAGAAATTCTGCGTGGCCCACAAAGTATTCTGTTTGGTAAAAACAGTACGGCGGGCGCCATCAGCATCATCAACGCCAAGCCAGGAAAAGATTTTGAGGGCAATTTGACCCTGAGTTACGAGCCGGAATTTAACGAAAAAGAAGCTCGCCTTGTCCTATCTGGCCCGATTAGCGATACCTTGGGCGGGCGTTTGGCAGTGCTGAGCCGCGAAACAGACGGCTTTATTGAAAACACCACGCTTAACCGTGATGAATCTGCTGACAAAGACCAAGTCGTCCGCGCAACCTTCCAATGGAAACCGACAGACACATGGGACATTACGCTTAAGCTGGAAGATGGCTCCTTCGACAGCAACGGTCGCAATATTGAGGTCATCAAACCCGTCACCAACGACGCACTCAACCCCACGAAAGACCCGAATCCCTACAAAACTATTTTGTCTTACCTCACGGCCGGAAAATTTCAGCTAGATACCACTGAGGATGGCAAGCGCCAATCCAACGGGGACTACAGCTATAACGATACCAATAACGTGACGCTCACCGCCGAGCACGATATTGGTGGAATGACGTTAACATCCGTCACCGGCTACAACGGCTACACGTACTCCGAGCTTTGCGATTGCGATTTCACGGGCGCATCGGGCTTTAACATTTTCTCGGATGAAAAATACCGTCAGGTCAGCCAAGAGCTGCGCTTGGCGTCCTCGGCCGACCAAAACATCAGTTGGATTGGCGGGCTTTTCTATCAAAGCAGCAACCTCAAGTTCCACGATAATGTTTACGTACCAAACGAAAGTGTCATTGCAACTGCGGTATCGTCTTTATTACGCGGAGCGTCCACACAACGCGACTTCAATCAAGACACTAGTTTGTACGCGATCTTTGGGCAATTGACGTGGAATATCACAGATACCAATCGCTTAATTTTCGGTGGGCGTTATTCTTCCGAGAAGAAAGATGCAGACCGTAGCCAGTACCACGTATCACCCGCTGGTGATGTATTGCCTTTAGGCACGGTGAACGACCCTTACAATAGAATCTGGGTTGGGTTTAAGGTAGACCCCCATAGCATTAAGGGCGACCGCAGCGAATCTGGCTTTGATCCACAAATCATCTTCCAACAGGACATCAACAAAACCGACCGACTCTACGCGAGCTACACCACGGGCTTTAAATCTGGCGGCTACGATGTACGTGCCAACTCAGCACCTACCGCCTTGGGAGGCATCTACCCCGGCGTCGACACCAACGGCAGCTGGGAATTTGAAAAAGAAGACGTAAAAAACTACGAGCTGGGCGGGAAATTTTTGCTAGCAAATGGCTCGGCTGAATTGAACGTCGCCGTGTTCCGCTCCGATTTCACCAACATGCAAACTAGCCAGTTCGACGGAAGCCTCAGCTTTAACGTCACCAACGCCGGTGAAGCGCGCGTACAAGGGTTGGAGGTGGATGGCCGCTGGGCAATCACTAACAAACTGCTAATGCGCGGCGGCGTAAGTTACTTGGACTTTGAATACTTGGACTTCCCCAACGGCCAATGCGCCTTTGGCCAAGCCCCCAACAGCGGCCCAACTGCGTGCAACCAAACCGGCATGCGTCGGGAATTTGTGCCCAAATACCAAGGCAATGTGGGTTGGGATTACGACATAGATTTACCAAACGGATGGAAACTGGCCAACACGCTAGATGTGATTTTCAACTCAGGCTACTTAACAACGCCATCGCTGGATAAGCGCTTTGAACAATCGTCTTACACCAAAATTAACGCGCGCATAGCCTTGAGCGGCGCGAGTGATTTGTGGGAAGTAGCGTTGGTTGGCAAAAACCTCACAGACGAAGCGGTTATCACCTATGCCAACGGTTTGCCTGTGGCAAGCGTGCTAACCAAAGGGGCGGGCTCAGGTTTCTATGCATTCTATGAACCTGCACGCAGCGTGGCGATTCAGGGCACTATTAAATTTTAGAAAAATTTCAGCAAACTAAAAGCCGCATTTAACATGAGTTATGTGCGGCTTTTTTATTGGCCGAGTATTTCAGTGACAAAACGGCCCTCGCTCATTGTGACTTGAGTTTTCGTTAAAAAATCTAATTCGCGGGGCGAATGAGTAACGTAAATCATCGGGATTTTACATTCTGTTTTGATGCGCAAAAAAAACGGCAAAATCTGATTTTTTAAGCGCTCATCCAATGAGGATAGCGGCTCATCCAACAACAAGAGTTTTGGTGAATATAGAATCGCACGTCCTAGGGCCACGCGTTGTTTTTCACCGCCGGACAACGCAGTTGCCTTGCGCTCCAACACATGTTCAATTTCTAAAAGTTTTGCAATTTCGATTAACTCAAATTGCCGTTCGCTCGCATCAATATTGCGGTAGCCATAAAGCAAATTGTTGCGCACGGAGAGATGCGGCAGCAACTGGCCATCTTGAAAAACCAATCCAACTCTGCGCTTATGTGGCGGAACCCAAACTTTTGCATTCGCGTCAAAAAGCACTTGACCGTTAAGATTAATGAACCCCTCTTGCGGCTTTAAAAGACCGCAAATGACCGATAAAAAAGTACTTTTTCCACTACCGGAGGCCCCCAAGATACCTGCAATAGGTTCATCAAATTTTCCCCCAACCTGCAAGCAGAAATCACCACGCTCAAAACAAAAATTAAAATCAAGCACGGTTAACTCCCAGCCATTTTTCAGCGCGACGTGAAAAAATATTGCTCAGCAATAGCGCAAAAAAAGCAAAGCTCAGGCTGATTAAAATTAGTCGGATCGCCATTGGGTCGCCATCAATTTGATGCGTTGCGGAATAGATCGCCAAAGGTAGCGTTTGCGTTTCCCCCGCAATATTTCCCACAAAGGTTATGGTTGCACCGAACTCACCCAACGAGCGGCTAAATACCATAATCAAACCAACCAAAATACCCGGCAGCATCAACGGCAAGGTCACGGTAAACCATACCTTTAAGGAGCTGGCGCCAAGCGTACTGGCTGCATCTTCCAAGCGGCGATCAATCATTTGTACAGATAATTTGGTAGCTTGAACCATTAAGGGAAAAGCAATAATTGCAGACGCCAGTACAGCACCCTTCCAGTTAAACGCGAACTCAAGGTTGAACTGATCTTTCAACCACTTTCCTGCCACGCCTTGTGAGCCGAATGTCACCAACAATAAATAGCCTGGCACCGTAGGAGGCAATACCATTGGCATAAACAGCAAAGCCTCAAACGCAGGCCTTGCAAAAAAATCCTTACGCGCCAACAACCAGCCACACGCAATTCCCGGCACAAGGCACAAGAGCGTGGCCCAAGCACCCACCTGTGCAGATAATTGCAGCGCTTGCCACTCGGGTTCAGTCAGCATAAAAAATCACTTTATATAGCTTATATTTGAAAGGGAGTTGCATCCCCTCACAACGAGGACGATGACTAGATATATGAGCAAACACCAAGCGTCAATAAGATCCTAATTCATCACACTAAATCCATAACGCATAAATACAGCCTTCGCATTATCACTCTGTAAAAAGAGCCAAAAGTCGTGAGCTTCAGCGGATGCATGCTTGGTTAAGGCGCCTGGGTATTCGATGGGCGAGTGGCTCTCAGAGGGAAATGTTGCCACTACCTCAACCTTCTTGCTTAGATTCGCATCTGTTTTGTACACAATACCCAAACTACATTCGCCTCGCTCCACAAAGGCTAAGGCGGTACGAACATCTTCTGTACCTACAACACGCGTAGCAATTTTGTCCCACCACGAATAGTAATTCAGCGCCTGTTTTGCGTATTTTCCGACAGGCACACTTACCGTATCACCAGTACATAAACGCCCGTTAAATGCGCGTGTAATATTAAATCCAGAATGAAGTGATACCTTCACTTGGCTGGCCACTGGCGCAATAAGTACGAGCTCGTTTCCGAGTAATTTTCTTCGTGATTCAGAAGCCAAAAAGCCGCGTCTAAATAAGTAGTTTTCCCAATCATTATCGGCAGAAATAAAAATATCGGCCGGCGCGCCTTGTTCAATTTGTTTAGCTAGAGTAGAAGACCCAGCGAATGATTTTTTAATAATAACTTGAGCGTGTGATTGCTGATACACCGTGCTTAATTCCGTTAGAACATCGGTCAAACTTGCAGCGGCATACAATCTAACTTCAGCCGCAATAGAAACTTGGCTTACTAACAAAAGCAAACATAATACGAACTTCACCGTTAACCTCGGGATGCTTTCAACCTTCAAAGGCAGGATATATAGCCTTTTACGCAGCCAAGTTCAACAAAACCACGAAGATAAAAGTGTATGCGCCACTCAACGGGAATAGCGGCTCATCAAAAGTAAGCTACAAAAATACTTTAGGTGAGATGTTGTGAAGATCAATGATTGTAAATGCTGCATGGTCGGCCTCATGCTCAAGGCCATCCCAATCATTTTGTTCGCAGCTGGTTTTAACTTGGTGGTGATGTAGACCGAGTTGGTCAATATCAAGATAGACGGAAGAGTCGTCGGGTTTTAACTGAATGGAATAACACAAACCATCGTGAACTTTATGCATAGCGGCTGGCGCATGGGTAACAGTCATATTCGGGCTCCTTTTCTACAAATCCGAAACCAGATTAGCGCCAGAGAGCCCATAAGAATGTACGATACTTAACGTTTGAAATAACGAGTTTTTCGAAGCTTATTCCTGCTTTAAAGCCCAATCATATAAGAAGTTCTTTTTAAGGCCGGTTATTTTTGCTCCGATAGCAGCTGCTTGTTTTACGGGTAGATCTTCGAGTAACACTTTCATAATGCGCGCTTGCTCTGGTGACATTTCTGCATCTTCGGGCTTACTCGCACCATGCACCAACAACACAATTTCACCGCGCTGCTGATTCGTATCCGCAGCAACCCACTCCACCATGGCCGCCAATTTCTCGCCCTTAATGGTTTCAAATGTTTTGGAAATTTCACGCGCAATCACTACTTCGCGGTCTACACCAAACACGTTCAACATATCTTGCAAAGTTTCAAGAATGCGGTGGGGTGCTTCATAAAAAATTAAGGTGCGCGTATCTGCCGCTACAGATTCTAATTGATGCGTACGCGCCACTTGTTTTGCGGGCAAAAAACCTTCGAATGCAAAACGGTCTGATGGCAAGCCCGCTGCACTCAGCGCGGCAATCATTGCGCACGCACCGGGAATAGGAACAATACGAATTCCTTGCTGACGCGCGGTGCGAACTAAACGATAACCCGGGTCCGAAACCAGTGGTGTTCCGGCATCTGAAATCAAAGCGACATCTTCACCGGCTAATAATCGTGCGATCAATTGTTCAGTACGATATTCATCACTGTGATCGTGATACGCGACTGCCGGTGTTTTTATGTCAAAATGCGCAAGTAATCGGGCACTGTGGCGGGTATCTTCGGCAGCGATGACAGCTACTGTTTGTAGAGTCTGTACGGCTCGCGGTACCATGTCATCCAAGTTACCTATGGGTGTGGCCACCACATAAAGTGTGCCCGATGATGCGCTTGCCGATGTGCTCATAACCCAATACTCAATTCGTTTTATCGTGGCGATTTTGCCAACTATTAGCTGTGCGTCAGGAGTTGCAATTCATGCTAAACCGACCTTCACAAGGTATTTTAATATCGCTGCTTGCCGTAGCGCTCTGTAGTTGTGGTGGCAACGCACGTGTGAAAAGCAATGAAGCAGCACCTATCGCACATACCGATTCGCAACCCACAACAACAAGCCTTCCCGCAAGCACAGTTCCAAAAGATTTAGTCACCCGCGCACAGCAAAAAAAGTCACCCGAGCGTGAGGCTTTGTTATTGCAAGCAGCTGAAATTTATCTTGCACAAAACACGCTGGATAAAGCGCGTACGCTTATTGGAGAAGTGAATGCAGCACAGCTTTCAGAACCCAATTTTGTTGCGTTTAGCCAAGCATCTGCTGGCTTAGCGTTAAAAGAAGGCGATGTGGATCGCGCACGCCGCATTCTAACGAACCCGCGCATAGAACAACAGTTAAAAGCCTTGGAACCAACACAAGAAGCCGCATTACGTGAATTGCGCGCGCAAATGTATGAACGCAATGGCCAGCTACAAGAAAGTATTTCTGAACGCATTATTGCCTCTGCCGTCATCACTGATTCACAGACCAGCAATGCAAATCAAGATGCACTATGGCGCAACTTAATGACGCTACCCTTAACCGACTTGCAAGCCAACGCTGCAAAAGGCAGCGGCGGAATTACCCAAGGATGGTACAGTTTGGCTGCCCTCAGCAAAAACAATACGCAAGACATTAGCGCTCAGCTTGCGGCACTTTCACAGTGGCAAAAACAATGGCGCACTCACCCTGCAGCTGCAAATTTGCCAAAAGATTTGCGCGCACTGCAATCAGTCAATCATCAACAGCCGAAAAAAATTGTACTTCTCCTACCTTTACAAGGTAGATTGACGGAAGCTGGAACAGCGGTGAGTGATGGCTTTTTTGCGGCCTATTATCAGCAGCTAGGCAACACAAACTTACCCAGCGTGCGCCGATACGACTCCAGCAAAGATGTTGCTTCTGCTTACCAACAAGCGGTGGATGATGGTGCAGATCTGATTATTGGCCCCATTGATAAAGATAACGTAAATATCATTAGCCAAATGAAATCGCTGCGCGTTCCGTTGCTCAGTTTGAACTACCCCGACCAGCAACCCGCTCAGCCACTTGCCAATTTTTATCAATTTGGTTTAGCGGTAGAAGATGAAGCTCGCCAAGCTGCTCGCCAAGGGATTCAGGATGGGTTTAAAAATGCGCTCGTTGTATACACCGCGCAAGAAATCAGCGAACGCAGCGCACAAGCATTTGCAGCAGAATGGCAAAAATTGGGGGGCAGCTTAATCGGTAAAAGTTTATTTGCATCGCAAGATAAATTTTCAGAAAACTTCCGCCATTTAATGCTGTTAGATGAAAGCCAGGCTCGCGCAACTTTATTGCAACAGCAATTAGGTACAAAACTTGAATTCACACCGCGCCGCCGTGCAGACGTGAATATGATTTTTATGGCGGTAACGCCCGATCAAGGTCGCCAAATTAAACCCACATTGGTTTTCCAATACGCCAATAACATCCCCGTGTTTGCAACCAGCAGCATTTATTCTGGCGACGTGGATGCAATTCGCAACGAAGACTTAAATGGTGTCATTTTTAACACCTTACCCTGGGTATTTGACGCGGAAAACCCCGCCAAGCAAGCAATCGCACAAACAACCAAGTCTGCCGCAGTATATGGCCGGCTCCACGCGTTGGGTGCGGATGCCTTCAACCTTTATTCACGCTTATCGCAATTAAAACAAGCGCCACAAATGAAGCTTTACGGCGCGACGGGTTCGTTGCAACTCATGCCCGATGGCCGCATTGAACGCGAACAAATGTGGGCACATTTTAGCAACGGCTTGGCAGAACCTATGACCACGGTTGTTGACGCAGAAACCCCGAACGCGAACGAATAAGATGCTATTTTCATCTTCTAACAACAATAGCGGCGCTGACGCAGAAACAAAGGCCGAAGCTTTTTTAGTGAACCAGGGGTTGGTAAAACGCGAACGAAATTACCGCTGCAAGCTGGGCGAGATAGACCTCATAATGCAGCATAAAGACACCTTGGTTTTTGTCGAGGTTCGCCTGCGCTCACACAGAGATTTTGCCAATGCAGCGGAAAGCGTTACCATTCGCAAACAACACAAAATCATTAATACGGCGCACTATTACTTACAGCAGCATCAATTGACCGATAAAGCCAACTGCAGGTTTGATGTAGTCGCTTTTAGTAACAACGGCGAACCCGATTGGATTAAAGACGCCTTTTCCGTCTAACGAGCCTTAAACAATGGATCAACGAGTCATTACGCTTTTCCACGAAAGCATCGAAGCCAAAATGCAAGCAGGCGAACAACTCGCTCCGCTTATTGCACACGCCAGCCAATGCATTGTTGAAGCCTTGCTCAACGAGAGAAAAGTATTAACCTGCGGCAATGGAATTTCTGCCGCCCATGCTCACATATTCACTGCAAACCTCATGAATAGCCTTGAGCAGGAGCGCCCAAGCTTACCGGCAATCAGCTTAGGTACAGATATCATCAGCAATGCTGACAACTCGAATACCAATGATATTTACGCGAAGCAAATTCGCACTCTGGGCAACGCTGGCGATGTACTACTTTTAGTGACAACCACCGGTACCGCTAGCAACTTGTTACAAGCTATTAGCGCTGCGCATGATAAACATATGCAAGTAATCGCTTTAACTGGCCGTGACGGCGGTGATGTAGCAGCACTGTTGGATTCACAAGATATTGAACTTCGCGTGCCAGTGACGGCCAAACATCGGATTCATGAAGTACATTTGCTCACGCTTTTTTGTGTGTGCGATTTGATAGATCAACAACTGTTTGGTGGATTTTGACTATGAAAGTTTCTCATCGTATTACGTTGTTAAGTCTTACCCTGTGCGGCAGTTTGTTACTGACCAGCTGCGCAGAAGTTATCAATGCAACAACCAGTAAACCCATTGAAATGAAAGCTAACGAGCGCACCATGGGCGCCAAGCTTAACGATAACGAAATTGAAACAGCCGCCAAGGTCAATATAAAGAAGGCAGATCCACAACTGGAAAACGCCCACATTAATATCGACAGCTTCAACGGCATAGTACTTCTTACCGGCCAAGTACCCAGCGATGAATTGCGTAACTTGGTTGCTGACACGGTGTATAAACTGAACCCTGTACGTGAAATCCACAATGAATTGGTTGTGAGTGACCCTACGGACTTTGCGGCACGCGCCAAAGACACTTGGATAAGTACAAAAATAAAAGCGCAACTCTTGGCCGACAGTGAGACACAAAGCCGTCGCGTGCATTTTGTAACGGAAAACCAAGCGGTATTTTTAATGGGAATTGTCACACGCGCTGAGGCAGACCGTATCGTGAATATGGTTAGCCATACGGCAGACGTACAAAAAGTTGTAAAAGTGTTTGAGTATCTTGATTAACAACAATCTTTTGACTCAAGAATAACTATTGATTCAAAAATGAGTAACACACACGCACACAGGAAGCCATCATGGTCGCATTCATTATTATTTTGGTTGTTTTAGCGTTTATCGTTTTTTATGTTATTGGCATTTACAACCAACTAGTTTCACTCAGAAACCGCTACCAAAACGCTTTCTCCCAAATAGAAGTTCAATTGAAACGCCGTTACGACCTTATTCCAAACTTGGTGGAAACCGCCAAAGGCTACCTTTCTCACGAACGTGAAACGTTGGAAGCTGTTATCAGTGCCCGTAACAAAGCGGTGGGGGGGCTTCAAGCTGCCGCCGCTGACCCAAGTAATGCTGCAGCTATAAAAGATTTAGCCGGTGCAGAGAGCATGCTAACAAATGCGATGAGCCGTTTAAGTGTGGTGATGGAAGCCTACCCGGATTTAAAAGCATCGCAAAATATGATGCAGGTTTCTGAAGAACTTACCAGCACTGAAAACAAAGTGTCTTTTGCGCGTCAAGCGTTTAACGATGCAGTAACAGCCTACAACACCTATAAACAAACTTTCCCTCCTGTTTTCTTTGCCGCCTCGTTTGGCCACAGTCAAGATGCGTCTTTGCTCGTGTTTGAAGATTCCAAAGAAATTCAAGCGGCGCCCAAAGTCAGCTTTTAATTGAAATAAGAGAAAGAGGCTATCATTAGATGGCCTTTTTTATTTCTGTCGACTTTTACGACCAACGGTTTTCTTTGATTGCGGTTTTCTGATTCTTTTCAGTAGAGTCTCTATGAACTTTTTTGAACACCAGGACATTGCCTATCGCAACACCAAACGACTTATCGTTTTGTTGTGCCTTGCAGTCATTTCATTGATTGCCGTGACCACATTTTTCTGCGCAACCGTTCTTTACTACATGGAAGCTAATAGCCGCCACTATTTAAATAACCTAGGCTTGTGGCAAGGAATTACGCAAACCATGAGCTGGAAAATGCTGGGTGGCATTAGCCTAGGCGTGTGCTCGGTTATTGTTTTGGGCAGCTTATATAAGTTGTATGAACTTTCTGCAGGTGGCCGCGCGGTAGCGGAATCTCTCGGCGGCCGTCCAATTACGCTTCACAACGCCAATCTGGATGAAAAGAAAATTCTAAATGTCGTAGAAGAAATGGCCATCGCATCAGGCACGCCGGTTCCACCTGTTTACCTCATTGAAGATGAAGCCATCAATGCATTTGCCGCCGGCCACACACCGCAAGATGCGGTCATCGGTGTAACACGCGGTTGCATTCGCCAATTAAACCGCGATGAACTCCAGGGTGTTATTGCACACGAATTCAGTCATATTTTCCACGGCGACATGAAAATGAATATGCGTTTAGTGGCATTACTTAACGGTATTCTCCTCATCGGCTTGATTGGCGAATTCTTATTGCGCAGTTCAAACCAGCGCGCCGCCTTTCGCTCAAGCAAAGATAAATCCCCATTTGCACTAATGGGGATTGGCTTGGGTTTAATGATTATCGGCTACGCGGGTACTTTTTTCGGCACATTAATTAAAGCCGCCGTAAGCCGCCAGCGCGAATTTCTAGCAGATGCCTCCGCAGTAAAATTTACACGCAACCCCGATGGCATAGGCGGAGCCCTAAAAAAATTAGGCGGCTATGTTGGCGGCTCGCAAATGGATGTTGCGAATGCATCTGAGTACAGCCATATGTTTTTCGGCGAAGGCACCAACAGTTTATTTTCTGCATTTGCAACTCACCCGCCCTTAAGTGAGCGCATTAAGCGAATCGATCCGCGCTGGGATGGCGATTTCGCACACATCGACGTTTATGAAGCTGCTGAAAATGGCTATATAGAAGAAGGAAGACTTTCAGACACTAACGCTGATCATTCACCATTGGAATTCACCACTCCTACAACTGCAACAGCATTTATTGCAAGTGTTGATCAGGTTTTACAAACGATTGGGCAACCTAACGATTCTCACCTCGCTTACGCACATCAAACCTTAAATGCAATTAGCGATCAGCTTCGCGAGGCAGCTCATAACTCATGGGATGCTCAAGCACTCATGCTGGGTTTGTTGCTGGATAAAGCTTCCGAAAAACAGAGCATGCAGTGGCAAGCACTCAGTAAGTTATTTTCTCAGACGCAAATACAAACACTCCAACCATTAGCTATTCAAGCTTCTTTATTAGAAGAGCGCTTGCGTCTGCCCTTGTTGGAACTTAGCTTGCCAGCGCTCAAAAACTTATCAGTGCAGCAATATGAAATCTTCCGCGCTGCTATGGCCCACTTTATTCATGTAGACGAACATATAGATTTAATTGAGTGGTCTTACTTCAAAATTCTTACCCACAATTTGGAACCTAAACGAACGACGCATCGCTTAGTTGATTTGACGCAACTGAAAAACGAAGCCCGTACCTTACTCTCCGTTATTGCTAACGCAGGTAGCAATGACAAATCGAAAGCTCAAGCTGCATTTAATGCGAGTAAATCGATTATTAGTTTGGATGACGCCGAACTCGCCAACGAAAGTGACTACAACATGATGGATCTAGACTTGGCAATCAACCGCCTTAACAGCATCAAGCCATTGCAAAAACCTAAACTTTTAAAAGCCATTAGCCAATGTATCCTTGCGGACGAACAGATTACCGTTGTGGAGGCCGAACTATTCCGCGCGATTGCGGACGCCCTGGATTGCCCGGTACCGCCGCTTATCGTTTCCAGCCACTAGTTTTTTGCATCAGCCCCACCGAAAGCTACAATTCAACGGCGCCTAGCGGTTATAATGCGCGCCGCTTTGTTAACCGCTCCGTTTTTATTAACAGCTCCGTTTTTTATTAACAACCCAAACCATCGATTTATCTCCGCAAATCGCCAACCACTTTTGAGGTGACTTACTGTGCAACCGGATCAAGCAACGCAATTGCGTCAATTGGAAAGCCAACTAGCCGCTGAATACCAAACTATTCTCAGCAAAAAATTGAACCTCGATTTAACGCGCGGCAAGCCATCTTCAGATCAACTGGATCTGTCTGATGCGCTCGACGGCATTCTCAAGGGCAACTACATTGCTGCTGACGGTACGGACACACGCAACTATGGCGGTCTTGACGGCCTGCCCGAAGCAAAACAATTGGGCGCAAACATCATGGGCGTTGATGCAGCCAATGTGCTCGTTGGTGGTAGCAGCAGCTTGACCTTGATGTTTCAAGTCGCTTCAACCGCTTATTTGTTCGGTTTGAAAGATGCCGCGAGCGCGTGGAAAAACGAAGGCGAAGTCAAATTCCTCTGCCCCGTTCCCGGTTACGATCGCCATTTCACCATCTGTGAGCAACTCGGCATCAAAATGGTAACCGTACCTATGACGTCTACTGGCCCAGACATGGATGCTGTTGAAGCCATGATCAAAGCCGACAGTTCTATCAAAGGCATGTGGTGCGTACCAAAGTACTCCAACCCAACAGGTGTTGTTTATAGCGATGAGACCGTTGAGCGCATCGCCAAGCTGGGCAAAATCGCCAGCGCGAACTTCCGTGTATTCTGGGACAACGCTTACTCAGTACATGATTTGATCGACAATGCTCCGCAGTTGGCCAGTATTCTTGAAGCCACTCGCCGCAACGGTACTGAAGACTCCGTTATTCAATTTGCCTCCACGTCAAAGATTACTCAAGCCGGTGCCGGTGTTGCGTTCGTGGCGGCCAGCGCTGCAAACCTTACAGGCTTTAAAAAGGCCCTTGGCGCTCAAACCATTGGTCCAGATAAGGTTAACCAAATTCGCCACACTCGCTTCTTGCCCGACCGCAACGCGCTTATGGCACATATGAAGAAACATGCCGAGTTACTTAACCCACGCTTTGAAGCGGTGTTAAAAGCGCTTTCAGAAGCCTTTGAAGGTACCGATATGGGCGCTTGGGAAAAACCAGTAGGCGGGTACTTTGTATCGTTTGATACTCGCAAAGGCTGTGCTAAAGAAACCGTTCGCTTGGCTGCAGAAGCAGGCGTTAAATTGACCCCTGCTGGCGCCACCTACCCCTACGGTAAAGACCCAGAAGATCGCAACATTCGTATCGCCCCCTCAGTACCAACGGTGCCTGAAGTGGTTGAGGCCATGAAAGTATTTGTTGTTTGCGTAAAACTGGCTTCGGCAAGACAAGAAATCGCTGCACTCGCGTAATTTTTTGCGTGTTCAAAACAAAAGGCCTCCCGGTTAACGCCGGGAGGCCTTTTGTTTTATCAGGTGGCAGTCTTCACATAATCCAATTATGTAAAAACGACTACCGGCTTTGGCTGATAACCAAAACATCTAGCGTTAATCAATTTGTGACAAAAACTTTCCAACGCTTGCTCAAATCCGTTCTTATACTTCAAGAGTAAAGGTTAATAGACCTTATTCTGCACCACTTAAATAATACGTTCACTTTTTGGAGTGTTGACTTATGGGTGTCGCTAGAAACATAGAAAAATATTTAACAACCAACAAAATCGAATATTCACTCTTAGAGCACGCCTACGCAGAGGGGTCATTTAACACTGCTCAAGTTGCCAAGATCGACAATCACTCCCTTGCTAAAGGCGTTTTGTTAAGAGACGAAGATTTTCATTACACGCTTTGCGTGCTTCCATCTAGCCATAAGATCCTGCGCCACACCCTTAACCAAATATTTGACCGCCACATGCACCTTGTTGAAGAAGATGAACTTGTGCAGTTTTTTAAAGATTGCGAAGCCGGTGCAGTACCGGCAGTTGGTAAGGCATACGGCATAGATGTTATTTGGGATGATGAACTGATGGAGAACGATGTCATCTATATGGAAGCTGGCGATCACCGCCATTTAATCTGCATCAAGCAACCTGAATTTTCAAAACTTATGCGAAACACCCTCCACGATCACTTTAGTGCGCATCGACATCGCCATTACCAAACCCCAGTTCACGTTCGAAATACTTACGAATCAATTTAAATCTACGCCACACGGATGTGACTGTGCTCTCGCGATCAAGATCACCCTATTAGCCAAATAAGTCCAACTGATAAAAAGGTTGGTCCTCGCGCAAATCAACAAAACGAACCCCAACACCTAACAATCGAACCGGCGACTCTTTTCGAGCATAGGCTTCGCAACACAAACTCTGAAACTCGGCAACCATCAAACTAGCCCCGCTTCGCTCAATCGTCGTTTGAGTGAAGTCAGCAAATTTTATTTTTACAAAGAGCTTCACCACCACATAATCGTCATCTAAACGCCTTAATCTGCTTATTAGTTGTTGTAAGAGTTCAGGTAAACGATTCAGGCATGCCTGTAAATGGGGTAAATCTTGCGGAAAAGTATTTTCTACACTTAAAGATTTTCGTCGACGCGACGGCATCACTTCTCGGTTATCTATACCGCGGCACAATTCATATAAGCGCACCCCAAGCTGGCCGAAACGCTGTTTTAACTCGAAAATACTAAAGCGGCGTAAGTCTGCGCAGGTTTTCACATTGATATCCGCAAGACGATTATTCGTTGCCTTTCCAACACCAAAAATTTTTCCAACAGGCAACTGCAATACAAAACTCTCTACATCTTTCGGTGCGATAACCGTTAGCCCATTTGGCTTGTTCCAATCGCTCGCCACCTTTGCTAAAAACTTGTTAGGTGCAACGCCCGCTGAAACACTCAACTTTATTTCGTCATAAACACGCTTACGAATCAGTTCAGCAATACGCGTTGCGCTACCACCACAGTAGTCACTACGACTAACATCAAGGTAAGCCTCATCGAGTGAGAGCGGCTCCACCAGCTCAGTGTATTCATAAAAAATATGCCTCATGCTCATCGATGCCTCCCGATAAGCCTCCATTCGATGAGGCACTATGATCAAATCCGGGCAAAGCTTTTTAGCGGTTATGGATGACATTGCAGAACGAACACCAAAACGCCGCGCTTCATAATTGCATGTTGAAATAACACCGCGATGCTCTGAACTACCCCCAACCGCAATGGGACGAGAACGCAATGATGGGTCATCACGCATTTCAACCGCCGCATAAAAACAATCGGCATCGCAGTGAATGATTTTTTTCACAACATTATTCCAATAAGAAACCAAATCAACACCGATACTGTATATACATACAACAAAAGTATCAATTAATCCTTTTCGTGAATCTCACGATAAAAAATAAAACCGAATAGAAACCCTCATAGAAAATTTTGCGGCAGTGGTAAATGGGTTTCAAAGATGGTCAATGCGACTCTCGCACAACTCATTTGAAATAGATTAACGAACCTTTTAACAAGCCTAACAAGAAATACAAATGCGAATAAATGCAGCCTCAATGACTTTGAAAAGATCTTTCAATGTGACCTAACGAACACATTTTAAAATCCTAAAATGGCCATTAAAGAGTTTTTGAAAGACTCAAATAAGAGAATTAGGCCAATAAAATTTAACGCGAAGAATTAATTTTTAAATCGTTTGAAAATCAAGAAAGGAGAGGAAAATCGTGTTTACAAACTCTTAATCAGTTTTTTTTTGACTTTTTTGCAAAAAAAATGCGTTTTTTGATTAAAAATGCATTAAAAAACTTGATATTTTTCAATAAAGTTTTAATTTATACATGTTGTAACTTTTTATCCATTTTTCGTCTAATCGAATATTTACAGGAAGCACACACTATGGCTGCACGTAAACAATCTGCCGTTAATCCAGTTGCGGGTCTAGAACAACAACTCGCTGCCCTCAAAACTCAATTGGCAAAGGCTCGCGCTGCTCAAGCTGCTGATGCTCAAAAAGCTATCGCTGGTCTTGTAAAAGAAGCCACTAAAGCTGGTGCTGCTCTTAAAGCTGCCCAAAGCAAATTAGCTGCTACTGCTAAGAAGAAAAACGCTAAGTTGACCGCTGCTGCTAAAGCAGATGTTGCTTCTGCTAAAAAAGCTGCTGATGCTGCTAAAGCTGCTGTAGCAACTGCTAAGAAAGAAGTTGCTGCTATTAAGGCAGCTAACAAAGTTGCTGCTGCTCATGAAAAGGCTGTTGCTAAAGCTGAAGCTGCGGTAGCCAAGCGTGCTAAAGCAGCCGCTAAGAAAGTTGCCGCCAAAAACAAAGTAGCCGCTAAGAAAGCTGCTGCTAAAGCTAAATTGGCTGCCAAGAAAGCGGCTGTAAAAGCTAAAGCTGCTGCTAAAAAGCAAGCATTGAAAGCTAAAGCTGCTGCTAAGAAAGCTGCTGCCAAGAAGAAAGCTGCTGACAAAAAAGCTGCTTTGCGCGCTAAAGTAGCCGCTAAAAAAGCTGCTGCTAAAGCCAAAGTTGCTGCTAAGAAAACCGCAGCTGCCGCCAAGAAAGCCACTGCTAAAGCTCCAGCTAAAAAAGCAGTAGCTAAGAAAGCTCCAGCTGCTAAAAAGGCACCTGCTGCCAAGAAAGCTCCAGCCGCTAAAAAAGTAGCAGCTAAAAAAGCTCCAGTTGCAAAGAAAGCTCCAGCCGCTAAAAAAGTAGCTGTTAAAAAAGCTCCAGCCGCCAAGAAAGCTCCAGCCGCTAAACGCGGTCGTAAGCCAAAAGCAGCTGTTGCAGCAACTCCAGCTGCTTAATGCTTGTTGTAGTCCTGAGTAATCGGGACTTACAAAATAAAAAAGGGTGCTTCGGCACCCTTTTTTATTTTGTAAGATTCAACTTTTATCCTATAACCTCTTCACTTCCAATCTGAGCGTACACGAACGCGTAGAGTAATAAGCGCTTATCTTCTTCTGGCTCAATAAACTCCACACCATAAGCAACTCCATTGCCTGGATTTTGTGGATCTGGTTCGCCACGCGAGCGAATAATTCCTTCCAGAGCAAGATCACGATTAATATTCGCTACTGCTACGTTCATAGTCACCTGAATTTTATGACCAATCTCACCGAATGCTTTTGCAGCTTCGATGCGAGCACCTGTCACACTGACATCTACAACATTTCCAGTAAGCTCAAGATCGCTAATAACAGTTAGATTCATTATCTTTACAGGTTCATCAATAGCAACGCGTGTTGCGCCACGAATACCTTTAAAACTCACGTTATCAGGGTAGCTAATATGCAAAATAGGGTATGGATCCGCCGTTTGAGTTTCGACAACACTGGCAAATATGCCTATTCCGTTGTCTACCATTAAGCGTGCAACTAATTTTTGCCCGTTACGAAAACGAACTAGCTTACCCGCAAGCTTGGGAACGGATAGAAGTATACTTCGACCAGGTAAACACCCAATCAAACGGCAGGAAAATCGTTCAGGCTGACCTGCGCTATTGCTGGTTTGCAATTGCAGCGGATACCCGTAAATCAACTTCATGTCTTCGAATTTCATAGGTCGATTAACCGAAAGAAAGCATGGATGGTAAGGCCTACACAGAGGCGAGTCGTTTTATTAAAATTGTTAACGCATTTTTTGCATGCAAATTAAGTGGGCAATTTACATACGCTTATTATAGGTTGTATGCATCCTGATGAGCCGAAGACTCAAAACTCAATGCACCAAACTCCCTATTCCATTCCAATAACAGGCCTGCAAGGGCTTGCGCTTGCTCATACAGCGCTTTTAATTCTTCCACCGTATCCTTTACGCCAGTATAGAGTTTTACCTGACGGTGCTTGTTAGCAAGCGGATGCTGAAGATGTTGCGAACGGTAAACTTCTAACTTCCAACGCAAGTTATGTACAGTATTGCGATAGTATGCCAACTTGGTTTGAATGGTAATGGGGCGAGTGGATGCGATATCGCCAAAAATCGATGCATCTGTCGCTAACACCATGGATTCCCGGGCACTGGACTCCGCAATTATTGTAGCAGTGCGAGGCTGCCCCATTAGTTGAGCCAGATCACCAAACACCTCCCCTGGCGTAACATAGTTGATTAACTCACCCGTTAAAGGGTCATCCGCATAAACCGCCAAGCGCCCTTTCAGCAAAAAGAACAACCACTGATCCGAGTCTCCACGCTGAAGAACAATTTCGCCAGGCAAGTAAGTAACAACGCGTGACGATTGCAGCAGCAATTCGAACTGCCAAGCATCTTGCTGCTTGACCAGCTTAAAAAATGGAATGCCTGATAAAAGCTGCTCGACATAATCGCGAGACAACTTAGACAGCAATTTTATTTCCATGTCACGCCCTAGTGGATGTAGATACGAGATAAAGAGTTATTCTGACAAAAAACCTAGCTGGTAAACGGACAGATTTCAAATTAACAATTATTTTTGTTTTGGAAATATGACCTATACTCAAAAAACGGCACTTTTTGAGTAGGCCTAGCGAGGTGAAAGAGAATACCCCACCTCCCAAGTTTATATATTATACTTCAAACTATTGGAGCACGCGTTTAAAACGGATTTTATCTCAACCCATCAACTTACCTATAAATAGAATGAGAGTATGTACGCCATGCGCCTGAAAGCCTCTATCAATTTTTTTATAAGCATTTTGCTTACATGTTTTTGCTTCACAAGCTTTGCTGCCGAACCCGTGCTTAATGGTATGGCGACCCATATAGATTTGGGTAAAGAGCAATTTATTGGTGCACTTTATTCCAGCACCCTTAGCGATAACGCCGAGAAACTATTAGCCAGCAATCAATCTATGCGCATGGAATTGAAAATTGTAGCACCTGAAGGGGTTACAACTCGTCGTTTCAGCCGCTGGTGGATTGAAGGCATGGCGATTAACAATGCACCCTCATTGTTAACCGAGCAAGCTGACAACATGGTGAAGTTTGACGGCCTATTTAAAGGCCGCTTTGTTCAAAACGATACAATTATGTTCACTTTTGAACCCGGCAAGGGCGTAAACATTTCCATCAACGATGTGCTCTTAGGCAATATCGGAAGCGATAAGTTTTTTGGCATGCTACTGAGAACCTGGATAGGTAAGGTACCGCTTTCATCTGAGTATAAAGACGATATTCTGAAAGCTGGAAACGTGAATGCCGCCCTAAAGGGACGCTATGAGAAAATTAAACCTTCCAAAGAGCGCACCACAGAGGTTGCTGGCTGGAGCAAGATTAAATCGCCTGCTGAGCTAGCCGCTGAGAAAGAGAAAGAAGCTGCTGCCAAATCTAGCGCTCAATCTTCATCTGTTGATGCCAAACAATTAGCAGCTCAGAAAGCCGAACAGGCCAAAGCGGAAGCAGCCAAACTAGAAGCGACTAAGTTAGCTGCACAAAAAGCTGCAACACCTACAGCGACAGCAGCAGCTAACGACGATGATGAAAAACCTGCGCTTACCGCTCAAAATCTTCTGGCTCGCCAATTCTATGTTTCAGATAACTTGAAACGCATTTATGCGAGTGTGCGCTACCCCAAGAAAGCGCTTGAGCGCGGTCAAACGGGCAGCGTGCGTGTTGCTGTTACCATTAACCGTCAAGGTAACATCGTGAGCGCATCAGTCGTACAAGCTTCCGAGTTCGATTCGCTTAACGATGCCGCATTGGAAGCCGTAAATAAGGTTGCACCTTACCCAGCTATTCCAGACGCAATTTCAGGTTCAACCTTTGAATTTACCGCACCGATCAAGTTTGTTCTGCAAAACAACTAAGCATCTCGATAAAAATAAAAAAGCCACTTTATGTGGCTTTTTTATTTTGTGCAGCTCGAGGATTTAGCCAAACTTGAATTTTAGAGCGAACTCAAATCAGCCAAACGACGCTTAATAACTTTTTCGATATCGTTTTTATCCAGCATAGAGTGCGAGGTGAGGCGATTCACGTGGATTCTATGCAGATGCAAGCACGGAATAGATGCATCAAGCTCACGCAAATCACCTTTCATTAAGACTGGCAAAAACGGTCTTTCCGGTGGGCATTGCTGCTGAACAACGCGCAAACCCATTTGCAGCGGAACCGTTTTGATTGTGCCTTGCTTGAAGGGAATGCGCAAAAACAAGCTTTGTTTACCTTTGAGCAAGCCCGGAACAATTTCCATTCCCGTAGCCGTAACGGCGGACTCTGGAATACCGTTAAAGGTATCGTGATGCGCATAAGGGTTGGGGAGAATAACCAACTTGCGCGCCTCTTCACGCGGGAAGAAGATATTGTAGTTGGTGTATAACTGCTCTACCGAGTTTGAGAACACACATAGCTTGTTCTCAAACCCCATAACAAAATCGATTGCACGTTGACGCTGGTTGAACGCATCAAGATCCCAAACCAGATCATTATTCTTCGCTTGAGTCACTGACAACCTCAATGTTTATTTTAGATTCTCAAGCATACTGCATTTTGGCACTAAAAATCGATTAGTGTTCACGCGTTGCCCTGAATTCAACATCTGGATGGCGCTCTTCGGTAAGCGAAAGATTCACACGGGAAGGTGCTAAATAGGTTAAGTGGCCCCCGCCATCTACCGCGAGGTTCTCGGTACATTTACGCTTGAATTCTTCCAGCTTTTTAGGATCGCCACATTCACACCAACGCGCCGTAGTCACATTAACGGGCTCATAGACTGCCTCAACCTTGTATTCATCTTTGAGGCGATACGCCACAACTTCAAATTGAAGAACACCCACAGCACCCACGACGATGTCATTGTTGTTAACAGGAAAAAACACCTGCGTTGATCCTTCTTCAGATAGTTGCTGCAAGCCCTTTTGGAGCTGCTTCATTTTGAGTGGATCTTTCAAGCGAATACGACGAAACAATTCGGGCGCAAAATGCGGAATACCGGTGAACTTAAGATCTTCTCCCTCAGTGAAGGTATCACCGATTTGAATAGTTCCATGATTATGTAGACCGATGATGTCTCCCGCGAGCGCTTCTTCCACGGCACTGCGATCTCCAGCCATAAAAGTAACCGCATCGGCAATTCTAATTTCTTTGCCAATGCGCACATGTTTCATTTTCATGCCTTGTTGATATACACCGGAACACACCCGCATGAACGCAATGCGGTCGCGATGCTTAGGATCCATATTCGCCTGGATTTTAAAAATGAAACCGCTAAATTTTTCTTCATCGGCATTCACAATACGATCTTTGGATTCTCGGCTGCGCGGAGTTGGCGCCCATTCAACAAATCCGTCGAGCATCTCACGCACACCAAAATTACCCAAAGCAGTACCAAAAAAGACCGGCGTCATACGTCCCGCTAAATATTCTTCCAAATTAAATTCGTTGGTCGCACCACGAACAAATTCAATTTCCTCACGAATGTCTGATGCATAGGAGCCCAGTAATTTCGTAGCTTCATCGCTATCCAAACCTTTAATCTGGATATCATCAGGAATTGTGTGACCTTGGCCAGATTGATAAACGTGAATGATGTCGGTGTAAAAATTGTAAACACCTACAAATTCTTTTCCGCTACCCAGCGGCCAGTTGATTGGCGCTGCGGTGATTTTTAAAACGTTTTCAATTTCATCCAGCAGTTCAACCGTATCCCGGCTTTCGCGATCCATTTTATTAATGAAGGTGAGGATGGGCGTATCACGCAAACGGCACACTTCCATCAATTTAATCGTTCGATCTTCAACACCTTTTGCGCCATCGATCATCATCAGCACCGAGTCAACAGCAGTGAGAGTACGATAAGTATCTTCAGAGAAGTCTTCGTGACCGGGAGTATCCAGCAAATTAACCACTCGCCCTTTGTAGGGAAATTGCATGACCGATGAGGTCACCGAAATTCCACGCTCCTGCTCCATGGTCATCCAGTCAGACCTTGCGTGAGGGCCGCGCTTACCTTTCACGGAACCTGCCAATTGAATAGCATTACCCCACAACAGTAGCTTTTCCGTTACGGTGGTTTTACCGGCGTCTGGGTGGGAAATAATGGCGAAAGTGCGGCGTTTGGCGAGTTCGTTTTTGAGATTAATCATGTTGATCTGCTTGGGTGGGTCAATAAAAGGCGGCGATTATAGCCTAGTCAGTGATGGGCAAGCGAATGCATCCAAAAGGGGCAAACATCTCAAATGAAAATCCCCAGTACATTCTGTGCCGGGGATTAACGATGATTAAAAAAGGCTTCTAAAAAATTAACGATTTGCGTCTATAGCGGCCTCAACCTCTTTAGGTGTCATAATTCGCTGCGTAGATCCCGCAGGCTCAGTTGAGTTAAGCAAATCGCTGGAATTCAAACCGCTACCACCATTACTTAAGGCATCTGCAACTGCCTTTTTGAGTACGATAATGGCAATACGGCGATTAATAGGCGCATCAGGTTTTTCGGGGATTAATGGCGCTGCTGATCCCATGCCCTGAACCGTGGCGACTTTAACATCAGGGAAACTGCCTTGTATCAAAGCACGACGGGCAGAGTTGGCGCGATCTGCCGACAGTTCCCAGTTGGTATAGGTTGCACCGGCCCCGTAGGAGGTTGAATCTGTATGCCCCGTAACGCTGATTTTGTTTTGCACTTTATCCAGCAAAGGCGCGAGCGCATGCAACACGTCTTCAATGTAAGGTTTCATGCGCGCACTGCCTACATCAAAGCCGGGACGCTGATCTTTATCAACAATTTGAATGCGTAACCCTAAGGCGGTCAGGTCTATTAATATCTGATCTTTCATTTGTTGGAAAATCGGGTCGTTATTAATTTCCTCCTGCACTTGCTCTTGCAACTTTTCGAGCTGCTCTTTCTCAATGCGTTCCATTTCTTTCTTTAATTTGGCTTCAGAAATTTGCTCGGCGGTTTGGGTTTGAGTATTTTCCTCGGCGTTATCTTTATCACTTTTATCTTCCGTTTGTGGATCGTTGGAATGAGCCTCTGCTTGCGGTTGCTCGGCGCTGATTAAACCCGGGTTAGCACCACCTTCACCAATCGCATATTCACTGCCTGGATCATTGAAGTAACCCGAAATGGCTTTTTGCTCTTCTTTTGAGGTGCTGCCCAGCAACCACATCAGCATAAAAAACGCCATCATCGCCGTCATAAAGTCGGCCAGCGCCACTTTCCAGCCACCGCCGTGGTGACCATGGCCGTGACCCTTTTTCTTAATAATAATTATCGGTTGGGCACCCTTCTCCATTATTGGTTACCCTTACTTTTTCGCACGATATTGTTCTTCCAGCTCTTTAAAGCTGGGGCGAACACTGTGGTACAACACCTTGCGGCCGAACTCGACAGCAATTTGCGGAGGCACGCCATTCATGGAGGCAACAAGGCAGGCTTTGATGCAGGAATAGAAATGGGCCTCATCACGGTTTTTATGACTCAGGTACATACCAAACGGACCAATAAAACCATACGCAAATAAAATACCCAAGAGCGTTCCCACCAAGGCAGCCGCAACGTGATGCCCCAGTACGTCTGGCGGGCCACCCAAGCTTCCCATGGTGATTACAATACCCAACACTGCCGCTACGATACCAAAACCGGGCAAGCCGTCTGCTGCGCCTGTAATGGCGGCAGGAATCAATGCTTGTTCCTGATGGTGGCCATCTAACTCTTGATCAATCAGCGCTTCCAACTCATGCGGCGCCATATTTCCAGCAACCATAATGCGCAGGTAATCGCAGATAAATTCCACCGCATGGTGGTCTTTGAGGATGGAGGGATAATTTGAAAATATAGGGCTACTTTCAGGTTCTTCGATATCACCTTCAATGGCCATTAAACCTTCACGGCGGGTTTTGTTAAAAATGTCGTAAAGGAGCGTCAACAAATCAAGGTATAGCTGCTTCTTATATTTGGATGGGGTCATTAATGCCCCGGCCGATTTAACCACCCCGATACTTACCGACAGCGGGTTACCAATGATCATCGCACCTAGTGAAGCGCCGCAAATAATCAACACCTCCAAAGGCTGGAACAAGGACATGACCTTGCCGCCCCCCAAGGTAAAGCCGGTAATAACACAACCGAAAATAACAATAATCCCAATAATAATATTCACGCAAAAACTCCCCTCATGTACATTCTTGGCGTGTAGTTCGCTTTGAGTATAGGTTGTATCGCTTGAGGTTCAAGGCAATAAATCTAACGAACGACAATGTCGCCTAATACAACAAAAATACGGCAATAAGTGTGTGTTTTTTCATCACCCCCAAAGTCGGAGCGATGCTTGGAGGACTTTGTAAACAATAAGATTTATAGTGCGGCGTAGCGCAGATGCGCCTAGAGCGCGTTAAGTAAAGGCGACGACAACAGCATCAGTGAAATCAAAACAATGAGAGGTTATACCCGTGAAAATCAGCGAACTGGATACGCAAACCCAAACTGAACTGGAAGCCGCGGTATTGCGCAGACTTATTGCGCACCTTGATAAACGCAGCGATGTGCAAAATATCGACTTAATGAATTTGGCAGGCTTTTGCCGCAACTGTTTGAGCAAATGGTATGTGAGTGCCGCAGAAGAAAAAAATATTGCGATTGATTACGAGAATGCACGCGAGCGTGTTTATGGCGTGCCTTACGAAGAGTGGAAAACAAAACATCAAAAACCAGCAACTCAGGAACAGTTATCCGCGTTCAATAACTCCAAAGCTTAAGCTCGCGTTATATTTTAACGGATGCGTCTATTTCGATAACACCCACTGCCGCCAGAGAAATTAAACTATCGCAAGCGGCAGGGTTAACAATATCGGTTTCCGCAGGATTACCAGACAGCACATTCACCCAGCAATTGCGGCCATGATTTTTCGCAAGATAAAGCGCTCGGTCTGCAGTATCAATTACCTGCTCCCAAGTCATTGCTGCAGGTTGCGTGCGGTAGAAAGGATAAGCCGCCATGCCGATTGAGCAGGTTTTATTTAGACGCTGCCCGTTCCCTAAATCGAAACTAAAGTTCTCCACCTCTTGGCGAATACGCTCAGCGAGTTCAGGT
The DNA here is from genome assembly GCA_964581625.1 of uncultured Cellvibrionaceae bacterium. Classification (GTDB taxonomy): domain Bacteria; phylum Pseudomonadota; class Gammaproteobacteria; order Pseudomonadales; family Cellvibrionaceae; genus Cellvibrio. Next base: position 82,683 of record CAZOPE010000009.1, read on the forward strand.
ACTTCTTCTCGGGTGCAGTAGCGCACCACAATCAAAAATTCCTCTCCGCCCCAACGCACTAAATAATCAGACTCACGCAAGGTTGCTTTCAAAATCTGACTAATCTGTTCGAGCAACTTGTCGCCCGCATTGTGGCCAAAATTGTCGTTCACTGCCTTGAAGAAATCTATATCAAGTAGCATGAACACGAGATCTTGTTCATAGGGTGGCGCGAGCGATAAACCTCCTGCGGCTGTTTGTATACTGGCCCAATCTAAATAGCTGCGCTCTACTATTGCAATATCCGCCATGATGGATTTGGCCAAAAAGCGGCGATTATGTAACCCGGTTAACGGATCTGTAAGACTGGCCTCTTCTAATTTTTGGTACGCAATTTCAAGTTCATTTTGCGCTTGTTTTAACACAGCGTTACTGCGATTTAACTCATCAGTACGCTCAGCAACTTTTTTATCAAGATTGCGCATAACATCGTGAAGCTGCAAATGTGTGGCTACGCGAACCAACAAAGCCTCTTTAGAAATAGGCTTGAGCATAAAATCATTGGCACCCGCCTCAAAGCCCATGACCAAATCATTCATTTGGTTGCGCGCGGTTAATAAAATAATGGGCAGCTCATGAGCAGCGTAGGTTTCTCGGAGAATTTTGCACGTTTCGTAGCCGGAGATACGCGGCATCATAATATCCAACAACACTAAATCGATAGATTCCGTGGCTACAATCTTTAGTGCATCCTCCGCACAACTGGCTTCAACGATGTTGTAGCCTTGAATCGCTAAATAATTCGCAATAACTTGCCGATTAATTAAATCGTCGTCCACGATAAGAACATTATTTTTATGGGGATGCTTATGCCGCTCACCCATGCGAGCAGCATAATAGGATGTATCTTTAAAAGTTGCGGGCAAGTAGGCGTTATTTGCCGGCATAGTTTCTGGAAAGTCGTAACTCATAGGCAGGGTGAAATAAAAGGTTGAACCAATCCCCAGAACCGATTCAACACGAATGTTGCCGCCATGCAATTCTACGAGTTGCTTGGTGACCGATAGGCCCAACCCTGCACCACCTTGTGTACGCTCAACACCGCCTTCTAATTGGGTAAAGCTTTCAAAAATTTCACCCACTCTATCAGCGGGAATTCCAATACCCGTATCACCTACTTCTATTTGAATAAAATCATTTTGCACGCTCGCCGTAACACTAATCACACCACGATCAGTAAATTTAGCTGCATTGCCGATAAGGTTATGCAGAACTTGCAAAACACGGTCTTCATCTGCGTATGCGCTGGGCAGATCCTTCGGAATATTATTAGCAAAGACCACCGCCTTGTTAGCAACAAGCGGACGTGAAAGCGTAAGTACAACATCTACTAACACGCGTATGTCTATGGCCTTTTTGTGCAGCGTAAGGCCTTTGTTTTTTAACTGCGAAAAATCCAGAATGTCATTGACCAAACCCGCTAAACGCTTACCGCTGTCAACAATGAGCGAAAGGTGATACTTCATTTTAGGTGAAACATCACCAGCAACGCCGTCACGCAAAGATTCAGCCAAACCAATAATGCCGTTCAACGGCGTGCGCAACTCATGAGATGTATTTGCAAGAAATTCATCTTTCAGTTTATCGATTTGGGTTAGTCGCTTTACCAATACACGTTCACGCTCAAGCTTTTCTGTTTCGAACGATAATTTCAAACGCTGAACGTGTATAAACCAATACACCAAACCAACTAACAGCGCTGCGTAAATAATGTAAGCCCACCACGTGCGCCAGTAGGGAGGCAAAATTTCAATTTGTAAACTGACTGGATAGGTACTCCAAACACCATCATTATTAGCTCCCTTAACCTCAAACACATAAGTGCCTGAATTTAAGTTGGTGTATGTCGCTGAACGCTTCGTGCCTACATAATTCCAACTATCCTCAAAGCCCAGCAAGCGGTACGCGTATTGGTTATCTTCCACATGGTGGTAACTGAGCGCTGAAAACTCCAGTGAAAAAACGGCATCTTTGTGAGTGAGACGTAAATTTGATGTTGCTTCAATTGCTTTGGTAAGTGGTGAACGCTCAGCACCAATAACCACAGGTTTGTTACCCACCATTAAATTTGTGATTACCACATTAGGCGCATAGGTATTGCTTTTGATCTCACCCGCTTTAAACAACGTAAAACCTTTGCTGTGCCCCATAAACATTTCGCCTTGCTGAGTAAAATGCGCGGCGTTACGGTTAAATTGGTTGTCAGCCAAACCGTGGCGTTTATCAAAATTACGAAAGCTGTGCTTTTCAGTATCAAATTGCGAGATACCTTTTTGCGTACCCACCCACAGGTTACCCTTTTCATCCTCGGCAATGCCTCCCACAACATTGTCCGCCAAACCATCTTTAGTAGTGAACGCGGTGAATTTTTCAGTTGAGGGATCAAAAAAATTTAACCCGCCACCTTCGGTGCCAACCCACAAACTCCCACGGCGATCCTCAAACATTAGCAACACAAAATCGGCGCTGATACTCGTGGGATTCGAGCCTTCATGCTTGTAACGTGTAAATTGCTTTGTATCGCGGTCAAATAAAAACAATCCGCGCGCACCACCGACCCACAAACGATGCTTGGAATCCTCATACACCATGCGGGAATAAAAGACTTTATCCCCCTCAAGGAATTCTACAGGTGGGGTAAAGTGCTCGAATTGTTGCGTAACAGGGTCGAATTTATTTAACCCCTCCTCTGTTGCCAGCCACACTTTACCTTTGTGATCTTCAATGACAGACCACACTTCGCGACCGCGTAAACTGTGAGGATTATTTGAGTCAGGCATGTAGTGTTTGAATTCGTTCGTTTTCGTATCGAGCAAATTCAGCCCGCCCGACCAAATACCTAACCACAAATTGCCCGTGGATGATTTTGCGATAGATAGAATAGTGCTTCCGCTCAATCCTTTGGGAGTTGCTGGGTCATAGCTAAAACGCGTAATTTTTCGCGTAGCACGATTAAAATAATTCAATCCATAGCCTGCGCCTATCCACAAATTGCCCGCATCATCTTCGGCTACAGCAGAAACGCCGCCATCGGTAATGCTGTTGGGATTGTTGGAACTATAACCATGGTTGTTAAATGCGGATGCCTGATGGTCGACCACGTCGATACCTGAGGGAAAATAACCTAACCAAATATCCCCCGCGCGATCTTCAAAAATTTCATTCACAACATAATTACCCGGGCTGGAAGAATCGAGATCGCTATAGAAATAGCGAAAGAATTTTTCCTCATGCGCAGAGCGCATATGAACATGGCTGCCATCACCAACCCATAAATTATTATTGATATCCACCAGCATGGACCATACGGTCGCGCCCTTTTCCGTTGAATCGTGATTAATTTTTACGAACTGGCGGCTGGCTGCATTAAATTCATAAAGGCCATCCCCGTAAGTTGCAGCCATTACTTTATTTTCGTTATCAACATAAAGGCGGCGCGTATCGTTGTAGCCATGAGCGCCCGGTTGATTTGGGTCGCGCATAAAACTTTCAAACTTCCCCGTCGCGGGATCATAACGGCTTACACCAAAAGACTGGTAAGCCACCCAAATTTTTCCAAGCTGATCATCCACTACCGACCACACCACTTGGCTTACATCTTTTGCATTTGCGTGCGCGTTATCAGTAATTTTAGTGGCGACTTTTTTGCGGCGATCAAAACTAAACAAGCCACTGCGCGTGCCCAACCATATTCCACCCTTGCGATCTTCATGAACCCAAGTGACATCATTAGCGCTTGCCTCTTTAGGCGATATTTTAAAATGCATGAAACTGCGGGAGCGCGAATCGTAAATGTTTAAACCGTTACGGGTGGCAACCCACAAAGAACCATCACGCGCCAACATAATTCGGTTGATATAGGTATCGCTGATGCTTGCGGGGTCTTTATCATCGTGACGAAACAGTAAAATATCGTAACCGTCATAACGCGCTAATCCGTTGGCTCCACCAAACCACATAAAACCTTGGGTGTCTTGTGCAATACTGGTGATATAACCGATGGCGGCAATTTGCGTGGGAAGTATGTGCTTGAAAATAAGGCGAGGCGTATCTTGCTCTTTAGTTGGAGGAACAACAGCGTATACATGCGCATTACAAACAGAAAGGAAAGCGAACAAAATCAAAAGCAATGGCTGCCGACAAAAAACGCGCGCTAAGCCAGCGCGTATACGACTGCCTTGCCTGCTAAAATCCAATCAATTTTCCCCCTTTTGGTGCATCCACAGATGCCAACAACATCTGAAAAATATTATTGTTATGGTGGTGGTAGAGCACTGTAAAATTAACGCAACTTGTTAATAAAACCTAGCAAATCAAATCCTAACCCCGTCCTTGGGAAATAACTTTCGATCTCATCACAACATATTACTGGGTACTATTAAGTTTATAGGCCGTCACAGAATTTTTTGCAAAGTTGGGAACAAATAGAGTTTGGGTTTGCGAATCAAAGCCAATATCCGCTGTGTTAATACCATCTTTTTGACTGTCGATCAGCAAATCAAGTTTTCCATTCAGGTGAACGTAATAAAGTAAGCCCGCCCAGCACGACACCAAAAAGTCGCCCTTGCCAACCGATTCAATACCATCAATTCCTTGGGCAAAACCGCTTGCGATTTGGAGCCGGTTTTTATTTTTATCGACCAAGTACAAATGAGCACCAGCACCCACCACCAAATTGGGGCCAATCACTTTTAGTCCGTTAGCGCTTTCGGCTTTTAATAGATAATCCTCCACAACACCATTTTCATATCGGTGAACCTTATTCGTTCTGGTGTCAGAAATATACACAGTGCCTTTCGCATCTACCGCAACATCATTCAGGAATTGCGAACCAGCGACAGCCATGCGTTTTTCAATTTGGCCTGATTTAATATCAATTATTACAAGATCATGAATATCAGCAACGTAGAGTTTTCCCTCGAAAACGCCCATGCCTTTAGGTCCGTTGAGGCCCGTAACCCAACTGACCTCATCAATTTCGCCATTCATATTCAGGCGAGCGATACTGCCATTGCCGTCTTCGGCGCTAGGGTCGCCGTTGATCTGCGATACGAAGAGATAATTTGTTTTGCCGCTGCGATAAACCAATACGGATTCAGGCACATTCAAACCTTCAGCCATCCACAATTGTTCCAGTGTGGGCTGAGCGTTTGCTTCGGCAGTAAGAATGAGCGAGCTGAGAACAAAACCCAAACCTAATGTTTTTAGACTTTTCACGTTTGACACCTCGTTTGTAGAGTACCGACAGACGTTACCATTGAGTGTAGCCCAGCGCAAAACGCTTTACATTCGCTTGCGCAATTTAGTCACTATAAAACACATCTCTCTATAAAAAGTAGAACATGACGCTCGCCGAAGCCCCGAAAAAGCAGCCATCCAAACCTGGGGCCGGCCACGGTAGGCGTAATGGGAGCGCCTTTTTCCGATCTTCGCTAACACATTACCCATCAGCAGCGGTTACAATCCCAGCGAACTAAACACTTGCGCAAGGTTACGGAGACCGTCTAATGGCTACAGCTCTGGTTAACGGAAACATATTCACCGGCGAACAATGGCTAAGTAGTCACGCCCTCATCATGGACGGTGAAAAAATCATTGCGATTTGCGATCAGGATAATTTGCCGACGGGAATTGAATCAACGATTGATCTTAATGGTAAGCGTTTAATTCCAGGATTGATTGATACTCAAGTCAACGGCGGCGGTGGCGTTTTATTTAATGACTCGCCTTCTGTTGCAGCAATTAAAACCATCGGCGCAGCGCATCGCCAATTTGGCACCACGGGATTTTATCCAACGCTTATTAGCGACGATTTAGCCGTTGTTGCAAAAGCAATTGACGCGGTAAACCAAGCCATCGAACAAAAAGTGCCGGGCGTTTTAGGCATTCACCTTGAAGGCCCTTTTTTAAACCCCGAGCGCAAAGGCGTTCACGATGCATCAAAGTTTAAAGTTATTGATGAACACGCATTTGAATTGCTTACATCGCTAAAAGCGGGCAAAACCTTAATCACCATAGCACCAGAATTAACAACGCCCCATATGATCAAGCGATTGGTTGAGGCAGGTATTGTCGTTGCTGCCGGACACAGCGCAGCTAATTACGCACAAACGAAAACCGCCTTGGCCGCTGGCCTTAGCAGCTTCACGCATTTATTTAACGCAATGACGCCTTTCACCAGCCGCGAGCCAGGAATGGTTGGCGCTGCATTGGAGGATGTAAATTCGTTTTGCGGCATTATTGCGGACGGTTACCACCTTCACCCCGCAACCATTAAAGTTGCTCACCAAGCCAAAGCAAAAGGCAAGTGCGTTTTGGTGACAGATGCCATGCCAAGCGTAGGTTCTGCCAATAAAAATTTTATGCTCAATGGTGAATTGATCCAGTGCACTAACGGCAAGCTAACGACTGCAACAGGTACGCTCGCAGGCTCTGATCTGGACATGCTAAGTGCAGTAAGAAATACGCACCAAATATTTGGTATTGGATTGGAAGAGACAATTCGCATGGGGAGCGAATATCCCGCGGCCATGATGGGTGAAAAATACTTAGGCACACTCGCGGTAGGCAACAACGCGAGCATGATTTTAATAGACGATGATTTTAAATTACTAAACAGCTGGATCAACGGCAGCGAGGACTAAGAAACCGGTGACAAATACACGTGTATGTAGGTTATGCCAAAACGCGCGTGTTTTTATTGCGCACTAACACGTGATTGACGCACCTGCCCCATCAAAATCCCCGTTAACACAACAGCCAGCAAAGTCACCGCAATATACAAAATTGACTGCCAACCTAAACTTTCGTAAAGCCATCCTGTTAAACCGGAGATGAGCGTTATACACGAAAAGGTCATAAATTCATTAATGGATTGCAGTCGGCTTCGTAAACCTAAATCACTGATAAAGGTGAGCAAGGTGCTGCCACCCATGTACATAAAATTCCAACCTATACCTACAATCAGCAGAGCAAAGTGAAAAATCGATAAGCTTGTGCCAACCAATGCAAGCGCGCAACCCGATAACAAAATGATAACGCCCGTGAGCGCAACTTTTTGCGCACCAAAACGAGCGATAAGTTTGCCAGTGATTAACGAAGGCGCAAACATGCCGAGCAAATGCCACTGAATCACGCTGGCGGCATCTTGCGGATGATAGCCGCAACCCGACATGGCCAGCGGGCTTGCAAGCATGACCATTCCCATCATGGCGTAACCGCTGGTGCAAAATAACATGGCACTGAAAGCGGTAAAATTAATCGACTTTAACTGAATACTGGGCAAAACCAACCCTGAATTTCGCGGTGGCAGTGGAGCACGTATCAATAGGGGTAAGGCCAAAAGTGCTAGCACTGCGGTAGCCGCATAAGAGCCAACATAATCAATTGAAAAGAAATGCAGGCTGTGGCTGCCAATTAACGGGCCCGCAACGGCCGCTAAAATGCCTCCGTTTAAAACCCAAGCAATGGCCGAGCTTTTATGCTCAGCGGAAACGGCATCTGCAGCAGCAAAGCGATAGTACATCGCAGAGGCTTGATAAAAACCCATCATCAAACCCGCAACGCAAAATATCCAAAATGAATGGATCAGATTTGCGATTACTGCGAGCAATCCACCAAGGGCTCCGCACATCACACCTGTCATAAATACTTTGCGATAGCCCAAGCGCGCTAACACGCTGGGCATAGCCAAGGTTAACGCAGCCGTTGCGCCCATCATAAAAAATAACGGCAATGTGGCGAGTACAGGTGACGGCGCCAATGCTTTTCCAACCAAAGCATTAAAGGCCAAACCAACAGCAACCGATGACATAAAAAGAAACTGGCACAAGCCAAGAATAATGGCGGAGTAAGACATGGAGTTCCCTGTTGTTTAAGTTGGCATTCTTGCGTTGATTAGAGCCTTGGCGGGCATGATGCGTTGCTGCGGCGAGCATTAGATGGATGGCAGCACGTGCGGTTATTTGACTAGGTATTCTGCAAGTATCATCTTCATAAATCAAAAATTTATTTTAACGAATCAAATGTGTAGCCTTGCTTGGCAAAATAGACCGCGCCGAATTCCGGCTGGCTAATAGGATTTGATAAATTCGCCGTGACAGAAGGTTTTAACCAAGGTGTGATGCGTCCCGACAAACCGCCAATCAACGACATGCGCCCCGGATTCGATTGCCATAATTTGTCGGCTACACCACTCAAATAATCCGCGCCCTCACGCAAAATGCTTGTCGCAATTTCATCACCGTGCTCGGCGGCCTCGAATACAAACTGGGCGAGTTCAGCAAAATCACTTGATTTGGCCGCACCCAATTTATCAACAATTATTTCGCCGCTCACACCTAAGTGACGTTCGATTAAATTGCTAAGGTTGGTTTTTGGCCCCAGACCATCATTCGCCAGTAACACGGCTCTTACTGCTGCTAAACCCATCCAGGCGCCACTGCCTTGATCACCACACGTAAAACCGTGCCCACCAATCATTAATGCCTTGCCATTGACATAGGAATAACCGCACGACCCTGTGCCCACAACTAGCACAGCACCCTCGTCAGATAGGTGCGCGCCCAAACAGGCAATATGCAGGTCGGTGGTGAGATACATTTTTTTGAAAGGATGCTGCCAACTATTCATCGCTTGAAAAACCGATGGCAAGTTGACACCCGCCAAGCCGACCCCGGCAATTAATTCTTCAATCCCGGAATTCAAACCCGCATCCTTCATCGCCATTTCAACCGCGTGCACTATGGAGGCCTGCGCTTGTTCTTGCCCGTGATAAGGGTTTGCGGGGCCACCCAAACCGGTGCCCAACACAACATCATTTGATGAAAATAAACGAGCGCGGCATTTAGTGCCGCCACCATCAATACCGACAAAAATCTGTTCTTGCCTCATGTGCATTTTTATTTTTCCCCGTACCCTTTTCGCACTTATTTTTTCAGTAATTTGGTGCGGATATTCCGCAAGCTTTCTTTTACGGCGGCGGCGTTATCTGGCCCCATACGCAGCATGAGTTTGTGAACATCCGGCAGCTTTTCCAGGGCTGGATCAGCAAATTCATAGTAGACCTTGGGGTGGATCAAATTCATGTCGCCGCTGGCCTCGGGTGCTGCCAGCACTTTATCTATGGCGCGAATTAAAACTGAATGGAAATTTCCTTTGCCTGACCCCAACTCCTGGTGTGCGCGGTTTAGCAAGGGGTAATAACGCTTGTAGAGTGCAATGCTGGCATCGCTATCCAACGCCGAAATCACCTGTGTATAAAGCGTGTAGCGCAAGTAATTTTTGGGGCTCACGCGAAATTGCTCTACATCTTGCTGCTCACCCAGTTCACCGCCAGAGACTTTGACATTAAAAGAATCAGCCACGAACGCGCCTTGCGGTGAGCTAATGGGGCGATACTCGGTAACCACTTTGCCCTCTTCGAGAATATCCACCGCGCGAACAAACTTACGCACGATTTCCTGAGGGATGATCATTTCAACCAAGCCATTAATGTTTAAGGCTTTAAGCGCAGCCAATACAGAGGCATCGCTTTGGTTCAAATCGGGTAAAGGTATGGGCGCAGGCACAGGCTCGGGCTCGTCATAAACCGGTTTGGCTGCGGGTGCCACATCAGGCGCTACACCCGGCTGTATGGCCGCAGGCGTGGGCAAATCATGCAATTTGGGCGGGCGATGCGCCTCCTCCTTCATCAAAAAGTAGCCAATTGACCCAATGGCGCCCACCGCGAGGATAACAACACCCCACTTGGCGAGTGAACCTAATCCTCCGGTTGGGCGGTTGTGATATTGCATAAGATGCTCCTGTATTCCAAAAATGCGCCGCCTAACTTACGCGTGTAGCGCAGCAAAAGCCACATGGCGCCTCAATGTAAACCATGCTCATCACAGACCGCAGGCCCTCAAAATGGTTTAACCATTTTACAAAAGCACCCATTTCTTAATCTCGATCAAACCTAAGTAGCCTTTTTGCGCGGTTTTTGGACAGCTTTGGTTTGCGGACAAGCTGCACATAGTTTATCCTATATAGTAATTACTCTCATTTGCATTCAGAGATCATTTCCATGAACGCCGCTTCGCCAAACTTCTCTACCTTGTCGACCCAAGCGCCAATTGCCAGCACCGGCACTTTAGGTTTGGACGAATGCCGTAAAGGCGCGCAAGTGCGTATTGTGGATTTACAGCCCCAGAGTTTATTCGGCGGGCAAGATGAACGCGTCACCCTGCGCCTGAAAGAGCTCGGCTTTTTGCCCGGCGCTCAGCTTAAAGTCATTGGTTTTGGTCTGTTGGGTAGCGACCCGCTCGCCGTACAGGTTAACGGAACCAAGTTTGCCTTGCGCCGCGCAGAAGCGGCCAAAATTCGTGTGGAAATGATTTCCGGGAGCCACTAATGCCTGCGCCGATTCGCTTTGCTCTTATTGGCAACCCCAACTGCGGCAAAACTTCCCTCTTTAATCGTTTAACCGGTGCCCGCGCTAAGGTAGCCAACTACCCCGGCGTTACGGTCGAGCGTCGTTCTGGTCCCATTGATTTGCCTCATCCCGCCGACTTACTGGATTTACCCGGTACCTACAGCTTGTTCGTCACTTCGCCGGATGAACAGGTCGCGCGCGACCTTATCCTGGGGAAAATCCCCGGCGAAGCCAAACCCGACGTATTGGTTGCCGTAATCGACGCCACCAATTTGCGCCTTGGTTTACGCTTGGTTATGGAGCTAAAAACGCTCAATCGCCCCATGATGCTTGCGCTCAACCAAATGGATGCCGCTCGCAGCCGTGGCATTAGCATTAATACCGCGGGTTTAGCGCGCGCCATCGGCATTCCAGTGGTAGAAACCGTTGCGGTTAATCGTCAGGGTACAGACGAGCTAAGAAAGCTGCTGGCGGAATTTGCCGAGAACCATGCGAAAAACCCGCTGCCAGCCGATACGCAAACCTTAGCTGTTGGTCAGTTGGACGAGCTGAGCCGCGACGATTCCATTGAAGAGCTTTATCACCGCATCGAAAACATCATGCTGGATAACGTTGTTCAGCCAGAGCATTTACCGCGTTGGCAAGAGCGCTTGGACGCGGTGGTAATGCATCCGGTGATCGGCCTAGTTGCACTCTTTACGATTTTGCTGGTGATTTTCCAAGCCGTGTTTGCTTGGGCAGAACCGGTAAAAGATGTCATTACCTTTGGGCAAGATTGGCTCAGCGAGTTTATCTCCACCCATATGCAAGACGGTATTCTCAAGGACTTTTTAGTTCAGGGGCTAATTGCTGGTGTGGGTGCGGTCATCGTGTTCTTACCGCAAATTATCATTCTGTTTTTCTTTATTTTGGTGTTGGAAGATACCGGCTACCTCACGCGCGCGGCCTTCTTGCTTGACCGCCCCATGCGCGGTTTGGGCATTTCTGGCCGCTCCTTTATCCCGCTGCTTTCTAGTTTTGCGTGCGCCGTACCGGGCATTATGTCCACCCGAACCATTTCTGACCCGCGCGAGCGCTTTATCACCATCATGATTGCGCCACTCATGACCTGCTCGGCGCGTTTACCGGTTTATGCATTAATTATCGGCGCGTTTATTCCCGAGCAAACTGTGTGGGGAATCTTTAATCTGCAAGGTTTAACTTTGTTTGCACTTTATTTTGCCGGTGTAGCCAGTGCAGCGCTCGTTGCGTTGATCATGCGCCGCAACCAAGCGCGCGAGCATTACCCTCTGCTGCTGGAGTTGCCAAGTTACCGCTGGCCTATGGCCTACCATTTATTGATGGGCTTGAAAGAGCGTTCTTGGATTTTTATTCGCCGCGTGGGCACGATTATTTTAGCCTTGTCGATTGTGATTTGGTTTTTGGTCACCTTCCCAGGCGCTCCTGCGGACGCAACACGCCCCGCCATTGAATACAGTTTTGCCGGGCAATTAGGCGGTTGGATGCAACACCTGTTCGCGCCACTCGGCTTCAATTGGCAAATGTGTATTGCGCTGATTCCGGCCATGGGCGCGCGTGAAGTTGCTGTGAGCGCCTTGGCAACCGTATACGCAGTAGGTGGCGACAACGTAGATGCTGCGCTCGGTTCGGCCTTGGGGCAGTCTTGGAGTTTGCCAACCGCTCTCGCGTACCTTGCTTGGTTCGTTTACGCGCCCCAATGTATATCCACAATCGCTGTAGTTCGCCGCGAAACTAACTCCGTAAAATCCACCACCTTCTTCGCAATTTATTTGTTCGCCTTGGCCTACTTTGCTGCTTGGGCAACTTATACGGTGGCGACTTGGCTGGTTTAACTGTTGGTTCAACTGCGTATTGAATTCGGAAGGATGCATCATGTGGCAAGAAATGATTGTTGGCGTGATTGTGTTGGCAGCGTTTTATTACGTGATTCGCCAATGGCTTCCTTTCGGTAAAAAATCCGCGGGTTCCTGCGGCGGTTGTGGTGGCTGCAGTACGGCAAAAACCTGCAGCAATCCCGATGAAAAAGGGACGCATTGATTGCAGGCCTAATTACAGTTTCACTTCCGTTTTATCATCACCATCCAAAATGCGTAAGCTGAGCAGACTGCTTTGTTTAGGCACTACAAACTCCAGCTCGCCATCCACAGCACTACCGCCTTCCACCAGTACATTCAAATCACCACTGGGTGATTTGGGTATTGAATCAACCAGCAACCGAAAACTCTGATTCCAAAAATTAGCGGGAAATTTTTCGTTATTTTGCATCCTGAGTTTTATGCGCAGCGCTAAATTTTCAGCGTTGTATTCCACTAAATCTGCGCGTTCTAATGTGTAAATAAAATTACCCAAACGAACAACCTGAGGGCTCTCAAGGCGCACACCCGGTTTTAGACCAGACGAATTGCTGGCTTGGTAATCAACCACACTCGGTTTTGAAGGAGCAGATTCGCCCTTGGACTCAACCGGACGGGAAACAGAGGATTCTGGGGCAACAGGTGATGGCGTTTTGGTCAGCCATCCCGTTTGATGCAAAGCCACCATCAGGCCGGTGATGGCGGTAATAATGGCGGTGCTTGCGGTCAGCACGCCCGTTATGGTTTGCCACCACTTAGGGGAATTGGATTCGTTAGTCATAGCATCTCCTTGGCTAGGTTATTTAAATCTCTCCAACTCGAACGAGTTAAATAGTGCTCAGATATTACCCATTGCCGCCGAGATTGGCATCACCGAATCCCGCTTTTGAGGGGGTTTCAGGCTTATTTTGGCGCTTACGCCCTTATAGAACGCGCTTAACACGATCAAGCAAGTGTACATTGGGGTTACCGCCCCAAAAGCGAACACCTGCACACATCGGCGCAAACAGTTTCGATAGTGAGAACGCCTTGAATTGCAACGCGCGTAACGGAAGTAACACCCTTAAGCAGTAACGCAAATTTTTTAATGGCGCGCGTATCGCAAAATGCAGAGCTTGAGCGCCTAGCTCAGGCGACACGCCAATTGAGCTGCGCATAACACGCGCTGAAATGTAGCTTAAGCCTCACACAGGCCACACAGAGAAATCTATTCAGCGGGTAAATCCAAGTTCAGAAGTATCTACGTCAAGATATTGCGCAGCCTAGGCGAGAAAGCGGTTATACCAACTTAAGGCAAGACCTTTCTTGGTTCCACCCAGTAATTTTTGGAAACCTTGAGCGTCTCGTCAGAAATAAAGGGATTGTACAATTCGATAATTTTGTAGTTGTGCTCATTCAAAAAATCAATTGCAAACCTCATGCGTTCATTACTTAAAAAGAATTTTTCAAATTCGCCGTTTTTTAAAATAATCTCCCAGCCTTTCTCTAACCGCATAGCTAATTCAGTGTTATTTTTATTGACAAAAAAATACGAGTCGGTTGGGTAATGCAAAAGTATGTGACGCGCAACGGTTAGCTGCTGTGACGCAATGAGATTCTGCTCAACGGGAATTTCTGTGATGCCGCGCGGAAAAAAATCGAAACGTTTTGCCGCCAGCATTTTGTAGAGATTTTCCTTCGCCATTGCCTCAACAATGTAAAAATTGTTGGCCCGCAAAATATCAGTATCAGGCCAGTGCATTCCTTGACCGGCACTCAGTTTTATCAATTCCTCTTCGGTTCTCACCTTCGCAAACTTGGCTTCATCGCCTTTGCGAACCACTAAAACCCGGTACCCCATTAGTCCTTTAATCAAAGGGAATCTTATAATGCGGAGCGTTTCCTCGCGCGCGTTGCTCGTCATTGTCCAGACGATGGCATTACCTTTTCCCTGAGCCACAGCGGCAATCCACCGTGCTTGTGATAATTGATCTTGCGCAAACCGAATTTCAACCCGCTCGTCTGGCGCTTTACTGGCGTTCAGCACAAGCGCAAGCAAATCGCCAAAATACTCACCATCAAGTGCAGAGGTTGGAACATCCACAACATAGGGGCGCACGTCTGCCGCAGACGCCAAGCTGCTACAGAATAAGAGCATAAGCCCTAGGTGGCGCACCAATGGCATCCAAATCTCCTCAAATTCTCAACATAGCTTAAGACTAGCACAGGCCGTGATGACAGCCTCCATTCGCTGCCGTATAGTCACGCCATCTGTTCTCCAACAAGGAATTACTCCATGCACGAAAAACTGGAAACCCGAACGTTTCTACTCTTTCTCTTTTCTGTTTCTGTTGGATTTATCCTGCTGTTAAAACCTTTCTTTGGTACCATTTTTTGGGCTTGCGCGATTGCCATTATTTTCGCACCCATCCAGCAGAAATTTTTAACCCGATGGCCCGATGGCCCTAACCGCGCCGCTTTTTCCACACTCGCAATTTGTATTCTAGTTGTCATTATTCCCGTCGTACTTGTTATCAGCTCAGTCATTAGTGAAGGGGTGGTGTTTTACGATAAATTACAGTCCGGCGAGATCAACCCCGGCCGTTACATTGACTCCATGCACACCGCCTTCCCCGCCTTGAACAGGTTGTTGGCAACCTTGGGCATCGATATCGAAAACCTTAAAAGCGATGCCATCAACGCCGCCATGTCCAGCGGTAAATTTATTGCCGGCCACACATTGAAAATCGGGCAGAACGCCTTTGGCTTTATCGTCAATTTGGCGCTGATGTTATACATCGCTTTCTTCATGTTGCGTGACGGCAATTATCTGGTGGATTTACTCGTGCGGGCGCTACCCTTGGGCGACAAACGTGAGCGCATGTTGTTCGCCCTCTTTGCGGAAGTGACTCGCGCCACCATCAAGGGCAATGTGGTGATTGCCATTTTGCAAGGCTCTATCGGTGGTATTACTTTATGGGCGCTCGGCGTTCACGGCGCGCTTTTATGGGGTGTGCTCATGGCGTTTGCCTCGCTGATTCCGGCATTGGGATCGGCGCTGGTTTGGGTTCCCATTGCACTTTATCTAACCGCCATTGGCGAGATCACGTCTGCCCTTATTCTCGCGGGTATAGGTGCAGGGGTCATTGGTATGTTGGATAACGTGTTGCGCCCGATCCTTGTGGGCCGCGACACCAAACTGCCTGATTACATTGTTCTGCTATCCACCTTAGGTGGTATTGCCATGTTTGGCATTAACGGGTTCGTGATTGGCCCTCTGGTCGCCGCCCTGTTTATCGCCTGCTGGGGAATTTTTATCCACGACGTAAATACCGCCCCCAACGACTGCATAGAAATGGATGATGAACCCCCAAAAACTAGCGACTAACTGGTAGAATTTGCGGCCCTCAATTAGACCCCAACGAGATTCCTCATGTCTGACAAGTACAATACTATTGAACTGCGCGCCTCTTATGGCGTAGGCCGCCAAATGGGCGAACAACTTTCATCTAACCCTTTCGAGGGCGTGAACGCCGACGCTGTAGCCCAAGGTGTACTAGATGCTCTCAATGGCAAAGAAAGCCAAGTACCGCGCGCAGAGCTGGAAGAAGCCTTTCGCGTCATTGGCACTCGTATGCAGGAAAAAATGGAACTCCAAGCCAAAGCACAAGCTAAAGTAGGCGAAATATTCTTGGCAGAAAACGCCAAAAAAGACGGCATAGTTGTCACCGAATCTGGCTTGCAATACGAAATTATTACTGCAGGCACTGGCGAGAAGCCAACCGCAAAATCCCGCGTAAAAACCCACTACCACGGCACCTTGATTGACGGCACTGTGTTCGACAGCTCTGTACAACGCGGCGAACCAATTGATTTCCCCGTTGGCGGTGTAATTGCCGGTTGGACCGAAGCATTGCAATTGATGCCAGTAGGTTCCAAATGGCGGTTGTACATTCCACACAACCTCGCTTACGGTGAGCGCGGTGCAGGCCCAACGATTGCGCCTTATTCTGCGTTGATTTTTGATGTGGAGTTGTTGGAGATTGTGGGTTAATACAGCCTCTCTTCACTAGGGGAGTCGT
>CAZOPE010000010.1:0-89492 GCA_964581625.1 uncultured Cellvibrionaceae bacterium
AATCTGACGATTAAAACAGCCTGCTTGGCGAGGGCGCGAACTATAGGCACCCCACTCCTCTCTTGCAAGCTTTTTCTACACGGATTTTCACTTTAGTTGCGACTTCGAATATTCGCCAGCCAGAACGAATATTTTTTATGCAACTTCGAACAAGTGATATTTTTTCTTCCCGAGCTTTACTAAATAGAAACGACCAAAAAATGCTTTTTCAATTGAGAAAGAATTAGCGGATTGCATGTTGTCATCAATGGATTTTGGCTGGCCATTAATAAATACAGCATTGCGAACCAAAGCATCTTTAACTTGCTTGCCAGATGCAGCCATTTCAACATCAGCCAGAATTTGCGTTAAAGGCACCTCAGCAATATCGACACGCACCAATTTAGATGAAGGAAGACCATCCTGCTGCAGCTGCTCGAAATCTGATTGACTCAAGCCCGCAAGATCATCACTAAACAACGCCTGAGTAATGCGCTGCGCTGCGAGAAGACCATCGTTACCATGAACCAAACGAGTCATTTCCTCAGCAAGTATTCGCTGAGCTTCGGGCTTGGCCGCACGTGCAATGTCTTCTGCCTCTATAACAGCAATTTGAGCAACACTTAAAAAGGTGAAATAACGGAGAAATTTGTATACGTCCGCATCAGCAGTGTTAAGCCAGAATTGGTAAAAGGCGTAAGGAGATGTTTTAGAGGAATCTAACCACACTGTGCCGGTTTCGGTTTTTCCAAACTTGGTTCCGTCAGCCTTCGTTACCAGCGGCATCGTCAAACCAAACACATGACCACCATGCATACGCCGCGTCAAATCAATACCACCCGTGATATTTCCCCACTGGTCACTTCCGCCAATTTGCAGAGTGCACTGATTGCGCTCATATAACTCTGCAAAATCGTAAGATTGCAGCAACATGTAGGTGAATTCGGTAAAGGAGATCCCCTCACCCTCACGCTCAATACGTTGTTTCACTGACTCCTTATTAATCATGTTGTTAATAGAGAAGTGCTTACCGACATCGCGCAGGAAGCTGAGCACATCAACTTTACCAACCCAATCGAGGTTGTTAACAACCTCAGCCGAGTTCGCGCCAGTGTTGAAATCGATAAAGCGAGACACTTGAGCACGCAGCTTGTCTACCCAGGAAGCTACAACGTCTGGCGTATTGAGCTTTCGCTCCTGCGCCTTAAAGCTGGGGTCACCAATCAACCCAGTAGCACCACCCACCAACGCAATGGGCTTATGCCCCGCCAACTGAAAACGCTTAAGCATGAGCAACGGAACCAAGCTTCCTATATGAAGACTATCCGCTGTAGGGTCAAAACCACAGTAAAGGGTACGACTGCCAGAGCTGAGATGCTCAGCCAAGGCATCGCCACCCGTTGTCTGCGCAACAAGACCACGATCCTGTAACTCTTGCAAAAAATTTGTATCAATCGTCGTCGTCATACATCACCAAACCGGGTTCAAAGGCTGAATCTAAGCGGGTAAAAAAGTTGGCCACAATATCTTATCCCGCGCCAAAAACAAGACCGAAACATGGCCAAGTTACAAGAAAATGAATTTTAAAGATGTCTTTAGAAATATTTTCTGCTATAAATATCAGCCCAGAAACTAACATATAACGCCGGGTTAGCCTTTCTATATGCATTCAATAATAAAAAGTTCCAAAAAGGCGCTCAGCGCAGCTCTTGAACAAATTCCTCGTGGTCACTTGATTGCGGCGGGTTCGTTGGTCGCGAGCTTATTAGTCATGCTCGCGTTAAACCCAAGCCAATCTGTTCCGACCGAAGCCATTGAAAACCCCGCGCAAGACCTTGTTATAGATACAAATCTTATTGATTCCATACCTGAAAGCAGCGTTCTTCTTACATCTAATTCAACAAGTCAGCCAAATGAATCGCAAAATTTCAGTCTAGATTTCTCGAATATCAACACCATTTTGATCCCCCAAGCATCGGATCAAGTTGTGGCCAAGAAAGACGCTAAACCGAGTAAGCCCGCCCTACAAGAACTCACAATCAAGTCCGGTGATAATCTGTCTAGCGTGTTTGCGCGCATGGGCCTGAATGACCGAGATCTTTATGAGTTATTTGACGGCAATAAAAGCGCTAAAGATTTAAGAAGTATCGCCCCGGGGCAGAAATTCGAATTCCTTGTGGACTCTCAAGGTAAGCTGCAAGAACTCAAATACTACAAAAACAACCTAGATTCATTGAAATTTACACGTAACGAAACCGGCTTTACCAGCCAACAGATCTCCCTAAAACCTGAAATTAGACGCAGCTTGCGCGAAGGTACTATTAATAGTTCCTTATTCGTTGCAGGCAAACAAGCTGGCCTACCCAATACTCTTACGATGGAACTTGCCAACATTTTTGGCTATGACGTGGACTTTGCGTTAGATATTCAAAAGGGCGATCAATTCAAAGTATTGTTTGAAGAGCAGTACCTTAACAATAAGAAGATTGGTACTGGGGCGATTTTGACCGCTGAGTTCACCAACGCCGGAAAAACTTATCGTGCTGTTCGTTACACCAATAAAGATGGCGTTACCCGGTATTACACCCCAGATGGTAAAGGATTGAACAAAGCATTTTTGCGCACTCCAGTAGATTTTGCGCGCATTAGCTCATCTTTCAGCCTGGCTCGTTTGCATCCCGTTTTGAATACTATTCGCGCTCATAAAGGTACGGATTACGCTGCCTCCATAGGTACGCCTATTCGCGCTACAGGCGACGGGAAAGTAATTTTCGCAGGCCGCCAAGGTGGTTACGGAAACCTGATTGTGATTCAGCATGGTCAAGGTTATGAAACACGTTATGGCCATATGAATAGTTTTGCTAAAGGTATTTCAAACGGATCTCGTGTTGGCCAAGGCCAAGTTATTGGCTACGTGGGTAAAACGGGCTTAGCGAGCGGACCGCACTTGCACTACGAATTCCATGTGAATGGACAAGTGCGCAACCCTGTTACCGTACAGCTACCACAATCCATGGGGATTGCGTCCAACGAAAAAGATCGTTTCAACTCAGCCACTCAAACGCTGGTCGCCCAATTGCAAAACTCTGATGGCAAAAGCCGTTTGGCTTTAGGCGAGAGCAAAACCAAATCCAACTGATGAGCACTGAGTACTATCTTGGTCTTATGTCTGGCACTAGCGCTGATGCTGTCGATTTAGCGCTAGTTGACTTTGCAAATGACAACATCAAATTAGCCGCAACCCATTCCTTCTCCCTCCCCACCCAGATTCGTGAGCAAATACATGGTTTATCCAGCCCGAGCCTGAACGAAATAGATCGTATGGGCGAGCTGGATTCAGAGCTCGGAGAAATATTTGCAGAATCCATCAATCAGCTGACCCAAAAAACAGGGATTCTTTCTCAACAAATTTTGGCCATTGGAAGCCATGGCCAGACAATTCGCCACCGCCCCCCTGGCACACTTAAACATCCTTTTACCTTACAAATTGGCGACCCCAATGTCATTGCCGAGCGTACGGGTATTACTACAGTGGGGGATTTTCGCCGCCGCGATATGGCTGCCGGTGGCCACGGAGCACCGCTGGTGCCGGCGTTTCACCGTGCTATTTTCCAATCTAAGGACGTTGATCGCGTGGTAGTAAATATTGGCGGTATGGCGAATATTACGTGGTTGCCAAAGTCTGGCCAAACAGTAGGATTTGATACGGGCCCCGGCAACGTCTTGATGGATAGCTGGATTCTGAAAACCTTGGGAAAAGCTTACGACGCAAATGGTGATTGGGCTGCATCTGGAAAGATTGATGTAGATTTGCTTAAAGCACTGCTCGGAGACCCGTTTTTTGCACAAAAGCCACCCAAAAGCACAGGTCGGGAATTATTTAATTTGGCTTGGATTGAGGCTCATACCGCATCCAAAAACTTGGCAGCAGAAGATGTTCAAGCCACATTACTGGCGGTGACGGCAGAATCTATCGCACAGGAAATTTGCCGGCTCAGCGATGCACCTTGCGAGGTTTTTGTGTGCGGTGGCGGGGCTTACAATCGTAAACTTATGCGTGAACTCGGTCGGCGCTTGCCTCAAGCAATAGTCACCAGCACAGAAGCACTTGGAATAGCACCCGAGTGGATTGAAGCTATGGCATTCGCCTGGCTCGCACGACAAACGATGAATCACCGCCCCGGAAACCTAAGCGCCGTTACCGGAGCACAGCGGGAAGTCATTTTGGGCGGGGTTTATTTCGCTTAATGGGCTAGCTAGACCTACAAAACTTATATCGAGAAGGACGAACCGCAGCCGCAAGTACTGGAAGCATTGGGATTTTGAATGACAAACTTTGAACCTTGAAGCCCTTCTTCGTAATCCACTTTGGCACCTACCAAGTAGGGATAACTCATCGCATCCACAACAACCTTAACGCCATCTTTTTCAATGACAGAGTCATCGTCTGCTAGGGCTTCATCGAAGGTAAATCCATACTGAAAGCCTGAGCAACCACCACCCGTTACATAAACACGCAGCTTGAGATCGGGATTATCCTCTTCTTCTACAAGGCTTTTCACCTTAGCGACGGCGCTGTCTGTAACGTAAACAACTTGAGGGACGAAGATTTCTGCGGCGGCCATTAAGAACTCCAAAGACGGTTACTACGGAGGCAATTATCCCTTTACCCTAGTAAAATAGTCAACTATTAACGGAGCTTGTGGAGATGAACTCTACTTGCACATCTTTCATAGCAGCTTGCTGTTTTACGGTGGAATGCATTTGGCCGATCAACTGCGCGCCCCTAACCATTTCAATGGATTGATAGTAAATCGCCCCTTCCACCAAGGCTTTAGCCGCAAGCTCCAAGTGCTTACTTGAATAAATGGTTCCGCGTACACGACCGTTAATGATTGCATTGGATGCGTGGATTTCACCTTCAACAACGCCCGTTTCGGTCACAATGAGCCTGGCAGGCTTCCCCTCTTCGGTATAAATATTCCCCTTAAGGGTTCCTTCCAGATAAAAGTCGCCACTGAAATGGATATCGCCCAACACCTTGGTTGCCGCGCAAAGCAAAGAGTGGTGACTAGCAAAGGCTTTTTTCTTTTTGGAGATAAGCATGGTGGATCTCTTTATAGAATGGATTTACTTGGGTTTGCTAGCAGACATAGGCCAATCCAGCTCGGCCGAGACCAAAGGCGGCGCTTTTTTATCGAGGGTTTTGACTACCAACTCAACATTTTGCGGCGTAAAACTGGAGGGCAAAGTCATATCGCCTTGTAACGTCTGAAAATACTTAAAGCTCAGAGGAATGCTGGGCGCAGTAACTTGTGAGGACACTTGGTACAAGGACAGCTGCAAGGCCTTGCCGTTTTGCTGACCAATAATCCTGAACTCCAAGGTTCCAGAGAAATCCGTTTCTTTGGTGGACAACTTTTGAACCGTGAGGCTGTAACTAAAATGTCCGATTTCTTTGAGAGGCAAAACAGTAAAGACACCAAAGCTAATTCCAAGCGGATTGGTTTTTACACTGGGTGACAAAAGGTCTTTGTATACACGCAAATCGCGTTCAGAGGCGCTTATTTGGGCCTTTTGCGTCATCACAAGCTGACGCAAATCCTCCATGGTTTGACGATCCACCTCCGCACTTGTGCGCAACTGTGCCAACTGCCGGGAAAGTTCGGCTGCCTCTTGATCTTGCTGAACTCCCACCGCTGCCTCCAAGGATTGATAGTGCTCTTTGGTGAACCAAACACCAGCGTAATAGGCGCCGCAAGCACAGACAATAAATAGCACAAGCAGCAATAGCCATCGCACCGCGCTGGCAAGCGGGCTGTGGGGAATAATGCGCATTGGCTTAACTTTGCTACCTCTAACCGCCACGTTTATTTGCCTTATGAGTAGAACGAAAGTTCTAAAGTTAAGTACGAAAACTCTAAATTAAGAAGGGACCTGAAGGTCCCTTTTTGGTGATCTAGGCAAACAATTTTATGGCAAAAGCGCTACTACATTCAGACCTGCAGTTTCTTCAAACCCGAACATGATGTTCATGTTTTGGATTGCTTGACCGGACGCACCCTTGGTCAAGTTATCGATTACCGACAATACCACTACCGTATCGCGATTTTGGGGACGCAATACCGAAATTCTGCAAATGTTTGAGCCTTTCACGGTGCGTGTTTGCGGCAATACGCCAGCTGGCAGAACATCCACGAAAGGCTCGTTCGCGTAACGCGCCTCGTATAAAGCCTGAAGATCCGGCAGCTTGCTCACATCCAACGCTGTAGCATAGAGCGTGGCATGAATACCACGAATCATCGGCAGCAAATGTGGAACAAAAGTTAGCCCCACAGGTGCAGCACCAACGGGTTGGATATCACGCAAGCCCTGCTCTATTTCTGGCAAATGACGATGGCCTGAAACACCGTAAGCTTTGAAGCTATCCATGATTTCAGTAAGCAAATTGTCGATTTTGCCTTGGCGACCAGCACCGCTCGCGCCGCTCGCTGCGTTGGCGATAAGGCGCGTCGGATCGATCAAATTATTTTCCAGCAAAGGCAAGAAGCCTAACTGGGTAGCCGTGGGATAGCAGCCCGGACAAGCAATCAACTTAGCGGTTTTAATAGCATCGCGGTTAACCTCTGGCAAACCGTAAACGGCTTGAGAAACTAACTCGGGGGCGCCGTGAGGCTGGTTGTACCATTTTTCCCAAAGAGGCACATCTCGGATTCTAAAGTCTGCCGACAAATCGATAATGCGGGTATTGGTGGCCATGAGTGCGGGCATCATGTTTTGCGCTACACCGTGCGGCGTGGCGAAGAACACAACATCCAACTCACCCAGTACAGCAACGTCAGGCTCGGTAAAGGCCAAATCGATATGGCCGCGCAAGCTTGGGTACATATCGGCCACTTTTACGCCAGCTTCTGCGCGCGAGGTAATTACGCTCACCTCCACCTGTGGATGATTCACCAACAACCGTAGCAATTCGACTCCGGTGTAACCTGTACCGCCTACAATACCTGCCTTAATCACGTGCAACCCCTTAAATTTACTGCGCTAAATTAGGTTTCGCCATTTGCCTCATGGCGAAGCTTTGGGCTATGGTAGCAGCCCAGAATAGCGGCCTATGATAAGAGTCTTGCTGACAAACCGAAAGTGAAAAGATGAGTCAAATCAATTCGCTGAAGAGAAATACTCCCCCAACCGCACCTAGGCTAACTTTGGGCATTTATCATCCACTGCGACCTTATGTATTGTTCAGCCGTCCAGTTAAGAGTGGAGATCACAGCCACTTGAATAAGCAGCAGACAAAAACGCATCTGCTGGTACACTGCGCTGCCTTCTGGCTACCCTGTAAGTTGGTTGCGTACATCGGCTTTTATCACAAACAACATTTACTCAAATTCATATGACATTCCTTTGGCTCAAAGCATTTCACATAGTCGCCGTCATCTCTTGGTTTGCGGCCTTGTTCTATTTGCCGCGCCTGTTTGTGTATCACACGCTGAGTGAAGACACTGTTAGCCGCGAGCGATTTAAAGTCATGGAGCGAAAATTACTCCGCGGAATTGCAAACCCTGCAATGATTGCCGTTTTCATTTTGGGCGGCTGGATGAGTTATTTAAATTGGGATTACTACTCACATGCGAATTGGTATTGGAGTAAGTTGATTTTGGTTGGATTGGTAACCATTTATCACCACGCTTGCGTAGGCTACTTCAAGCAGTTACGCGACGATAAATGCCAAAAGAGCCACACCTTTTTTCGCGTCTTTAATGAACTACCCGTTTTTTTATTAATTGGGATTGTCATTATGGTTGTGGTAAGGCCGTTTTAATTTTTACTAATGCCATTATGAATTGTCTTTACGCTATCACTGATTCGCATCTCATGCCTGGTGAAAAACTCTTTACCGGCGTTGAGGCTGCATTAAAAGGTGGCTGTCAGTTTGTGCAATACCGTGACAAATCTGGCAATACATCAAAGCGGCTCAATGACGCCCAAAAATTACGCGACCTGTGCGCTGCTTACCAAGCAAACTTGATAATTAATGACGATGTAGAACTCGCGCGCAGAATACAAGCGCAAGGTGTGCATCTTGGCCAAGGTGATGGCGATGTAAGAGCGGCGCGTAAGCGCTTGGGCAATGACGCAATTATTGGCGTGACCTGTCACGATTCGCTCGGGCTCGCGCAAAAAGCACTGGAAGATGGTGCAACTTATATCGCCTTCGGACGTTTTTTTTCATCTAACACAAAACCAAATGCTCGCCCCGCTTCGCTGCATTTACTTGCACAAGCAAAAACACAATTTCCCGGCGCACTTGTAACTGCTATTGGCGGAATCACACTCGGCAATGTGCAAGATGTTTTAACCGCCGGTGCCGATTTAGTTGCGGTTTGCCACAGCTTATTTTCGGCTGACGATGTTACCAACCAAGCAAGACAATTTAACCGAATTCCATTGGCGCGATAGACGCATCAAAACACTCACTTTGTTGTAAGGATTTATCCATGAGCCGTTCCGAAGAATTATTTGCACAAGCCCAAATTCATATTCCAGGTGGAGTCAATTCACCGGTACGCGCTTTTCGCGCCGTTGGCGGAACGCCGATTTTTTTTGAACGCGCACAAGGTGCTTATGCGTGGGACGCAGACGGCAAACGCTACATCGATTACGTGCAGTCTTGGGGCCCCATGGTGTTGGGCCACGCCCATCCTGAGGTTATTAACACGGTAATTGAAACCGCAAAATTTGGTTTAAGTTTTGGCGCACCAACCGAACGCGAAACAACTTTGGCCGACAAACTTTGCGCACTTATGCCCGGCATGGATATGGTGCGTTTCGTAAGCTCTGGCACCGAAGCGACTATGAGCGCAATTCGTTTAGCGCGCGCTTTTACTAAACGCGACAAAATCATTAAGTTTGAAGGTTGCTATCACGGCCACTCGGATTCTCTGTTAATCAAAGCAGGTTCAGGCGCTTTAACCATGGGCGTACCGAGTTCACCTGGTGTTCCCGCCGTACTTGCTGACCACACGGTCACGCTTGATTACAACAACATTCAACAAGTGCGCGATTATTTTGCCAAGCAAGGCGACACAGTGGCGTGCATAATTGTTGAGCCCGTTGTTGGCAACATGAATTGCGTTCCGCCTGTCGAGGGATTCTTAGAAACCTTGCGCGAAGTTTGCGATCAATCCGGCGCAGTTTTAATTTTGGATGAAGTCATGACAGGCTTTCGCGTGAGCCATAAAGGTGCACAAGGTTATTACAATATCAAAGCAGATTTAACAACACTCGGCAAAGTTATTGGTGGCGGCATGCCTGTTGGTGCATTCGGTGGGCGGCGCGATATTATGCAAATGATTGCACCCTCCGGCCCCGTTTACCAAGCAGGTACATTATCGGGGAACCCTGTTGCCATGGCTGCCGGTTTAAAAACATTGGAACTTTTAGAGCAGCCAGGTTTTTATGAAAATCTTTCTTCGAAAACCACGAAGCTTGTTGAAGGCTTGCAGAAGCTGGCAGATGAAGCAGGAATTCCCTTCACTACCAATCATGTGGGCAGCATGTTCGGCTTCTTTTTCACTAGCGAGAAAAAAGTAACCAACTTTAAACAAGTAATGGCATGTGATATTCCACGCTTCAATAAATTTTTTCACGGTATGTTGAAGCGCGGAATTTATTTGGCGCCTGCCTCCTATGAAGCGGGATTTATGTCAGGCGCACACACAGATGATGATCTAAAAGCCACTCTTCAAGCTGCAAACGAAGTATTCCAGAAAATTAAATAAATATCTGAACTTAGTGAAGCCCACTTAGTCACAACCCCGCAGAAATAGTAAAACTATTTTTGCGGTCTTACTAAAAACATTTAAATGTAAAAATATCATAATGATATGCGCGTATAATCATGTTTGAACGCGCTATGCCAAAACGTGCATAACCACAAAATTTACCATTTCAAAATATTGCTATCACTTTAATTCTATTTAACTCAAAGCTCATGAATATCTTTTACACTGCTATTGTGTCATCGCTTTTTTGCGATGATTGTTCATTTGGAAAATTTGCTATCAAGACGTGGGGGATACCATGTTTAAGAAAAGAGATGCAACCCGCCTTGGCGAGATTTTGGTCAGTAAAGGGCTTATTACACCCGAACAACTGTCTGTCGCCACGCACGAACAAACCAAGCGAAACCGTCTTCTCAACATTGCCGATGCGAAAGCACCCAAGGGTGTTATGATCGGGGAAATTCTTGTTGAGCTTGGCTTTATTGACCAACTCGAGTTAAAGCGTGGGCTAAATTGGCAACAGCGTTTACGCCACGTATCCATCGCAATGGCACTGTGCGCACCTTTTATGGTGTTTGCACCCGTAAGCGCCACCGCGCAAACCACTTCGTCCTCCTCATCATCTATTGGCGCAAACAAAGGATTCTCGCCCATTACCATTCAAGCTGAAAACCTCTCTTCAATGAAAGGTGTAGTCAAGGAGACTACTAACGATATAGGTGGTGGACAGAATGTAGGCAATATAAATTCGGGGGAATGGATCGACTTCTCCACTACTGACGTGAATATTCCAGTCTCCGGCACCTACAGAATTAGCTATCGGGTGGCAGCCGCGAACGGCGGAGGGAGCTTCACGCTGAACGAATCTGGCACCACAACCATTCACGGTGTAGTTTCAGTACCAAAAACAGGAAGCTGGCAAACTTGGACGACGGTTGAACATACCGTGACCCTCAACGCGGGTGTACATCATTTTTTAATAAATGCTGTGGTAGGTGGATTCAACATTAATTGGTTCAAAATCGAAGCTGCATTCGCAGCCACCCCAATGCCTCTTACTATTCAGGCTGAATCTTACTCCGCGATGAACGGAGTTACGAAGGAAACGACCCTTGACGTGGGGGGTGGACAGAATGTGGGAAATATAAATACCGGGGAATGGCTTTCATACAAACTAAACCTCTCAATTCCAACGGCAGGCCCCTATAAGGTGAGTTACCGAATAGCATCACCCAACGCCGGAACCAGCTTCACACTGGGTGAAGAAGGAAGCTCCGTTGTTTATGACACGGTCCCCGTTAGTAAGACAGGAGGCTGGCAGACTTGGTCAACGATAGAGCGCACCATCAATTTACCGGCCGGACTGCACAATTTTGTCATTAAGGCGGTAGTAGGGGGATTCAATTTAAATTGGTTTAAGCTGGAACCTGTAAGCCTTGCAAACTCATCGACCAGCTCGGTAACGTCCTCATCGGCGAAATCTTCATCCGCTGGAAATTCTACAAGCTCAATACCATCCAGTATTGCTGCGTCATCCGCACCCACCTCCTCCACCAGCTCTAAATCATCTGTAAGTAATCAAACCAATAAGGTAGCAGGTTCGGTAGTTTTAAATTGGTCTCCGCCGATCAAGAGAGAAAACGGATACACTCTCGATATTACTGAACTGGGCGGATACGAGCTTAGGTACAAAAAACAGGATGCCGGCAGCTTTACCTATGTAACTATTGATAGCGCGTGGACGACAAACTACATTTTTCCGTGGCTGGAAGGAGAGTATATTTTTCAGATAGCTGCGTTTGACAAGAATGGTAACTACAGTAACTTTGCCGATGTGCATCCCTTCTAAATATCACCGGTATAAAAAAAGCGGGCCTTTCGGCCCGCCAAACGTGCAACCCCGTTAGGGATTCTGGATACCGGGAATACGCATTCCTCAGGTATAAATTCTGTGCCGCATCGGCTGCTTCGACAATTTCGCGTCTAGTGTTCGAATTTAAAACCCCAAACTTTTAAATCTTACTTTGCTTGCGCAACCATTCATTGGTTAAAAAATACGAGCCATTTGAACATCCTGTCCCCGACTCGTTAAACACTGCGCTCTCCCTTGCGCAATGTGTAATTAGACCCAAGAATAGCCAATTACAGGAGGAAGCATACAAAACACTTAGCCACATCATCGTACGACCACAATGATTGCGCTAACAATAAGACTAACAAAAAAAAGCGCTGCTGCCAATTGCTAAATAGCGCTTTTTTCATACAAATCATAAATATTGTGCACAGAGGCGACTGACTAGAAAAAATCCACGTCTTTGGAGAAAATTTGATCGCCCAATTCAGTATTGGAACCCTGATCAGCGCAAGCTAAAACTCGCTGTACCTCCTCTTGTCCGCGACCAAGATATTCTAACAACGCCAATGAGGACTCTATCTGCGCCATAGCTTCTGAATTTTGGGGGCGAGTTAAAGATTGAAGCGCCCTATTCAAGTCAGCATTCAAAATACCCAAAGTTCCTGAGACTTTGCTGTGCTGCGAAATGAGCGCAATGTGTGTACTCAATGCTCCGACTTTTCCATCCACAGTACCTAAGATCCACGGAACGGTATCTTTAATGCGCCCGTAACGCTCCGGGTCAGCATCAGGCATATTCTTGATCAAAAGGGATACGCGTTTAAAGTTGCAAAAGGTACGGCTGCCAAAATCGCAAAAGCGGCCCTCAGTGTGAATCGCCAGAAACATGTCCTTTTCAAGCGGTGACAATTCATAGTTGTTATGGGAGTAAAACAGTGGCCCGGAGTCGCCCACAAACATGACAGATGTATTTAGCCCAAACTCGGCCATGGTTTGAAATAGACCCTCCGCGAGCTTATCAAAACTATCCATTGCATAGGTTCGTTCTGCAAAACGCACGGATCGCCCTAAATCAGCACTACTGTTCATGGCCTCAAGGGCCAACACCTGTGCCCCAGCCGCCTTCTCATCCAGCGATTTTTTCTCGTGATAGACTTTTATGCTTCGCGCAGCTTTAGCGCGAAGAATCTCTGCCTCACAAGGCTTAATTAAATAATCATCCGCTCCCAACCTAAAGCCCGTTATTTTCTCCTGAAGATCGGATTTTCCTGACAAAAAGATAATCGGGATATCGCGTAGGGTCGCATCAGCTTTTAATTCGGCACAGACTTCATAGCCGCTTTTAACGGGCATTTCTATGTCCAGCAATATCAAGTCAGGCATCCACTCTCTGGCGAGCTTTATCCCTATATTGCCGTCATAGGCAGACAAGACGTTGTATTGGTCCTGTATGTTCGCAGACAAAAATGCTTGCCACGTCTTATCATCATCGACCACTAAAATTTTTTGGGATTCTGCCATGCTCACCACTCCATCTGTTTGAGTCCAATCTAAGTGTAGATAGAGGTATAGGTGCTCGCTGGAAATTTAGATCATCAAGAGTTCTCAATAGGCAAAAAAAATCGCCATCTTTTTGCAAAGATGGCGATTCGGTATTACTTACCTTCAGTTTATAACTTAGAACTGGAAGCGCAGACCTACACGGTACATACGGCCAATCAAGTCATAAATCATTGGGTTAGCAACAGTACCAGTACCTGGTGACACAGCTGGATCTTTGTTCAACAAGTTGTCGATCTTAGCGTAACCAGTCAAGTTTTCAGTAAACTTGTAGTTAGCACCCAAATCGAAACGCAAGGTACCATCCATGTCGTTTTCGTTGGTTGTTCCGTGAGTAACGGTTGCAACTGGGCAGTTTGTTTGACACTCAATCAATTCATTGCTGTAAACACCATCGCTCACCCAATGCTCGGTCAGGCTAATACCCCACTTGTCAGTATCCCAGCTTTGAACAGCCATGACTTTCCAATCTGGAGTACTACCAATGTTTACACCGGCGCTATCAGTAGGAATGGTATTAGGAAGACCAGAGTCAACCATGAAGCTGATATTGTGAGTTCCCAAGGCACGCATGGTCAAAGTGCCATCACCGATAGTCATGCGGTAAGACGCTTCAATATCAAAACCTTTTGTATGCCAAGATGCCAAGTTAAATGGCTGTAAGCGCACGTAGTTAGTGTTTGGCACTGTGCTGGTAAGCAACATTGCTTTACACATATCTTGGTTACCTGCATCCACACAAAGGTCAACTTCTTGTTGCGCACCAATAGTACCGATTACATCGTCAACCTTAATATCGAAATAATCGAATGAAAGGTTCAAACCTGGCGCCCAATCAGGCTGGGCCAAAACAATACCGATCTCGTTGTTACGAGCATCTTCAACACGCAAATCGGGGTTACCAATTGTGCGCTGTTGAACGGTGATGTTAGTCCCCTTGTAGTTAACGGTGTTGTTAATTACAACCTCGGCAGCAAACAGCTCACTCAAGTTTGGAGCACGAACGTCTTTTGACGTTACCGCACGGAAGCGCAGACCACTAACTGGAGTTTTCCAAGTAGCACCTAACTTCCAAGTGTCTACGTTACCCGCTGTGCTGTATTCAGTACCACGAATTGCCATGTTGATGTTAGCTTCACCCATGGTATCTGAATCAAGAATAGGCAAGCCTGCTTCAAGGTAAGCTTCTTTTACATCGAACTCACCTTTAGCCCAGTGATAGTTACCGGCGAACCAGTGGTTACCAATTGGGTTGGTCAACAGTGGGTCAGCTGGATACTGTTCATTGTGGGGGCTTTCTGGACGGTTACCGTTACCGTATGGGTCGCCAGTTACGATGTATTCTTCTTTACGGTATTCCAAACCTGCCGCAACAGCGATTGGGCCTGCCCATGAAGAGAATGGCTCACCCGAAATGTTGAAGCTGGCTACGTTTTGCATTTGTGGAGAATGTTGATGTGGGCCATTCTCTGGGAATACGTAAGCGTATGAAGCTGCAGATGGAGCAACATTGCCGAAGATGTTCATAGGAACACAACCGCTTGCTTGCGCAGCTGGGTTGCGGCAAACAATAGTACCATTAGGACCTTGAACCGCATCAATAGCCGCGTTGTAGCGGTTGTTGAGCATGATGTCATGAACTTTAAGGTCAGTTACGTTTCGGCCATATTGATAATAAGTGTCGTAGCTCCACTCGGTATCTAAGGCATTGAATTTACCGGTAGCACCTAATACGAAACGCTCTTGCTCACGCACTGGGTGAACGTTTTGACGTGGCTCAATTTGCGCGTTAACAGTACCGTATTGGAATTGGGTAATGTTGTTAGCCGCACACGCTGCTTTGATTGACGCTGGCAAGTACGGGTTATCGCACTTCATGGTCAAGTTAGCGTTTTTAGCCGCACCCAAAATTGGGTAGTTAACTGAAGTAACACGCGCCTTGTTGATGGTAGCGTAGATTTCGTTGTTTTCATCCAAATCGAAGCCAATACGCGCATAACCTACGTTACGCTCAATGGCTGACGCCAAACTCTTACCACCGCTGTTCAAGCCGCTCAAATCGCCGCCTTCACACATGTTTGCTATACAGTTCTTCCCGTACTGGAACTGATATGGCTCACCATTTTCACCGAAAGCGATGCCTTTCAACGGGCCACCGGTAATCAAACCGTATTTGGCATATTGAATGTTTTGAGCTCGGTCGATCAAATAACGTTGCGGCTTACCATCGGTAGTTTCGCTCAGCTGGCGGTTCGCCGCTTCAGTACCGGTGTACCAATCACGACCACCTGGGCCTTCCAAACCAAAATCACCTGGAGGAATACCGTCTTCTTTACCGTGTTCGCCGCTGATCTGAATGTGCAATCTGTCATCCATGAAGCTTCCGCCCCATGCCAATTGACCGAGTACACCTTCGTTATCGGCATAAGTTGATTGACCTGCCTGGATATTACCTTTAACACCTTCAAAACGTTTATCGGTGATGAAGTTCACCACACCACCAACCGCGTCAGAACCGTAGGATGCAGAAGCACCACCGGTTACCACGTCTACGCTTTTGATAAGCAATTGAGGGAATTGGCTAACGTCAGTAACGCCAGTTACGTTAGCACCAACAACACGTTGACCGTCCAACAGGGTCAAGGTACGGATAGTACCCAAACCACGCAGACCGAATGAGCTCAACCCTTGCAAGCCGCTACTCGTGCTGTATGTCATTGCCTGCGTGCTCGCACTGCCTTGCAAAGATGGCAACTGAGCGATAGCAGCAAACACGTTTGGCTGTGCAGACTTTTGAATATCATCTACAGACATTGAGGTTGTTGGGGTGGGCTGGGTGAAGCTGCTCGAAACGATACGTGAACCAGTAACGGTCACTTCGGTAACGGCTTCTTCTTCCGCTGCATAAGCTTGAACACTGAATACTGTCAGTGTTGCCAGCGCCATACAGGCGGGTAATAGTTTGCGTTTGAATTGCTTTTCAGAGTTCATCTCGTAATCTCCAAGGTTTTTATTGTTAGTGCGCGCCAACTGGAGTGTTTGCGCTACCATGTGATACTCAAAAAAAATGAGCCAGCTTTTAGGTGCCACTGAGCCCACTAATAGTCATTAAAACTATAAACACAACCGTTTTCATTGCGTAGTACTCGGTTGACATCTAAATCCCCCTAGACACAACAACACGGATCTCACGCAAGGCGGCTAACCAAATGGTTGCGCTACCAAAACGATAACAAAAAAAAACCTCCAGACCAAGCACTTCTGAAGGCTTTTTGTATGATTATAAACAAAGTTGTTATGAATCATAGAGTTAAGGTAAATTTTTGTAAGCAATCTGGTGTATCAGTAAAGACCCCATCCACCCTCAAACTGGCCAACCAACGCCAATCATCCTCATGATTGGCCGTGTAGACCCAATTTTTGAGCCCGCGACGCGACGCATCAGCTAATAATTCCGGGGTAATGAAGCTCAAATGAGTATTAAACGCGTAGGCTTTTAGCGGTTCGCAGCATTGGGCGTAATCCAGCGGAATGCCTTCAATAAGCGCAGCGCGCCTCACTTCAGGTAGGCCTTGCAGGGATTCGAACAACTGCTGGTGATCAAAACTGGAGACGATGTAGTGATCGTAGCCCAGTTGATTATCATGTACGAATGCGTCGAGCTGACGCTTTAACGTAGGTACGCAATCAGGCCCTTTGATTTCGATGTTCAACATGGCGCGGTCTTTCACCAAGGCAAGCACATCGGTAAGCGTAGGAATCAACTCGCCATTCGCCAGAGTTTGTTGGCGCAAATAAGCTAGCGGCTGCTCCGTGATAACGCCCTGCCCCGACACGACTCTGCCCAATCGCCGGTCGTGCGTTACCAAGAGTTCGCCTTCTACTTGGTAAATATCAATTTCAATGGCATCTACGCCCGCATCAAGCGCGCGGGAAATAGCGGCCAAACTATTTTCAGGCAGCGGCTCATTGTTCATTAAGGGGCCGCCGCGATGGGCAATACAAGTCAGCTTCGACATAAATTCACAACATATTCAGATTAGAGGTTTTATACTGCGCACTCTTTTGTGCTCCGCCGCCAGAGTATGGCAGCCGCACAAAGGTTCAGCAATTTAGATTCAAATAGACCTTCAACGAGTAGAGTTTCCCCGTGTTATCCCTATATTCCATCGACGAAAAAATTATGAGCGAAAGCCTCACAACAAAGCTACTGCTCGTGTGCGTGTGCATAGTGGTATTTTATTTGGCCACCAAATTGCTCAACAAAATTGCACACGACGTAAGCGTTCGCAAAGCACTGGGTGACGGCCGTGTGCCTTACATTACCAAGCTCATGAATATCGGCATGGTGTTTTGTTGCATTGTGATTGTGTGTTTATTACTTGGCCTTGGTTACAGCGAAGTCTCGGTATTTTTGTCATCTATTTTCGCCGTAGTGGGTGTGGGCTTGTTTGCGCAATGGTCAATTCTGAGCAACATTACCGCGAGCATGATTATTTTTTTCGGATTCCCTTATCGCATTGGAGACAGAATTAAAATCGCCGACAAAGACGATGACATGAGCGGCGTGATTGAAGAGATCAGTATGTTCCATGTGATTTTACGCCGCGACGATGGAAATTTAATTACCTACCCGAACTCCATGGTGCTGCAAAAAGCAGTGATAAAAATTGAACAGCCTTGCACAAAATCTGTTGAAAAAGAGATTGAGGAACAGGAACCGGCTGAGAAAGCTGCCACAGATTACTTCAAAGGATTGAAAACCGTTCGCGATTAAATGAACTAGCAAATAAAAAAGGCGAGCCAAAAGCTCGCCTTTTTTATTTTAAATTTGCACTCTAGTCCCCAACTCCACGACCGCATTATCTGGCAGCTGAAAAAATTCCACGACACCACCTGCATTACGGCTCATAGTCGCAAACAAATGTTCACGCCACAACGCCATGCCACTACCCGGTGTTGCAACTATTGTTTCGCGGCTTAAAAAATAGCTGGTTTGAAATAGCGGAATTGCCAAACCAAGGCCTTCGCAAAGCTGTAGAGCTTTGGGAACATCTGGCGCATCCATAAAACCAAACGTCAGTACTACTCGCCAAAAACTATTACCCAAATCTTCTAGCTGCACACGCTCGGTTTCATCAACCCAAGGGACATCAGCAAAGCGCACCGTAAGAATAATATTGCGCTCATGCAAAACTTGGTTGTGTTTAAGATTGTGAAGTAATGCTTGCGGAACGGTAGATGAATCAGCAACCGGGTAAACGGCTACACGTGCTGCACGCTGAATGTCTGTAGGATTTAAGGTTCCGATAAATGCTTGCAAATCAACACCCTCTTTGCGAATTGTTGCGAACACTATATCGCGACCGCGACGCCAGGTTGCCATCAACAAAAATAACAATC
Source organism: uncultured Cellvibrionaceae bacterium (assembly GCA_964581625.1). GTDB lineage: Bacteria > Pseudomonadota > Gammaproteobacteria > Pseudomonadales > Cellvibrionaceae > Cellvibrio. Next base: position 18,586 of record CAZOPE010000010.1, read on the forward strand.
CACCTAAGACTAACGGAAACCAACCGCCATCGAAAAACTTAATCATGCAACCAGAAATTAACGCCAAATCCAATACCAAAAAAATTCCTGTTACAGATAATGTAACTGGCTTTGGCAAATTCCAACGATAGAGTGCTACGAATAATGTCAGCAACGTCGTAATCATCATAGTCAAGGTCACTGCAATACCATAAGCACCTGCAAGCGCCGCCGAACCACCAAATAAGACCACCGCCAAGACTACACCAATCAGCAAAACCCAATTAACTGCTGGCAAATAAATTTGACCTGCTTCGTTGGCCGACGTGTGTTGCACTGACATGCGCGGCAAAAAGCCTAACTGGATCGCTTGGCGCGTCATCGAGTAAGCACCGGAGATAACCGCTTGCGATGCAATAATGGCGGCAACAGTTGCAATAATAACGGCGGGCCAAATCAATGTTGCTGGAAATAAATTATAAAAAGGATTTGAAATGGCGCTCGGCTCCGCCAACAACAAAGCACCCTGCCCCAAATAATTTAACGCAAGTGCAGGCAAGGCTATAGAGATCCAAGCATATTGAATTGGCTTGCGGCCAAAATGGCCCATATCCGCATAAAGTGCTTCTGCACCTGTAAGCGCAAGCACAATTGCCCCCAAAACGGCAAATGCCTGCCAACCTCGTTCACATAAAAAATTCCACGCGCTCACCGGATTTAATGCCGCAAGAATTTCAGGTGTTTGCACAACCTGATAGGCACCAGAAACGGCCAAGACTGAAAACCATAACATCATCAAAGGGCCAAAGACTTTTCCTACCGCACCCGTGCCTCTGCGCTGCACTAAAAATAATGCCACCAATATTCCAAGCGCAATAGGAACCACGAAAGGTGTGAGCCTTGGTGTTACCACACTCAAGCCTTCCACCGCTCCCAACACAGATATTGCTGGTGTGATAACACTATCGCCGTAAAAAAGTGTTGCCCCAAACAAACCTAAGAGCAACAACCAAGGACGTATACGCGGATATTTTTCTGTAGATTTCGCAGCCAATGCACTCAACGCTAATACACCGCCTTCACCGCGGTTATCGGCACGCAGAATAATCAACACATATTTAAGTGTGACCACCAACATCAACGCCCAAAAAATCGCGGAGACCGCGCCGATGATATGAAGCGCATCCAAAGCAACACCCGTTGCAGGACGAAAAACTTCTTGAAAAGTGTAGAGTGGGCTAGTGCCAATATCACCGTAAACAACACCCAAAGCCCCGATAGTTAGCGCGGTTGTGCTTTGGGTTTTGAGTTTATGTTTTGCGGTATTAGCGGGAGATTGAATTAAAACATCTTGAGCTGTCATGCCAAAAAGCTCCTCTGGCGGTTAGTGTCAGAGTGAGTGTGGCAGGCGTGGCGTTAGGATTGTGTTAGGATTTTTTTGAGGAGGATAATTTTAAAATCAAGAGCTGGATACCCGCTCAGCAATTGCTCCTGCATTGCTCTACTTCCTACATCCATGTAATCGTACGAGAGCACGACGACGGCTCATTCGAACGATGATTCATCATCCGCCAACCTATACCCAACTCCCGGTTCCGTTAACAACAACACCGGATCGGCAGAATTCACTTCTAACTTCGCGCGCAGCTGCGCCATATACAAACGCAAATAATGGGTGTGGTCTATAAACTCTGCGCCCCATACATCGTTTAATAATTGGCGATGCGTAACCACGCGGCCAGCGCTGCGCACAAGGCTCGCTAACAAATTAAATTCTGTGGGCGTTAAGTGAACTTGTTCGCCATTACGCTCCACGCGATGAGTTGCCAAATCAATGCTCACACCCGCTTTTTCGTAATGCGTAATAGATACACTTACGGGCACGCCTTTATGACGCAAGGCAACGCGCATGCGAGCTAACAACTCACCAATACCAAAAGGCTTTACTAAATAATCATCTGCGCCTAAATCTAACAGGCGAATTTTTTGGCCTTCTTGTTCGCGGGCGGAAATCACAATAACAGGGGTATTAAATTGTTTGCGTAACTGAGCGAGCAATGTTTCGCCATCGCCATCGGGTAACCCTAAATCCAATAAGATCAAATTAAATTTATTACCAGCGCTCTGTGCATGGGTCGCAATTGCAATACCTTCAGACAAGCTCGCCGCCGTGAGCAGCTTGTAACCCTCCAGCAATAACGCGTCGCGCAAGGTTGCTCGCAGTTCGCGGTCATCCTCCACTAAAAGCACATTGATTCTCACGATTGCGCTCCAAGCTTGGCATCATTTGGCAATGCACGTAATGGAATTTTCACACTAAAACATGAACCACCTTCTGTGGGGCAATTCAGCGTTACATCACCGCCATGCGCGCGAGCAATAGCGCGACACAATGCCAAACCAACGCCAGCACCAATAACTGGCGTACCGTCTTGTTCAGCAAGGCCGCGCTGAAAGGGTTCGAAAATTTTATTGTGCCAGCGCGTATCTATACCCTGCCCTTTATCGCTCACCGAAAATAAACACATGTCGCTTTCAAGATGCACATAAATATTGACCAGCGAATTTTTCGGGCTGTATTTAAGTGCATTATCGACAAGGTTTTCCAAAAGCTGGCCTATTAGAATCGCATCGCACCAGAGCAAGGGCAATTGCGGTTTTAATTGAATTTGCAGGCGATGATCAAGATTTCGACCACGCCAACGTCGCATTAAATCTGCCAATATTTCTTCGGCAGATTGCCAATCACAATTGATACGCTTGTCTGCATCCAAGCGCGCAAACTGCAAAATGTTATTGGTCATGAGATTGAGTCGCTCCGCTTCGTCATAAATACGTTGCGCGAGTTGATGCTGCTGCGCGGCATCTAACTTTTCAGTTTGTTCATTAAGTGATGATGCAGCCCCCATAATGGTTGCCAAAGGCGTGCGGTAGTCATGCGAAATTGCGGCGAGTAAATTATTGCGAACTAATTGCGCTTGCGCATGTTCGCGTGCTGTCAATTCTTGTTGATGAGAGTGGTAGCGTTCGAGAGCGTTGCCGAATTGATCGCAAATCGCTTGTAAGTGTATTCGCGTAGATATTTCATGCTCGGCAAAATTACTGAGCAACGCAGCGCCGAGTGCGTAGCCGCGAGCACGTAGCGGTAAATACACATCGGAGAACATATCGAAGCGCCCAGTACCGCGCCCCAATTGTTGATTGTTACGCAAACAATACCAGAGCGCGTGACGCTGCTCGATGCCAGTTTCACCTAGCAGCGCAACCTGTTGAATATCGTCCTGTTCGGGCAAATCATTTTTTAGAACAAGAAGCGACACCTTTTTGCCGCTCAGGTTTTCCAACAAATATTGCAGTTCGGCAAGGTGCTCCTGCGGTGCAGTAGATTCAAGCAACGCATCGCTCCACTGCCGCAAAATATCGGCCTCGCGCGCGTGGCGTTCAGCCAATTCAGATTGCGCGCGCTTCACGGCCACCAAGCTCACAATAATAATATTCACCACCAACATTACAAACAACATGAGAGCATGCTGGTGGAAATCTACGGTGAAAGTACCTCTCGGTGGAATAAAAAACCAATCAAACACTAAAACAAAAACAACGGCCAAAGATATAGACATTCGCCATGGGAAACAGACACTCGCCAAAGCCGATGTCAGCACCAACAACATGGCGAGATTGCTGACGTCCAAATGACCATCTAATGTGTATACCGCTAACCAACCTAATACCCACATGAAAGCCCCCAACCAATAGGTTGTGAGCTTGGTGGGTTTTGTAGGTGGAATGACAATAGGGTTCATAAACAGTAGCCTAACGAATCGCGTGTTAGGATCGCGTAAGTATTTTCTAACGCTCAAATACAAAAAAGGCGAACTTCTGTTCGCCTTTTTCTGGTTAGAGCACTGAAGCTATGGCTTTGCTCACATATTCCATTTTTTCTTTGGTTAACCCTGCAACACTAATGCGGCTGGTATCGGTCATGTAGATACTGTAATCATTTTTGAGCTTGTGGACTTGCTCCACACTCAAACCCAAAAATGAAAACATGCCGCGCTCTTTAGCAATGAAACTAAAATCGCGCTGCGATTGCAATTGATTTAGTGATTGCACTAAGTCAACACGCAAGCCTGCGATGCGTTCACGCATGGTGGTCAATTCATCGCTCCATACTTTAGTCAGTTCATTGCTGTGCAAAATAATATCGACCAACGCGGAACCGTGTGCGGGCGGCATGGAATAGATAGAACGCGCTACGCTTAATAAATTACTCAAGCCTGCATTGGCTTGTTGTTCATCGGCGAACACAAAACTCAGCGCCGCTGTGCGTTCGCGATACAAACCAAAATTTTTGGAAAAAGAAGTCGCGACTATCACTTCTGGTAAGCGCGCAGAGAGCATACGCAAACCGTAAGTATCTTCTTCCAAGCCTTCACCAAAGCCTTGGTAAGCCATATCTACAAATGGAATTAAACCATTGGCTTCACACAAGTCTGCAACTTGATTCCATTGCTCACGCGTTAAATCGGCACCACTGGGGTTATGGCAGCAGGCGTGCAGTAAAACCAAATCGCCACGTGGTACTTGTTTTAAAGTATCCATCATGGCGGTGAAGTTAATGCTGTGCGATGTGTAATCGTAGTAAGGATATTCGCGCAGCTTTAAACCGGCGCTACCCAGTAATGGAATATGGTTTGCCCACGTAGGAATGCTCACCCATAAATTTGCGCCGGGTTTAGCGCGCTGAATAAGTTCAGCAGCAACACGCAGCGCGCCACAACCGCCTGGCGTTTGTACGGTACGAACACGATTGGCTTCTACTGCTACATGGCCTTCGCCAAATACTAATTTAGTGGCTGCCTCGTTAGCACCGGGGTAGCCCGCCGGTGGCGTGTAGGCTTTGGTTGTTTCCTGTTTAAAACGAATTTTTTCCGCTTCTGCAACCGCTGCCATAATCGGCGTTACGCCCGCGTCGTTTTTATAGACCCCAACGCCCAAGTCCACTTTGGAGGGATTAGTGTCTTTAGCGTAGGCAATGCTTAAACCGAGGATGGGGTCGTTGGGTAGTAAGGGCAAAGTTTCAAACATGATGGCGTTCCAAATATATCCAGAATATGAAGTGGCTCTAAAACGGGGGATTATACATGGACGCTGCCGAAAGATTCTTGGTCAGCCTGCAACCTTGCTAATAGCAGGCCTTGTAGCTTTACTCTTCCATCTAAGCATTTTTGGCCTCCAGATAACAACGGCGAGCTAAGGAGAGCGCACCAGTAATACCTGCGTTCCCGCCCAGCACAGTTGGAATCAAATAGCTATCCATATCTTTTAGCACTACATCGTGGGCGTAACCATTCAGCATATGCTTTAGGTTGGCGCGAATTTTTGGGAAAAGAAAATCGGCCGCCATCACGCCTCCGCCGAAAATGATTTTTTCCGGTGCGTACATCCAAGTAAGGTTTACGCACATCACAGCCAAGTAATAAGCTTCTATATCCCACGCTAGGTGATCCGGCGGTAAGTCTTTGGGATGCGTTTGCCAGCGCTTGTGGATGGCGGTTCCCGATGCCAGCCCTTCCAGACAATGGGTGTGAAACGGACAACAACTATCGAAGTGATCATCCATCGCCTGCGGAACCATCATGTGCCCAACCTCAGGGTGGCTAATGCCCTGCATCAGCTTACCCCCAGCAAAAATGCCTGCGGCTATTCCAGTTCCAACGGTAACGTAAACAAAATTATCGCAATCCAGCCCTGCTCCTTCCGTAAACTCGCCCACCGCCGAGCCATTCACCTCAGTTTCCAGCTCAACTAAGGTGTTGAGTGAGCGTTTGAAATATCCGATAAGGTCAATTTGCGACCAATCAGGCCTAGATGTTTTGGTGATATAGCCATAGGTGGGTGAGCGACGATCCAAATCCAAAGGCCCAAAACTCACTACCCCCAAAGCTGCGAGATGGCCAAACTCTGGCGAAGTTTGCAAGAAAAAATCCCGAACGGCCGCCAATGTGGCGTCTGGAGCCCCTGTCGGAATCTCTGTGCGAGCCTTGATAAACCCACGCGAATCCGCCAGCACACAAATAAAACGAGTACCTCCCGCTTCTACGCCGCCAAACACGGGCTGCGTTTTATCGTCACTCATAACAAGACCTCACTAACTTGCTTGCCTAGAGTGTAGAACATGAAAGCAAAACCACGAGAATTTAAACCATGTACAATTCTCGCGGCATTTACAACGCCACAGACGCAAAATGATGATTTTTAGCCAAGGCATACCATGACAAGCGATCCTTTTGAAACAGCGGCAGTTAACGAGTACCAGCGCTCCCTTAACGATATTGGAAAACTGAAATCTACCTTGGCGCCTTTGCAAAAATCTTATCAACGCTTTGACAAGATAATTACCAAATCTATTGAAGACTCGCCCACCAAGCCCGCCTGTAAAGCAGGTTGCTTTTACTGCTGTTACTACAAGGTGGAAGTAAAAGCTCATGAAATGTTGCTCATCTATGAGCACATGCAAAAAAAGTTGAGTCCGGATGTAAGTTCACACATCCTGACGAGCGCAAAAGCCAATGCAGAATTGATTCGTACCTTTACGGAGCAAGAACATTTATCCACTAACTTGAAATGCCCTTTTTTAATTGAAAACCAATGCAGTATTTATGAGGCACGCCCATTTCGTTGTAGAAGTTTCCATGCAGTGCACGTTGATGGTTGTGAAGCCTCCTATAACAACCCAAGCGATTTTACGATTGCTACAGAATTAATTCCGGACGTTTCTCATTTTAGCGATGCACTTTCTCAGGGTTTTGAAGCAGCTGCTATGGATGCGGGTTTTGATCACCGAACCTACGATTTAAACACCGCATTGATTGAGGTGTTTGATGATTCTTCTATTGAAAAACGCTACAAGCGCGGAAAGAAGGCGTTTAAAAACGCGATTGAAGTAATAGATGCAGCAGAGTAAAGCCCAAGATCGTGCAAGTTTTACATGCCTGATTCATCTAACGAATAAACAAGGAAACAACGCCCATAAAACTAACACTGAGCAAACTCACACCAAGCACGCGGTAAAAAATCTTAGGGTCCCCCTCAAGAATTCGTTCGTGAAAACGTAACCCAATCAAATGTCCAACTGTGGCGCAAGGCAATAACCACAGGTGGTGTATTAACTGTAAATCCACACCCGCGATAATGAAGGCCGTCATTTTAATTACTACCAAAATAAACCAGAGCACAAAAAGCGTGTCACGCAATTGATGTTTGGCTACATGAGTTCCAAATACAGAAATGATTAAAGGTGCACCAATTAATGAGGTACCGCTTATATAAGCGCCCAAAACAAGAAAGCATTTATCCACTAAGGGGTTAGTACTTTTGAATGGCTTATTCAAAATGTAAGTAACGGCATACACAGAGACAATCGAAAAAATAATACCCGTCATTACACTCGCAGGAATGGTTAACAAACCTGCCACACCAATTAGCTTTGGAATAATCATTACCTTCATGGACTTTTTCAAATAAGCCCAATCGATAGTTCCACCTTGTTTACGCGAATCTTCAGATTGCTCGCGATGCTTGCGGTAGTTTTGTAACACCACAAGCGACGAAAAAAATAATAAATGAACAGCAATAATCGGCAAATAAACCAATGGTCTATTATCAATCAACAACAGAAATGGGAGCGACATAACAGCTCCACCAAACCCTAAACCTGAGCGAACGAATCCGCTCCACACAAACACCAACGCGATTAACACGTATTGGTAAATCTGTAACTCGCCCATCACCTACTCACAAATTGCACAAAGAATATGGATGCTACGCGAGAAGATGAACAGAGTGAAGTTTGACGTGTCAATTAAGTGAATTCGTTGCACAAGGCAACTAATCAAACCATGAGATATGAGGACTTATTATGAGCAAAAGTTTATCCCGATTGCTGGCCGCCATGACTTGCGCCGCATCCTTAAGCGTTTACGCCACCGAACACGCGGACAAAACGCATGAGGGACACAAGCGCCATCATCCACCGCAAGCCGCTTTTGATGCGTGCAAAAATTCCGTTGAAAGCGCGACCTGCCAATTCACTGGCCGTGAGAACCAAACCATTTCAGGCACTTGTGCGACACCACCTAACGCGGAGGAAAAATCTACCTTAGTTTGCAAGCCAGACCGAAAAGATTGGAAACCCAAAGAGGGCGATAAACACTAAGTAGATTTCGAAGGCTTGCAGGCACCTGTCGCAAGCCTTCCCTTTTTGAGTCATTGGGTTATATTGCCAAGCCCTGTTGTACTGCTGGTAAAACCCGTGACCTCATCTCCTCAACACATTCCTTCAACGACATTTTCACAAACGCTGCAAGAGTGGAAGACACTTGCGGCGCTCGGTGGCCCTATTTTGGTTGCGCAACTTGCGCAAATGGCCAATGGCGTTATAGATACCATGATGGCTGGTCACGCCAGCGCGCGCGACCTCGCGGCAGTTGGAATCGGCACGGGGATTTGGGGCCCTGTATTATTATTTTTTATTGGCGTTCTCAGCGCGCTCCAACCCTTGGTATCAGGCCATCGTGGAGCAGAAAATCACGCGCGGATAATGCCAGTCACCTGGCAGGGTTTGTATATCGCCTTTGTCGGCTCCATTTTAATGGCAGCAATTCTTACGCATGTTCGCCCTCTTTTTGTGTTGCTGGGTTTAGACGCAGAAACAACAGATATAGCGCAAGCTTATTTGGATGCACTGGCTTGGGGGATTCCTGCAGTTTTATTATTAAACGCGTTACGCGGCCTTACCGATGGTATGGGCCACACCAAAATTATTATGGTGTTTTGTTTAATCAGCACCATTCTTAATTTGCCATTTAATTATTTATTTATTTTTGGCTTTTCAGTTGGCGATTGGCAGTTCCCCGCGCTGGGTGGTGAAGGCTGTGGTTGGGCTACAACAGCGTCAAACTGGATTGCAGTCATAGCCATGTTGGTGTATTTGAATCGCAACAAAGATTACAAAAAATTCCACTTGATTGGCGATTGGGCTAAACCAGATTGGCAAGAAATAAAACATATTCTTCATTTGGGTTTACCTATTGGATTTGCCATGTTTGTTGAAGTCAGTATGTTTTGCGCGATTGCACTATTTTTATCCCCGCTTGGCCCAACCGTGATCGCAGGCCACCAAGTGGTACTAAATGCGATTTCGTTATTTTTTATGGTGCCCCTAAGTTTAGGCATGGCCTTAACACTGAGAGTTAGTTTTTTGATTGGCGCAGAGGAACACCACAAAGCGCGGCTATTAGCACGCAGCGCTATTTTCCTAGCACTGGGAATTTCCTGCATAAATGCGCCAATATTATTTTTCGGGCGCGATTTTATTTCGTCGCTTTATACCAATGAGATGGAAGTACGTCTTATTGCAATGCAATTATTTGCGCTGGGGGCCATCTTCCAAATTGCGGATGTCACTCAAGTTACAATGATCAATGTTTTACGTGGCTATAAAGACACCAAAATTCCTATGTTCATCATGCTCTTCTCGTTTTGGTGTGTGTGCTTGCCGTTGGGTTACGTTTTAACATTTACCAACTGGTTACACGACCCCATAGGCGCCGCCGGTTTTTGGGCAGCATTGATTGTAGGGCTCGCTTGCGCAGCGGTTCTCTTAACTGTTCGCGTATTTAAATTTAAAGCTCACAGATATTAAATCTGATCACCTAATTGCCCCTTCTACTAGGCAACACACCCAATTCCCCTTATAGTCGAACCGTTTTCAATTCTGGAAAAACGCAGAGTTGAAAACGGCCACACACTTAGATTGCCACCCAATAAATTAATAATGTCAGTGCATCTACCCATGCAAAGGAGCTTTTTATGAAGAAGTATGTTGCAGAGTTATTTGGAACTTTTTGGTTAGTGTTAGGTGGTTGCGGCAGTGCCGTTATTGCCGCCGCATTTCCACAAGTGGGCATAGGCTTACTCGGTGTTTCACTCGCATTTGGTTTAACTGTCTTAACTATGGCGTTTGCCATAGGCCATATTTCCGGCTGCCACTTGAACCCTGCTGTCTCTATAGGTCTTTGGGCCGGCGGTCGTTTCCCTGCGAAAGAATTGCTTCCGTACATTATTGCGCAAGTCCTTGGTGGTGTTATCGCCGGTGCCGTTTTACTGGCGATTGCAACGGGCAAAGCTGGATTTGATGTATCAGCAGGCTTTGCCTCAAATGGTTTTGGTGAGCATTCCCCTGGCGGTTACTCCATGCACGCAGCGCTCATTACAGAAGTTGTAATGACTATGATGTTTTTAATTGTAATTATGGGCGCAACCGACAAACGCGCACCCGCAGGATTAGCACCTATTGCGATTGGTTTGTGCCTTACCTTAATCCACCTTATTAGTATTCCTGTTACCAACACCTCGGTGAACCCCGCACGCAGCACGGGTGTTGCTGTATTTGTGGGTGATTGGGCGCTTGCGCAATTATGGTTGTTCTGGGTGGCGCCAATTGTAGGCGCGGTACTCGGTGCGGTGATTTATAAATTTATGGGTAGTGACGAAAAATAGTCATACTCGCGGGCTGTTATTCACTCAGCCCGCGCTTTAAAATCGTTCGATAAATCCATTACCACCGAATTCAAACACTTACTTTTTTTGATTAACTGACATGGCTAAAATAGAATTTTCAAAACCTGAAAAAGAACTGATTGTACGTAAAGTGCAAATGTACTTCCGCGAAGAGCTTGATCAGGAAATAGGACAATTCGATGCTGAGTTCTTGCTAGATTTTTTTGCCGAGGAAGTGGGCGCCTACTTTTACAATCGCGGCCTAAGAGACGCACAAGCTGTGATCGAAGCCAAAGTTGCAGATATCAATGACGCGCTTTACGAGATTGAAAAGCCTACAGAGTTCGTGCGTTAGTTTCTATTCAGACATTCTCTACATTCTTTTATTTTTTATTTCGCCTCCCGGCGAGTTACTTTTCGTTGTTTGTCCAACGAAAAGTAACCAAAAGAAAAGACACCCAGTTCGCTCCTATTTCCTGCGCACTTCAGAGAATTACCGTCGCTCCGACGCGACATCCATGTCGCGTAGTCGCTCAAACGCACTTCCTGTGCGTTTGACGGAAATTCTCTTCCAGTGCTCGGGGAGCTCGCATGGGACAATTGGAGAACTTTCTTCAAATCAAAAAAAGGAGCGATATTACAAACTAAGTCGTTGGAATCTCCAACGAATGAAAAACACGCTCTCTCAACTCGCCCGGCGTCTTTGAAATAATCTCCTCCGGAATCTCAAATTTTTTCGTCAATCGTAAAAAGTTTTCAAACCCGTAAGACACCATAAACGGATGCATGCCGGTGTTAATTGCAGCTACATAATCCTTATTTTCATCCCCGCACACTCCCGCACGCGCTGGATTTACGCCAAATTGCTCACGCACCGCACGAAAATGGGGGGTCTTTTTTTCTTCCAGAGGGACGTGCACAAGAAAATCAAACTCAGCGATGTCAATATCGTGCCGAGCAAATAGTTGACGCAACGTTTCCAAGGGTTCATTCGTAATATTACGAGTAATAAGCCCAACAATTACATCTGGCGAAGCCATAAGAGTACGAATAAATTCCGGAATACCCGCATAAAGTGCGGCCTCAGTGCGGTACACATCGGTAAGGGTTTCTACAATTTGCTTGCGATTGCTTTTTGAAATGTTTTTACGAAGATTGGCCGGAAACTGCTTTAATCCGCCTAGATATTTAAAGATGTTATGGCGTTTCTGAAAACTTTCTTCACCGCCCAAATCCATTCCGTGATGAATAAATGCTTTTTCGATGGCGTTGTAGGCATCAATGGTGGTGCCATCAGCATCCAGAATAATTAATTTTTTATTATTGCTGTACATTGTCCTCGCTGCCTATTTGCCTCATTACTCACAAGTATAAAAAGTAATTGTGACAATTTGGAAACAGAGCGTTGTAAGATCTTAAATTAGCCGAAAACTCGCGCCGCCGGTAATTCAGCCGGGCCCGCAATAGCCCAATGGGTTTAACTTTAACGTCTTGAAAATAGGATTGACAAAATGTTCATGCTTGTACTGATAGTCGCTCATACCTAACAGATGGCATTGGGAGCATTTTTTAGCACAGTAAAAAAGCCCCCCACTTAATTCGAATGTAACCACCTACAACTTTTTACGAAAAAACTCATACACAAGTGCAAGCAGTACCGAAAGGCCAGCCGGCATTAAGAGCGCGTAAAACGCAACGTGAGAAAAATTTAGCGCACCTACAAGCCCACCGGCAATAAACCCACTTATGAGTGTTAAATAGAGAACTATTCGTCGCTTATCCGCCTTATGCCCACGCAACCACAGGCCAATAATAATGCCCAAATCGGTAAACAATCCTGTCACATGTGTGGTACGCACCAGCGCACCACTAAAGGTGCTGGTCATTGCATTTTGCAAACCGCAAGCTGCTGAGGCGAGGTAGTGACCAAGGTTATTCCCCTCAATTAAAAAGTACATGGCCAATAGCAACAGTAGTGCAACAGCCAGTAACGCAAAACCATAACGGCGGCCAAATTTGAGCGATTCGTTGCCAATGGCAAAGCCACTGACACTCGCTCCCACAACAAAACTTAAAATGATCCAACCTATATGGGCAACTTCTTTGAAATCTCCTCTGGCAATTTCCACACCCAGCAGCGATGAACTACCGGTAAGGTGAGAAACACCTTGGTGATTAAAACCGAGGAGCGCAATGGCGTTAACGCTGCCTGCTATAAATGCAAGCACGAACGCACTCGCTTCAACCCATTTTGGTAGTTTATGAATCATAAGTATGCCTTTTAGCGTTTTTTTGAATAGCTGCAATCGCTATGCCGATAAAAACGTATCAATTCTAGCCTGCGGAACTTATCTGTTAACAAGCTCTGAGAAGTGCATTAGTATCAGCGTCAGTTCATCAACCCCAAATCACCGCAAGGAAAATTCTATGCGCAAGACACTATTAATAATTATCGCTACCAGCGCCCTATGCTTGTCTTTAACAAGCTTCGCGCAAGTCACCGTAACCGCAAATCCTGACCATGCCGCCATGCTTGCAAGCAAAGACCCTAAACTCGCCGCCAACAAAAAGCTGGTTTACGATTTTTGGCGCGAAGTATTTGAAGCTGGCCATTTGGAACTGGCACCACAATATATGACGGAAACCTATATTCAGCATAACCCCACGGTCGCCACCGGCCGCAAGGCTTTCGTGGATTTCTTTGGTCAATTTAAAAAGCCGCAAGCTATTGCCGATAAAGTAAAAGCGCCGCTGGTGTCAATTACTGCTGAGGGCGATTTCGTCACACTGGCATTTGTTTCTGAGCGAAAAGACCCAAAAGACTCTACAAAAACCTACACAACAACTTGGTTTGACATGTTCCGCATTGAAGGCGGAAAAATTGCCGAACACTGGGACCCTATGACAAAGCAATAAACTGCTAATTCTCCTTAGCGTAGGCATGCCTTGCGGTTATACTGCCTAGCCTTAAACGCGGTACCCGCTTAGCCTGCCCTGAGGAGCAATCATGTCGAAGTTTTGGAGTCAGGTGGTGCGCGAGCTCGAGCCATACGTGCCCGGTGAGCAGCCACAAATTGATGGTCTAATCAAATTGAATACGAACGAGAGCCCTTACCCGCCCTCGCCAGAAGTGATCAAATTGATGACCCATGATGCCATCGACCGTTTGCGTCTGTATCCAGACCCTAATTCCAAAAAGCTCAAAACAACAATCGCTAAATACTTCAACCTAAAACCTGAACAAGTATTTGTGGGTAACGGGAGTGATGAGGTGTTGGCGCTCGCGGTTATGGCGTTTTTCCAACAACACAAGCCTTTGCTGTTTCCCGATATCAGCTACAGCTTCTACCCGGTTTATTGCAAACTTTTTGGCATTGAATACCAAACTCCTGCATTGCGCGATGATTTCACCATCAACTTTGATGATTACACCAGAGAAAATGGCGGAATTATTTTTCCAAACCCAAACGCACCTACCGCCATAGGTAAGCCGCTTGCGGATATCGAAAAACTGCTACAAAAAAATACCGAATCTGTCGTGCTGGTGGATGAAGCTTATATCGACTTTGGTGGTGAAACTGCGGCGAGCCTTGTTGATAAGTATCCTAATTTATTAGTGGTGCAAACCTTGTCCAAGTCACGCTCGCTCGCGGGTATGCGTGTCGGTTTTGCAGTAGGGAATGTAGATTTGATCACGGCTTTAGATCGCGTGAAAAATTCATTTAACTCTTACCCGCTTGACCGTTTGGCTGAGGCCGCCACTATCGCAGCGTTTGAAGATGATGCTTATTTCAAAGCCTGCCGCGATAAAATTATCGCCACACGCGAATGGACTGTTAAGCAACTGGAGGATTTGGGTTTCAGCGTTTTACCATCGCAAGCAAACTTTGTGTTTGCGAAACCAGCACAAAATAATGCGGCTGAGCTTGCACAAAAGTTGCGTGAGAATAAAGTGTTGGTTCGTTACTTTAGTGCGTCACGCATCAACGAATTTTTGCGTATTACTATTGGTACCGATGAACAAATGCAACGCTTGATAGATGTGTTACAGAGCTGATTAAACTGCTGTAAAAAAGCCTGACAATGTCAGGCTTTTTTATGAGATTTTAGCAGCGCTGCCGGGTATTCCCTGAATAGTGAAATACTTATCCATTCCCGTCCACTGCAACATCTGCCACACCTCGCGGTTGCAGTGGCAAAGCTTTATATCCCCACGCTCTGATTTTTTTTGCTCTTTGAAGAGCAATAGCATCCCCAAACCTGTGAGAGAGAGACTGGGGGCTTCGGTAAAATTAAATTCAAATTGACCCACGCCCGTACGCTCGGTTTCTTCCAACAAACGGCGCCATTCGGCACGAAGGTTCTGATCCAAATGACCACAAATATTAATGCGGAGGCCGTGACAGCTGTTAATCGGCAACCAATCAATTGTTGAAAGGCCATTAGTAAAGGCTCCATCAATAATTGCTTTTTTAAGCGATGGAACGGGGCCGGGAGTGACGGGTACAGTTTTGGGGCGCGGCTTCTTGGGTGGAAGATGGGGACGTGGCATGCTTTGGGTCATCCCCAAAGGATCTGGATAATCGCTAGTCACCAAATCATCCCACGTACTGGGCTGCGCATTAGTGCTCAAAATATCGTCAATAACAGTCGCACGCGCTTTTTTAGCCTGTGCGGCTTCATCGCCATCCCGAACAATACGATCTTCGCCCAAAAAGGGCACTTTACGCCTCATGTGGCGCCTCCAACCTCAACTATCTGTTATAAAAAAAATATCTGTCAGGTCCATTTCTGCGCAGAAAAACTGCGCTGGTGTGTGCACAGTATAGGCAAGATTTAAAAAATGTGATTATTAGTTCAACAAGTGTTTCCCACGGTAACCTTCTTGGCGCGCTTTTTATCGTTATTACAGACACATTATTTATTTTTGTTTATGATGAGGAAAAGCTATATGTACCAAGGTAGTGCAATTTGGTATCGAGCTTGAGCGGATGTAAGGCCCCTGAAAGATGCCTTGAAGAGAGTTGCAAGGCAGCTAGGCCGCCAACGATTGCCCTGATGTGACAGCGCAATCCGTTGTGTAGCACCAACCTTTGTTCGACGGAAGGTAGGTTCGCGCTCGCGGCTAATCACTATTTATGTATTAAGTGATGTGCTGGCAGATTTTTCTGCCGCTTTACAATCATCCCTAGTGGAATGCTATGCAAAATAAAAATAATGCTGTGGAGTTAATTAAAAAGTTCCAGCAACTTTTTACCAATCTAAATCACAAAGAAATCGCAGAGCGGCTGGTAAAACTTGTTGTCGCTAAAGCTGCTATTAGTCGCGCCGTACTCGTGGTGGAGCGCGACAGCCACCTTTATGTTGAGGCTATAGCCTCTCAGCAAGAGTCAGACCTTCTTATCAACGGCGTTACCACTTCGCTCAATCGCCTGAATTACCTGCCACACCAGCATATTCATCAAGTGTTTGATTCTGGCAAACCTCAAGCACTCGACACCGATCAAATTCAGTTGCTGGGCGCTATGTTTACCAAAAAAGGCTGCAATGCCTGTTATCTGCACCCCATTCTGGAAAACAACAAAACCATTGCTGTTTTCTATATGGAGGCCGAAAACGGTTTAGCTGGGCTGATTAAAGCTGTTAACGAACTTGATTCTGTGTGGACTTTTAGTTCACTACTGGTTCGCCAAGTTATTGATATGTGGCACCACGAGGAGCAATCAGAGCGCTTCCGCTTGGCAGAACAAGCGCTGTGGGCGAGTGAAACTTACCTGAACGCTATTTTGCGATTCTCCCCTGCATTGATCTCTGTAAAAGACTTGGATGGCAATGTAGTGCTCGCCTCCGAACACTTTAAGCAGATGGCGAATATCGACGAAACCGGTTTTGTTGGTAAGAACGTGTTTGATGTGTATCCCAAAGACGTCGCGCAATCTATTTGCGATATAGATACCGCCACCAAAACCAAGCAGCAAACCTTTGAAGTCGAATTGGATTTGATGCACAAAGACGGCAGCATGCACACCTATTTGATGGTGAAGTTTCCGCTGCGCGGCAAAGACAATCGAGTGTTTGGCGTTTGTACCATCGGCACCGATATTTCCGAACGCAAACTCGCCGAAAACGCGCTACGCGAACAACAATCGCGCTTGAATTACATGGCGTTTCACGATGCGTTAACAGGTTTGCCGAACCGCTCACTGTTCTACGATCGCATCTATCACGGCCTTGCACGCGCTCGCCGTGCAAACTCAAAAGTTGCATTAATGCTGCTTGATATTGATCGGTTTAAAAACATTAATGACAGCTTGGGCCACGATGCCGGCGACCTCATGCTCAAAGCCATATCAACGCGCTTAAATGAAGGCGTGCGCGATATGGATACAGTTGCGCGACTCGGCGGCGACGAGTTTGTAGTGGTTTTGGAAGGCGTACACGATATCGAAGACGTAATGTTTGTTGCCAACAAGTTATTGGTAACTCTCGCACGCCCCATGGAAATTAGTGGCCATGAAATTACTTCTACTGTAAGTATTGGCGTAAGTATTTTCCCGGAAGATGGCGAAGACACCGACGAGCTTCTAAAGCATGCAGACATAGCCATGTATAAAGCAAAGGAAGCAGGAAAAAATAACTGTCAGTTTTACACCAAAGGCATGAATGCCACAGCAGTTAATTATCTGTTACTTGAAAATGATTTACGCCGCGCTCTGGAATTAAACCAGTTTACTCTGCAGTATCAACCGCAAATTGATTTGAAAACGGGCGAACTCATGGGCGTGGAAGCACTTGTGCGTTGGCAACACCCTGAACGCGGATTGGTTTCGCCTGCACATTTTATTCCGCTGGCAGAAGAAACCGGCTTGATTGTTCCTATTGGTGAATGGGTGCTACGAGAGGCTTGTCGTCAAACAAAGCTCTGGTTAGATGCCGGCAAAAAGATTGGCAAAATTGCGGTAAATTTATCACCCCGCCAATTCCGTCAAAAGAATTTCCCCGGCAAAGTAGAAGCGATTCTGCGTGAAACTCAACTACCACCGGAATATCTGGAATTGGAAATTACCGAAAGCTGCGCGATGGAACATGCAGGCGAAACCATCAACCAACTAAATCAACTCAATCAAATGGGTATGTATTTAGCGATTGACGATTTTGGCACCGGTTATTCATCGCTCGCTTATTTGCAGCGCTTCCCCATTCAAAAATTAAAAATTGACCGCAGCTTTGTGAATGATATTCACGATGACATGAATGATGCAGCCATCACCAAAACCATTATTGGTTTGGCGCACAGCATGCAACTGCGAGTGGTTGCCGAAGGTGTAGAAACCGAGCATCAAGCTGAGTGGCTACGCCAACGGGGCTGCGATCAGGCGCAAGGCTTCCTCTATGCAAAACCTATGTCACCTAAACAATTTGAAAGCCATTTCCATGGTGGGCGCTTCTGCTTTGACGGCACAGTAATCCCACTGGAAAACTATAAGATGGGCGCTTAGTAATCCACGCGCGATTACTGCCAATTAAATTCGCGTGTTCAGACCAGCAACAACTCAGTAGGCGCTTGAATACCTTAACCTTTGCCTTTCGTTTTGTTATTGTTTGGGCGCGCGTTTTCCTCAATAAAAGCGATAATCATATCCGCAATATTTTTCTTAGTCGTGGTTTCAATCCCCTCCAAGCCGGGCGATGAATTCACTTCCATTACCAAAGGGCCGCGGCTTGAGCGCAGCAGATCGACACCAGCCACTTGTAACCCCATCGTCTGAGCAGCCTTGAGTGCTGTGCTGCGTTCTTCTGGGGTGAGTTTGGTGACTTTGGCCGTACCACCACGATGCAAGTTAGAACGGAACTCGCCTTCTTGGGCTGTGCGCTGCATGGCGGCGACAATCTTGCCCCCAACAACAAAGCAGCGAACATCACTCCCATTCGCCTCTTTAATAAATTCCTGCACCAAAAACTCCGCGCGTAATTCTCGAAATGCTTCGATTACGCTCTCCGCCGCCTTGGAGGTTTCAGCCAAAACGATACCGCGCCCCTGCGTCCCCTCACATAGCTTGAGAACCAGCGGAGCACCGCCAACTAACTTTATGAGCTCCTTGGTGTCGTGAACGTTGTAGGCAAAGCTGGTTTTCGGTAAGCCTAACCCTTTTCGCGACAACAGCTGTAACGCACGCAATTTATCGCGCGAACGCCCCAAAGCTACGGATTCGGTCAAGCAGTAAACACCCATCATTTCAAACTGGCGAATGACGGCTAGCCCATAATGGGTTACAGAAGCGCCGATTCGTGGAATCACTGCATCAAAGCCCTCCAGCTTTTCGCCCATGTACCAAATGGCGGGGCTAGCGGAGGTGATATCCATATAACACTTGAGGATATCGATAACACGTACCTCATGGCCGCGAGCAAGACCGGCTTCCACCAATCGCTTGGTTGAATAGAGGTGACGGTTGCGCGACAAAATAGCTATTTTCATACAATACTCAAAAGATGAAATGATCCTGGATTCAGACGCAATCCAAGTCATTCTGAGGAGGACAGGATTTATTCCCACCCAAAACAAAAGATCTTCCGCTATCAACCACAAAGAACCGCTTAAGGGCACTGCGGCCCAATAGCATGCGGAACATCATAGTTTCACGGTCAGTAAGGGTCAGTTCGATGACTCGCACTTGGTTATCGATAGCAATTGAGGTTTCGATAACAACCCGCATCTCCGCATGGCCGCCGGAATCCGTGACGCGGCGAATTTCCTTAACGGGCGCTTCGCAATGGACAACATCATCCAGCGAAGCCTGAAGTGGATGAACACCAAACCTAACCCAAGGCGCACCATTGCGGTCGAACTGTTCTACATAATAGGCGTGAAGCGCGCTGGTTTTAGCACCCGTATCCACTTTGGCTTTGATATGTGGAATAGTCAGATCAGGGAGCGCAACCCATTCGCGCCAACCGAGCACTCGCTTTTGGCTTTCGATTTGCATCTCTGCCACTGTTGAAACTCCGTAAGTTATGCCCAGATTGAGTTCATTATAGAGGCCTAATAACTGCTTATTCACTAGATAAGCTAAAAGAAAAAAACTCTGGGCTTTTTTAACATTTTTCTTTTTTTTTAATTTGGCCTATGGTAAATAGCGCGGGTCAAATTTATCCACCTAAACCTGTTACTGGAGCATGCACATGTCTGTTGATGTAGACACTCAAGATTCGGATTTAATTGGCGATGCAAGTTTGGAGGTTGAGGATGATGTAGCCCCAAAGCTAACCGGCAAAGAAGCCAGCCAGCACACCTTGGAAATGCGCCGTAAATTGGAAGACCGTCTGGAACGCAAGCGCATTAAAGACCAGCTTGGTTACGATGATATTTCAGACCTCGACTTCTAAACCTATAAACCTTCATACTAGGCTTCAATTAAACCCTAATTGAAGCCGCTCCATCTCCGCTAGACCAAGTTTTACTCGGTTGCAAATCTGGGGTTATTAACTAGTATTCAACACTACAAGACAGCAAAAGGCTGAGCATGCTGAAAAGATGGCGTCTGGAAATAGTGCTAGTTGCAGCGGTATTGCTTACGTTTTTCGCCATCATTGCCGAAAAGAGAATCCTGCATTCCTCCATCACTATAACGCCTCAAAGCGGTTACTTTACCGAGGTTTATGACGATAAGCGCAACGGCGGCAATAGCTTATCTACAATTGTTAACCCACAAAATTTCGAATGGCGCTGCACATTGCGCGACAACTTCGCTTACCCCTATTGTGGATTCGAAATTATCTTCGACCCAAAACGCGAACATGGTGTGGATCTAAGTAGTTACAACACCGTTCGTATTTGGATGAATTACAAAGGCCCTAACAAAACCCTTCGCGTTTACCTTCGCAACTTCGACCCGCTTTACAGTTCGCCCGACATTGAACCAAGTACTAAATATAATCAAATTGAATTCTCTACCGACTTATTGAAAGACCAGTATTTGGAGTTTTCACTTAAGGATTTTTTTGTGGCTGACTGGTGGCTAGTGGAATACAACATCGCACCTGAGCTTAGCCATCCACAATTCGACAATATTATTTTATTTGAAATACAAACCGGGTCTAAAGAGCCTTTGGGCGAACACAATTTTCATTTGAAAAAAGTAGAACTCATTGGTCAGCGACTCACCACCGAAAAATGGTACCTATTCATTATGCTCGCTTGGTTTGTAGGTATTGTACTTTTCCTCGGCTACCGCGTTACATCGCTTACGAGCCAAGTGCATTCTCAGAAAAAACGGGAAGCCGAGTTGTTGGAGATTAATTCACTACTGGACTTGCGCAGCAAGCAGCTTGAAGAGAAAAGCAAAACAGACGCTTTAACAGGCGCATTCAATCGTGAGGGTATCGAAGAAGCCATTCGTATCGGCTTATGGGAGTGGCGAAGCCAGAAGAAACCACTTTCACTTATTATGATTGATATTGACCACTTTAAGAAAATTAACGATCAATACGGACATGCCGTGGGCGATAATGTTTTATCCACCTTATCGCAATTAGTGAAAGATCATATTCGCAATAACGATTTATTCGCTCGATGGGGTGGAGAAGAGTTCGTACTTGTGTGCCGTAATACTAAGATTGAACAAGCCCTACTCATTGCTGAAAAAACTCGTGAACTCATTGCTTCCTACGAATTCAGTGACGGTGTGCGAGTTACTGCGAGTTTCGGCGTTGCCACCTTACATGCACATGAAACGCTTGAACAATTATTCAGTAACGCCGATAAAGCGCTGTACCAAGCCAAACATGATGGTAGAAATAAAGTTGTGGTTGCCGACATCATATAGATTCGCCTAACAAAAAGGCCAGCATCAATGCTGGCCTTTTTGTTAGGCGAAGTTACATTTTAAAATCTATAACTCACACCTAATGCAACAATATTTCCGAAATCAGTATCGGCGTAGTTTAATTCACCACTAAAGCTTTCCGTAAAAAATTTGCGCGTGCGAATTAAATAATCTGTGGAATATTTATCATCACTAACTTCGGCACCTACGCTAAAGGTATTGTCGAAATAATAATCACCACCAATCATTGTATGTGTACCAAAATCCGTATCAGCAACACTCGCCTCCACATTAATAAACTGACCACTACCCAATGCGGTTACATATTTTGCGTCTACATTAGCATGGTACCCTTCATCACTATTCCAGCTGGTCGTTACACGCAAACCATCTAAGGGTGTAAGACCCAGAGTGGTATTAACACTGGTATCTGAAGAAGAATCATATCGCGAATGAACACCTTCAACTTTGATATATACAAAATTTTCGGGTATATAAACTTCAACGCCACCTGAATAATTTTTGCTATCGCCTGCGTAGCCACGAGCATAACTTTTAACAAAAGAAGCAAAAGCATTGCTATTTTTTCCAAGGTAAGCAGCTTCCGCTAAAGGGACATTATCTGTTTTAACCAAATTAAAATAATACTTTCCCTCAACACCGTATGAATTAACTTTGCTACTTATACCATCCAAGTCCGCTCGCGTTGCTATACCGGTAATTTCAGCTTGATAAGCTTCAGCGAGCGAAATGCCAGAAGCCGCAAGCAAAGAGGCAGCAAGTATTAATTTTAACTTCATAATGAATTCCTTAACAAAAAACAAACAAACAAAAAACAGAAACCGTATCTCTGTAATTTGAGACATGAGGAGGGTAACAATTGTAACTGAACAAAAAATGAATGCGCCTGCAGAAAGCGGCTAGGCGTCACAAAAGCAGCTGAATAATTGCAGATCCTCCAAGCGTAGTGCAGAAAGTGAACCGCCCCAAACACAACCTGTGTCTAGCGCATAAACATTCATTGTGTTTACCTTTCCTTCCAATGCAGCCCAATGACCAAAGATAATTTTATCGTTGGCCGTTTTACGCTCAGAAAAAGAAAACCAAGGCGAAAACCCTAGTGGCGCGGCAGATGCGTTTTCCTTAGTTTCCAATTCCAAAATACCTTCACTGGAACAAAAACGCATGCGCGTAAAATAATTTGTAATCAGGCGCAAACGATCCATACCGATTAATTTATTTTTCCACCGCTTTGGCGAATTACTGTACATGCTGCTTAAAAAATCACGGCAGTACCGGCTTTGAAGCACGGCCTCCACTTCACGCGCATGCGCCTGCGCTTGTTGCAAGCTCCATATGGGCGGTATACCTGCATGAACCATAGTGAAACCAAGTGTTTCATCTGTGTGTAATAACTTCCCTTGAATAAGCCAATCAATGAGTTCCTGGCGATCTGCGGCGTGCAACAATGCATCCAAGGTGTCATTCTGCCCTTTACTTCTTAAGCCATAGGCAACGGCAATAAAATGCAAATCATGGTTGCCTAATACAAATTCAACTGAATTTCGAATGGAATACAAATAACGCAAAGTCGCTAGAGAATCTGGGCCGCGATTGATTAAATCACCCACCAACCACAATTTATCTCGTTCAGGATTGAATGCAATTTTCTCCAACAAACATTGGAGAGATTCATAACAACCTTGGATATCGCCAATTGCGTATGTGGCCATGCTAAAAATAAATCCTTATTGGTCATTCAACTAATGCACTGCGTGTGGCGGCACCAGTGCAAATACAGGAATTTGCGCATCAAACATTTCACCGCTATCTGCACGCATTTGATAAGTGCCTTCCATAATGCCAGTTTCCGTTTCTAGCACAACCCCGCTGGTATAAATGTAACTTGAGCCAGGAGCAATATGTGGTTGTTCACCTATAACACCAATGCCCTGCACTTCTTGCAGGTTATCTTTAGCGTCACGAATTAGCCAATGGCGGCTAATTAATTGTGCAGCTTCATCTCCGTTATTTGTGATGGTAATTGTGTAGGAGTAAACATAGCGCTGCCGTGGCAGAGTTTGATCTGCCATGTAGGTCGTTTTAACACTGACATTAATTTTATTCGTCATAAATCGATTGCTAATCTGTTTCGTCTTTAGATGTCTTGAGTGAAAGTGTATCCAATAAATTGCTGGTGGCCACATACTCAGGCAAGGTGATTTCCTCTGCGCGCGCTGAAGTGTCGATAGGTAATTGTTCAATAATCTCAGGTTCCAACAATTGCTTTAACGCGTTACGCAGCGTTTTGCGACGCTGTTGGAAAGCAACATTGACCAAATTTTCCAGCGTTTTGATATTGGTCGCCTTGTGCGGGATTTCTTTGTAAGGAACTAAACGCACAATAGCGGAATCAACCTTAGGTGCAGGATCAAATGATGTAGGCGGTACTTCAAACAGATTTTCCACCTCACAATAATATTGCACCATAATTCCCAAGCGACCATAAGCGCTATCACCAGCTTGGGCCGCCATGCGCTTCACCACTTCTTTTTGCAACATAAAATGCATATCGCGCACTTTGGCTGCGTAACTCAATAAATGAAAAATCAAAGGAGTAGAAATGTTGTAAGGTAAATTACCTACAATACGTAAAGGCTGATCATTTTTTATCAACTGCACAAAGTCAAACTGAAGAGCATCCGCTTGGTATAACTGGAAATTGGGATGCTTCTCAAATTTAACTTTTAACCAAGGCACAAGATCGCGGTCTAGTTCAATCACACTCAAATTATCGCAGCTATCTGCCAGTAACTGAGTAATAGCGCCTTTGCCGGGGCCGATTTCAACAATTAAGTCCGGCTTTTGGGGATGAACAGCACGCACTATGTCGCGAATAATGCCGTGGTCAATTAAAAAGTTTTGACCAAATCGCTTACGGGCCTTATGTTCACCTTGGCTATTTAAATTTAAATGTTTGTCGTTAGAAAATTTCTTTGTCATTGCTTTTTGCCTAAATGCTTTCTGCCTGCCTAGATTATTTGCGCGCCCGTTGACGCGCTTCCACCATATCCAATGCATAAGCTAATGCAGTGCGTAGGCTACCCAAATCTGCTTTGCCTGTAGCCGCCAAATCAAGCGCGGTGCCATGATCTACCGATGTTCGAATGATGGGTAAACCTAAGGTCACGTTTACCGCTTGACCGAATCCTTTGTATTTTAAAACCGGCAAACCTTGATCGTGATACATAGCGAGTACGGCGTCAGCATGATCCAAATACTTAGGCGTGAATAAAGTATCTGCTGGCAGAGGCCCAATTAACCGAATACCACGGGCGCGTAGCTTATCCAGTGTGGGCTCGATAATCTCAATCTCTTCACGACCTAAATGCCCTCCCTCACCGGCATGAGGGTTTAAACCGCACACATAAATTGCTGGCTCTGCTATACCAAATTGCTGCTGTAAATCGCGTTGCAAAATATCGATAACTTGCATCAACTCTTTTTCATTAATGGCGGCGGCAACATCTTTCAGGGGCAGATGCGTTGTCGCCAGCGCAACACGTAATCCTTTGGTCGCCAACATCATAACGACTTTTTCTGTTGCGGTTTTATCGGCAAGGTATTCGGTATGCCCACTAAAACTAATGCCTGCATCGTTGATAACACTTTTGTGGACAGGCCCAGTTACTAAGGCTGCAAAATCACCCGCAATGCACCCCTTAATGGCGGCATCAAGCGTTTTTAAAATATAGGGAGCATTACGTACATTGAGCTCTCCCGGTTTAACAGGTTGAGCTAAATTAACGGGCAAAACAGCTAATTCTGTAGGAGCGGAGGGGCGCGGTTGATCATTAAGATTCACGATACGAATCTGCAATGGTAAACCCAATGCCTGTGCACGCTCTTGCAGCAGCACTGGATCCGCAATTGCCACAATTTCATGCTGCTGTGCACTTTGTGCAAGGCTAACCACCAAATCAGGGCCGATGCCAGCGGGCTCACCAGGTGTGAGAGCAATACGAAAACATGTGTCCATTAGTCACCTGTAATCTCGATTCTTGGGAGGCTAAAAATCAAAACGCGGCTTCAACAAAGTTTTCTTCATAAAACTTGTCTAGCCGCGTTTTAATTATTATTGAGTTACTGCTGTTTGATTTCGACGTAAGCTTCTTCGCGAATTTGTGTCATCCACAACTGAAATTCTTCATCAAAGCGACGTGAACGAATTACATTTTGTGCTTGGTTGCGCTTCATTTGCTCACTCATATCCTCTTTGCGGCGCTCAAGCACTTGCAAAATATGCCAACCAAACTGGCTTTTAAAGGGACGGCTTATTTTGCCGATGGGTGTATTGGTCAAGGTTTCCTCAAAAGCCGCTACAAACATACCAGGCGTTGACCAACCCAAATCGCCGCCACTTAGCATAGAGCCTGTATCTTCAGAGTTTTCTTTTGCTAACTTCGCAAAATCCTCACCTTTTTCAATTCTTTCTTTCAATGCTAACAATTTTTCGCGAGCTTGGTTGTCATCCATAATTTCAGACGTTTTCACCAAAATATGGCGCGCATGAGTTTGCTCAATGAGTTGCTGGCCACCACCGCGCTGCTCAATATTTTTCAGCATGTGAAAACCCGCGCCGCTACGAAAGGGGGGCGTAACATCACCCACTTTTAAACCCGCTAATTGATTGCCAAACAATTCCGGCAACTGCGCAAGCTTACGCCAACCAATATCACCACCTTGTAACGCAGCTTGATCATTTGAGTTAGCAATTGCCATTTGCGCAAAATCAGCGCCGCCTTGTAATTTTTGATAAATATCTTTTGCTTTTTTCTCTGCCGTGGCAATTGTGTCCGCGTCAGCAGAACTTGGAACGGCAATTAAAATATGGCCGATGTGATAATCCGGTGAAGTCGCAAACTTTCCGTCGCTGGACGCAAGAAAATTATCAATTTCCTGTGGCGACACTTTAATACGACTACTGACCACTCCTTGTTGCAAATGGTTGATGGTTAACTCGTCGCGAATTTGTCTACGCAGGCCGCTAATCGATAGACCTTGACGTTTCAAATCCGCCGCAAGCTCTTCATTTGTCATCTTGCCTTTTTCACGTACACGCTCGATTGCTTGGTCGATCTCTGCCTCTTCCACGTTAATGTCGTAACGCTTAGCCAAGCCCAATTCAACACGTTCAACAATAAGCTGCTCTAACACTTGCTTGCGCAGTACACTTTCTTCAGGTAGCTGGCTTTGGGAATACTGACCTTTCAGGCGTGATAAGACCGCTTGCAAACGATCATTCAATTCACTTTCTAATACAACGTCTTCATCTACAATCGCTACAACACGATCAAGACCAACCGCCTTTGCCGCCATAGCTTGCGGTGCCAGTTGGGGAGCAATCAGTAACAGCGCGGCAATTAAAAGGCTGCAATTTTTTTTCATTAATCTCGTTTGCATAAATGTCTTCACTTGTTAGCGTAAAATTTTCTCGCGTTCTTTAAAACCTGTCACTGTGCGTTCGAGCAAATTACTGATCTTACGATCCATACCGCCCAATCCTTTCAGCTCCAATTCGAGCATAATGCCCGGCTCAAAGTCTTTGTTGGTCAAATTGGCCAAGAAGTTTTCCGTGGTGTAGTCAACGCGCAACCAACGGCGACCCAGTACTCGAACCCTGTAACAGCAATCGTTGTATTCGAGCCCGGCGAAAGTATCTAGTTCCACGCCGTGGGTAAAATCGTGGTTATTGCGCGCGATGATACTCCACCGGTTATTGATTGGTAGGATTATCGATGTATCCAGTTGGTTAATCGATTGAACTACTACCGGTTTAGGTTGGGACGGACTGCTAATAACAGGCTTGAAGGTATAGCGATAGGTAATGTTGGCGATACGATAGGAATCGTCCATATAGTGGAGACCTGCGTTCGCACTGTCTAAACGATCATTGTTTTGATCGTAGGCCGCATCTGCACTTAAATGCAAACGTGAACTTACCT
The DNA here is from genome assembly GCA_964581625.1 of uncultured Cellvibrionaceae bacterium. Taxonomy (GTDB): domain Bacteria; phylum Pseudomonadota; class Gammaproteobacteria; order Pseudomonadales; family Cellvibrionaceae; genus Cellvibrio. The sequence goes on from CAZOPE010000010.1 coordinate 45,959, forward strand.
GCCCACTTACCTGTGCAGCCCAATCTGATGTTGAGCGTCGTGTGTCTTCTGACACGGACGGCGTGGCAACATCTTTATCAAAAATTGTGACTTCGCGATCACGGAAATAGAAGATTTGCCCGATGCTCATCCGCAAACGCTCAGCACCCGTATTCTGGGACGAGAAAGCAGTCGATACCGCCAAGGACAATTGATTCGCATCATCCAACCGGTCACCGCCTGCAAAACGCGTGGTACGGAACAGCTGGTTATAGTTAAACGTCAAATCACCCGTGTCAAAATTCACGAAACTCTTATTGGGCGTGAGCTTGTATAGCGAATCCTGGTTCCGGTATGCACTGTAAAAATAAAATGCGCGGGGCTCCAAGGTTTGCAAGTATTCGCCACCAAACACCTTGGCTTCACGCTCAAAATACAACCCGGCGTCAACACTCGCCTGAGGCGTAACAAAACGCGGTGCAGAATCAGAACCTAAAACCAAACGCTTATCATCCAGATCATAAGCCAAACCTTTAACACCAATTTTCGGTTTCACAAATCCCCAAGTATAGGATTTGTCCCACATGAGGCTGTAATCGGTGTTTACGCGTTCGCCGTAAATGGTATTCGCTAAAGCGCTTTCGTAACTTGCAGGCTTATCGAAAGAACTCTCAAAATAACGGTTCTGAGCAAAATTGACGTATTCGTTATTTAGCTTTAATACCCAATCATTGATTTGATAATTGCCATCGACATGAATTCGCGGTAACTCGCGGTACGCTAAATGCGCTGTGGTGAGTAAGCGATACTCATCCACTTTTATTCCACTAAACCAATGCTCAGAACGGTAATCTGCCGATGCCATTTGGCGAATATAGGCTTGCCGGTTTGATTCAACGGAGCCACTGTACATATCGCGCAGGTAATCTTTATCACTCAAATCGGAGTAGCTGATCGCAGTGGCCCAATCGCGACCCTTACCGCCATCTTGCTCAAACTTTGCAAACCAGCGGTCATGACCACGATAGGGGTAAGCCTCCTCTTCGGTAAGTGTACCGTCCGCAATTTGCTGTTCAGCAAAACTGCTGTATCCACCGTGGTCATTGTTGATAAAGCTACCGCTGATTTTGGACTCAAAATAATTCGTTAAATTGCGCACCTCTGGTTCCAGCATATAGCCACGGCTGGACATGTAATGCGAGGTGAGCGTGGCATCAGTACTTGGTGAAATATTCCAGTAAAAAGGCACTGACATTTCGAAGCCGTTACGGCTACTGTACCCGGGGGTTGGGGTTAGAAAGCCTGTCAAACGCTCCTCACCTAAGGGAAAACGAATGTACGGCGTATAGAGAATAGGAATATTTTTAATATTCAATCGCATATTTTGAGCGGTGCCGTAATGCTCATCCGGGTGCAATGAAATTTCTGAGCCGCGAATCGCCCACGCGTTATCACCCGGCTCACAGCTGCTAATCATGCTTTGTTCAAGGTTGATAACGTTGTTACCAAAACGTTCCAAATGCTGCGCTACTCCATGAACACGCGTTTCATAGAGCACAAAGCGGGCATTTTCGAATTGCGCATTGCCAGAATCTAGGTTCATTTGGGCGAGATCGGCACGCACCATAACCTCCGGGTCGCGCAGTTGGATACCGCCCGTCATTTTGGCCTGCTTGGTCTCTTTATCGTAAGACGCGCTGTCGGTAGCGATGGAGCGATTACCCTGCGTAATGGATACATTCCCACGAAACTCTAACCGTGTTTGCCGTTCGCTGATTTCTTCGTCGGAATGGGTTCGCACCGGAGCCTTTTCTGGTGCTAAATCGGCTTCTGAATCTGTGCGCTCTGGGGGAATATAAGCGCCTTTGCAGCAGGCGTTGGGCAGGGTTTGTTTTTGTGCTTCGGTGAGATTTTCAACCGGAACCCAATCGAGGTGGCGACTATCTTCAAATTCCTTGGCCAAACGCGAGCTGGGGGAATCCGCGGCGAACACCGGAGACGCGCACAGGAAAACAGGTACGGCTACCGCAAAACCTGCAGAGCGCAAACCAATAACCATCCGCTTTAGCGGAAATCCGGGGGCTAATGCCATTAACAACTGTCTCGTGGGAGAGGATCTTTATAAGTCGCAGCAGCTATAACCGCCAAAGATCACGCAAAAAATTGCCGCGATTCTACTGCAATCAAGCCTTGCAGGGAATGAATTCACTAATAGAATCCCTAAAACCCTGTGTGATCCCTGTCGTTATAGTTACATAGATTCATGACTCAGCCGCCAGTATCTGTTTTAGCTGCCAAGTTCCAGTAGAATTGCGCTCGGCCCATGCCCAATTCACCAGGAGCAACCATGTCTTCAACCCCCTCGCCTACCCAACGTCAACAGCAGCTTGGCATTTGGGTCGCTCAGCAACTGCAGCGCGAATCAACCCAACTTACGCCAATTGCCAGTGACGCAGGCTTTCGTCGCTACTTTCGTTTTGAATCGCCATCTCAGTGGCTGGCGGTAGATGCACCACCCCAAACGGAAGATAGCCGCCAATTTGTTGCATTAGCGCGTTACCTGAGCAAGCACAAGGTTCACACCCCCAATATTGAGGCCGCCGATGAAGACCTGGGTTTTCTGTTAGTTGAGGATTTTGGAGATGAGCTGTTACACCGCCATCTCACGCCAAACACAGCGCCCCAACTCTACCGACAAGCCTTTAAAAGCTTGTTGAATCTGCAAAACTGCCCAGATCAGCCAAACCTTATTCCGCGCTACGACCGCACACTCTTGCGGCGCGAGCTGGCGCTTTTTAGCGAATGGTTTGTCGGCAAACTCTTGGGATACGAATTGAGCCCTGCCGAAAGTACGATGCTGGACACACTATTTAACGCGCTGGAAGATACAGCCCTGGAGCAGCCGCAAACCCTCGTACATCGCGATTTCCATTCCCGCAACCTAATCATCCGCTCCGATAAAACCTTGGGCGTAATAGACTTTCAAGGAGCGCTTTGGGGCGGATGCACCTATGATTTGGTCTCACTCTTGCGCGATTGCTACATTAGCTGGCCCGCCGAATTGGTAACTGGCCTTGCTCTGGAGTACCGAGAAGCCGCCATCAATGCAAAACTGTTAGACGACTCTGTCGATGAAGCCCGTTATTTGCGGTGGTTTGATTGGATGGGTTTACAGCGCCACATAAAAGTCTTGGGAATCTTTGCTCGTCTAAACCTCCGCGATGGCAAACCTAACTATTTAAAGGACTTACCACTGGTGATTCATTACACCCTGAGTATGGCGGAATCTTACTCACAGCTGACGGCGTTTTCGGAGTGGTTCAAAACTCATCTTATGCCTGTAATTGAGCAACAGCCTTGGTTTAGCGGATTAGCCGAGGACGAACAATGAAAGCCATGATTCTGGCGGCTGGATTAGGCCAACGTATGCGCCCGCTAACGGATACCATTCCCAAACCGCTAATCCCCGCCGGCGGCAAGCCACTGCTGCAGTACCACTTGGAGGCTCTGGCAAAGGCTGGAGTCACCGATGTGATCATTAACCTTGCTTATTTGGGCGAGAAAATTCGTGCCTTTGCGGGAACCGGTGAACAGGTTGGTTTAAATATTCGTTATGCCCAAGAGCCCGAGCCACTTGAAACCGCAGGTGCATTGCTCAATGCCATCGATCTTTTAGGCGAGCAGCCTTTTATGCTCATTAATGGTGATGTGTGGACGGATTACCCACTGCAGCAACTCGTTCAACGCAGTGTAAAAGAAGATGAAGACGCACATTTAATACTCGTTCCAAACCCCGATTTCCATCCCACAGGCGATTTTTCACCCAACACTGCCGGCAAGCTGGAAAACAATCCGTCACTGGAAAAGTTCACCTTTGCAGGCATAAGCCTCATACACCCTCGTTTAATCATTCGGTATCCCAACAAGCGATTGAAGTTTCCCTTAGGTGAAGTCTTGCGCTATGGCATTGAACAAGGTCGCATTAGCGCGGAAATATATCGTGGTAATTGGAGCGATGTAGGCACGCCCGAACGGCTTGAGCTGCTAGACGCGCAGCTAAATTCCAGACAAGGAAAATAATAGAAGGCACAAGATCTTAGATCACAAAGCTAAGCCAATTTCATTTATTGGGCTATAGTGTAATAACATTCAAATTGGTAGCAACTTAGTGATCGTCTAGTGGCATGACAGAACTGCAACCCCTCACACAGCTGATAGAGCAACTCAATGTGCCGATACAGGATCTGGCGCAACTGGGCTTTTGCGACGGCAGCCGGGATAGCAGCATAAAGGCTTGGGTTAGATCACTTCCACTTACCCAAGTGCAATTCGTAAGTGGCTTGCTGTATCAGGCTTTACCGGACGTAGCCCGCTACCAAACTACGCCAACCAACCGTATCCAAGTGCTGGAGATTTTGCGCGATCCAACCCTGCAATCAATAGAAGGATTAACGCAAAACTTCCTCAATCAACCGTTGATTCTCCCTGAGCCCGCCGTCAAAACCGCCACCATCGCTCAGGCAATGCAAAAACACATGATCAATGGTTATTTGGTTGTGGTGCGCGATCTTTGTAATCAACCCACACCCGATACAGAGCTTTTACAGCTAGCAATTCACCGTGCTATCACAAGCATAAGCTTGCTCTTGTTAAGGTACTACCAGCTCTACGTGCCCATTTCAGGCCAGCTGTGGACGGAGCTCCATTCGCTTTATCAGATCGCGTTGCGTTTGGGCATTGTCGAAAATACGGTGGAAGACAATTACGGCCAACTGCAAAAATGCCACAGCATTCGGCTCGCTTATATCCGTGCTTTGCTGCTCGCGTGTTCTCGCCCCAACCAATTACGACAAGATGAAATTGCCGCAACCTTCGATGCCCTTAACGACCTCAGCGCGCTGGCGGAACTGCAAGATAGCCAAATTGGTAACCATGAAAATCTTTTTGCTGTTGCTATAGACTCCAATCGCCCTCCGCTTTATCGCTCGCGCTTTTCAGCTGATGAACATGCCCTGCTGCTGGAACTTAACACAACGCAAATTTGCAAAAAGCTCAACGAAATAAATTCGTCAACAAACAACGAATCCGCAGAGGGCTCAACCTTACGTAACGAGCTAAACCTAACCACCTCGCTCACGCTGCATTTAATCCGCGCATGGAACTTGCTCGCGCAACGTAATTTTGAGCGGCAGCAAAGCCAGGGGGTACTCGACGTCGCCGTTGGCCTCACTAACATCCATTTCTATCTGGCCAACGAAACCATTTTTACGCACTTTTTGAATAGAACTTTAGGCAGTCAATCGGTAGATAGCTTGGGAGCCATCTTTCAAAAACGGGGTGTTCAATTAAAAGATGCAGAAAAAAACAAATCACAAGACGATCCATGGGATAACACATTCGACATCAAGGGAACACCACTAGCTGGGCGAGCCGTTGCAACAGACAGCATTGAATTTGCCATCAAGAAGCAAGAACAAAATGCCGCTAAAGATGCCTACCCCATTTACCACGTACCGCTTATTGATAGCAGCCCTGGAGGCTACTGCATTGAATGGAGAAATGAGATCCCCAATCAAGTTAAAGCGGGCGAACTTTTGGGCTTGCGTGACCCCTTGCGTAACCGCTGGAGTTTAGGTGTGGTGAGATGGGCAAACCAAACCAAAGGCGCAACACAATTGGGGATTCAAATTCTATCCACCCAAGCAATACCTGTCGGTGTGGCAATAATTCACAAAACAGGCGATTCGTCGGAGTATTTGCGCGCACTGGAAATTCCAGCTCTAAAGGCAATCAACCAACCCGCCACGCTGATCACTAACGCCGTATCTTTCCGCGAATACACCAAAGCCAGGTTATTTCAGAAACACACTCTGGAATCGGGCAACAACCAATTAAATATTCAATTAACTCGTCGTTTGTTTGGGACGGGTGCGTTTAGCCAGTTTACATACCGTGAACTCATGGCAGCAAAGCCAAAAGAGACTACGCAAAAAGATGACTTTGATTCAATTTGGGATTCATAAAAACTCATATGCGCCAATACATAAACAAAAAATGTTACGGCAAGGCAATCCACAGTTAACTGGGTCGCATAAATCAACGCTTAGCTTGAGCAAATAGTAGATTACAGTAAGATAACAACATAAATTGAGTAAGGTTGAAAAACCTCACAGCAACTCATTACCGATATTTGGCACAGATTCCGCACTCAGCGGTTAAAGGATCGGCCCAGAAAGCATAATATGACCTCAATAGACACCATTCGCCTTATCATCCTTAACAACTCACGCACAGAAGCAGAGCGCCTCATTAGCATGCTGCACAATGCCGGTCGCCCAAGCCGTGCTCAACATGTGGATAGCGAAGAAGCGCTAGTTAAACTCCTGCAAGAACAAACCTGGGACTTGCTGATAGGTAACGACAATACAACCAATCCCACCCCGCAAATCGCCCTTAAACATATTCGCCGTTTGAACAAAGATGTTCCGGTGATTTTATTGCACGAAGATGAAGAACTTTTTGCACGCGTTGAAGGCATGAAAATGGGTGCTGTCGATGTAGTTAATCTGGACGATGACCAACATTTGCTGCTGGTTATCCAACGTGAAATGAACAATCGTCATGATCGCCAAGCACGCCGTTCGGCAGACCGCCGTTTTCGCGAAGCAGAACGCCGCAGCCAGCAATTGTTGGACTCCTCACGCGATGCTATCGCCTATGTACAAGACGGCCTTTACCTCTACGCCAACGATTCTTTTGCTGAACTATTCGGTTATGAGAATCGCGATGAAATTGAAGCAATGCCCATCATGGATATGGTGGCAGACAGTGAGCAGAACAAACTTAAAAACTTCCTTAAAGAGTTCTCCCTGAAGGGCGAGGATGGCGGTGCCAGTCAGCTAGCTTTTGGCGGTGTAATGCAGGATGGAACCCCCACGGCGGTGAACTTGGAAGTGTCACATGTTACCTACGATGAGGAACCGTGCATTCAATTCCTCGCGCGTGCAACGCGTGTTGAAATCAGCTCCAACAATGAAGAATTGCAAGCGCAAATTGACCAAATTAAATCGCAAGATTTGGTGACCGGTCTCTTTAATCGTCAGCACATGATGCAAATGCTTGAACACACTATTGACCATATTGGCGACCAGCAATCTTTAAGCTTGCTATATATAAATCTGGATAACTTTAACGAACGAGTTTCTTCGGCTTACGGTGTTGCAGGTTCCGACCTAGTGCTAGGTGACATATCAGCAGTGTTGCGCAACAAAAGTACGCCAACGGATATTCTGGCGCGCTTCGGTGATCATAGCTTTACCATTCTTCTTGCAAACATTAAAGCAGATGCGGCTGTTAACCGGGCCGTGCAACTCTGTAAAGCCATTGATCAGCACATTATCGAAGTGGATGGAAAAACGATACAACTTACCTGCAGTATCGGTGTATCCATCGTCAACGAAACATCAACCAGCGCGAGCACCGTTATCGAACAAGCACGTACAGCAATGGAAAAAGTAAGCTCAGCGCAGGGCAACAGCGCCAGCCTATTCGAACCAGAAGTAACCGACAAAGCCGAATCAACTCGCGATATCGCCGTTGAAATTCAGCAAGCGCTCGACAACGATAAGTTTCGCTTATTGTTCCAACCTATCATTAGTCTGCGTGGCTCAGAAGAAGAATATTACGAAGTTTATTTGCGCATGATTAACGAAGCCGGTGTTGAAATAGAACCCGATGATTTTCTGGAAGAGGCAAACAAAATCAACCTGAGTATTAAGATTGACCGTTGGGTGATTTTGGAATCCATCAAAATGCTGTCGCAGCATAGAGCCAAAGGCAACAAGACAAAACTGATTGTGAACTTGGGCCGTCAATCCTTATGTGACGATACTTTATTACCTTGGCTTGCGGTCGCGTTTAAAGCGGCGAAACTCGCCCCCGACTCAATCACGTTCCAAGCTAACGAAGTGGATGTCACCAATCACTTGAATGCCGCCAAAGCCTTTGCTGACGGATTGGCAAAAATGAAAACCCAAATGTCTATTACCAATTTTGGTTGCTCATTGAATCCCTTTAACGCGCTTAAACACGTCGCGGCGGGAATGATTAAAGTTGATGGATCGTTCACGACCGACATTCAGCACAAGAACGAAAGCTCAGCGGCATTGATCGAACTGATTGAAAAACTTCACGCGGAAAATAAGGTGACCATAGTGCCCTTTGTTGAAAATGCGAGCGTGCTTTCCACACTTTGGCAAGCGGGCGCACATTACATTCAAGGTCACTACCTGCAAGAACCTTCGCAAAATCTTAATTATGATTTCAATATGGAATCCTAAGAATCCAACAGCTGGCGAAAAAAGCTGGCCGAAAAATCGGCCAGCTTTTTCATCCTCATTGTAGAAAGCAGCTCGACAAATCAACCGCTCTATCGTTACAACATGGCTTTCAGCTCAGCATTCGGTTCCGGATGTGAAATGTGGTTGCTGTAGTTAGATAAGGTTTTAATCGCTACTATCAGCATAACTTCAAATACCTGCTGCCGAGTGAAGCCACTCGCTAGAAATTGATCTACCGCTTCTTCCGAAACCCGACCACGCTCCCTCACTACCGCACGGACAAAACTCGCCAGTGCGTAGTCCTGTGCTGATTCGATTAGAGTATCGCTCGCGAGCGCATTCAATGTTTGCTGATTCGCGCCAACCATCTTGCCAATGGCCCGGTGCGCAACCGAACAGAAACCGCACTGGTTCTCCACGCTCACCGCCAGTAAAGCCACTTGCGCTTGCTGCGGTGTAAATGAACTCTCCTGCATCAATTCATTCATTGCCAAATATGCCTTTATGGTTACAGGCGCTTCGGCCATGTAAGTGAACAAATTCGGTAAGAAGCCAAACTTCTTTTCAACCGCTTCCAATGTGGCTTTAATTTCTGGTTTAGCAGAAGCGAGGCTATATTGAGTAAAACTTGTCATAAAACTCTCCTGAGTAATGTCGTTCCGATCTGGATGATTCGGTGAAACTACTCTATAGTGAACAAACCGTACGGTTAATCTCAAAAAATCCACTTTTAATGCTCAGGAGTACATTTTGGACGCATTTTCAGATTTGATTCGAATGATTCGTCTGGATGCCGAGATCTACCACAACGCCTTTGTTTGCGGAAACTGGCGGTTGGACGAATACGAACCGGGAGCAACTTGTTTTCACATGGTTACTTTGGGCGAGTGCCATCTTGAGGTACCTGGATATCTCACCACGGAAATCAAACGTGGTGATTTAGTAGTTTTTCCGCGAGAGATCAAGCATTCCATGACGCCGCTTAAACCAACAGAAGGCGAGCAAGAACACCTGCCCTACACACAAGCTTCTGAGAAAGATGGTATAGGCATGCTCTGTGGCAAATTACGATTTCAACACACTGCAGGCAATCAATTGCTAGATTCGCTACCCGCTGTAATACACATCCCACACCAAGAAGCAAAAACTTGGCTAGCCCCTATTTTTGATTTGATTATCACCGAGAGCTTTACCAGTTCGTCAGCGTCAAGTGTTCTGTTGGATCGAGTATCCGAAATTCTGTTTATCCAAGCGCTACGGCACCATTTGCAAAGCCACAAACCGCAACTCGGCGTATTGGCGCTTTATGGCCATCCTCGGCTTGCCGTCGCCTTAACAGCAATTCATCGATCACCTGAAAGCAATTGGACACTGGAAACCATGGCGCGGTGTGCCGCACAATCACGCACACAATTTGCAAAAACATTTCGCGAAACCAGTGGCTGGACACCTATGCAATACCTCACTTGGTGGCGCATGCAGCTGGCATGGAGTTACTTGCGGGACGGCCTTAGCATTGCAGATGTCGCTGAAAGAGTGGGCTATCAATCCGAGTCATCTTTTTCACGAATATTTAAAAAAACATTTTCTGAAAATGCGGGAAGCGTACGCAAGATAAAAAAATAGTAGCCTGCCCACACAACTGCAACCCACTTTACTGATTACACTATTGAACATGCTCACAACAAAGGACAAGCTTATGAAAACTGTGCTTATTACTGGCGGAAACAAAGGAATCGGATTAGAAACTACTCGATTTTTTCTAGAAAGAAATTACAAGGTTATTGTCGTTGCAAGAGACTTTACAGGATTTGAGTTTTCGGCAAACGATCAAGTGCAGAGCATTCAATTTGATATAACGCAAATAGGTGAAATACCCAATCTTATCTCCAACTTAGGCGATCTAGATGTGCTAATCAACAATGCAGGGATAATGCTTTCTTTGTCTTATGACAATTACACCCAAGAAAAAATTGAATACATAAACAAAGTTAATCTAGAAGCACCTATTGCCTTTATCAATGCCGTTGCAAAAAAAATGATTCAACGTAGATCTGGGCGAATTGTAAATAATGCGTCTATCGCAGGCCAAATTGGCCATCCTGATATTTGGTACGGCATTACAAAAGCAGGCCTAATCAACGCCACAAAAAGCTATGCAAAAATTTTAGGTGCGGAAGGAATTTTAGTGAACGCGGTTGCAGCAAGCCCCACCGAAACCGATATGCTTGCTACCATTCCTGAAGCACGAAAAACTACATTTAAACAATCAGTGATATCGCATCGGTTTGCGACGGCGCAAGAAGTAGCTGCTGCAATTGGCTGGCTGGGAACAGACTCGCCGGAATATATTAATGGCATTTGTATAGATATTAATAACGGTTCATTCATGCGATAAGTAAATCTAACTTAAGGTAGATCAATATAATTCAAACAGTTTTCATTCTCGACTACGGCAATTTTCTAACAACAATGCCCCCTATTGTAGCGCAGGGCCTTGTATGTATTTGCACAAGCCTGGAAAAGCGATTCAATATTTATTGGAGACCAAGGTCACATTAACACCAGCGCTGGACTTTGACCTTGGCAGAAAGGATTGGCTAAATTGGTTAAAAACATCTTCAAATTAAGCTGCGCGATTTTTCCACCGCGCAATCTCATCACAACAGTTTGTCGCGCTCCCTAAAGCCCAACAGATATAAAATTCCGTCTAACCCCAGTGTTGAGATTGAATGTTCCGCAGAGGCTTTCACCAAAGGTTTTGCGCGGAAGGCAACACCCAAGCCTGCAACGCTGAGCATTGGTAGATCGTTAGCACCATCGCCCACCGCAATAACTTGCTCCAATGCAATACCTTCTTGTTCGGCGAGCATAGCCAAAAGTTCTGCTTTACGCTGGCCATCAACAACGGTGCCCACAACATTACCCGTTACTTTGCCGTCCACAATATCCAACTCATTGGCATAGACATAATCAATGCCAAGCTTATTTTGTAGGTGGCGACCAAAATAATTAAACCCGCCGGATAAAATAGCCGTTTTATAGCCGAGCTTTTTAAGCGAAGAAATTAGTTTTTCTGCTCCTTCGTTTAAGCGTAAATTAGCAGCAATTCCAGCGAGTACACTTTCATCCAAACCTTTCAGCAACGCCATACGCGCCGCGAAGCTTTGTTTGAAATCTAATTCTCCGCGCATGGCAGCTTCAGTAATTTCAGAGACTTTCTCACCAACGCCCGCCGCCTTGGCTAATTCATCGATAACTTCAGCATCAATCAACGTGGAGTCCATATCAAAGCACACTAAGCGGCGGTTGCGGCGGTAAACAGTATCGCGCTGGAACGCGATGTCCACGTTTAAACGCACCGATAAATCCATAAAATCCGCACGCAGTGCAGCCATATTTTGCGGAGTGCCGCGCACAGAAAATTCCACACAAGCGTTGCCGGCATTTTCTGCTTCGCCCTTTACAACATCTAGACTAACGCGCCCGGAAAGACGATTGATGCTATCGATATTCAAACCATGGAGCGAAGTTACTGCCGTCAACTCCGCGATTTGCGCTGCCGAAATATCACGAGCTAGCAAAGTCACTATGTGACGGGTTTTACCCTGCTGCTCAACCCAATGCGCGTAATTGTCATGACTGATCGTTTGGAAACGCACCTGAATCCCCAAGGGAGCAGTACATTGTTCAATTTCATCTTCCAACTCAGCGCGCGTATCGCCGCCCAATGCGAGCTCAACCAATATACCCAACGCGAGCGTATCGTGAATAACAGCCTGACCAATATCCAGAATATTGGCGTTATGCTTGGCCAATACTTTGGTAATAGCGCGTGTTACGCCAGGCTTATCAACGCCAGATGCATTAATCAATAAAATACTATTCACGGGTTACTCCACGAGGAACTCCCGTTTGAAAACCACGGGAGCGAAAAGCAAAAGGTTGTTTAATTGCGCGGCATTCTAGCCTAAGTCTTCTTTCTGAACCTACTCAAATATCGCCAAATGCCGCTATTTGAGGCGAATATCACCCGCTTAAATACCTACAGAAATAAGGGCAATTAGGCTAGAATGGCGCCCCATTAGAATGCCCGTCGGGCAGGCATCACCAATATCACGGACTGGTTCCAATAATACTGTTTACTTGAGAAATACATGTCACTGCTCAGCCACTATCGTACCTATCCTCAACTCAGCCTGTGCAGCGTTCTTTTGCTCGTACTGGGCTTGATGGGCGCGACCTTTTACCTCTACAACGCCGATCGTAACCAGCAAGCTAATATCGAACGCTACGGTCAAATTCTGGCGTCCAGCACTGCTCGTCAAGCGGTGGATGCAACCCTCAATCAAGATATGGTCAGCCTGCAGGCAATTCTGCAGGAAGTAACACAATATCCAAATGTGATAGGCGCAACGCTGCGCAATGTGGACAACAAGCTTCTTGTACAAAGCGGCTACCGCCCCAACCAAGCGGTACTTGGCAAGCGCTATAACTTCACCGCCCCCGTGGCGCTTCACAATAACGTTGCAGGCTATTTGGAAGTCACTCTTGAAATACCCCGTCGCACTGCGCACGACGAGTTTTTCCTGATGTGTTGGGCCGTGGCGGTCACCATCTGCTTGCTTATTATTTGGTGGTCAATACACCGCCGTTGGTGGAGCGCGCTACGCGACAAAATCCCCAGTGCTGATCAAATTGTTACTGCTGTTGTGGAAAAAATTCCAACGATTCCAGAGGCAGAAATAGCGGCAGAACCCGAGCCTGTTGTACCTGCGGCACCAACGCAAGTATCTGTGCGCCTGAGTGTGCATTTGCTGAATCTCAGCAAGCTTTACCAACAACTCAATAACGAAGGATTTAACAGCGTGGTGCGTCGCTTTGAAAAGCAGCTGCAATCACTCTTGAGCCTTTACAACGGCCAGCGTCAGCTATTAGCTGACGATACCTTGCAAATTGATTTCACCGGTGAAGAAGTTCACGAATGTAGTTTCCGTGCCGTATGTTGTGCACAGATATTGATGAATATGGCCGCGCGCAACCCAAGCCCAAGACTTCAACTTGCAGCCGCTATACAACCCTTGCCGGCTCCACCCCAGTCAGCAGGATGCGTGTTAGTCAAAGAGTTTTTGGTGCAACACAACAACAGCCTTACCCCCAACAAGGACGACATCTTGGTGAACGGCAGCTTGCTAAATACCAATTTGCAACAGCACGCCGAGTTTGATCTTAATTCTGGAAAACTTATCCAGATCAAAGCACCATATAGCGATTACGTGAGTAAGCAGGAAGAGCAATTGTTGCTGCGCCAGTAAGGAATCTCCCGCAATAAATCTGTAATCGCTTTATCATCCAACTGTCATTTTTTAGTCATAACCTTGCAGGCAAATCTAGCCTGCAAGGTGCGACTCATGCTCAATATAGAACAATCCGTCACCAATAAATTTCCCGGCTTTGCCGATCAAGCGCCGCTCATTCGCAACTCAACACTTTCTATTTTGCGCAAACTTACGCGCGAGCACGAAGTGAATAATTTTTTGCGCGATAACCAAGGTGTTACTGGAATAGATTTTATTGATCGCATCTTTGATTATTTTAATTTTAGCTACAGCGTATCCCAACGCGACCGCGACAATATACCCGCCGTAGGGCGTTTAATTGTTATTGCCAATCATCCCATAGGCTCGCTAGACGGCCTCGCGTTAATTCGCTTAATCAGCGAAGTGAGGCAGGATGTAAAAATCGTTGCTAACGATATGCTTATGGCATTTGAGCCGTTACACGAATTGTTACTTCCGCTCGACAATATGACGCGCGGGGCCTACAAGCAAAGTTACAAAAATATTCTCAATGCGCTCACCGATGAACAAGCCATTATCATTTTTCCGGCCGGGGAAGTTTCGCGCGCAAGCGCGCGCGGCATTCGCGATGGAAAATGGCAAGCAGGTTTTTTGCATTTTGCGCGTAAAGCCAAATGCCCTATTCTGCCAATTTTTGTATCCGCTAAAAATTCGTGGCTGTTTTACACCACATCTATGATCTTCAAGCCTTTAGCTACCGCGCTGCTGGCACATGAAATGTTTAACAAGCGCTCCGCCGAAATTAAGTTCCGCGTCGGCGAAGCCATTCCTCATCACTCACTCGAATCAAACCAGCTTGCCGACAAAGCGTTGATCAAACGATTAAAGAAACACCTCTACAAAATAGGCAAAGGGAAAAAAGCCATTTTTGTTACCGAAAAAACCATTGCACACCCTGAAGATAGCAGCGCCCTAAAAAAGGAATTGAAAGATGCAAAACTACTCGGCGAAACGCGCGACAACCACAAAATATTTTTATGTAACTATGAAGATCACCCAACAGTACTACGGGAAATTGGGCGATTGCGTGAGCACACATTCCGCAAAGTAGGAGAAGGTACAGGCAGCCGTCGCGATTTGGATAAATACGATCACTATTACCGTCACTTAGTATTGTGGGATGAGGATAAACTCACGATTGCTGGTGCTTATCGTTTAGGCGAAGCCCAAAAAATTATTGCAAAAAAAGGTATTAAAGGCTTATACACGGCAGAGTTATTTGATTATCAACCCGCAGCACATCCATACTTGGAACAAGCATTGGAACTGGGGCGTAGCTTTGTTCATCCACATTACTGGGGAAAAGCGAGCTTGGATTATCTATGGCAAGGTCTAGGCGCTTACTTGCAACACCACCCGGAAATTCGTTACGTACTTGGCCCCGTGAGCATGAGTGCGCAATACCCTAAAAATTTGCGCGACGCCTTGGTATTTTATTATCAACGGTATTACTGCTCAGCTGATACGCATGCGTCTGATTCTTTGGCTGATGGAAAGCATCCACACGAGACTGATGAAGACGAACTTATCAATCTGCAAAAAGAATTTGCAGGCTTAAACCGTGACCAAGGCTTCGACATTCTGCAACAAAAATTTAACGAACTCGGACATAAATTGCCCGTGCTCTTTAAACAATATGCAGCACTTTACGAAGAAGGCGGCTACCAATTGCTTGCTTTCAGTGTGGATTCGGAATTTGGGAATTGCGTTGACGGTTTGTTTATAGCTGATTTAACCTTGATGAAAGCAGCGAAGCGTGCACGTTATCTTCCCGCAACGGATGATATTAACCAAACCAATGCAGCATAGGACGTCAACCAACCTTCTATGAAATTTCTGTCGTCAGTGAGTTCGTGGTAAGCTCATATCTATTAAAACGATACGAGTTTACCTATGCACATTCATATTCTCGGCGTGTGCGGCACCTTTATGGGCAGCCTCGCGCAACTCGCAAAGGATTTGGGCCATCGCGTTACTGGTAGCGACGCCAATGTTTATCCTCCAATGAGTACGCAGCTTGAACAAGCTGGCATAGAACTCATGCAAGGTTTTGATCCAATTCATCTTCAACCCGCACCTGATTTGGTTGTCATTGGAAACGCCATGAGCCGTGGCAATCCCGCTGTGGAATATGTACTTAACCAAGGCATCCCTTACACATCTGGCCCCCAATGGTTACGCGACCATGTGTTGCAAGGCAAATGGGTATTAGCTGTTGCAGGCACCCACGGAAAAACAACAACCAGCTCTATGCTCGCATGGATATTGGAATACGCAGGTATGTCGCCCGGTTATTTAATTGGCGGCGTAACCAAAAATTTTCCAACGTCTGCACGCTTAGGAAACACGCCTTTTTTTGTCGTTGAGGCGGACGAATATGACAGCGCCTTTTTTGATAAACGATCTAAATTTGTCCATTACAACGCACGCACTGTGATTCTCAATAATTTGGAATTTGACCACGCAGACATATTTCCAGATCTTGCCGCCATACAAAAACAATTTCATCATTTAGTGCGCACCGTACCCAGTAACGGCTTAATCATTTCACCGACAGCGGATGAGGCACTTGCTGATGTCATCGCCCAAGGTTGTTGGACACCGCAACAACAATTTGGATTTACGGGTGATTCAGTATCCAGCGAGTGGCAAGCAACATTATTAACAGGTGATGGATCTTCTTTCGCTGTGCTACACAATGGAAATGAAGTAGCGCAAGTCAATTGGGCTCAAACTGGCATACACAACGTTAATAATGGCCTTGCTGCTCTCATCGCAGCACGCCATGTAGGGGTAACTCCTGAGCATGCAGCAAAAGCACTAGAACAATTTGCGGGCGTAAAACGTCGCATGGAAGTATTGGCAGATGTGCATAGCGTAAAAGTTTACGACGATTTCGCGCATCACCCCACCGCAATTAAAACAACGCTCGCAGGATTACGTGCAAAAGTTGGCAGTGATAAAATTATTGCCATCATAGAGCCGCGCTCAAATACCATGCGCATGGGCGTGCATAAGAATGCTCTTAACCAAAGCTGTACCGATGCGGACGACGTGCTCTGGTATCAACCTGCCAACGTTGATTGGGCTATGGATGAAGTTGTGAACAAAAGCCCTGTTCCCGCAAAACTTTTACGCACACTTGATGACGTCATTCACTCTGCAATTTCACTTTGTGAGAAAAACACTCACATTGTCATTATGAGTAATGGCGGCTTTGGTGGAGTTCATCAAAAACTCATTGAACAATTGAAACAGCATGCACTGTAAAAGTGAGGGGCAGTAAGCTGCCCCATCCACTTGTTCTCACTAAAACTTAAGGCTGAAACTTTGTTGATCCATTAAGTCAATTCCGCATTCCAATTCGCTAATCCAATCTAAAAACTGAGTAATTATTGGCTTACCAACAAAAGGACTCCCGTGTTGGGGAACCATCATTTCAACGTCCAGTTTCCTAATCATATTCGCCCATAGCCGGCATGCTTTGTTACTCGCCATGTATCGCTGATGAAAGCCGCGCATGTGCGGAATATGAGCCTGAAAATCAACAACAGCTGCGTCAGCATGGTCTTCGATTAATGAAGCCCCCTTATCACCACTAAACAATATTTTGCTCACCGGATCATAAAAATGAAAATTACCGACGGAGTGCAAAAAGTGCGCAGGCAAGGCGATTATATTTGACCTTCCCAAGGGAATCGCACCACCAGAATCATGCAATGAAATAATACGTTTTTCCAAGGCTTGACCGTATTGTTGTGTTACAAATGTTGAAGCTAGGTGCGGCAAAAAGCGCGACCATAATTTCGACGTAACCACCTGGCAATTAGTATGCATCAGCCAACGTGGTAAAGACGCAATAATGTCGGGATCTTGGTGAGACGCGAAAATATACTTAAGCTCATTCATCTTTACGCGCTTACCTATCTCAATCGTCAAAGGCGTAAAAGTTAAATCACCACCCGGATCAATCAGCGCAGCGTCTTTTCCATCAATAATTAAAAATTGATTCGATTGAATGCCCTCACCAACAACCAAGTCACTAAATTGAATGCACTGGTGGCCGTCTCTCTCAAATAGGATATGCGCTTTATCGCCCGTAGCTTGCTGTAAATTCATTGAATAAACTCTTGTAAATAACGGGCTGCAATATTAAAGGGTATAGCCAAGCGGCCATTGACGCGCATCAAGCAGCACTAATTCAAAATATGCCGTATTATTGTCTATTCGAATAACAATGCAGCTTTTATAAGATGCCTGCATGGCCCGTACATATCTGATATCTTACGCGCCATTAGTTAGCGGAGATTTTTATGTTGAAGCAACGCAGTATTACCCTCGCGATTACGGGAGCCTCGGGCGCACAATACGGTTTGCGCTTATTGCAATGTTTGTTAGCTGCGAACTGCAAAGTCTATTTAATGCTCTCCAGTGCTGCTGAAGTCGTGATTCGAACCGAAACAGATTTAGACCTTCCCGCAGATTTTGAACAACAGCAGGATTTCTTAAATGAGATTTTCTCTGCTGACGAAGAGCAACTGCAGTTACTTGCAAAAGATGACTGGTTTTCACCCGTTGCATCTGGCTCAAGCTCGCCAAGTTCAATGGTAGTTTGCCCCGCAAGCGGAGGAACCTTATCCGCTATCGCTCATGGTGCGAGCAATAATTTAATTGAGCGGGCCGCAGACGTTGCGCTTAAGGAACGCCGTCAACTTATTCTCGTACCGCGAGAAGCACCCTACTCCCAAATCCATTTGGAAAACATGCTCAAACTAACGCAAATGGGCGCAGTGATTATTCCCGCGAGCCCTGGATTTTATATGCAGCCACAGACCATCAATGAACTCATCGATTTCATTGTGGCACGCATTTTAGATCAATTAGGCGTTGAACAAGAATTGATGCCACGCTGGGGCGAGGATTGAAATGAGCTTACCTAACAAGGTCCGCATAGTAGAAGTTGGCCCACGTGATGGATTACAAAACGAAAAACAAATCATTCCCACCGAAACAAAAATCAAGTTAATTGAGCTGCTTACCGATGCAGGCTTGAACTACATAGAAGCGGGCAGCTTTGTGAATCCCAAGTGGGTTCCACAAATGGCAGATAGCGCCGAAGTCTTTTCAGGTATAACACGAAAATCTGAGGTTACATACGCAGCACTTGTACCCAACATACAAGGCTATGAATGCGCCCTGAGTGTTCATGCTGATGAGGTCGCTATATTTGCTGCAGCTTCTGAAGCTTTTAGTCAAAAAAATATTAATTGCTCCATTGCAGAAAGCATTAGCCGTTTTGAAACTTTAATTAACGCAGCAAAAAAACGAAGTATTCGCGTACGTGGCTATATCTCTTGCGTTGCTGGCTGCCCTTATTCTGGTGACGTTAATCCTCAGCTTGTTGCCGGGATCGCAAAAGATTTATTGGGTATGGGTTGTTACGAAATTTCTTTAGGTGACACTATAGGCACCGGAACTGCGCATCAAATAAAAAATATAATTGCAGAGGTAGCTAAAGAAATTGAAATTGAGAAGATTGCAGTACACATGCATGACACCTATGGCCAGGCGCTGGCTAATGTTTATGCTTCATTGGAAATGGGTGTACAGGTTATCGATAGCTCAGTAGCCGGCTTAGGCGGCTGCCCTTATGCAGCAGGCGCATCTGGCAATGTAGCTACAGAAGATTTGGTTTATTTACTTAATGGTTTAGGTATTAATCATGGTGTAAATTTACGCAAGCTAATCGATGCAGGAAATTATATTAGTAGTCAGCTTGGAAAAATTAATCAATCAAAAGTCGCGCAAGCATTTAACAATAAATGCAAATAAGTAAGAAACCTTATGAATGAACAAGAACTAGCATCAGAACTGGTTTTAGAAACCGCAAAAATCCGCTGGCACGAACTTCAACGTTTTTTTGCTAGTGGCAACGCTGTTGCTGTAGATGAATCTTTAGATTTAATCCAGGTAGCAACCCAAATTACAAAAGACAATGCTCAACAGGTAAAAGCCTGGATGGATGCAGGCCTTGTAGACGTTGTGAAAGATTCGCAAGCGCAAGAATGGTATGATCAAGACGCAATATTATGGGCACTGGTGTTAAAACCTTGGGTGCTTGTGCAATATAAAAAATGAGACTTAGCGCATGACCAATAAACGTGTACTCATTATTGACGACGAGCCGGATATTCGCGAGCTAGTAGAAATAACGCTTGGACGTATGCATCTAAACACAGATAGTGCAGAAAACATTACACGCGCGAAACAGTTATTGCAGCAACAAACCTACGATCTTTGTTTGACTGACATGCACCTGCCAGATGGCAAAGGGTTAGATTTAGTTGAATTTATTCAGCAGAATTTTCCGCGACTACCTGTCGCCGTTATCACCGCACACGGTAGTATAGATACCGCGATTGAATCTATGAAGGCGGGGGCATTTGATTTTATTTCCAAACCTGTTGATTTAAATGTCCTGCGCAAACTGGTCAATACTGCTATTCAATCAAGCCAATTACCTGCAGCAAAATTGCCCACCGAAAGTTTTATCATCGGCCAATCCAAAGCCATTCAGGATTTAACTCGCAGCATACAAAAATTGGCGCGCTCTCAAGCCCCCATTTATATCAGCGGCGAATCAGGTTCTGGCAAAGAGTTAGTCGCGCGTTCAATACATGAGCTAGGTCCGCGCGCATCAAAGCCTTTTATTGCGGTTAACTGCGGTGCAATCCCGCGCGAATTAATGGAAAGCGAGTTTTTCGGTCACAAAAAAGGTAGTTTTACCGGAGCACACCAAGACAAATTAGGTTTATTTCAAGCTGCTGAAGGTGGTACGTTATTTTTTGACGAAGTGGCTGATTTACCACTGGAGATGCAAGTAAAACTATTGCGAGCCATTCAAGAGAAATCTGTTCGCCCTGTGGGAGCAGCAGAAGAGACTATCACCGATGTACGCATTCTATGCGCAACGCACAAATCGCTAGAAACAGAAGTTAAAGAAGGAAGATTCAGGCAAGACTTATTTTATCGCTTAAACGTAATTCAACTCAGCGTTGCACCATTACGCCAAAGACGTGAAGATATTCCGCTCCTTGCTAAATATCTTTTAGATAAAATTGCAAACGAAATGCAATTACCCGCACCCAAGCTGTCCAATGCTGCGCTAGAGCGACTAAACGACTACGCATTTCCTGGCAATGTTCGCGAATTGGAAAATATTTTAGAGCGCGCTTTCACCCTCTGTGAAAATGATGTGATCGATGCGGATGATTTACAGCTTCACGCGAATGGAGATACGCAAACATCATTCGCAAAACCAGAAATCGATAACTCGCGAAGCATTTCAATATCATCCGACAAAAGCAGTCGTATTGACTACCCAGCGCGCTGTGCAGAATACCCATCTATTGATGATTATCTTTTAGAGGTAGAAAAAGAAATTCTCTGCGACGCTTTGGAAAAAGTTCGCTGGAACAAAACACTTGCGGCAAAAAAACTGGGGATTACCTTCCGATCTTTAAGATACCGATTACAAAAGCTTGGGTTAGATGACGAATAAAAAATCCCGCCGAAGCGGGATTTTTTTACCAACAATCAGTGGGTGTCTTATTGCCATTTTGATCAAGTGTCAGCTCATTACACCCTTGCCGAGTATCATTAGTTTGCGGTGCTTTCACCGCCGTTGCTATTAGCAAAAATTTTGTATCCGATATCACTGTCGTTGTAGAAAGCTTAATTTCATAAAGCTCTCGCGTGCGACTTAAAATAGTCCCTCCACCTTTAAGAGATTCATAAACCTGGCAACCAGACGCAGGTTTGAAAGTCCCAAACGCTGTGTAGCAACGTTGAAAACGCTGAGCCGTGTCAGATAGCTCTGACTTCGCCTCAGCTCGATTCGATTTACGAACAGATTCCACATAAGATGGATAAGCAACAGCAGCAATGACTCCGATGATAACCATTGCAACTAGCAGCTCGACCAATGTAAATCCAACCTGGTTTTTTTTTGTCTTCATGATCTACCCACCTAAGTTTATTTAGACGAACCTACCGCAATTGTCGCCAAGACTGCCGCCCGGTTCCACACGCGTCCAATTGCGCATCATCCGCAATAACCTTGCCCGTAGTAACAGACTTAATTAACGATAGATCTGTTTTTTTACCGCAAGTTGACTCTGCACTACTCGATGCGGAAGAACTCACCGAACTTGTGGAGCTTACAGAACTTGCGGAACTCGATGATTTGGTTGGCACTATAGCGATATTAATGCCGCCCAGCGCTAAATCTTGAAGCTTGGGCTGCCCGCATAACACACATTTTGGTGGTTTATCGCCCACTGCCGGAATTTCCATTAACCAACTCTTTCCACCTACGTCACAGGGGATATTGGTCGGCAAAATTGTTGCAATGATAAGCTTGTCTTGCAGCAACAGAGCTTTATTGATTACACGCTCGTCCCTAACCGTGCTTACCCAATCCAGATCTACAAACCAACCTAACTGTGTTGTCCAATTTGGGTTACCCGTCGAAATGCTTCTGCTTTCAGACCCAGCCGTGTAACTAGTTGTCATAGTTTTTTCCAGCAAATCACTGCGAGTCACTGGCGTTCCAGCAGGCCCCATATCAGGAACGGCATAGAAACTTTGACGCTGCGCACCAATAGCATTATCACCAATTTTGTAATAACGACCGGTACCAAAATACACCATGTATTTTGACAAGATGGAGTTTCTGCCAACAGTAGGTGTAGCGGTAATAGGCTGCCCGGACAAAGCTGAGAAAACCTTGTAGCTCTCCACGGATGTACCGTTGTAATAGAAGTGCCACATATTGCCGTCAATGTCACCCGCATAGGCGCCTTCAAACTGCCCAATAGAGTCAATCATAACAGCGGGGCTAGATAGACCCGACCCTGCCCCTGTATCCACAATTGTCGTATGGCCCGCTGGGTCTGCAATATCAACCATAAAGAGTTTTGACGTGGTGCCTGTAAAATCTCCATTGCCGAATATTGCAGCCCATCTTCCGTCTTTTGTTGGCAACACGTACAACTGCCCCATTACAAAACCCATGCTCGCGTGAGTGTATTCAAACAGCACTTGAGGTTTAGGGTTTGTATTTGTAGGGTCGTTGTATTCGGTAAGGTCGAGTGCATAGATCCCTTTTCCGCCAGCACCTAATGCTCCCACCACAATGGACCGCCATTTGCCGTTTATATAGACGTCGGCTGCAGCAAGGTTTCCATCAACAATATAGCGGTGCGGATTTGCTGGGGTTCCATAGTTAGGTTTACTCAATGGCGCAATATTACTTAGTGCCATAGCTGGGATATAAGCAAATATCTCGGTAAACCCGTCTTGTTGAGATATTGACGTATCTTTCGCCTTAAACGCGTGCATCATGCCATCATTTGAACCTACCAATACCATTGGCATACGTTGGCGCTTCTCTTTCAAAAATGCCTTGTAAGTCGCACCTACAGTAGGTAGTAAAGAATACCTAAAGTCGAATACACCTTCATACACAGGGCTCGAGTTAACAATGTCACCCAATATGTTTCTATATTGAATTTTTGTTACTGGATCTTCGATTGTTCTTACTCTAAACCCAGTTGTATTATTTTCATTTGCTCCACTGCCTCTTATCCAACCTACCCTGTCCTCTGGAATAGAACCAACATCACCACTCAATGTGAGGCTCGCTTGCATCGCAGGCGTGAGATTCGCCCAAGTAAATTCAGTAATAACCCCGCCCTTATTGGTATAAATTTTACGGTTAACGTCTGTCGTTTGCATTTGGTTAGTTGTAGGCGACGCCGTAATGTTGGTGGTGGATTTCGTTGGAGTAGCAGGTAAAACCCCAAAATTATTGGGTTGATAACCGCGCAATTCACCGTCCCACGTTTTACTATTGAAGGCAGCTTGATACACGTACCCGTCCGTACTTAACCGAGTCGAAGCAGTCGCTACTGCCGACGCGGATGCACTAGTCTCGATAATTTTCAATATTATGTTATCCAAGCTATCTTCAAGATTCGCTGGGTTTTTAACACTGAAGAAATTATCGGGCTCTTGATCTGGACCAGAGTTGACTGCTTTACCATGAGCATCCCAAACTTCACCGCTATCAAATTCACCATTATTATTTGCGTCCAAAAACCCGCCGTATTTCGCAGCCAACCAAAGTGGCTTTTTAAGTGTGCCTACTGTTGAAACCTCTGCTGTATAAACCACTTTTGAGCTTTCAACGCTGGTAGAGGTACCAGCAAAAGAAGTGTAGTTATGACTACCTGGCCGAGTTGTCCAAGGGAGTACAATACCTCCGTCAAAAGACGAATCAGTCAACGACGTGGTGACCGTAAGCAGTGATGCTCCGCGATAGAATGAACTTCCAGTGATCAAGTTCGCCCCCTGATATATGCCACCGGTGCGCCCTTTAACGCCGTATATACTGTAACTTAATCGTATTGTATTACCCGCTTGAGCATAGGGAGTTGAGCTCATAATCTGTATTTCATTTGCACCAATTGCGGGTGAACAGGCTGCACCAACGCAAAAGGTGATCCGCTGTGCCGCATCTAGATCATAATCGTTACCCCAAGTGGAGTCCTCCCAAGAGAAATAGATTGAGCCCGCATCACCGGAGCTAGAAAGTGATTCGATTATTGCATTAGTTAAGGTACAACTAGAAATAGTTGTACCTCCTGGGGTAGCCTCGCAAGCGGGTGAAAAAGTGACTGTCTTCCCATTAACGGGTATAGAAAAAACGGGAAGGCTCTCGGCCAAATCGACTGCATAAGTTGTGAGCTTTTGATCACCCTTCAGGCCAGATCTCAAATCTGTGGTGTGAGCGTGGTAGGCCAAACCGGCAATATTGTACGAGCCTTCGAGAGCAGGCAACTCAGGGCACACACCCAAAACATCTGACAATTTAGATACAGTTTGTGCTTCGCAATTACGTGTAGCTGGTCTAGGAGTTCCAGTAAAAGGCGCATAGGCTGATTCAATAAGACCTACAAAGTACTTACCTGCGAAACCTCCATATTCTTTTACGCCCACGGCATCTGTTTTTAGTTTCACATCAGCGGCACCAGAAAGGCCGACGATATCTGAAGCAGATGCAAGATCATCGCTATCGAAAGAGTTACCACCGGTAGAAATGACAATCGCTGAACATTTAGCACACCAATCCGCCCACGGATCTGTCCAACTTGACACACGGGTAAGATCCGCAACCCCCGGGAAACCGAAACCGTTCGTCGTAGTATCGTCAACATTAAATCCCGAGGTTGCCCCAGAAGCCCCCGAGATATACCTCAGCATCTCTAGATAGGTTTCAGCTAAGGGATTACCCCAATCTGTACAGGTCTGGCCCGAGACGTTACCGGCCAATACTGTAGCTATTGAAATACTGTGGGTATTGCAATCTGTATATCTTTTCGCACTGGAATCATAACCTGCCACTTTAAAGCTATTAATATTTTTAATAATGCCACTTACCGTTGCGTTGAAGGTGCCGTCGTCCAAGTTGATTTCGTCGTCAGGGTCACCATGCTTTACGTTGTCAGTATCGATTAATGGGCTAGCTTTTTTGCGTAGCACACCACCCTTGATGTGAGACTTGTAAGAACCAGAGGTAAGACTGAAATCAATTGCACCGCTATCACCGTGCTTCTGCAATAGGCCTATGGGCTTTTTAATTGTTGAACTGCTGTATTCCTTACAACGGTTTGAATCCTTGCCGGTTTCACACACACTTACCTTGGCAGTAAATTCATAACCCGCAGCCGGCGCACTGGCAGCACCGAATTTACACTGGGTTCCCTCTGTGGAAGCCCAATAATAGTAGCCATCTGTATTTGGATCCGCAGTTCTTATAACGGGGTACCCCGCTGACGTTGAATCGGTAGAAGTGTTGCAAAAGCTTCTTTTGGTATTTGTTACATAAGAGTAGGGAGTGTATTTATCAATATCCGCACCGCCATACACTTTTACAAATGAGTGCACATCAGAGGGTATATAGGCGCGCTCAAGTATGGTTTGGGTTGTGCTGTCTACTGAACGTTTCCCGCCAAACAATACCTTGCGCAAAATATCCATGCGTGTCATGGATACCCAGTTTAGAAAGTTACCGCTCCACGCAGTACCCGAAGAGCATTGATGATTCGACGCTGCAACACTTGGCACAAAGTGTCTGAGTGAAGCACTGGGGGCAGAGTTATAGGTGTAGCACCAATCAGGATCAAAATACCCGTAGTATGAAAAATTGTTCCGGTAGGTAGTGTCGTCAATTGTGAGCGTCCCGCCATCTAAGTTGCTGTAGTCCGAATAAGCTTTCTTGCTAAGTTCCTGGTCCATTGACATGACCAGCGCTATATGAGGTTTAACCGCCGCCGTTAAAAATAATGGGGTCTGTGCTGGAGCTGCAACAGATGAAGAGCTAGATGAACTGGACGAGCTTGATGAGCTTGATGAGCTTGATGAGCTTGATGAACTCGATGAACTTGAAGACTTAGATGAGCTTGAAGAACTTGAAGACTTAGATGAACTTGAAGAACTGGATGAACTTGAAGAGCTAGATGAGGAGGCCACCAAACAAACGCCTGAATTAGCCCATACGCCGCTTTTGTTTGTTCCAGTCTCTGGATTATATTTAGGTTGGTTGCCACTACTGCATTTTGCAGAGTCCTGACACTTATAGGCATTGCCGTTGTATTTAACATAGGTGTTTTTTGCGTAAAAAGTTCCAGCAACCCAAGTGGCGTAGGTTGAACAGTCTACCGTTGCCGCAGTTGCTGGCACAGACAACATGGCTAGTAGAACCAGCCAATTGAGACGCAGACAGCTCGGCATGCTATTTGGCAATTTAAGTTGCATTGCCCGAATCATGTTTTGAATAATCCGAAAGTTAAAGGAAGTTTTCATAGCTTTCTCCGCTAGTCTGCGCTGCGATGATAATAAGATTGAACGATAGCTGTAGATTCAGCTGTTAAACCGACACCTTTCGACGATATACGATACGGAATTATTTGCGTAACACTGCTAATACCACTGAGATCAGAACCATCGTCGGGCCTATAGATGGGCAACTCTTCTACAATATGTGAAGGCTGGCTTTTGGTGGGTAATGCTAAGCCAGTTGCCGTAGTCGCTGTGGTAGCCCAAGTGGAATCTGACATATAAATGACAGAACCCGACGCGGATAATGCAGCTGTACAGACGCCAGCAGTTGGGCACTGAGGCGCTAAAATAACTGCATCCTCATCAACGATTGCTTCGCCAGCAGACAAACCCGCTTCAGCTGCTTGAAACGCAATATTTCTATCACGAGTATTTCCCAACATAGCTTCTTGCATTCCACTACCTTTTATAGCTGCAAGGGCAATGATGGAAATCAGCAGCACCATTACCAACCCAACAATTAGCACTACACCTTTTTGCTTATGAAGAGTTGGAAATTTACGAACTGAGGTGGACATAACGACTCCAAAGAAAATCAAGGGTTGCGAGACCTTAGCGAAAACGTTGCTTTAAAAACTTTTCTCATATAACGATCTGTTGGAGTAATTGTTGCGTTTCGGAAAGAATAGCTCTGAGGGCTATCGAGCTCGAAAGGCTTATCCCCTCTAGACACAATCTCAACTTGTACAGCACTCACCAAATCCCAAAAATCAACATCTGCTGCCAGCTCATAGGGAGGAAGCGGCTGTGCTGAAGACGGCTTAACCATATACATTGCGCCTAATCGCTCAACACCACGCAGTACTTCAACAGCGGGTTCATTGTCCGTTTTTTGCCATAAGCCGGGGGTGGTATTCCCAACCGGGGTAGACGATGTAGCAACAAAATAAACTACTGTGTGAATGGGCACGACTTCGCTACCGGGGCTGTAAACGTCAATCGACGGAGGGGCAAGATCCCATGAATCTGCGTGAGTTAAGGTGACCGTGTTGCCTGCGAGCGTAGGTGCAGCGTTCAATTTAAATACTCGACCATTTCTGCAGTTGGATACAACTGCAACACCGCCATTGCAGAACCCCTCGATGCAACTACTAACAACGGCTTGATCGGAGTGACCGTACACTGCAGTCTCAATATTTGTAGCATTCACCACCATGCCACGCTCGTTTGCCCCACGAATTACAATAATGTCACTGTTTTTAGCAACGGTGAAACCAGTGCCTAAATCTGTGGCAACACCATTCGGTAAATCGGTCGTCCCAGCTGTAGATACGGAATACCCATGTAAACCCTCTGTAAAATTACGGTGCAAGCCAATCAATCCAGCGCCATTACCAGGAGGTTGAGTGAGTGGATCCTCAATTTTAGATGAACCCTGTTCAATGACCGTGTTTCTACAGCCTGAGAAAGAAGACATTCGCAAATCACGGCCAATAAATTCTACACCTAGCCGCCCAGATTCTTGGGCTCGAGACATTTCCTGTTGAGTGCCAAACACTCTATTACTTGATACAAACATTTGAACCACCCCAGCCATTAAAATAAGCCCGAGCGTGATGGATATCATTAATTCAACTAGCGATAAGCCAAACTGATTGCGCATGTTTAAAGGCTCCTACAGTCTGGTGGTGTACGAAAAAGAAGCGACATTTACGCGAGTCGTAACGCCATTGTTCACTTCATTCCAGTTGATTGTGATTGTACAAATGCGAGTAGTGTTGTCACAGGTTATGGCACCAGTTCCTCCAGGCATGAGTGAATTAATATTTTGGCGCCACAAATAAACATCTGCGGCCGCAAGCGATGATGTGGGCACCGAACTGGCAGTAAAAACGGATGCCGCAACGTTGTAGTCCTCAACTTGCACAGTATGTGTAGGGCTTTTCTTGTTAGCTCTTATGCGATCTAAAATATCTGACGCTAAAATATTAGCTTGAGAACCAAGGTAACTACCTTGGTTGTACTGAAGAGAACGAGTTTGCAACGCGGCTAATGTAATCAAGGTTGTGGACAAAATGAGCATGGTGATCAAAACCTCGATCAAACCAACGCCTCTTGATTGTCTGTAGGTAATACCGTTCATGAAAACCTCAAAGGGAACACATCCCCCATTAACAATTTTTCTTTGTAGCGAACACTAGCCCAGATAGATTTATGGTGAGAGTTCTGGCTTTTTCACCGACACATCCACCAACACTGCTCTCTATAACAATACTGTCGGAACTATTAGAAATTCGAGCCAGAGTACCCAATGAAGTAAATCTAATGAATGATATTGCAGTGCTAGATCGTGTAACGCCTATTGCAGCATGGGAGTCTGCTTTTCCAAATACTTTAATAATTTGAGGGGTACCCCCCAAAACAGCAGCAGTCGCGCCATCTGAAGTTGCTTGATCCACAAACATGAGCATGCCGTCTTCCCAGTTGCCGGTGCAGGTAGGTGTTGAGGTCAGGCTGTCTGAGCTAGCGCACACGGTAACTCGCTTCGCGCGCCTGACCGCTTCATAGCGAGCCAAGTTAAGAGCTTCCGTCAACCCATCAGCTTGAGCGACTGACCTACTACCCAATACCTGAGCCTGAAAGCTAGGGGCAACTAACCCTATCAACACTCCAATGACAGTGAGGGTAACCAGCAACTCAATTAACGAAAAGGCACTTTGTTTTTTTAGCATGGATTATTGCTCTTCAAGAAAAGCCTACCTCTGGACGAGTCTTACACAAGCAGTTATAGTCGCTAAACCTTAACACAGGTAATTTATACCCGCGCCTATCACCTGATACGCGGTCAACAAGGATGAATGAGCGGCTTTTACTTGGCGCCAAAATTAACAGCACCCCAGGGAGGGATTTAATATGCTAGTGCATTCTCGCGGCTTTACCTTTATCGAACTCCTCATCACTCTATCCATTGTCAGCATCTTGCTGGGAATTGGTATTCCTAATTTAACCGAGAACATTCGTCACTCACGGGTCAAAACCGCTGCGCAAAGTATGATTGAATCCCTTGAAGTTACGCGCTCAAACGCCGTGTTTTCTAACAAACGAACAACCATTCAGAAACTCACAAATTGGGAGGATGGTTGGGAGGTATTTGTCGACACCAATAACAATGGCTCGAGAGATCCCGGTGAACAAGCCTTGCAAATGCAATCCAAATTGAATGGTGTGCGTGTTATTGCCAACAAACCACTGGCAAATTACGTCTCATTCATTGGGTCAGGAGAGGGCCGCTATGCAAACGGAACCAGCAATGCGGGAGGATTTCAGGCGGGTACATTCACCCTATGCCCCACCAGTACGGGAAAGGGTTATGAACTAGTCCTCTCCCGCGGAGGCAGAGTTCGTCAGCAAGAAATTAGCGCTCAAGATTGTGCCGCCATCTAAGGATGGTAAAGCGATCGTATCGAACTTACTGACGCAGTGCTTTTGGCAAAGAGAAACTTATGGTTTCGGGCGTACCATCCATTTCCTGCGGAACTGTTGCGCCGCAAGCTTGAAGCTTTTCGATAACCTGTTTTACCAACACTTCAGGAGCTGATGCACCCGCCGTGATACCGATAGCATTTTTTTCTTTAATCCACTCTGGATTAATATCATCGGGTCCGTCGATTAAGTAAGACTCGGTACCGCAACGTTCAGCGAGTTCGCGCAGGCGATTTGAGTTGGATGAATTGGGGGAGCCAACCACCAACACCAAATCGCATTCCAAAGCGAGTTGGCGCACAGCGTCTTGACGATTGGTGGTTGCGTAGCAAATATCGTCTTTGCGCGGCCCTTGGATGTTGGGGAATTTTTTGCGCAAGGCATCGATAACTTTAGCGGTGTCATCCATAGATAACGTTGTTTGAGTCACATAGGAAAGCGCGTCTGGATTTTTAACGACCAGCGCGTCAACATCAGCCTCATCTTCCACTAAATAAATTTCACCACCATTTGCATTATTGTATTGCCCCATGGTGCCTTCGACCTCGGGGTGACCTTCATGGCCGATTAAAATACATTCGCGCCCTTGTCTGCTATAGCGAGTTACTTCGATATGAACTTTAGTAACGAGTGGGCAAGTTGCATCAAAAATTTGCAACCCGCGACTCTCTGCTTCTTTACGTACAGCTTGGGATACACCGTGAGCGCTAAAAATTAAAATAACATTGTCGGGAACCTGATTAACCTCTTCGACGAATATAGCTCCACGGTCACGCAGGGAATCTACTACAAACTTGTTATGAACAACTTCGTGACGCACATAAATAGGCGCACCAAAAACATCAAGCGCACGGTTTACAATATCAATCGCGCGATCAACGCCTGCACAAAATCCGCGGGGATTGGCAAGTTTAATTTCTGTCATGCTTTTACCTATTTACTGCAAGAATTAATGAACCTGAGCCGGTTCGATTTTTAAGATGGCGACTTCGAACACGATATCTCGCCCCGCGAGTGGGTGATTAAAATCTACCGTTACAACATCATCGTTAAAACGTTTTACCACGCCAGGTAGCTCAGCTTTTTGTGCATCCGCAAATGACAATACTAGCCCCTCCTCCAATGCCACTTCCGCATCGAACTGGCTACGTGGAATCTCCTGGATATTGTTGGGATTACGCTGACCAAAGCCATGTTCTGGTTTAATCACAACCGTTTTACGGTCGCCTTCCTGCAGCCCAAAAATCGCTTTCTCAAAACCCTGCAGCAAATTGCCATCACCAACAGTGAAAGTAGCCGGGTCACGTTCAAAGTTGGAATCTATTAATTCGCCGTCCTGCAAACGCAACGCAAAATGCAGCGTTACCCGAGTGCCTTCACCCACCATTAAATTTTTCATGTGCAATAAGTACCTGAATTCTGAATCTCCCCCGGCCCCTCTTTTTCAAATACGGGGATTACACCCCTCCATTTGACAAAAGGAGATGGAAAGGGATTTTCTCGGAAAAAATTTAACTACGCAAAGCTTCGCGCTTCACCCTTCCCTTCTACGTTTTCAACGCAACGCAAACAAATCGTTGGGTGCGAAGCATTAGCACCTACATCTGCACGATGATGCCAGCAACGCTCACACTTAATGTGCTCAGATTTTTTCACCGCAACAAATAAACCATTTACCTCGGTTGACTCTGCATGTTGCTTTTCGCTGACAGGGCGAATTTCAGCCGTTGATGTAATCAACACAAAACGCAGTTCGTTGGCGAGTTTACGTAACTCGGCAGCCAAACCATCTTCACAATAAAGCGTTACTTCAGCACCTAGAGAGCCACCCACTTCGCCTGATGCACGCTTGGCTTCCAGAACTTTGTTCACCGCTGCTTTAACATCAGCAACCAAACTCCAGTAGCCATCACTGAAAGAATCAGCGGGCATTGATGGCAACGTATACCACTCTGCAGTGAACACAGTCGCATCACGCTCACCTGCAATTTCTTTCCAAATTTCGTCCGCAGTGAAACTTAAAATCGGTGCAATCCAACGTACCATCGCCTCGGTCACGTATTGCAATGCCGTTTGCGCTGAGCGACGTGCGAGCGAGTCTGCTTTAACGGTGTATTGGCGATCTTTAATAATATCGAGATAGAAACCACCTAACTCGACCACACAGAAGTTATGCAACTTTTGGTAAATTAAATGCAAATGATAGTTGTCATAAGCAGTAATAATTTCTTCTTGCAGTGCGGCGGCACGGCCAACAATCCAGCGATCTAACTGCAACATATCTTCCATTGCAACGGAATCTGTTGCCGGATTAAAGCCAGTGAGGTTCGACAACATAAAACGCGCTGTATTACGAATACGGCGATAAGAATCTGCCGTGCGCTTTAAAATCTCGTCCGACACACTCATTTCGGTACTGAAATCCGTTGCAGCAACCCACAAGCGCAACACGTCTGCACCCAAATCATTCATCACTTTTTGTGGTGACATAACGTTGCCGATGGACTTGGACATTTTGCGGCCTTGCGCATCCACCACGAAGCCGTGAGTCAAAACGGTTTTGTAAGGCGGAACGCCATTCATCGCCATGGAAGTTTTAAGTGATGACTGGAACCAACCGCGATGTTGATCTGAACCTTCCAAATACAAATCTGCTGGGAAGCGTAAACCAGCGCGTTTTTCCAGCACGGCATAATGTGTTACGCCGGAATCAAACCACACATCCAAAGTGTCAGTGACTTTGGTGTAATTTTCTGCATCTGCACCCAGCAATTCTTTTGGATCTAGATCGAACCAAGCATCCATTCCGCTTTGCTCAACTTTTTGCGCAACAGCTTCAATTAGCTCAGCCGTTTTAGGGTGCAACTCTTGTGTTTCTTTGTGCACAAACAACGCAATCGGAACGCCCCAAGTGCGTTGGCGAGAAATACACCAGTCGGGTGAGCTTGCAAGCATGGCATCAATACGCGCCTTGCCCCAATCGGGCACCCAATTTACGCCTTCAACAGCTTTTGCAACCTGTTCGCGCAAATTGTTTTTGCTCATGCTCACAAACCATTGCGGCGTTGCGCGGAAGATCAACGGTGTTTTGGTTCTCCAACAATGAGGGAAGCTGTGTGTAATTTTACCTTGCGCAAGCAATGCATTTTTTTCGATTAACAAGTTGATAACTTTTTCATCGACTTTATAAACGTGATCGCCAGCAAAAAGCTCAACGTTAGGGCGATAGTAGCCGTTGTCATCGATGTAATTAAGGGTACCAATTCCGTACTTCACACCCACATTAAAGTCGTCAGCGCCGTGATCCGGTGCTGTGTGAACAAAGCCAGTACCTGCATCGGTAGTAACATGATCGCCCAACAAAATAGGAACTTGGCGGCTATAAAAAGGATGTTGCAACAACAAACCTTCCAATGCCGCGCCTTTCACACGACCAACAATTGTGTGTTCGCTGGCTTGCGCACGGCCAAGCACATTAGTGAGCAATGCTTCGGCAACCAGCAAACGGGTTTCGCCAACTTGCACGAGCACATAATCAACTTCTGCATTTGCGGATACCGCTTGGTTTGCAGGTAATGTCCAAGGTGTGGTTGTCCAAATCACCAGTGCGATTTCACCTGTACCACTCAAGCCTTCAATTTTTGCAGCCACACCGGCTTGTTCTACAAATGGAAATTTTACGTCGATCGAAAAAGAAGTTTTGTCTTGGTATTCAACTTCAGCTTCCGCGAGCGCAGAACCGCCAACAACACTCCAATAAACCGGTTTAAAACCTTTGTGGAGATGGCCGTTTTCGGTGATTTTGCCAAGCGCGCGGATGATGTCGGCTTCGAATTTATAATCCATGGTGAGATAAGGCTTATCCCAATCCCCCAGAACGCCCATGCGCACAAAATCTACGCGCTGACCATCCACTTGTTTGGCGGCATACTCGCGGCATTTTTGGCGGAAGGTTTTTACATCAACCTTGTCGCCCGCTTTGCCAATTTTTTTCTCGACATTGTGTTCGATAGGCAAACCGTGGCAGTCCCACCCAGGTACGTAAGGCGAATCAAAACCGCTCAAGGTTTTGCTCTTGATAATAATATCTTTGAGAATTTTATTAACCGCGTGACCAATATGAATATCACCATTCGCGTAAGGAGGGCCGTCGTGCAAAATAAATTGTTCACGGCCCGCTCGCGCACTCCGAATGGTTTGGTAAAGATTATTCGCCTGCCATTGTTTGAGCATTTCCGGCTCGCGCTGGGCGAGGTTCGCTTTCATGGCAAAGCCGGTGTTCGGTAAATTCAATGTTGCTTTGTAATCAGTCATCACGTTCAACTTATTCACACTGTGTGTTTAAAAAATAAAATGTCAGTTCTTGTCTTTGTGGCCTATCGAACTCGCCACTTTGGGAATAATCAACAACACCGTCAGCGCCAGCAAGGTACACAAGATGGCGGATGATTCACGCCCTAATCCTGCTGCAACGCCAATGGCAGCTGTTAACCAAATTCCCGCTGCGGTGGTTAATCCTTTAAGGTCTTTTTCGTCGTTACCTTTAAGGATGGCCCCAGCGCCCAGAAAACCTATACCCGAAATAATGCCTTGCATGACCCGGCTTAAATCCGCTTGTGATGCAAAGCCCGCTTGTTGCGGAATCAATACAAATAAAGCAGCGCCGATGCACACCAGCATGTGCGTTTTGATACCGGCAGATTTACCGCGCTGCTCACGCTCAAAGCCGAGTATGCCGCCCAAAATGGCGGCAATTAACAACCGCACGCTAACGCGCGTTAATTCCGTCACGTCATTTAAATCTGAAAACTCGGCCACTATTGTTGAACTGACTTGCTCCCAAATGCGCTCCATAACACACCTTTTACGTTGGAAAAACTCAGGCGGGTTAGATATTAAAAAAGGCTTTAGCTTCGTTAATATCCGTTTGCAGTTGTGCTTTCAATTCATCCAAAGAGGCAAATTTTTTCTCATCGCGCAATTTGTGATGAAACACAACATCAATAACCTGGCCGTAGATGTCGCGCGAGAAATTAAATAAGTGAACTTCCAACAACGGTTTTTTCAAACCGTTTACCGTTGGGCGAACACCAATATTGGCAACACCATAGACTTGGTTGCCATCAGTAAATACCGCAGTTACCGCAAAGACTCCGTGTAATGGCGAACGGTAGCGGCGCAATTCAACGTTGGCTGTGGGCACACCTAACTGGCGACCGAGTTGCTTGCCGTAAACCACTCGGCCATATACGCCGTAAGGTTTGCCTAGGAGTTTTTCTGCCTCCGCAAAATCACCCGCTTCCAGCAAGTGGCGAATGCGCGTGCTGCTAATGCGGCTTCCGTCCATTTCTAAGGTGTGGGTGTCACTCACGGCAAACCCAAATTCTTTGCCTTTGGTTTGAAGGAGTTGAAAGTCACCTTTGCGATCACACCCAAACCGGAAATCATCGCCCACCACCAAATGCTTTATAGCCAAACCTTCTACCAACACCCGCTCGATAAATTGCTCAGCGGAAAGGCCGCGTAACGCGTGGTTGAAGTTCAAACATAAGACTTTATCGACACCCGCTGCCCATAAGGCTTCCAGCTTTTCGCGCATGCGCATTAAGCGTGCGGGCGCTTTATCACCGGAAAAAAACTCGTGGGGCTGGGGTTCAAACACTATGGCAACCACAGGTAAACCTTGCGCGCGGGCTACGTCTTTAAGCTGCCGCAAAATCGCCTGGTGCCCCAAATGCACACCATCGAAGGAACCAATGGTCGCAACGCAGCCTTTGTGTTCAGGGCGAAGATTGTGTAATCCGCGGATAAATTCTCGTTGCGCTATCTGCACGGGTTGCCGGTACCTGATATCTGATCAAATAGGTTGCTGTTCAAAGGGCCAGAAGTATACAGGAGCCACACGCCCTGCTGTTAATGCGGGGCGCGAAAATCTTTGGGTTTGAAGCCTGCCAAACCAAGCCCAAGGAGGTAAACCAGCCCACCACCGACGCACAGAATTGCTAAGTAGACTATGCGCTCCAAAATACTCCAAGCCGCCCAACCGTCGAGGTAGTGAGTTCCGGTAATCAATACTGCAACCATTAATAGGTTCGCCAAGCCATACCTAAGCCAGGTTTTTCGCCAATCTGCGGCGGGCCGATAGACATCGCGTTTACGTAAACCGCGATATAACAATATAACGTTGACGTAGGCAGCCAGCGCCGTTGAGAGCGCCAAACCTACGTGGCCGATTTGCCAATACAGGTTAAGCGGGGCGACGATCAACACTTTGAGTAACATCCCAACGCCTATGGCAATCATGCCGACCCTGACCGGTGTTTTGATGTCTTGCCGAGCAAAGTAGCCGGGAGCCAGCACTTTGATAAGCATAAACGCCAGTAATCCTAAGGCGTAGGTTTGCAGACTGTAGGACGACATGAGCGCGTCTTGGGGATTAAATTTGCCGTGTTGAAACAAGGTAAAAATAACGGGCTTAGCCAGAATCACCAGCGCGAGGGTTGCTGGCAAGGCAATTAAAATGATGAACCTTACTGCCCAATCCAAGGTTTTGCTGAAATCATCTGACGAGTCGGTTGCATGCAAACGCGAGAGATTTGGCATAATCACTGTACTGATCGCCACCGCAAAAATGCCCAAGGGCAACTCCACCAATCGATCTGAATAATACAACCAAGTGATACTGCCCTCGGGCAGCCAAGACGCCGCTATAGAATCGAATAAGGTATTAATTTGCGCGATGGATACGCCGAATATCGCCGGCGCCATAAGAGTCAAAATGCGCCTTACGCCGGGGTCTTTCAAATCCAACTTGGGAGTGGGCAACATATGCAGGCGCTTTAGGTGAGGCGCTTGAAAGGCAATGGATAAAACACCTGCCAGCAACACACTCCATGCCAATGCGAACACCACCGAGCCCATCAAGGGCGCAATTACTAGCATCGCAAAAATCGACACTATGTTGAGCAACACCGGCGTAAACGCGGAGATCGCGAAACGATCATAACTATTGAGGATAGCCCCCATAAATCCGCTAAGGGAAATCAGCATCAAGTAGGGGAACATAATGCGGATGAGCGATGTGTATTTTTCGAACTTTTCTGGCTCATCCATAAAACCCGAAGCAAACACAGCACCTAATACAGGCGCGCCTATCACACCCAACACTGTCACCAGAATTAAAACCGAGCCCAAGCAACCAGCTACGCGATCAATTAAGTTCTTGAGCGCTTCTTGTGAACCTTTAGCGCGATACTCCGACAACACAGGAATAAACGCCTGCGAAAACGCACCTTCTGAAAACAAACGGCGAAAAAAATTAGGGATGCGGAAGGCAGCATTGAAGGCATCGGCATCGGCACCGGCACCGAGGTAGTAAGCTTGCAGTTGATCGCGCGCCAAACCTGTTACGCGCGACATCATTGTCATAGACCCAGTAATTAAACTGGAACGCAACATAGTACGTTTAGGCGCTGGAGCGGGTTCAGACACACGAAATCCTTAGCAAATAATGGCGATCAAAGAGCGCGCATTATCCATGGTCTGAAGGGGAAGATATAGCCATTAAGCAAAACCTCCCTGTTTGCTAATATTTTCTGTTAGAAGGAGTACTCGACCCCAACACTAGCCGTATCCAGCTTAAAGTCACCCACATCATTTCGGCGAAGATCAACCCTTAATGCGACCGAATCGTTAAGCTCGTAGCGCCCACCAAGGCCCAAAAGAAGCCCTTGATCTGTAAAACTATGATGCTCGCGCAGGCTGCCAGTCATAGGCGAAAAGCCGCCCTTCCAAGTACTGTCGTAATTAATCGACGAAACACCCAATACACCCAACACCGAAAAGCGTTGACCCAATCCATAGCTGAACACCCCCGACAAAGAAACACCCTTGGCATCGACAACTTGAGTATCGTTAGGGGCGACTATAAACATAATATCCGGGCGAATTTTGAAACGCTTGATGGTAGTACCAAAATCGGTGTAACCCAACTCCGCTGCGAACCAATCGTTAAATTGAAAACCTGCATGCAATCCATAGCTGGTGTCTGAATCTTTAAATTGTTGGCCGGTAACAAATACAGAATCTTTACCGATTCGGCCATCACCCTTTATTTCGGTGGAGCCCACATCGGCCCCCACATAAAAACCTCCTGTATTTGCAGCTGCTGCCTGTTGAGTACTCACGGCGAGGCACATAGCTAATCCAAAGGTTTTTAATGACATCTTTTTGTTCATCTGTTTGTTCATGGTTAGGTCCTGTAAACACTGATAAATCTACCCGCACGCGCGGGTATGCAGACCCAAGCTATCTTGGGAAAGTGGAATCAGTATAAAAATACAAGGCGTTTGAAAATAGGAGAGATTTGCTCGAAATTGTTAAAGACTGTACGCACCTAAAACATAAGTTCTGGCAAATAACCGTTGACAAATACTCTGCCAGCCAATACTGTATATAAAAACAGTATAACCACGAGGTAATTTTTATGTCGGTAGTCGCCGTATGGCTCTGTGATCGGGATGGCAGCATGTTTGAAGACAGAAAACTAGCAGAAGAACACGATAAGTATTTGGAACTTGCCGCCAACATCACCCAGCTTATTGAAGAAAATATTCTCGGTATTGATGAACAACACAGCGAAGCCATTGGCTTATTGCTGGCCCAACGCCGGGAGCTTTTGGCTAAAGCCTGTAAAGGCAAACCCGATGAATTGTTGCAGCCTTTCACTTACGAAAAGCCTGTAACACTTAATGCTAGCGTTGCTGCTAAATCTTAAGGACGGTTAATTTTAGGGATTTTAGGACACGGACACATAAGCAGTTTCGTAGGTATAACGGGTGCTCCACACACCCGTAAAAAATGCAGTCACTAAACACCACTTTGGTAACTGCATTTCGGGTATCCCACAATACCCTTTTCCGTTTTCACCACTGCACTTGCCTCAACGGGTGCGGTGGTTTTTTTGTTGATAGTTCCCACACTTAGAGAAGATAATCGTTCAACACTCGCAACCATTCCGATTAACTCTCTCATGATAAGCATTCACCACCTTACCAACTCTCGCTCGCAACGTGTTATTTGGCTATTAGAAGAACTCGAGCTTCAATACAATCTTATTATTCATGAGCGATGCCCAAAAACCAGGCAAGCAGCTGAGTCACTGTATCAAGTTCATCCGTTGGGCAAAGCACCCGTACTCATCGATGGGGAAATCAAGCTCGCAGAAAGTGGTGCAATATTTGACTACTTGCTCGCCACCTATGGGAAAGAAATACTCGCGCCCGCAGAGAATAGTGTTGAAAAAATTAACTATT
This sequence comes from uncultured Cellvibrionaceae bacterium, assembly GCA_964581625.1. Taxonomy (GTDB): domain Bacteria; phylum Pseudomonadota; class Gammaproteobacteria; order Pseudomonadales; family Cellvibrionaceae; genus Cellvibrio. The sequence goes on from CAZOPE010000010.1 coordinate 85,337, forward strand.
TATATTGGAAGAACTTTTCAGAAGCATCGCTAATGCCCTACTTAGCCATGTCGCAAGTTTTTACCCGAATCACGCAAGGCACTCCATTCATTGTTAGACCTATCATTAGGTTAATATTCAAAAAAGTGAACGCAGGCTTTCTTCATAAAAATTTAGAATCTGAAATGCAATTGATTGAACAGCATCTCCGCAACCATACTTTTTTTGCGGGTGATACCTTTACGGGTGCAGATATTCTTATGGAGTTTATGCTAAGTGCATTAGCGAGCAGATTTTTTACACAAGCATCACACCCGCACACTAGCGAGTATTTACTCAGAATCAAGCAGCGTCCCGCTTATATAAAAGCAATTAAAAAGGGAAGTTGGTCAGAAGATACATTCAACCAATACTGGCGTCACTTGAAAAATACTTAGCGAAGAAACCGCGAATCATGATCCGGTGTTGCCAAGATACAGACATCGTACTTGCCAAAAATCTTGTATCTGTTTAACGCAATACGATCATAAAACCAATCACGAAACCTTTTTGGAAAGATGTTAAATACTCGCATCAAACCCCAAGGAAAAGGCAACTGCCCCGCTATTGCCAAAAAAGAATCTGATTTTTCCAATGCGCGGTTACCTTGAATTAAGAGCATGGTTTCAAAATAATCCGTGGGGTACCCAAACCATTTCAAAATCGCCTGCCCTTCATCTGACTGCACCGCGCAAAGCTTAAACTTTTTGTGCGTATCAAACCGAATAATGAAACGACTCCAGCCATTGCAAAGTTTGCAAACGCCATCAAACATAATGATTTGATCGCTGGAGCTCACACGAGGGGGATAAGAAGTTTTCATTGGGTAATCGCTATATAAGATTGCGTAAAGCGTTTTCGGCATCGGGATAGGTAAACGTAAACCCATCCTCAAGCAAATTAGCCGGAATTACTCTCTGCCCTTCCAACAACAAATCGGCTTGCTCCCCCAACATTAAACGCATAGGCCAACCCGGCGTTGGAAAAAAACAGGGACGATTTAAAACTTTGGCAGCCACTTTGCTAAATTCAAATTGCGATAAAACGTCTGGCGCAGTGAAATTATAAACAGGCTTCACACTTGCCTTGGTTTCACCTGCCTCATATAAGCGCCAAATATGCGCGATAGCCGCGAGCAAGTCATCTACGTGAATCCACGACAACCATTGCTTTCCTGACGCTAATTTTCCACCCACAAACAATTTAATCGGCAAGAGCAGCATAGGTAACGCGCCACCATGCCCCAAGACTAAGCCAAACCGCATACGCACCACTTTCACACCATATTGCTCTGCTGATTGTGCTGCAGCCTCCCAAGCTTGGCATAGCTTCGCCATAAAAATACTTTGAGTGGGAGCATCTTCTGTTAATTCGGTATTATCACCAATGGCTTGAATGCCGTAATAACCAATCGCAGAGGCAGACAATAACAACTTGGGCTTTTGTTCTGCCGTTGCAATCCATGCAACAAGCTTATGCGTTAACTCCACTCGGCTTTTCATCAATTCTGCCTTACGCGATTCCCTCCAACGCCAACCTAAAATGCGCGCACCGGCTAAATTGACGATAGTATCGATAGGATAATTAACAGGAAGCTCATCCATACTTTCAATACAATTGACTTTTCCATTAAACATCCATGCCGCTTTTTTGGCGTTACGCGTTAAAACGGTAACTCGATGGCCATCCGCAATTAATGCATTCACTAATAATTGACCAATAAAACCTGTTGCGCCAGTCACCAAAACACTCTCACTGGTATGACTAAAATGTAACGGCATTTTCTTCTCCTCATTTTGTGTTAGCTTGCCCAAACTGTAAGCTGCAAATCCATCGCGAATTCCCGAAAGACCGACACCAATTCCACAGAGCGCTAAAAAAATACTCAATGCACCTTGATACTCCCACTGCAATTCAGTCGGTTGTATATACCAGCTGGGAAAGGTTAACGCCAACAAGGTAATAAACGCACCGCCATTTATCGCCAGCACAGTGTGAGTTACACGCTCAGTCGCTGGCAGTAAACGTGTTTTGTCTTCAATCACAAAGTCCCACAGCGTTAGCAAAATTTCAACACTGAAAATAATCATTAATAACATCGCCCAAAGGCCATTCCATTTCCATGCAGACAATCCAATAAATAACAGGCTGTAAAAACTGGCGCGGATTGCGTGAATCCACAATTCCTTACGGGCGCTGCGCCGGCTCGGCAATGCTTCGGTGAATTCGTGGTGATATAAAGTATCGAACGCGCCTAATAAACCTTGGGCAGCCATTAATTGCAATGCGAGTAAATGAGTATTCATAAAGCCTCCATTGCTGCAGCAGATCTTGCTTCAGGTTGCCCTGCCGGCAATTCATGAAATACACCTACTTGGGTAAACGTAGTACCAAAAACACAGTGCTTTATCTCGATACGAATATTGAACTGACTTGGATTATCATTGCGATGGCATAAAAAGGTTTTACCTGGTGTTAGAATTCCGGGCAAAGGGATACGGAAACCAAACAAATCCCAAAAATAGCCATCGCTGGTAAAATATAAATTGCCCTCGTGAACATGCAATACCAACTTCATTCCCAAGCCAGCACCTACGTATTCAAGCACTTCACCTTTTTCGCTTTCACGCATGTAAGACGTAAATTGGATCGGCTTGCGGTTGTGGAGGTGATAAATACGCTGCTTAAAAATAAACGGGCAATCAGGCTTGGAATAAACTTGAATATCGACTGGGAAGTTTTTATCGTTGTAAGGAATTAATGCACCCTTAATAAACGGCATGGTAATGAAACCTAGAAATTTACCAATACGTGAACAACTCAACTCACTCAGAAATCCGGTGTAATATAAAGGCGCACCAACTCCGGGATTTTTTGCAAAGCGCGCCTGAATATCCACATGTAATTTTTTCCACTCGTCGCCGAGTATTTTTCTGAAGAGTTCACCTTCGGATGGATTAATATCGAGCATAGTTTTTATCCTTGTGAGTTAAACCTTGTGATTTCGATCAATCCAGTACAAAACAACCAAGGGAGGCACCATTACTAAAAGTGCAATTGAGTCCACCCACACATGCAACCAAAGATCTATTCGCAGCGAAATAAGCATATCTTGTGGAGCCCACAAGATTAAACCCACAATCATCCACGCCCACACAAATGCACTGCGCTGTTTGCTGCCCACGTAAGTTAGAACCCCCATAAAAATCGCAAGGTTTTGCAAGGTTGCGCCAAACAAACTTAACCACCACACCTGAAGTTGATGGGCTGTTACCGAGAGATCGCCTATTTGATTGAGTATGGAGTGATGATACTGGTCAAAAAAACTGAGATGGGAAAACCAAGCCAGTAAAACACCAGCAGCGAAATGACCAAAGGTAATTAGGTAAAGCCAGCGAATTAACCAAGTCCGTAGAGATTGCAGGTTCATTGAAAATTCCTTATTTAGTTGTTAGCAAGGGAAACAGCAGGGTTTAATAACCCACTATAGGACAATACTTCTCCGAAAAGCGGCAGATTGAACCCAACATAAAATCTATATTTTTCATCCTCGATTTTTTTATAAGCATTCACTCGCGGCAACAGAAATAGCGGTAGGGTTATATTTTTGAATTTAATGCGTAAGCACCGCCAATACCATCCACCATCCTTTATATCAACGGTGAGATGTAACTTAAAAATACCTGTGGTTTCCAACCAGTATCCATTAGCAATACTTCCGACTGGTAAAAACACGGAATGCATTCGGCTTGAATCAAAATATCTATCCCAATGCAAGCCATCTGAATGATGGGTTATAACAACTGAAAATGATTGCTCGATAGAGTACAGTGGAATACCAAATTTTTTAGCTAGGTGTTTGCCAAAATAGCCCGCTATACCTGTGGCAAGTTTTACCTTGACCTTACCAGACAAAACCCCTCCTGATTTATGCAACCTTTGCAAGAGCGGGTGCAACTCAAAGACCTTTTCGCCAAACCAATCACTGATCATATTGTTACTCATAGGCCATACGTGAAAGCCTCGTTGAGAATTTCTAACAGTTCCGTCTCCAGTGGACGACACAATAGAGGAGATTGGAAATTCTTAAGAATCAACATCTTAGAATCCTAAAAGACAGATAATTCTAAATATTTTG